>NZ_CP150214.1:3507150-4143080 GCF_037969835.1 Oceanobacillus sp. FSL W7-1281 | reverse complement strand
GAGAATTCGGCAAGGATACATTTTAACAGAAAATGATCAAGACATATTAAAAGAGAATTTGGATAAGCAAGAACTTACATTGACAAACGAAATAACGAAAGGTTTAGCCGAAAAGTATAACGTTCATTTTCCAGAATCAGAGATATATAAGTTAGCTTTACAATTTGTTGGATTATATGATAAGTCATTAATTGAAAACAATAATGAACAACAGGTAGAAGCTTATGTTGATAGTACCATTTTATCCGTATTAAGAGATGTACTGCGCAGAGCGGAAGATATATATTTAATTGACTTTGAGGATAATGATTTTATCAACAAACTAGCCATACATTTACAAGGATTATTCTATAGATCACAGTTTCAAAAATTTAATAGAAATAGCAATTTGCTTGATATTAAAATCAGCTACCCAATTATTTATGATATATCAGTATATATTGCTTCATTAATTCAGGAAAAAATTGATATTACATTTAATGAAGATGAGATTTCGTTCATTGCGCTTCATATAGGTTCTCTCCTTGAAAAAGAAAAAGCTATTGATAAGAATTATATTAGGATATTATTGATTGCTAATGATTACCATGGTATAAGAGACCAAATAACAAAAAAAATAAAAAATCGTTTAGGGTCTTCTGTGCAAATTCAATCAGTCTCTGATTATAATGATAATCAATTCTTTCATTATGATTTATTAGTAACGACGGACAGGAAAGTGGCGACTACTTATGAAGGTTCTGTGTTTATTAAGCCATTTCTTACAGATAGAGATTTAATTAAAATTGAAAAACGAGTTGATGTAAAGAAAAAACAACATCAGAAAGATTTAATAGATAAGCTTATAAAAAGATTCTTTAGTGAAAGCCTTTACTTTAATCAAATTGATCCTTCAGGATTGATGGTTTCAGATATCATAAAACATATGAATCAAATGATGATAGCAGAAGGATATGTTGGTGAGAACTTTTATTATAGTGTGCAGCGGAGAGAGAAGATGTCTCCAACAAGTTTTCCATCGGGAATTGCTGTGCCTCATTCCGTTGAGCTGGATGCACTAAAGAGCGGGATATCCATATTAACATTACAGGAACCAATCATATGGTCTGATCAAGAAATTAAAGTAGTTGCACTGGTTGCGATTAATAAGAAGGAATCAAAAAAGTTTAATAAATTTTTTGAGCTCTTTATTGAAATTGTATCCGAATCATACAATGTTGAACAACTAAGAAAATCGGAAAATTGTGATGAATTTATTACAAAGCTTAAAATGATGGCAGATGAATTGATTGATAAGAACATTTTAATTTAAAAAATGAGGGTGAGGATAAAAATAAAACCAACTGTATCGGGCAGCCTATCCTTTAGTGTCAAATTAATATTATTTTAGTAGGGAGACTCTCCAATAAATGTTTAAATTATCTGTTCATGCACTACGTAAAACCTACGTGATTTTAAAACTTCCATATCTTTTTTTGGATGCGATAAATATACGTTTGATTTGAGCTATCAGTTTTTTTTGCGTTTGGATTGATCGCTGACAAGGCGATCAATCCACTCATAATAGCCGCTCTTGGAAACACCTGACACATCTTCTTTACACGAAATTCGTGACGGTGTCGTTGGATAAATACATAGATTATTCCGGCTTATTGGCGAAGATGGACCATAGCCTTTTTTAGAATAGCTACCATCTTTTCCAAATCACGAATTCGTTTATCTTTTTTTATCCAGCTTGATTATCAGGACTGCGATTCCTACAAAGCTGTTCTCTTGGTACGCTTTATACTTCGTTACCCATTTTTACAGCGTCTATGGAACTAAAGCCAATTCTCTTGCGACTTCCGCTGCTTACCTTCGATGTTCCACTACCAATTTCACTGCATATAATTACCATCCTAGTTCGATGAAAGCTGTAGAAGTAACCCCGATAGATGGTAAATACGCACTATTTAATGGAACTCGAATTGGATGGTTCATAATATCTGTCATCATTTGACACCGAACTCCCCAAAATGGATACGTCTGATAAAGAAAAAATTAGCTCACCTCTTACCTTGGTCACCGACACTTCCTGAGGAATGCCGCATTCCCAATCCATCCGTTTTCCTCGGCTGTCTCTACAACACTATAGATAATGGCACTAGCTTTAGCTACTTTAGCGGTATTGCTAAATAACCAGTTTTTTTGCGACCGATCACGAATGGTTTGATCAATCGCTCTCCCCGGTTGTTATCTATTTCGAGACGACCATCCTTCATAAATGCTTCTAAATGATCCCATTGGTTACGACAATATTTAATAGCCTGACTTAGGGCATTTTTAGGCAGTACACGTGCTGTTTGTCGCAAAGCCATATCCGTACCAGGGCGTACTTCGACAGAAAGAGTGTCAAAATAGATGAATACAGGCGCTGACTGGAGAGGATAAACGGAATCATTCCTCCATATGGACTGGTGTCCATTATTCTTTCATCATGTGTAGGCGCAACATCTTTTTCATACTTTCGAATCCAATAATACATTTGACTCGCTTTAATACCTTGTTCTCGACACCATGCGGCAACTTGCATTTCACTAGCTTTCTATGCATCTTATCTTGTTTTCCATTTTATTCTTTTTTCTTTGTCATCGTATAACCTCTGAATTATTTTCTATGAAGATTATCTCATGCGTGATTTATAACTTATAGGTGGGAGGGATTTAACGCTTACTTTTAAATTAATTTAAAAGAAGATTAATAATTGTTTACAATACCTTTATTCCTTATTAATAATTGAACGTTACAATCAGTAGTGAAAATGAAATAAACAATCTGTGCAGCCAGTTGTGTAGTCTAAAAACATATAGATAGAGTTATTAATAGTATACATAATACATTTTGATTCGTTTTTAATGGCTAAGTGTTAATTAATTGGTGGGCAAATGGAGGGGATTTCTTGTTAATCTTTGTTAAAAATATGATGCTTTAAGTCAAATAAGAACTTATCTCTTTTGGAAGGAATACAAAACAAAATGAACGGAGGAAAGTAAATGAAACGGTGGTTGCAGATAGCTTTATTTATCATTCTTATATCTTTCCTTACTGCATGTAATAGTGAAGCTGCAGGAAATGAAAGTAACGAAGATGGAAAAACAGTTATTGAGTATTGGCATGTTAACGCGGAAACACAAGGAGGACAAACTGTCGCAGAGCTTGTGGAAGAATTTAATGCCCAAAGTGATACTGTAGAGGTTGTCGCTAAATATAATCCGGATATGTATAAAGGCTTGATGCAGAATATGCAAGCTGAAGCTGCTGCAGGTAATTCTCCAGCTGTTGTACAAATCGGGTGGGCTTTTATGGATTATTTCTCTGAAAATTTCGAGTATACACCTCCGCAACATGTAATTGAGGAACATTTTCCAGATGACGCAACATTTTTGGAAGATCATTTCCTGCCAAATGTAATGGATCTTGCGAAGAATTCAGATGGAGAACAGGTTGGTATTCCTTATTCTCTCAGTACACCCGTTTTGTATATTAATAAAGATATGCTAAGAGAAGCAGGACTGGATGAAGATGGTCCACAGACATGGGAAGAGGTAAAGGAATTTTCTAAAGTGATTAAGGAGGAAACAGGAAATTACGGACTTTATTTTCAAGAACCTGCTGATAACTGGGCAACACAAGCCTTACTTGAAAGTAATGGGGCATCGTTTATTGAGGATGGCCAAGCAGCATTTGCATCCGAAGAAGGAATCGAATCATATCAGTTCCTTACAGATATGATTGTAGAAGATGAGACGGCATTGCATATAGGCTGGGATCAGGGTGTGCAGAGCTTTATTGATGGGAGTGTAGCAATGACTTATACAACGATTGCGCAGCGCTCCAATATTCAGGATAATGCACAGTTTGATGTCGCAGCAGTAGAATCACCTGCATGGGAAGGAAAGGAAGTAAGGCTTCCTGCTGGAGGAGCGATGCTGGCTATTACTGCTCAAGAGGAAGAGGAACAAAAAGCTGCGTGGGAGTTTATGAGTTATCTATATAGCGTAGAAGCAATGGCTGAATGGACGAAAGGGACAGGCTATGTACCGCCACGCCATGATGTAGCGGAAGCAGAAAATGGGTTAAAAACTTATTTAGAAGAAAATGAAATGATGACTCCTGCAATCAATCAGATGGATGGGGTGGTTCCTTGGGCTTCTTTCCCTGGTAATGCTGGATTACAAGCAGAGCAAATGCTGCTTGACTTGCGGGAACAGCTATTAGAAGGGAGCATTTCTCCAGAAGAAGGATTGAAAACAACACAAGATGAAATCAATGCTTTACTGCCATAACTATGTAAAAGGGCTTCGGAAGAGGGGCAACCTTCTTCCGATTTCTTTAAAAACTGAAGTAAGTGGAGGAACAATAAAATGAGTTCGTTAACTGTGGCAAAGGGAAAACTGCATATTAACAGAGAGAATGCGTTTGGTTACTTATTGCTCATCCCTTCTATTATTATTTTTGCTGTTTTTACTTTTTGGCCATTTATCTACACCATATATTTAAGTTTTTTTGAATGGAATATGATTAGTCCCACTAAAGAGTTTGTTGGGTTAAAAAACTATACGGAAGTTCTTAGCGATCCAAGGACCTATCGTATCTTAGGAAATACGTTCCTCTACATTGTATTACTGTTAATCGTTAATTGCGTCATTCCATATATTTTTGCATTTGTGATTGATCTTGTACTGCGTAAATATAAAAACTTTTATAAAGGTGCCTTGTTTTTACCAGCATTTATTTCGCTTGTAGTAGGCTCTATTTTATTCACTTGGATATTAAATCCGGTTTCAGGTCCTGTAGCTATTTTATTTAACTGGTTTGGTTTGGAAATTCCTAATTGGACAAAGGCAGAAGGCTGGATCATTGTTGTGTTGAGTTTGATTACATCCTGGAAGGTTTTTGGATACAATTTCATCCTTTTATATGCATCCATTAATGGGATATCCAGAGAAATCATTGAAGCAGCAAGGATGGATAACGTTTCGCTCGTACGTATATTCTTCCAAATTATTTTGCCGATGAGTAGTGCAACAGGGATATATGTATTTATTATCACCATTGTTCAGAGCTTGCAATATGTGTTTACCCCCGTAAAAGTTATTTCACAAGGCGGTCCGGATTACGCGAGTTCTAATTTGATTTATCATGCTTACCATGAAGCTTTTGTTGTTTATCGTACAGGGCATTCAGCAGCTATATCTATTATTACCATGGCGTTATTTTTATTACTGCTGTTTCTTGAATTTAGATATGTAGAGCGGGGGATTTATTATGAAAATTAATCGGCGTGTAGAAAATGTTTGGCATATTATTTTCATAATAACGATCCTGATTATGATTTTACCAGTTATCTATGCGGTTGGGATGTCTTTTAAACCATTACAGGATGCGTATAATAACGTTCTAAATATCATTCCAATCCATGCCACTTTGGAAAATTATATAACGTTATTTGATACGTTGCCGATTTTTCAAATTACATGGAATACATTTGTAGTTGCTACAGTTGCTACCATTTTTAAATTAGTTACCGCCTTTTTAGCAGCGTATGCTTTTGTTTATTTTTCGTTTAAAGGAAAAGAGATCCTGTATTTTCTATTAATTGGTACCATTTTTATACCTTTTACCGTAACGATGATACCAAACTATCTAATCATTTCAAATTTAGGAATGCTTGATAATGTTTGGGGGGTTATTCTTCCACAGTTGGCAGATGCCGTGGGGATTTTCCTGATTCGCCAATCGATGAAAAATATTCCCCTTTCTCTGATTGAAGTATCGAGGCTGGATAATATGAGCCATGGAAGAATTATGAAAGATATTGTATTGCCCCTCGTGCGTCCAGCTGTCACTTCGGTAGGTATTTGGTTCTTTATTAGTACATGGAATGAGTTTGTATGGCCTGTGCTTATTTTAAAGACAACAGAGAATTTTACGTTGCCTTTAGCGTTGCAAATGTTCATTAGCTCTGAAGGTGGAACTAATTTCACCGTTGCAATGGCCGTATCCGTGATTACAATGATTATTCCACTTATTTTATATTTGTCATTCCAAAAGTATATTATTGGAACGTTTACGTCATCTGGTATTAAGTAATGGAGGGGAATGTAGTGAAGGAAATAAAATTTGAGAATGTAAGGAAGGTATATGCTGACACAGAAGTAGTAAAGGATTTGAATTTTACGGTGAGAGAAGGAGAACGATTAATCTTGCTCGGTCCTTCTGGATGCGGGAAGTCAACTATATTAAGAATGATTGCTGGGCTGGAAGAAATAACGTCAGGAAATTTATATATGAATGGACAAAGGGTAAACGATACGCCAAGTGGAAAACGAAATGTTTCAATGGTATTCCAAAATTACGCTTTATATCCGCATATGACCGTGAAACAGAATATTATGTATGCCTTGAAAGTCAAAAAGGTTGAAAAGAAAGAAATAAAACGGCGGCTTGATTTTGTACTGGAAATGCTCCAACTGAAAGGGTATGAAAATCGTTTGCCAAAACAGCTTTCAGGTGGGCAACGACAACGGGTAGCGCTGGCTCGTGCAACGGTGAATAGAAGTGATTTTTTCCTTCTGGATGAACCATTATCTAATTTAGATGCGCAGCTTCGGGTTTCTGCACGTAAGGAGCTGATGAAAATTCATGAAATGTTTGGCCAGACCATTGTTTATGTAACACATGATCAGATAGAAGCAACCACATTTGCTGATCGGATTGTGCTGATGTACAACGGGGAATTACAAATGATCGATACACCTGATAATGTATATCATCGGCCTGCTAATGTATTTACTGCTAAATTTATTGGTTCTCCACCAGCAAATATTTTGAATATAGAATATGACCATGGCGCAGTCAATATAGGGAGTCAATCTTTCTTACTAAATGAGATGTGGAAACAGTATGTGAACCAGACAGGAACGAATCAGCTACTATTCGGTATTCGACCAGAACATATTGAATTATCACCTGTATTTTCTCAAAAAGGAGTTCGGGGCCAAGTGAAATATATTGAAAATCAGGGGAATAACTATGGTGTATATATAAATGTGGAAGGACAGGAAATTATCGCAATGAGTGAGAGTAAGAATTGGACACAAGGCCAGAATGTATATGTTTGTCCTGTTATGGAGAAAATTCATTTCTTTGATAAAGACACGAAAAGAAATATTGGTTATCCCCAAGGGTTAGAAATGGAAGATGATAACACATATTCTAATGAGAGAAAGGTGAATGTATAATGAATAATCAAATCACATACTCCGATTTAATTTTATTGAATGAGGATATTCTAACAAACGCTCATGAATTGATTGATTGTGGGGCGGATAAGATTGAATTGATGATGGATGGACATGCTTGGAATGATATGGAAGATATTTTTGAAGTACTGGCAGAAGAATTAAGAAAACTTCCTGTCGATTTTAGTGTTCATCCTCCAGCGTGGGATATTAATTTAACAAGTGAAAATAAAGCTGTTAGAAAGACGGCATTTGATGAATATAAAAAAGCAATTGAATTTGCCGGAATGATTGGTGCGAAACATGTAGTGATTCATCCAGGGTTTTGCTTTTCTCCAGTTTTTGATAAAAAGCAGGCACAACAGCGATCTGCTGCATATATCAAACAATTATGTGATATTGCCAAACCTTTGGATGTGCATCTTGCTGTTGAAAATGTCGGTTATCAAGGGAGCGCTCTTTTTAGCGAAGAGGAATTTGGTCATTTTCTAGACGAGATAGATGATACAGCGGGCTATTTAATTGATATTGGACATGCCCAGTTGGATAATTGGAATATACCTAAAGTTATCCATACTGTAAAAGGTAGATTATTAGGGCTTCATATTCACGATAATTTTGGAGAAGCAGATGAACATCTCCCAATTGGAAAGGGAAAAATCAATTGGGATGACATTTTAGATGCTTTAAATGATATTCATCCAGACTGTGAATTGATTTTAGAATATGCACCAGGAACACCTTTAGAACATCTTCGTCATGGGAAGGCATTTTTGAAACAAAAACATATTGTAGGTTAAAAAGAAAACAGAATATAAAAGGCGAATGATAAACGAAGAAGGTATTATTATTCGCTTTTTTATATAAGCTAATAAGATGATATTCTTGTTACTTATTGATATCATGATAACCCTAACAATGCCAATTTTGCCTCCGTATATTGATGAAAAACTTATGTTTAAAAGGAAGTTAAATGAAAATATTGGAAATTATGTAATTTGGTATACATCCCCTTTAATTTTACGGGGTATCCTGCATTGACAATGCCATCTGGAATGAAAGAAGATGACTTGTCAGTGGAATTTCAGATGATTGCGGTAAGCGGGAAATAATATGATGCAATGATAAATAGCCCTAAAAGGAGTAAACTTTTCGTAAAGAAGCTCCTTTTAAGGCTGTTATGCTCGTTTTATATGTTTGAAAAGTGGCTTCACTTTGGCTTGGATATAAGCACTCCACGGAAAATAGTTTTCCCATTGTTCCGAATGAAAAATATCAAGCTGAGGAAGTTCTGTAAATAAAACGGTTAAGTATTCAAATGGATTAATTCCATTTTCTTTAGCTGTTTGGATGATACAATACCCAATGGTGTTCGCTGGAGCTCCAGCCATCCTGGTAGAAAAATACCAGTTTTTGCGTCCGAAGGTGACGGCCCGAATGAAACGACCTGCGAGATTATTACTTATGAAAAGGCGTCCGTTTGTTAAAAAGCGTTGAAGAGATATCAACGCTAAGAAAAGTATTTTGTTTATTCTGTTATGCCAAATCGTTCATTAAATAATTTAGTGTCCTCAATATACTTCAATAATTCGCTTTTATTATTTTCAGTAATTAAATAAATAAGTATATCAATGATAAAAACTGTCCCCAGATGTGAATTAGAATAAGAATAGGAATGGATACTAGTTAATAATAAAAGGTCTGCATTTTGTCCAATATTATGGGATCGTGAATTTGTAATTGCAACTTGAGGAATTGCTTTTTCTTTTAGAAAGTCACTGTATAATCGCATTCTTTTAGAATATGAAGGAATAGATATAAAGATTACTAAATCATCTTTTGTTAAACCTCGTATATAATCTAACGCTTCTACAGATTCTCCGTCTATGAGGTTGGACTTAGAAAATACTTCATTTAAATGAACATTTAACATAGCAGCTGGACCGTAAGAATTTTGTCTTGCTAGTATCAAAATCTTTTTTGCATCTACTATTTTATTCATGAAATTAACAAATGTATCCAATGAATTTTTATTAAATACTTCGTCGATATTTTTAATTGATTTATTATATATCTTTAAAAGATCTTTATTATGATTTTTAAAATCTACTTTGTCATTATTAATAATTTCATCTTTTGGATTTGCGAGTCTAGATTTAAGGATTACCTGTAATTCTTTCTGAAATTGGGGGAAGCCCGAATAGCCCAAATCCTGAGAAAATCGAACAACAACTGATTCACTAACGTCAGCACTTCTAGCAACTTTTGAAGCAGGCAAAAAAGCTGCCTCTAGCCAGTTATCCAGGATATAATATGCTACTCTTTTTTTCGCGCCACTTAAAGTATCTAAGGAATTTTGTATTTTCTCAAACAATGACATATTTCTCTCTCCAGTTAGTTTATGATTTTGAATTTCTTTTCTATTTAACCATATCATAATTTGAATAAGTATTGATTAATAAATTAAAATTATTCGATAGTTAAGATTAATAAATGCTTTATTTAGTAGGTGTGGTGCGTAAAGAATTTAATTTCATATGTTCTATTCGCCTTCCATTACAAATAAAGTCATAATTATATAACTTTGATGCTGTATTGACAATAGAATCGATTAAAGGGGTTTTTATGTTAGCTAACTTTGCAAGCTCCCTCATAGGTACCAAGCTCATTGGTATATCCTCCATAACATACCTTGAATGAATATCAGTTGGAGCAGAAATATCTTTATAACTGTTATTCAATTGAATTGCCTCATACAATGTTTTTCCGTTAACTTCGTAATTAAAGTTAACCCATTCTTTTGCAGATTGGATATCCAAGCCAAATCCTTGTGCTATAGTCAATCTCTCTTTATCAAGTGATTCCAATAATTTGGAAATTGATGGCGTGATACCTTCATGGTAATACTTAAAATTCTCTTTACATTCTATTCTTGTTAAATTAAATAAAAATGGCACAGGATGAAAAATAGCTCCTATATTGCTCAGACTAGTTGTTATAACGCTTTCGCTATTATGGAAATAAGGAAGATAATTATTTACCTGATCCGTTATTTTCTGGGACATGGATGTAGGGATTGAGGCAAGGCCTACACTTTTCTTTACTCCATGAATTTTTATTTCTGTTGGATTATCTTTTCTAGCAGCAAATAGCATTGTTTCTGCCTCAGCGATTATATTTTCTTTTCTTTTTGAAGTAAAAATATTTTTAAATTCTAATGCGCCTCCAGTCCTGCCGGGATGCAATACAACAATTTGATTCTCTATAATAGTTTCTGATAACTCTATTGCAATTGAATGATGGGCAAAAGCAGGAACTACAACAAATATAAAATTCATGTCAATAAGAGTTTCTTTTAGGTTATTTGATACGAAATTAAACCTAAGTTTTTTTGTTCTCCCATTTGAAATCATTGTTATCTCGTTATTGTTTTCTTGAATAGGATTGATAGCGCTATCAAATTTATCATATAAATTAACTTTTATACCCCTTTCAATTAATTTTGCACCAAAAGCAAGACCGCCATTTCCAGCCCCTATAATGAGAACTCCCATTCTTCTTTTCCTCCTTTGCAAAAATTATTGTTGCTTAGCAAGAATAATTGTGATAAT
Source organism: Oceanobacillus sp. FSL W7-1281 (assembly GCF_037969835.1). Taxonomy (GTDB): domain Bacteria; phylum Bacillota; class Bacilli; order Bacillales; family Amphibacillaceae; genus Oceanobacillus; species Oceanobacillus oncorhynchi. The sequence goes on along the minus strand of NZ_CP150214.1, from coordinate 4,132,186 downwards.
TTAAATTATATATTAATTCTGAAAAGGAGGAAAGTATTTTGAAAACAAATTTATTAATTTTAAACCAAGAAGAAGTTAAAAGAAGTGGTGGTGAGGACATATCTCTTGCTATTAAAACGATGGAAGAAGTTTTTTCATTGCATCAAAAAGGAGAGTATGTACTACCAAATAAAAATGTATTGCGTTGGGGGGATATAGAAACGGAGACTACAAGAGGCAGAATAAATTCAATGCCAGCAGCAATCGAAGGAGATTTTAATTCAGTAGGTATAAAATGGATTTCCAGTTCGCCAACAAATCCTGATAAATATGGGTTGCCAAGAGCATCTGGGATTATAATATTAAATGATTATGAGACATTATTTCCTAAGGCAATTATGGATGGAATGTTGCTAAGTGCAATGAGGACTGGAGCAAATTCAGGGGTAGCCGCTAAACATTTAGCAAAGAAAAATTCTAAAGTATTAGGTTTAATTGGAGCTGGGGCGCAAAATAAAACACAGCTTTTAGCAATGAAACATGTTTTAGAAGATTTATCTGAAGTAAAAATAAATGACTTAAATATTGAACGTGCAAAGCAATTTGCAGAGGAAATGAGTGAAAAAACTAATTTACCAATAACTGTAGTTAATACAGCTGAAGAAGCTGTTAGAGGATCAGATGTATTTATAACAGCTACTGTTTCAAAGGTTCCGATAGTGAAATATGAATGGATTGAAAAAGGAGCATTATATTTACATGTAGGAAGTCATGAATGTGAATTTGAAGTTATAGATAAAGCAGATAAGATTGTTGTAGATGATTGGGAAGAACTTAAGCATCGAGGAGTAGAATCTATTTCTATTATGTATGCAGAAGGAAAGTTTGAAGAAAATAAAATACATGCTCAACTGGGTGAGGTGGTTAATGCCGTAAAATCATCAAGGACAAGTGATGAGGAATTTATTTATTTTAATAGTGTTGGAATGGGTATTCAGGATGTAGCGTTAGCATCTGTGATTTATGAGAAAGCAATACAAGAAAATATAGGTACTAATTTTGATATGTGGGGAAACCCTACTTTGGTGTGAATTTGTAAGGGTTTACATTAGTTGTGAGAGGGAGGGAAAAGGATGATACCAACAGAAGCTATAACGTCAGAAAATCTTAATAGCTTATTATTTTATTTTACAGTTATGGGGCTGCTATTAGTATTAGCTATATTCGTAAGATTAAAGATAAAAATATTTAAAAAGTATTTTATTCCAGCATCATTAATAGCAGGGATTTTGGGTTTGTTTTTAGGCCCTTACGGTGCTAAATTGTTTTCGGAAGAAATGGTTAGCACATGGGGAGCATTAGCAGGAATATTGATATCAGTTGTTTTTGCTCCAATGCTTATTGGAATGAAAAAAGAGAAACAAGATGGTACAGGGAAATTGGTTGCAAGACATTTAATATATAGCTATACGGGTAGTTTATTACAAATATCCATCCCATTGATAGTAGCTTCATTAATTTTAATTCCATTATTTGATTTAAATGAAATGTTTGCTTCGATAATTGAAGTAGGATGGGCTGGCGGTCATGGAACAGCAGCCGGTATGATTGAAGTATATAATAATCTGGGATGGACTGATGGAGCATCATTAGGCGTTACGGCGGCTACTTTTGGAATCATAATAGGTATAATTTCGGGAGTAATAATGATAAACCATGGTGTAAGAAAAGGATACACTTCGATTATAAAAAAATCGGAAGAATTGAGTGGAAGTAACGACAGTGATGTAATACCAATAAAAGCTCAAAAGTCAAACTCTGTAAATACTTTAAACCCGGATTTAGTAGAGAGTTTTGCTTTTCATGCAGGTCTTATTTCAATTGCAATTCTTATTGGATGGTTTATCCAACAAAAAATTGCCTTATATATTCCTGGTATACCTCTTTTCCCTCTTGCAATGATTGGAGGACTTATAGTTAATTTAGTTATTTCAAAAACGAAGTATGTCGATATGATAGACGTTAATACCCTGAATAGAATTCAGGGTATCGCATTAGATTTTTTAGTGTTAGGAGCAGTAGCTTCCATTCAAATTCCAATTGTATTAGAGTTTGCTGTGCCGTTAGCAATTATAACAATTATAACGGTGGCTGTTATGATTTGGTACTTTTATTTTCTTGGAAAAAGATTTTTTCCTAAAGATTGGTTTGAAAATTCGATAGTACATTATGGAGCATATTCCGGAGTGACAGCTATTGGTTTAATGTTATTAAGAACCGTAGACCCAGAAATGAAAACGGATGCTGCTAAAGGTTTTGCATTAAGAGCTCCATTTTATAGTCCGATCTTAGGCGGGGGATTAATAACTTCTATCATTCCAGTGCTCATGTTAAATAGCAGCTCATTAATAATAGGGGTATCGGCTTTAGGTATATTAGTATTGTTACTTGTTGTGAGTAAATTATTTGGATTATTTGAAAAACCTCAATCTCCTCAATCTAATGAGGAAAAAGTATCTTCTCAATCAAAGAGAGATATTGTCTAACTATATAACTGATATAGGGCGTGAATGGATATGGTATAAGCTATAGAGATGAAAATATTTAAGTATACGCGCGTTTACTTTACAAGATAATCTTTTTAAGATAATAAGTTAGTAGTTTGGGGCTAGAAAGTACGGTGAAGGAACAGTGATATAAAGAATCATTTTACACAATAGCAACATTTAGTGTTGTTAAGCAATATATATTGTTGTATTATGAACTGTAACATATTAACTCAATGAAGTTGGGGAGTACAAACAGCAATGTGTTTATCTATATAGGCAGCGTTGATTAAGGGATTTAAGATGTAATCAACTCTTATATATCACTAAGCTAAAGAGACAAATAGAAGCCAAAAAGGGAACCTACTAGAAAAACTTATTATTAATTAACGTAAATCTGGTTATTTTTAAAAAAATATATTGTTAGCGTTTACAATCGATGAGTATAAAAGAGGAGGAAGAATTTTGGGATATAGAATAGGAATAGATGTAGGAGGAACTTTTACTGATGTTTGTATTTTTGATGAACAGTCTGGAAAAATATTAATCTATAAGCTATCTTCTACAAATAAAGACCCCTCTACGGCTATTATAGATGGTATTAATACAATTATGGAAGAAAACAATTTATTAAAAAGTGATATTAATTATCTTGTTCATGGAACAACAGTAGGGACGAATGCTGCGATTCAAAGGACAGGTGCTAAAACTGGTTTATTAACTACATCAGGCTTTCGAGACATCGTAGAAATTGCTCGACAAACGCGACCATCTTTATATGATTTGACAGAAGATAAACCAGAACAGCTTATTAAAAGAAGGCTCCGGAAAGAAGTGGATGAGAGAATACTGCATGATGGAAGTATTTATAAAAAAATTGATGTCGAGGAAGCTAAAAAACCTGTGACTGAGCTAATAGAAGAGGGTATAGAGTCTATCGCGGTTTGTTTTTTACATTCTTATATAAACCCTGAACATGAAAAAGTTATTAAAAATATTATCAATGAAACGTACCCCAATGTATTTGTGTCAATATCTAGCGAAGTATTACCCGAGTATAGAGAGTATGAACGTTTAAGCACAACCATTCTTAACAGTTATATAGGTCCAGTTGTTAGTGATTATATTAATAGATTTGAAAATAATTTAAAAAATAATGGGATAGATGTAAATCCTTATATTAGTCAATCAAGTGGTGGAACGATGTCTACTTCCACAACGAAAAAAAATCCGGTACGTACTGCTTTATCAGGTCCTAGTGCTGGGGTTTCTGGCGCTATTTATGTCTCCGAGTTAGCTGGTTTTGAAAATATTATTACATTAGATATGGGAGGGACAAGTACCGATGTTTGTTTGATTCAAGATTTAAAGGCTAATAGTGCTACTGGCAAAAAAGTGGCTGGTTTTCCAGTAAACTTACCTATGATAGATATTCATGCGGTAGGTGCAGGAGGCGGAAGTATTGCTTGGATTGATAGTGGTGGAGTACTTAAAGTTGGTCCACACAGCGCCGGGGCTGAGCCAGGTCCTGTAAGTTATGGATTGGGTGGTGAAGAGCCTACAGTAACTGACGCAAATATACTATTGAGAAGATTAAATCCTAAAGAAATATTAGGCGGGAAAATGAAGGTCGACTCAGCAGGAGCTCATCAAGCTGTAGATAATAAATTAGCCAAACCGCTAAATATGGAAAATAATAAGGTTGCTCAAGGAATAATTAAAGTAATTAATTCAAATATCATGAGGGCTGTTCGTGTTGTTTCAGTTGAACGTGGACATAATCCTAGAGACTTTACGTTGGTGGCATATGGCGGGGCTGGGCCATTACATGCGGTTGATGTTGCAAGAGAGCTCGGTATGAAAACAGTTTTAATACCAGAAAGTCCCGGGATTTTATGCGCTCTCGGATTATTAGTGGCAGATTTAAAAATGGATTATGTACAAACAAAAATAATGATGGCTGATTCAACCAACTTAAATGATATTCAAATAGAATTAAAAAAACTAGATAGTAAAGCCGGTAAATGGTTTGAAAAAGAAAACATTGAAGAAAGCCATAGAATTGTTAACCGTTCATTAAACATGCGTTATAAAGGACAGAATTATGAATTATCGGTTCAACTTACAGGTGAACTCGAGAACGAAGCTCAACTTAATCAAATAATTGATCGTTTTCATAAGACCCATGAAAAAAGATATGGTTATGCAAATTATAAGGAAGAAGTTCAAATCGTAAATTTTCGAACGGTCGTTTCAGCTGAAAAAAAGAAAGTCTCTTTGAAAAAATATAAAACGGATTCAGAGTCAGGAAAGGGCATAGTAGACAAAAGGAATGTTTATTTTGAGGAGTGCGATGGATATGTAGAAACAAATATATATGACCGAAATTTAATTGGTGTTGGTGAAGAAATACAAGGGCCATGTATTATTGAACAGCTTGATTCAACGATTGTTGTTCCACCCAATGTCACTGCCAAAATGGATGAATATAGAAATATTATTCTAAATATAGGAGGTTAGAAGATTGGGTAAAAAAACTATAGATCCGATTATGATTGAAGTATTAAGTAATGCTTTACTTTCCGTCGCAGAAGAAATGGGGGTTACATTAGTAAAAACATCGTATTCTACTAATATTAAAGAGAGGAAAGATTCCTCTACAGCTATTTTTAATGAAAAAGGTGAAACTATTGCCCAGGCTGCAGCAATACCTATTCATCTTGGCTCTATGCTGGGCATTTGTAAAGAAATTCTAAAGAAATTTGATTTGGAGGATATTCATCCTGGAGATATGTTTATTGCAAACGATCCATATAATGGCGGGGGCACTCATCTTCCGGATATAACTATCGCAGAGCCTGTATTTAGTAATGGTAAGATAATAGCCTTTGTCGCTAATATAGCGCATCATTCTGACGTTGGAGGAATGGTTGCTGGAAGCTCTTCTGGTAATTGTACAAGCATTTTCCAAGAAGGTATTCGTATTCCGCCAGTTAAGTTAATTGAGAGAGGGGAGTTATCTCAATCTATTATTGATATGATTTTACTAAATTGCAGGACCCCCAAAGAAAGACTTGGAGATATAAAAGCTCAAATTGCTTCTAACAAATTAGGGAGTAAGAGAGTTAATGAACTTGTAACTAGATATGGGTTGGATGAATACCAAAGTAGTTTAGATGAATTATTATTATACACGGAAAGAAAGGTAAAAGAAGGTATTAAGAAAATACCTAATGGAACATATGAATTTATAGATTATTTAGATGACGATGGGATAAATTTAAATACTAAGATTCCTATTAAAGTTAGAATTATTGTCGATAATGAATTCATTCATTTGGATTTTACAGGAACAAGCAAACAGGTCACAGGAGGAATTAATGTTGTATATACAGCGTTATTAGCTACTATTTACTATGCGTTAAAGGTAGTGATTGATCCAACTATTCCTTCAAATTCAGGATACTATGGAGCAATAAAAGTTACAGCTCCGGAAGGAACAATCGTTAACGCTGTTTCACCTGCTCCTGTTGGTGGAAGAACAGATGCTTGTCAAAGAATTGTTGATGTTATCTTTGGAGCTCTCTCCGAAGCGGTGCCTGAGAAAGTTGTAGCTGGTTGTAATAGTGCTGTTACAACAGTATTATTTTCAGGATATGATAATGAAAGAGATAAATATTTTGTTTATCCAGAGTCAATAGGAGGAGGGTTAGGCGCGAGGCATAATAAAGATGGTTTAGATGGAGTCCACGTGCATGTTACGAATTCATCTAATCTTCCTATAGAATCTATGGAAATGGAATATCCTTTACTTCTTGATAAATTTGAATTACGAAACGATTCAGGTGGTGCAGGTAAATTCAGGGGCGGTCTTGGAATTAGAAGGGACTATAAAGTACTGAATGATGTTGAATTTGCCACTCATGGTGATAGGCAAGTCATTCCTCCCTGGGGGCTATTTGGAGGCAGAGAAGGGCAATGTGGAGAGTTTGTTATTAATCCAGATACTAAAAACGAGAAGAAATTAGAAACTGGCAAGGTTTCTGATGTCTCTTTAAAATCTGGAGATATTTTGAGTGTACGAACTCCAGGTTCTGGCGGTTATGGAAATCCGGAAGAAAGGGATAAGGAATTGCAGGCAGAAGATGCTTTAGAGGGGAAAGTCACTAATGATGTTTAGAAAATTGTTAATATGCAGATAACCCTAATAAAAACTACTTTAAATCAATTTGGAGGTAAGTGAATGAAGCGGATAATTTTATTAATTATTACTATATCCTTAACCCTAATTGTTGCTAGCTGTTCTAATGATTCTGAAGGTTCTTCAGGTATGTCAAATAATTTATCGATTGCTGCAGGTACAATAGGGGGAGGCTTTCATTCTGGTGCAACTGCTGTCTCTAGTGTTATTAATGATAATATCGAAGGAGTTCAGGCAAATGTCGAGGTCACTGGGTCATCTGTAAATAATGTTGAACTTTTACAAGCTGGTGAAGTAGACCTTGCTTTTTCTTCAACCGAAGTTGCATGGGAGGCTTATCATGGTAAATTTACCTTTGAAGGAAATTCTCATGAAAAATTAAGAACTCTTTTGCCCGGATGGCCGGGGGTATGGATGTTTGTCACTTTGGAAGGAAACGGAATTGATTCTATACATGATTTGAATGGAAAAAGTTATAGTTCTGGTCCAAAAGGGAGTGGTAATGAAGTATTCGCAAGTAGGGTATTTAATACCTTTGGGATTAAACCAGATATACAAAACTTACCGACCTCTGATGCAGCGGATGCTTTAAAGGATGGTCTTATAGATGGTTTTTCAATAGCATGGCCTTCAGAAGCAATTACTGAATTAGAAACTAGTGAAGAGGTGAAGATTGTTACTTTATCTGAGGAAGAAAATGAAGCATTTTTAGAGGAAAATCCCCCTTATCCTATTTTATCTATTCCTCCAGATGTTTATAATGCAGTACCTGATGGTAGAGAGGCGCTTGGATTATACAATTTATTGCTAGTTAGTCAAGATATATCTGAAGAGCAAGTATATAATCTTCTAGAAACTATCTATGAAAATGAGTCACAAATTGAGCAAACATGGCCACAGATGGCAAGTGGTATGTTATATGAAAACGTAGAAGAAACTACAATTCCATATCATCCTGGAGCAGTTAAGTACTTTGAAGACCAAGGCATAGAAATTCCTGAAGACTTGAAACCGGAATAAATAAAAGATAAGTAAAAGGTTCCTCTCTTTTAGAAGGAGGAACCTTAATATAATTTGATTAAAGTATTATAAGGGGTATTTTACTACTAAAATATGTGAACAGGTGGTGAAAGAGCTTGAATTTTATAATTAAGGTAATAGGAATTTCCTTGCCAATTTTAATTGTGTGGTCATTAAATTTTAATCCTTTATCGCCAAGTCTTTTCCGACCATTAATTATCCTTTTGTCTGCTGTATTAATTTTTGGAATATTTAAATCTAAATATCGTTGGCTTGATATTTCTTTAATGATAATATCAGTTGTTACTTTTTGCTATGCTATTCAAGAAGTCGAGGGAATATTAGGAAGGGGAGGAATTCATACAACAACTTTAGATTTAATATTTGGAACATTAGCTATTTTGTTAGTTTTGGAGATAACCCGCAGAACGGTAGGAATCGCTCTTCCGATAGTAACAATAGCATTTCTTTTATATGCTTTATTTGGTGAATTCATACCGGGAAATCTAGGTCATGGTGGATATTCTTATAACAGAATCATTACTACTCTGTTTACTTATGATGGTATGTTCGGTACCCCAATCGCAGTAACGGTAACATTTGTGGCGATGTTTATCGTATTTGCAGCAATTTTAAATTTAACCGGTGTAGGAGATGTATTCTTAAATCTGTCCAAATCTGTAGCTGGCAGTTATCGAGGAGGACCAGCAAAAATGGCAACAATTGCTAGCGGTTTGTTTGGAAGTATATCCGGAAGTGCAGTTGCAAATGTAGCAGCAACTGGATCTCTAACAATTCCTATGATGAAAAGATTGGGTTATAGTAAGACATATTCAGGTGCAATAGAAGCAGCATCATCAACTGGTGGTCAATTTATGCCACCTGTAATGGCAGCAGGCGCCTTTCTTATGGCGGAAATTTTAGGTGTTCCGTATTTAGAGGTAATGTATGCGGCCTTGATTCCATCGATTATATTTTTTGTTACTATTTGGTTTTCTATAGATTTTCGTTCCGCTAAGCTAGGATTGAAAGGGCTGTCTAAAGATGAAATTCCGAGTTGGAGAAAACTTTTAATAAATAGCGGTTATCTATTAACTCCGCTTGTTATTTTAATAATTATGTTGGTAGTCTTTCAGTATTCACCAATTAAAGCAGCATTTTATTCCTTAATCAGTTCAATAATTTTAAGTTTTATTAAGAAGGAGACAAGACCTAACTTAAAAACTTTAGGTAATTCTCTTTTTGAAGCTTCAAAAGGACTTATTAGTATCGTTGCTCCGGTAGCTGCAGCCGGATTAGTGATTGGGGTCATAGGTTTAACAGGACTAGGTGGCAAAGTTGCGAGTTTGGTTATTGGTATGTCTGGCGGGAGTATTTTGCTGGCTCTTGTATTATCAATGATTACAGCCATCATTTTTGGTATGGGATTACCTACTACCGTATCCTATTTATTAGTAGTATCCATTCTAGCACCTGTTTTATCAGAATTAGGAGTAATTCCAATAGCAGCTCACTTGTTTATCTTTTATTTTGCTAGTTTATCTGGAATTACTCCACCAGTAGGATTAGCAGCATTTACTGGAGCAAATATTGCTGGATCACCTCCTATTAGAACAGCGTTTATGGCTAGTAGATTGGCTATTGCTGCATTCATACTGCCGTTCCTGTTCGTATTTAATAATTCATTACTGATGATGGGGAACTGGTTTGATATTATACTTAGTGCTATTACTGCAATCATTTCAGTAATGGCTTTAGCGGCAGCTTTAGAAGGTTGGTTTATAACTAACCTCAACGTATGGGAGAGAATTTTTTTACTAATAGTTGCACTTTTGCTTATTTACCCATCTTATGTAACAGATATTTTAGGGGTCCTTGCGATCTTAGGAGTGTTTTTATATAAGAAGAATCATAATAAACAAAAGAAGGAAGATATTGGTGAGATAGATGATTCTTATTCTGTGAATAAATAAGATAGAATATTATAATTTGGGGATAAGCTATAGTTAATAGTTTCGCTTCAACGATAAATATTTTCTTTAAGGAGCTTAATTAACTGTAAATGGAAATAAGTATGAAAAACCAATCTTAGATACTAGGATTGGTTTTTTCATACTTGTAAATAGTTGAAATTTCTATTTAATGTAAAAACTTCTAATTACTATAAACGTTCAATAAAATTTTTAAATACACTAGTTTATAAGTTGTCTACAGTTGAATTAATATAAAAGAACTTCTAGGTTAGCATATCTTATGGAGATTATTCTTGCTACAATCACTGCTTTAGCTGGTGCCTTTATGTTAGCCAGCGCGGTAGAAGGATGGTTTTTGGCAACTATGTATTACTGAAGTTTTTTTAATTTGTGTTAGAGTCCAATTATTTTTTTAAAGTAAAGTGGTTGTCGATAATTGAAAAGATGGTGAAAATCATATAAGATGTTCTAAAATGCACAGAAGGGATTATTTTTTGTTGAATTATTATAATGTGGCTGTTACCAAATAATTCATTTAAGTTCAAAGAGATTACTATCCAAGAGGACAGCATGTAACGTAAAATCTAGTCAAGCGCTAATTTCTGATGAAGAAAATTCAACCTAAACAGCCACAAAACAGCCCCAAAGCACATTCACCTATACACCGACTGCAAAGCAGGATGTAATTTCTTAAAAGTCTCATATTGTGCTGCATAAACTGCTACTCTTTCTTGATTCGGCGTATAGTCTTTACTTGGGATGTTTCTGACAAACGTATTCACAAACTGCCGATAAGATTCACACCATCCCAGCTCGATAAAAGCTGTAGACGCCACCCCAATAGATGGCAGATACGCACTATTTAATGGAACTCGAATGGGATGGTTCATAATATCTGTCATCATTTGACACCAATGATTGCTCTTTGACACGCCGCCAATTAATGTAATCGTACGTTGATCCTTTAAATCATACATTTCTAATGTTTGTTTTAAGGAGAAAGTTACCCCCTCCAGGGCTGCACGTGCTAAATCTTTCCGCTCTGTATGCGGAGTGATTCCCCAATAGGCCCCTTTTGCCTGTGGGTCAATCATTGGGTTCCGCTCCCCGTTCAAATAAGGCAAAAATAATACACCGCCGCTGCCTGGCTCCGTTTGTTCGATTAACGTTTCAAACGTTTCATATTTATGTGCAACATGTTGGTCAATATACAATTGAGCTGCCCATTGGTGGACATTCCCCACATTAAGTAATGGTGCCACCGATATACGATGTGATTTTTCCACAAAAGCCAGATTAAAATGACTTTCTGATAAGGATTCTAACTGTCCTTTATTTCTTTCTACAATGGCTAGCCAGCCGGTTGTCCCCATATAAAAATAACAATCATTTTCATGAACTGCCCCAGCTCCGAGGGTGGTTGCTCCTGCATCACCCGTTCCATTGATGATAATAGTCGATGTCGAAAATCCGGTGAGTTTACCAGCTTCTTCGGTGATTGCTCCTACGACACTATCTGCTTCTAGTAATGCAGGTAATTTTTCTTCATCTATCCTGCAAGTTTGATAGATTGCTTCGTTCCAGACGCGATTTTTAAGATCCGTCATTCCCGTAGTCGCTGCAGTGATTGGATCGGTAACTGTTTCTTGAGTCAGTTTATAAATAACATAGTCCTTTGAACTAAAGACAAATTTCTTTGTATTTTTATACTGATCAGGGGAATGCTTTTCCAACCATTTGATTTTTGCCAGTGGTGTGGAGGCACTGACATTATTCCCCGTATAACTGCGAATTTCCGGACACTGCTTCGTTATCCATTCCGCTTCTTTTTCAGCTCTCATGTCAGAGTATAAAATAGCGCGATACGCATCCGCTTCACTAATGGAAATGACATCTTCCATTTGACCTGAAAAGGTTATTGCCCGAACAGATTCAGGAGAAATGCCGTTTTTCCACCAAAGCGCTGCAATCTGGATGACCGCTTCCCACCAATCCGCTGGTTGCTGCTCGATCCTTCCTTCTTCGGAGACAAAGGTTGTTAACTCCACCGAATGCTCTTCCATAAGCTGCACGTCTTTATCCACCAAAATTCCTTTTACTGCTGTTGTTCCGATATCAAAAACAGCTACATATGTCATATTACCCCTACTTTTTCTGCGATTGTTTTAATTCATCAATATATTGATATATGCCGCTTCCTCTTGTAAAGCAGCAAGCCGGACGAATTCATTGCCCGAAACTGTCCCATCATGACCCTACTGTTACTGTAGAATACCTCTTGGATTATAAAGCTGCATGCAAATATGTATGAGACTATTATACATGATTTTTTTAATGATTAATTGTCAGAAGACTCTGGAGTTATATTCGTAGAGAGCGGTCAAAGAATAATTGATTCTTGAATATTGTGTTATGTAGGCAAGTGAAAGGGGGGAGAGTCTTAAATTATGCAATTGCAGGACTAGTAATAGGAGCGGTACTTGAATGTAGGAGTCTATTAATTTATACTTTAGCAGCATTAAGCTACTACATATCTTTACTTTATTCTGAAGGCGTGGTTAAAAGATTAGAGGATAGATATTCCTAAAATAAATTGAAGAGAGCAGGTCATAGGGAATTCCTGTACGGACATTCAGCAACTGTGAAAAAAGTGTTCTTATTGTACATATAAGTAAATAGTTATATAATTATATAACATTGGATAGTGAAAGGGGAATCGAGATGCTGCAAACAACAATCAGCATGGAGAAGGCTGCCGGGATCTTAAAATTACTTGGTGATAAAACAAGGCTGACTATGTTGAAATTAATGGATGAACAGACTTGTTGTGTTTGTGAGTTCGTTGAAATATTTCAATCGAGTCAACCATCCATTAGCCAACATTTACGCAAACTGAAAGATTTGGGGTTAGTGAAGGAAGAAAGAAAAGGACAATGGATATTTTATTCAGTTAATAGTAAGAGTGAGTATTATTCATTCATCAAACCAATTTTGGATCAATTACCGGATCAAGATGATAAATTAAAAGAATTGGAAGAAAAAGGAATACGCATTTCTTGTTGTTAGGTTTGGAGGTCTTATTTTGTCAGCAACACTTCTACTCGCCATTTTAATATTTGTATTAACCCTCGTCCTGGTCATTTGGCAGCCGAGGAATTTAAATATCGGCTGGTCTGCCATGGGAGGAGCTGTTATTGCTTTACTCGCAGGAGTAGTGGGATTTAGTGATGTACTTGAAGTTATTGGCATCACATGGAATGCAACATTATCATTTGTAGCAATCATTCTTATTTCATTAGTATTAGATGAAATTGGATTGTTTGAATGGGCAGCATTACATATGGCACGAATTGCAAAAGGACATGGAATCAGGATGTTTGTCTATATTAGCATTTTGGGTGCGATTGTCGCAGCTTTATTTGCGAATGATGGTGCAGCACTTATTCTAACACCGATTGTACTTGCGATGGTACGTCATTTGAATTTTAAAGAAAAAATGATTTTTCCATTTATTATGGCAAGTGGTTTTATCGCTGATACAACATCCCTGCCGTTTATTGTCAGTAACTTAGTTAATATCGTTTCAGCCGATTTCTTTGGTATTGGATTCGTGGAATATGCTTCAAGAATGATTATTCCGAACTTATTTTCCCTAGCAGCAACCATTTCGGTATTATTAATTTATTTTAGAAAAAACATCCCTAAAAATTATGATGTGTCAAAATTAAGAGCACCCAGTGAGGCGATTCGGGACTTAAAAATGTTTCGTTTATCCTGGTTTGTACTTAGTGTATTAGTAATTGGGTACTTTACGAGTGAATTTATCCATGTACCTGTTTCCATTATTGCTGGAATCATTGCGATTTCCTTTATCATCATGGCAAGACGCAGTACCGCTGTTAATACGAAAGAAGTGATGAAAGGTGCACCATGGAATATTGTATTCTTCTCTATTGGAATGTACGTGGTGGTCTACGGTTTAGGTAATGCTGGGCTTACTTCTGCACTTGCAAGTTTGATTCAAACAGTTGCTAATCAAGGATTGTTTGTTGCAACGGTTGGCATGGGATTTATTGCAGCCTTTCTGTCCTCTATCATGAATAATATGCCTACCGTAATGATTGACGCTTTAGCCATTGCGGAAACAAATACATCTGGTGTATTACGAGAAGCTCTTATTTACGCAAATGTAGTCGGTTCAGATTTAGGTCCCAAAATTACGCCTATCGGTTCTTTAGCAACATTGGTATGGTTGTATGTATTATCTCAAAAAGGCGTTAAGATTTCATGGGGAACTTATTTTAAAACAGGGATTATTTTAACACTTCCCATCTTATTGATTACATTAGCAGGTTTATATTTAACATTGATTCTATTTTAAAAAGGAGAATGATTATGTCTAAAAAAACAATTTATTTCTTATGTACTGGAAACTCTTGCAGAAGTCAGATGGCTGAAGGCTGGGCGAAAAAACATCTTGGAGATGCTTGGGAAGTGAAAAGTGCGGGCATTGAGGCACATGGCTTAAATCCAAATGCAGTAAAAGCAATGCAAGAGGTCAATATTGATATTTCTAACCAAACATCCGATATGATTGATTCGGAAATCTTAAACAATGCGGATTTTGTAGTAACCTTATGCGGGGATGCTGCGGATAAATGTCCAATGACACCGTCACAAGTGAAACGTGACCATTGGGGATTTGATGATCCAGCCAAGGCTCAAGGGAATGAAGAGGAAAAATGGGCTGTATTCCAAAACGTCCGTGATCAAATAGGAGAAAGAATTAAACGTTTTTCGGAAACAGGAGAATAAAATAATAATATCTGCGAAAATAAAAGATATTTCTATTGTTGGGTTTGATGATCAAGAAATTATTTCTGCTCATTAACATCCTCGATTGACTTCGGTTGAGCTACCGCACATGAATTAGGTGTGCGGGGAGTTAAAGAATTATTAAAAATAACTAGTAACCAAGATTTAGAAATATATAAACACCAACTATGGCGAGGCATTCCATAAAACAATTATGACCAATATATTTTTTTCTAATATATTTGAAATACTTAATCAATCAACGAAGATATAGTATATAAGACAGACACATCATTTAAAGATAAATTTATCGCTTTTTACGACTAAAAATAATAATGGTAATTACTTGTCTTGGAAGAAAAATGTGTTATCTACTATTAGCTTTGTCCAATCTCCTTTTCTGAAATTACGTATATTGAATACGAAAGGAGTGATAAAGCTATGTGTTATAATTATGATCCATGTAAAAAGAAACACGATAATCATTGTAAGTGCCGCTGTCACAAGAAGAAAGAGCGTCATCATGATTGGTGTTGGAGAAATGATTACTATGGTAACCAAGACCATGATAGATGCCGGAAAGATAATCGTTATGATAACCGAGACTATGATAGATATCAAGGAAATTACTATCGTAGCAAACGATGTAAGAAAAAATTCTGTCATTGCTGTAACAGGTATTATTAAAGATAAACAGTTGTGACCCTCTAAAAGTTATCATTTTAATTAGGCTGGTAATTGGCTGTATTATGTTCGGATTGGACTCCCCTTAATACAGCCAATTTTCTACCTATAACTTTTCAGCTACAATAAAGCTGCGAAATTCTATCCCTTTGGATTCTTTCTTGTCCAAAGGGACTTATTATGGTTAAAATAAGGTAGCTGACCAATAATTTGGCTATATTACCGAAAATGGATATGAAATATGTTGGTAAAATAAATAGAGATAGTGACAAGGCATACTTATACTAACCGTTAATTTAGTAAAATAAGAAAGAGCCTCATAGGGTATAATGATAAAGAAATATTAAATCATTTGAAGGAGAGTTGATTTTGTTATGGATACGCAAGTAACTACAAAACTTAAAATACATAAGCCGGCTAATGAGGTGTTCGAAGCTATCGTAGATCCTTTGAAAATCGGAAACTTCTGGTTCTCCTCAAGCTCCGAGAGATGGGAAGAAGGCAAGTCCATTACGTTGAGATATGATGAGTATGGAGCAGAAGGTAAAATAAACGTATTAACCATTGAGGAAAACAAGAAAATCAAATTTTCATGGGGCGAAGAAACCAATGAAGAAACAGTTGTTAGCCTTACCCTGAAAGAGTTTGAAAATACAAGTACCATTATTGAAGTGAACGAATCAGGTATTAATGAACATGATCCGGAAGCAGTAAACAAAATGCTGGGACAAAAAGAAGGCTGGGTATATACGTTAACTTGTTTAAAAGGCTATTTGGAACATGGAATTTGTGATTTGAGAGCATCGTTAGTTCCTTAGATAGAAGCATCTTCCGTAATTATCTTTCCTTATGGAACAAATGGATGAATTAGCTTAAATTCCGTAAATTGTCATGATGCAAAGTTAAGAATTATCCGCTGATGCTGCGTGTGGATGGTTATGTTAGGTATCGTAAAATAAAAAAGAAACCTGGCCAAAAAACACGGAGACAAGGTCAACGGCAGAATAATCCCTTCCTGTTCTAAAATGTACAGAAGGGGTTATTTTTTTGTTGGATTTTTAAAATGGGAATGCATTTTTGATCGAAACATCTCGCTTAAATCGGTACATAATGAAAAAATAAAATAATCCCATTTTACATACTTGCAAATGACGTTGCGTAATGTGATTTAATATTAATCAGGAGGTGTATTCATGGAAAAGAAAAGGAAGTTTTCGATTGGCGAAATTTCCAAACTGACTGGTGTCACCGTCCGGACGTTACAATATTACGATAATATTCAATTGGTGCCATTACAAAAAAGCGAAACAAGCAGACGGAGATATTACACAGAATCAGATTTAACCAGGCTGCAACAGGTTCTGTTCTATAAATCATTAGGATTAAAAATCAAAGATATTACGAAGCTGTTAGAAGAAACCACAACTGCTGAGCAGCTTCGTCACGTATTAGAAAAACAGCGGGAAATTTTTTATTATAAGCTGCATGATATCAAAAGCAATATTGCGATGATTGAAGTGAGCTTGGCCGGGATTGAAAAAAATGATTCTCTTCCTTTAGGAAATTTGGTGCAATTAATTATCTCTTTAAACAAGGACACCGTTTATCAATATAAAGATGTTTCCTTTGATAAAAAATCAGAAGATACCTTTATAGAGCACTATCAGAACGAGGAAGCGATTTTAGAAGTATATTGGGACTGGAAAGCACTGATATTAGAAGCGGTCGCGCACATACTGAATGCTATTCAGCCAGAGAGTGAGCAAGGACAAGATTTTGCTAAAAGGTGGATTGAGATGGTAGTAAATATTTCAGACGGGAGCCAGGAGCTGCTTGATGTTTATAAAGATTCCTATAAAAATCGGGAGCAATGGCCAAAGGAAGACCGGCAGCTGATTGACTTTACTAATGCGTTTATCGATAAGGCGGTAGACCACTACCTATCCGCAGGCAAGTCTGACGACTGGAGGAACCCCAATGATTGAAATGAAGCATTTAACGAAAACATTTAAAGATAACATCTCCGTCAATCAATTATCACTGGTCATTCAGCCAGGTGTGGTGACAGGCTTTTTAGGTCCAAATGGTGCAGGGAAATCCACAACGATGAAAATGATTTTGGGACTGATAAACCCGAGCAGGGGCAGTGTAACGATTGATGGAAAGGCCTATAAAGATTTGAAGCTTCCTATTTCTAAAGTAGGAGCTTTAATTCATGGAGACGCAGTAAATCCAAAACTAACTGCCAAGCAGCATTTAGAAATCCTCGCTTCAGCTAGCGGTATTTCCAAAAAACGAATAGATAGCATGCTGATGGAAACAGGATTGGAAAATGTAAAAGACAAACCAATCGGTACATTCTCCTTAGGAATGAAACAGCGCTTAGGAATTGCTGCTGCTCTTCTGGGAGATCCGGAAACAGTCATCTTAGATGAACCCTTTAACGGATTGGATGTAGACGGCATTCATTGGTTGCGTAAATTAGCAAAGAGGCTGGCAAGGGAAGGAAAAGCAGTACTTGTGTCCAGTCATCTCATGAGTGAAATGCAAATGATAGCGGATCGAATGATTATCCTAGCTCAAGGAAAATTAATTGCGGATATGACCATCGATGAATTAGCACAAAACAGCCTCGGCTCCTTTGTAAAAGTAAGCTGTGAAGATAATCATAAATTACAGCGTTTATTAACTGCAAAAGGAGCAGAGGTGAAACAGGTGAAAAATGATGCGCTGCAGGTTTATCAATTAGATATAAAACAAATTGGATTAACAGCGAAGGAAGGAAAGCTTGCTTTATACGAATTAACGAAGGTACAGCCTTCCTTAGAACAATTATTTGTTGAATTAACGGAAGGAAAAGCAGATTACGTTTCAACGGATAACCTGATGGCGGAAGGGAGGGGAAGCGAATGAGGAATATCATTCAAGCGGAATATAAAAAGATTTTCTTTCTTACCTTTTCCAAAGTCTTTTTGACTTTTACCATTGGAATCAGTTTATTGATAGGGGTTATCTTTGCTGTAACAACCAATGTCACACAGGGTACGGCAATTACAGATTTATCCGTTATGGAGGTTGTTTCCGCAAATATGCTAGGCGTGGATTTAGCCAGTATTTTGCTGATTATTTTTACTGCGTTAACGATATCCAGGGAATTCACCGCAGAAACCATTTACACTTCTTTAGCAGCCGTTCCGAATCGGAAAAAACTGTTTTTGGGAAAGTATCTCATTTTCTTTCTGATGTCCATAGCAGTGAGCGTTCTGACCGTAGCACTCACTTACCTGTCCAGCCAACTCATTCTTATGGCAAATAATATGTCATTTGCCAGCTTAGCAGATTCGGATATCCGGCAATTTGTTTTTGGAGTCTTGCTGATGCCGATATTTTATTGCCTGCTTACCGTTGCGGCAACCATTCTTTTCAAGAACAGCGGTGGAGGAATTGCTTTTTCAATCATCGTTTTGGCAATCCCGGCACTGATTCAAATGTTTCCCGATTCGCTCCAAAAAATCTTTCTTCCGCTTTTGCCTCAATCGGCAATGCACAGTTTATCTGGTACAGCTGGAGCAGAATCGTTTGAAGCAACCGATGCGTTTACCAGTATGGGCATATTGATTATCTGGTTAGTCATAACATCTGTCATAGCTATCTTTTCATTTCAGAAAAGAGATTTTTAATCTATTCTAGTAATAGGAAGAAATAATTTTTCATATAGATTATCATTCATAAAACTTATTTAACATGGAGAGAACAATGAATATAAAGAAGATATATCAACTTTTATTAAACTTGCTGCTTGTATTCTTTTTGATATTTTTGCTTTCTGTAGAGCAATTAAACTTATATGCAGTCATCTATGCTGTGGTGGCGGTGCTTCTGATTGGCCATCTTTGGTTATCGCAGAATAAAAAAACAACAAAAATCATTTTAACAATTATTTATTTACTCATTATGTCTGCGCAACAGGTGTTTAATACCTTATTTGTATTTACCGGTATCGATACAGGCATGGTATTTCTAATAAAGAAAATGATTGCGGTTATTTTTATGCTGGTTCCTTTTTTTGTTTTGTATTTTAATTATCTGTATACGATACAAAACGTCTTTTCCCAATCTGTAAAGGACGCCACTGCAATCAGTTTTAACACGATGAAAGAAATGCAAAAAAGTACAGTCAGCTTGGGGAATAAATTAAAGAAAGGCAGAAATTCCTTATCCCGGGAAAACCTAAATGAAATCATGGAGGATATTCCCAGGCACAGCTATACAAAATATTTAAATAAAAATACCTTAACCGATGCCTTCTTTGCGGAATGTCAGCGGAGTTTAGCTGATGAACATTTGTATATTGTCATTTCAAGTACCGGAAGTCCTGCAAGTGAACTGATCTCTGTCTTTACACAAAAAGTTTATAATCATGTTTCACTTAGCTTTGACAGAGACTTAAAAACGATTGTGAGTTATAACGGCGGAGAAAAAGTTTCCCCACCCGGCCTGAACCAAGAACAGTTAGCACAATTTCACAAAAAGGACGATGCGGAAATATTAGTCTACAGCCTGGAGGCTTCAAAGGCACAAAAAGAAATAATTATGGATAAAGTAAAGGAAATTAATGGAACAGGCAGTGCGTATAATTTTGTCGGGCTGGTTACCAAATTCTCTATCCGTCCAAATATTATGTTTTGTTCCCAGTTTGTCTATAATATGCTGAAAATAGCCGGCTTGGAATATTTTCAGAGCCCTGCCACTAAAATAAAGCCGACCGACTTAGTGGAAAAAGATTATTATAGAAAATTGGCATTTTGTTATCGAATTAAATTTAATGAGTTGTAAAATAATTGCTAGTTTGTTGAATAACTATATGTATTGCAGATTAAAAAGGAGATGAACTGCTGTACGTGGAGAAAATCAGGTGATTAGGTAAGGTCTGGCTGCCTTTCGAAAATGGAACGCTAGCTCTTTCCAGTTTAATTATAGCATATACAAAAAAGCAAATATAGACTGTTTCTTCCCATTTACTACTGTTAAAATCAATAGAACCTTACCAAATAGGAGAGATGTAGCATGCGTTCTTTGGTTATCGGTTTTCAGGAAATGGACAAAACACAGCTTATGAATGTTGGCGGCAAGGGGCTAAATTTAGGAGAGTTATCAAAAATTCCGGGGATAGAGGTGCCGGAAGGATTTTGTATCACGACAGCTGGATATCAAAAAGCCATCCAAAAAAATGGTCGATTTAAAGAATTGCTGCACCAGTTAGCAAGGTTAAATGCAACGGACCGGGACCAAATTGGTCAACTCTGCAAAAAGATACGGCAAACCATCATAGAAGCAGAAATCCCTTCTGATTTGGTGCAAGAGGTTACCTGCAATCTCTCTAAATTTGGTTATGAACATGCTTATGCGGTTCGTTCCAGCGCCACTGCGGAGGATTTGCCTTATGCTTCCTTTGCCGGTCAGCAAGACACGTATTTAAATATTATCGGAAAAGAAGCTATCTTGCAGCATATCCGAAAATGCTGGGCTTCCTTATTTACGGATCGTGCAGTAATCTACCGGATACAACATGGATTTGATCACAATCAAGTTTATTTATCTGTTATCATTCAAAGAATGGTATTCCCACAGGCTTCAGGTATTTTATTTACAGCAGATCCCATCTCCTCCAACCGAAAACTGCTATCCATTGATGCTGGTTTTGGACTGGGAGAAGCATTCGTTTCCGGCTTGACATCAGCTGATTGCTATAAAGTAGAAGAAGGGAAAATTATAGATAAGATGATAGCCGATAAAAAATTAGCTATCTATGGACGAAAAGATGGAGGGACAAATACACATCAGCTGAATCCGGAACAACAAAAGGCTCAAACACTTACAGATCAACAAATTTTACAGCTGGCCAGTATCGGACGTGAAATTGAAGCTTCCTTTGGAATGCCGCAAGATATTGAATGGTGTTTGGTTGATGATACATTTTATATTGTCCAGAGTCGTCCTATTACGACGTTATATCCCGTCCCTGAAGTGCATGATGCAGAAAAACATGTTTATGTATCTGTCGGCCATCAACAAATGATGACGGATCCTATGAAGCCATTAGGAATTTCCTTCTGGCTGTCAACAACTCCAGCACCAATGCATCAAGCTGGCGGGAGATTATTTGTTGATATTGCACCGCGACTAGCTACACCTGACAGCAGACAAACGCTGATAGAAACCCTTGGAGAGTCTGATCCGCTGATAAAAGATGCCTTAATGACTATTATTGATCGGGGAGATTTTAGCAAACCTTTGCCAAATGGCGATCATGAACCACCATCCACTAATCGTGATAAAGATATGGATTCTATCGGTTTTCGGTCACAAATTGAAAATGATCCCAAGATTGTCTCTGACTTGATTAAAAGCAATCAAGCATCTGTAGATGAATTAAAACAGACTATCCAAGCCTATTCAGGAGCGGATTTGTTTGATTTTATTCTGGAAGACCTTCAGCGATTAAAGAAAATCTTATTTGATCCGCAAAGCTCGAAAGTAATCATGACTGCTTTAGAGGCTCCTGTATGGATT
This sequence comes from Oceanobacillus sp. FSL W7-1281, assembly GCF_037969835.1. GTDB lineage: Bacteria > Bacillota > Bacilli > Bacillales > Amphibacillaceae > Oceanobacillus > Oceanobacillus oncorhynchi. The sequence continues at coordinate 4,110,395 of NZ_CP150214.1, read as the reverse complement.
AATAAAAAAATGGATAAATGGCTGGGAGAAAAGAACGTGGCAGATATACTGTCGCAATCTGTACCAAACAATATTACTTCAGAGATGGGACTGGAATTATTAGATGTGGCAGATGTCATTCGCCCTTACCCGGAAGTAATTGCGTATTTACAAGGCGTTAAAGAGGATGATTTTCTAGATAAATTGACCGAATTTGAAGGTGGCCAAGAGGCTTCACATGCCATTTATGCTTATCTGAACAAATATGGTATGCGCTGTGCCGGGGAAATCGATATTACAAAAACGCGTTGGAGTGAAAAACCGTCTATACTTGTCCCAATGATTCTCAATAATATTAAAAACTTTGAAGCTGGTGCCAGCAAAACAAAATTTGAGCAAGGACGGCAAAATGCTTTCAAAAAAGAACAAGTGCTTCTTGGACGCTTGGAGCAATTACCCGATGGGAGACAAAAAGCGAAAGAAGTGAAGCGGGTAATTCGTTTAATGCGGAATGTTATGGGTTATCGGGAATATCCGAAATATGGCTTTATTAGTCGTTATTTCATTTATAAACAAGCTTTGCTAAAAGAAGCTGAACGGCTCGTACAAGCGGATATTATTTATGAAAAAGAAGATATATACTACCTCACTTTGGAAGAACTTCATGAAGCTGTACGAACAAACAACTTGGATTATCAGATTATCAGTGAACGGAAAAAAGCATATAAATCATACGAAAAAATGACTCCGCCACGTGTGATGACATCAGATGGTGAGATCATTACAGGTGATTATAAAAGAAAAAATCTCCCTGCCGAGGCAATAGTAGGTTTGCCTGTTTCTTCAGGAGTTGTAGAAGGAAAAGCACGTGTTATTTTAAATATGGAAGAAGCCAACTTGGAAGAAGGAGATATTTTAGTTACTGCTTTTACTGATCCCAGTTGGACACCATTGTTTGTTTCCATTAAGGGACTCGTTACAGAAGTTGGCGGGCTGATGACGCATGGAGCCGTTATTGCAAGAGAATATGGTCTTCCAGGAGTGGTTGGTGTAGAAAATGCAACGAAGCTGATTAAGGATGGACAACGAATTCGCGTGCATGGAACAGAAGGGTATATTGAAATATTGTAATTGTTGAGGATGTTATAGTAAAAGAGATGTTTTAAGGATTTGTGCTCAACTTAACATTTTATGGTGGTTGGATACTGTTTGACAAAGCCGAAATTACTTTATGTAGCACTATGACGCAAAGTATAAAAGCATAAAAGGGGGTAGTAGTTATGTGAAAAAGCGGTTGATAAATGCCTTTTCTGTATAATACGAAGGGGGCAATTCTTTAATAAGGTGTATCCCATGTTTATTTCGCTAATCAGCAGTTTATTGAAAATCACTATTAATCCTATATACTAATAAAGTCTAGATTGAGCCCCTTTAGATATGATTATCTAAAAGGGGTTTTTATGTCTGTACTCTTTTGAACCTGGCAGGATTTTGAAGAATAAAATAAATCAAAAGAACAAAAAGCTAAAGCGAAAAAAGGAAGTGTAAACTAAATTCCCCTTGCAGTTCTTTTTTGGGAGCGGGTTGGTTATTATTTGCACGAACGCTTGCCGGACTTGCAACTGCAAGTTGAGTTGCCTTTACTGCCTTATATCCGATTTATTTTTCAGAGGATGAAGTCCATGTTGCAATGGGAAGCATTTCTTTTACTTTAATATTTGCTCAATTTCTTGGGATGCTCTTTAGTGGTTTGATTATAGAAGGTTGGGGATGAAGAGCTCCTTTTTGGATGGGGGGAACCTATCAATCTTTTTTCGATATTTATAATCATTTAATGAACCATCAGCAAGAGGAAACAGAATCGCTGGATAGTTTTGTTATTTGTGCGAAGCAGTAAGAAATTAGTTGTAATGGAGAGATATACCCAGTAAAATATTAAAAATAAAAATCATTGACATTGAAATGAAATCGTTTTACAATGTTATGTAACGGGTTACATAAATCCGTTTTAAATTTACATTAATATGTAACGGGTTACATATTTGATAGAAGGAGGAATGTTATGGCGACTATCCGAGAGGTTGCAAAGCTTGCCGGTGTATCTGTTGCTACTGTCTCCCGTGTTATGAATAAAAATGGATATATCAATGAAAAAACAAAAGAAAAAGTAGAAGCTGCAATTAAAGAATTAGATTATCGTCCAAATGATGTAGCCAGGACTCTTTTTAAAGGGACATCTAAAATGATTGCATTATTTGTACCGGATATTATGAACCCATTCTTTCCTGAGCTGGCGCGTGCGGTGGAAGATACTGCAAATAAGTCAGGCAATACTTTTATTCTTTGTAATACGGACAACAATCGGGAGAAGGAAATGAAATACCTGCATGCCCTGCTGCAAAAAACAATTGGCGGCGTGGTAATGGTTTCAAGCTCCATTCCTTTAGAAACGCTGAATAAAGTAAACGTTCCAATTGTTGCGTTAGACAGAGAAATTATGGATGTGATTTCTGTTACGGTTAATAACCGGACAGGTGCGGTAGAAGCAGTGCGGCATCTGCAGAAGTCAGGCTGTAAAAGGATTGCACATATAAGTGGACCGGAAGATACAACAAGTGCAGTAGAACGTAAAAAAGGGTATTTGGAAGCAGTGGAACAAGAGAATTGGTTTTCAGAAGATTTTATTACCTCGGGAGAATATACCTTCGAGGATGCCTATCATGCAGCAAAGAACTTAATAAAAAAACACCCTGAAATTGATGGTATTTTTGCTGCGAATGATTTAATGGGGGTAGGTGTTTTAAAGGCTGCTGAATCTTTGAATCTGCGTGTTCCAGAAGATTTATCTGTTATTGGATTTGATGGGATTGAATTAGGAAAAATTACAACACCGGCACTGACAACAATGGGGCAGCCCATCTATGAAATTGGGCAGCGGGCTGCTGAAATAATAATTGACCGGATGGAAAATAAGCAGAAGGAAATTACTTCTGAACAATACACTGTTCAATTAATCAAAAGACAATCAACAAAGTAAGGGAATGAATTGTATGAAAAAAAATCCAAGAGTCTGTGTTGTTGGAAGTATCAATATGGATATGGTAACAACAACGAATAAAGTGCCTGAACAGGGAGAAACGGTTCTTGGTGAATCGTTTACAACCTATCCCGGCGGTAAGGGAGCAAATCAGGCAATTGCAGCAGCCAGGCTGGGAGCAGAGGTTGTTATGGTTGGAGCTGTTGGTGATGACTCATTCGGAAAAATTTTAAAAGAACGATTTCGTGATGAAGGCGCTAATGCGGAAGCAATTATAACAGTTCCTCATGAATCAACCGGTGCAGCAACTATTGTTCTTTCTGATGGGGATAATCGAATTATTGTTGCTCCAGGAGCAAATAAATATGTAACACCGGAACTGGTGAAAGATAAACAGGAAATTATTCTTTCCTGCGATATCATATTAATGCAATTTGAGATACCGAAGGAAACAATTGAGTACACGATAGAGCTTGCGTATAAACATGGAATTCCTGTTGTTATTAATCCAGCCCCATATAACAAGATTCTGGAGAACGTTGCAGAAAAAGCAACGTTTATTACACCGAACGAATCAGAGCATTCGGCAATGAAGCAATCTATAGATACTTTATCTATAAAAAAGAAGATTATAGAGACAAAAGGAGAGCATGGTGTTGCCTTCACCTTACCGGATGGGAAAGAGAAGACAATTTCTTCTTTTCAGACAAAGGTAAAGGATACTACTGGAGCAGGAGATACCTTTAACGGGGCCTTTGTAACGGAATATGCAAAAGAAAAAGATATAGAGAAAGCAATTGAATTTGCGAATGCCGCAGCCTCTTTAGCTGTAGAGAAAATTGGAGCTCAGGAAGGAATGCCGACAAGAGCAGAGGTTATCAAAAGAATGAAGAATCAATAAAGCAGCAAGGTTTTCTCTCAGGTAAGAACAGTATTTATACAGAAGAAAGATGCAGGCAGCTGTTAAGCCGAGAGAGAAGACGTCCTGCTTATTATAAAAATTTATTTATAAAATATTGAACAAAATTCAACTTAGAAAAATATTGGAGGAATTGTCATGAATAAGAAGCCAGTTATTATTGATACAGATCCAGGAATTGATGATGCAGTTGCACTAGGAATTGCTTTATACAGTGAAGAACTTGATGTCCGCTTAATTACAACGGTAAATGGAAACGTCAGCTTGGACAAAGTTACGTATAACATGCTCCGGTTAATGAAATTCTTTAATAAGCAGATTCCTATTGCCAAAGGTGCTGCAATACCATTAATCGTTGATCCAGTTGATGCCAGTGATATTCACGGAGAGACAGGCATGGATGGTTATGATTTTGAAGAAGCAGATGAAAGCCTTCTTTTAGATGAACATGCTGTAACTGCAATGAAGAGAGAGATTCTAACAAGCGGTGAACCAGTGACACTTGTACCGATTGGTCCATTAACAAATATTGCATTGTTATTTAGAACTTATCCGGAAGTGAAGCAGAACATTAAGGAAATTGTCATGATGGGAGGATCAACAGGCAGAGGGAATTCTTCGGTAATGGCAGAATTTAATATTTATGCAGATCCAGAAGCTGCTAAAATCGTTTTTGCAAGCGGTGTCCCTATTGCTATGGCTGGATTGGATGTTGGTCTAAAAGCACTTGTTTATCCGGAAGACAGCGAAGTTTTAAAAGATATGAATAAGACAGGAAATATGATTTATCATTTGTTTAAAAAATACCGGGGTGGAAGCTTCAATCATGGTTTGAAAATGTATGACAGCTGTGCAGTTGCTTATTTGCTAAAACCCGACCTGTTTGAAGTAGCACATTCTTATGTCGATGTTGAATTAGATGGTGCTTTAACAAAAGGAACAACCGTTGTCGATTTAAAAGGAAAAATGAATAAAACGCCAAATGTAAACGTTTGTGTTGATATTGATGCGAAAGAATTTAAAAAATGGTTTATGGAAAGCATTCAAAAATGTAATTAAGCATTAACCATTCTTCGGAGGGAAGACATCATGTTAGATAATCTTATTATGTACGGTTCCGCTGTTTTAGCCGTTGTCGTTATTGTCTATATGCTGATCAAGAAAATGGATATTAAAATTGCCTTATTTTTTATGGGGATTGTTCTGCTTTTGATTAGTTTAGCAATGGGAAAAGATATTGTATTTCAGGACTTTCAGTCAACCGGCTCAGCCCTGCTCGATCCATTACAGGTAATTGTTGAACAGTTCAAAGCAACACTGAGCTCAGCTGGATTAATTATTCTTATTCTTGGAGGATATACCGCTTATATGTCTTCCATTGGTGCGAATGATTTAACCGTTCAAGTATTGACAAAACCTATTAATAAAGTAAAGTCAGTTTATTTTCTAGTTCCACTTACATTTTTGCTTGGAAACGTTTTATCTTTGGTTATTCCTAGTGCGTCGACCTTAGCAATTCTGCTTCTTGCAACCTTGTATCCTGTTTTAAAACAAGCGGGGATGTCTACATTAAGTATTGGTGCTGTTATTGCCACCTCAGCAACGATTGTACCCACACCGCTGGGCAGTGATAACGTTGCTATTGCAGAGGAACTTGCTAAATATCCTATGTTTAATGATATGACAGTAACACAATATGTATTTAGCTATCACGCGCTTGTATCGATTCCTACCATTTTATTTATCGCATTGGTTCACTATTTCTGGCAAAAACGAATGGATAAAAAAATGACGGCAGCGGAGTCGGAGGAACAGGTGGAATTAAAGGATATTGAAAAGGTAGAGGGTAGTAAACTTTATAAAACAGTTTATTCAATTCTTCCAGTATTTCCGATTATTATTTTACTCGTTTCTTTTATTGTTGAAATGACAACTTCAGCTACGATAGCTGTTAATGTAGAAATTGCTGTGTTAATTTCATTTATCCTGGCAATTGTCTGTGAATTGATTCGTCATCGTAAGGCGAAAGAGGTCTTTGCAAGCACAGAGAAATTCTTTACAGGAATGGGTAATATGCTCCCAGTAGTAGCATTACTGGTTGCTGCTTCTGTCTTTGTTGCAGGTTTACAATCGATTGGTTTGATTGACACATTGCAGGAAACAATGCAAAGTACACATGGCGAAGGAAACGGATTTATTCTGCCGCTTATTTTAGTAGCTGTCACAGCGTTAATAGTCCTGTTGAGCGGAAGCGGCATTGCCTTATTCTTTGCAATGGTTCCGCTGGTTGTACCACTTGCCGAGGCAGCAGGTATCAGCCCAATTGCTATCAGTGTTCCAATGGGAATGGCAGGAAACTTATTCCGAGCCGTATCCCCTGTAGCTGCTGTTATCTTAATTGTAGCTGGAACGTTAAAATTAAATCCAATTCATATTATTAAGCGTACTTCTGTACCGATGATATCAGGTGTTATATTTATGTTTGTGCTATCTATGATTCTTTTCTTGTAAATGTATAAAATGAAGCTTGCTTCTACTAGAGTTTTTACGGATGCTTATCTGTGATGAAATTTTAAAAGGAGCTGTTAGCAAATGCATAATATGCATTTTGCGACAGCTCCGATTTTTATGTCTGCGCTCTTTTGAACTTGGTAGGCTTTTGAAGAATAAAATGTAAGTTTGTTCAGAAATTCATGCCTAAAAAGAGGGAAGAGTAAATTTTTAAATGAAGAGATTTAAAAATGAGTTAATTGAACAAGTTAAAGTTCCAGTATTGTTAAGTACCTGGGGAAAACAAAATCGTATCATTAAATTAAGATTCTATAAGAGGTCTCTCTACATAGAATCTTTTTATCATGTTTTCAAACCTTCCGTTATAAATAATCACTAAACCAAAACAGAAATAAATATTACAATTCCTTTACTTTCTTTTATGAAGTAGGTAAAAAGAGGTGAAAAGAGCACTTTTCAATGATAGCTAAGAAATGAATAAGATACGGAAGTTTCTTAATTATTTTAAATATAACGGAACCCAAAATTAGGTAAAAGGTCATAACCCAAAAGAGAGACAAGTCAGTTCGAATTAAGACTAAGTGATATTCGGCCTATTGAAAAATGATTTATAAATACATAATATTATGAAATAACATGAAAGCATGTTATTTGAAAACTTCATAAGAAAGGAAGCGCACATATGAAAAAAAAGGTTATTTATCTATTTGGTTTTACTGAATTAGTATGACATGAATTGCTTGCAATTCGAATGAAGAAAGCTCTGAACCAACTTGCCTTGTCTCTGCAGTGGAAGCTTCCCCTGAGATGCAAGTAATGCGGATCCGGGTAAAATATTAGATCGGATCTAAGGTAAGATAATGGAACCATGTAAAAAATATAAATTTGTGATGGATAGGAGAAAAAACATGATCAAACAAAAAACTTTTAGAATCATTGGCATGCTGGCTTTGCTTGTGGCATTAGCTGGACTCATGGCTTGTAACTCGGAAGAAACGGTCACACTCCAAAGTGAACAAAACGGAGTTATTATGAAAATTACATATGTAGCCGAGGGTGACGAAGTAATAGAACAATCTACCGAAAGTGAAATACCCTATTCTTCTTTAATGGTAACAACAAAAGAAGAGGCTCAAGCTATTCTCGACCCCATTGTTGCCGAAATCCAAGGAACAGAAGGACTTGAACATAATATTGATTATCAAGATGATAAAGCCATTGAAACAATGACAATCGATTACACGACAGCTGATCTTTCTGAAATATCAGCACTGCCTGGTTCTACCTTTGAAGGAGAAGAGGGTGCTGATACGGTCAGTTTGGAACAGTCTGTAGAAATGATGGAGAGCCAAGGCTTTGAAGTCGTAGAATAAAATTGCTTAATAGAGGAGGCCGTACCTGCGTTATGTGAGGGTGCGGTCGTTTTGTTTACATTACAAGAAGGTACCATTCTTAGACTTTATTTATTATGGACGGTTCTGGGGTGGTTTTTTATTGCTCTTATCGCTCGTATGAGTAATAAAAGTTATGCAGGAAGAGAGAAGCTTCGGCATGATATGAATCAAAGCGCCTAAGCTGTAAACGAATTAAAGTAACAAAATTTGATGAAATATGTTGATATAACAAATTTATCAACAACCTATCAAAAATGAAATAATAAACAAAGGAGAAATCTATAATGACCAACATGATTGCCTATCTTTTTGGCAGACTTCTAGGAGCGTTTTTACTTTCTTTCATACTTACTGGGATTTTGGGTCTGCTTTACCGTATCATTAAGAAAAAATCTATGCCGAAGTTTTGGTTGAAGCTCTTTATTATTGCTGTCATTCTTACAATCATTTCGATGGTAGGGGCAATGAATCAACAGAATATGTAAGATATAGATACTCCAAATATGGACTTATTTCTGAATAGGGATCTTTCTCTATTTTTAAAAAGATGTCATTCACAAAAAATCCCTGGCACGATGCCTCGCGCCAGGGTTTGGATTGATGATGGGTTTAATTGGTTATTTATCTTATTGATTAGGGTTAGGCAATTCGAAATGTGTTTCTTCATCTGACATCATTTCAAATTTTAATAAAAAGGTATCGGCATAATCTACTCTTTCTACGTACACTAACGGTCCTGTTATTTCTTCTCCCGGAGCTAATTCTTCATCTGCTTCCGGAAAAAATTCATTATAAGATATTTCCCCGCCATCTTCATCTATTGCTGATAAGTTGGCAGAATACATATCATGAGGCACATAAGCTTCATCACTTATATTTTTGAATGTAACGTCTGCCACGGCCAGCTTAAAATCATCATCAGAAGTAGACATGACATCTTCCATTGGCTTCCCATTTGCTTCTTCAGCAAAGTAAAAATCGTTTACCGTTACCTCATAATCAAATTCGTATAAATCGCTGGTAATTACTGCTGTATCACCGATGCTGTACACCTCTTTTTCTTCTTCTGAAGTATCTGTATCTTTTTCGCTCTCTGCTGTTTCGTTGTTTTCTTCTTCAGTATTTTCTCCAGTATCGCTGTCACTGCTGCATGCAGCCAATAATAAACTTAAAAATAATGCTGCCAGTAATAATTTTTTCATGGGGTTGTTCCTCCCAATTTTATTTTTTATAAAATTAATACTAGCAAAATAGTGTTCTATCTTCCATTGTTATTTTTCAAATTTAGTCACTTCTCCTGTTAAGTAGTCTATGCCACTTCTTTTTTATTAAATGAAATAGAGAAATGAGGCAGGGGTGCCTCTAGAAAATTTCTATTATTTTTATTTAATTTTTTTCTGAAATTTAAGAAGCAAATTGTTTGAACAAGGTAGGTAATTTTATTGTCGAAAAAACAATAAAAGGGTCGATTTAACTATTTTTTAAAGTTTAGAAACTCGAAGTTTTTAAAAGTTTTTATCTACATTGCAAAGAAGTTATCTAAACATAATAAGAATTATAGTTGCGCTATCCCTTTAAATACAAGGTTTAACAAGCCAAAACAATTCAGGAGATGATTGTTCTCTGGTTAGGAAACTATTTTTTAATATAAGAAAATTTAAGAATTAAATTAAGGTAATTTGAATTAATTTAAATGAATATATAATCATTATTAAGCCAATAAACTTATTTATAAAGAGATTTTAAATAGTAATTGAGGAAAAATTAACTATTTAAATATATTTATAAATATTTAATAAATCTATAAAAAGCTGATTTAAAGGATAAAAAGATAATTTAGAAATAAATTTTCTTCAATAAGTAAAAAAGAATTAAGAATTAAGGTCTAAAGTCCAGGGTTCACATGGTTATGAGATTTAGATAGAATTGCCTTAATTAGCAGAATGTTTAGATACGTTTTTCTGCTACATAGATTTTCGTTGATAGATTGGATTTCTGAAATTATCTATTCGTAGTTTTTATTTAAAAGACTAGAAAAGAAGTTACTTTTTTAGGCTAATGAAAATTTAGGTCCTTTGTTGGATTATTATCTATCAACGAGAATGTTCTGAAATTTTTAATTTTAGCTAATATACATAATTAATCATTTGATTGACTCAGTCATCTTTAGAAATTAGCTAAACGACAAGGGGGAGTTTGATTAGATAAAGTACATATTAATCTTTTGTTGTTTTCGTCAAGTTAATGTTTATTAGATAAAACAGAATGGAAGGATGAGACTTTGAGTAAAAAGAATTTTGACTATAAGCGTAAGATGCAAGCAAAAAAAGTAAGTCGATCGAGTAAAATGAGAAAGGTTTTTGCTTCTTCAGCAGCAGCTTCTTTATTAGCTTTTAATACATTACCTGCTGTAGCAAGTGCGTCAACAGCCGGGGAAGCTTTGACAAACCCTAAAATCGCCAGCTCTTCTGCTATTTTAAATGTTGCTCCATTTGCTAGTTTGGCGGAAGTGCGGTTATTAGAGAATGTAAATGTTGATGCAACTTTAAATCAACCAGCAGCTGGGGAAGACTATGATTTAGCATTAAACTTAAATGGTACAGGTGTTGCTAATGTTGAAGCACTTAATCCAGACAGAGTAGTTGCTTTCAGCATTCCTGAATTAGCTGGTCAAATGTATCAAAAAGGTTCAGCTGATGTAAGTGTCGATCTTACAGCAATAACAATGGATGATATTCCTGCAGTAGGTGGGCTTGTAACTACCTTAACAGGGGAATTAACTAATGCTGTATCAGAAGTGTTAGGCGTTGTGGATGACTTGCAAAGCAGTATTATTCCAGAAGATTTGCTTACTATCAATGGAGTAGATGAGTTAAGTGGTGCACTTGATGCATTAAATAATTTAGATGCTGCACTAGGCGATTTACTACAGTACAATGATCAAGTTGATTATACAATAAATCCTGATGGTACAGTTGTTGTAGAATTTACAGATGGTGTTGGTCAGCATCTTGAAACAGCTGTTCAAGATGTTATTGTTGAAACACTGCAAAATGTTGTAGATGCTGCCAATGCTTTAGAAATTCAAATTTTACCTGGGGCTGAAGATATTCCGGGTGTTGGTATAATTATCGGTGGATTAAATGACGCTGTTAACGAAGCCCTAGGAGCGGTGACTGATGTAGCAGGTGAAGCAAATGGACTTATTGATCAAATCACTAATGGAACGATTGATTTATCCAATGACCTTGCCAGTGTACAAGCAATCGGTTCAATGTCCGTTAGCTTGAACTTAGGTGTAGAAAACCCTGCTGGTGTGTCAGGAGAAGTTCCTGTACGTGGCGCTGGTCTAACTACTACTGCTATTGACGTAGACTTATTGAATGACTCAGAAGGTCAAGACACGATTGTCTTTGATGAGGAAGACGATTCCGATTCCGACAGCGACTCCGATTCGGACAGTGATTCTGACTCAGACAGCGACAGTGATTCGGACAGTGACTCTGATTCCGATAGCGATTCCGACTCAGACAGCGACTCTGATTCCGATAGCGATTCCGACTCAGACAGCGACTCTGATTCGGACAGCGATTCCGACTCAGACAGCGACTCTGATTCGGACAGCGATTCCGACTCAGACAGTGACTCCGATTCGGACAGTGACTCTGATTCCGATTCCGATAGCGACTCCGATTCGGACAGTGACTCTGATTCCGATAGCGATTCCGACTCAGACAGCGACTCCGATTCGGACAGTGACTCTGATTCCGATTCCGATAGCGACTCTGATTCAGACAGCGACTCTGATTCAGACAGCGACTCTGATTCGGACAGTGATTCTGATTCCGATAGCGACTCTGATTCAGACAGTGACTCCGATTCGGACAGTGATTCTGATTCCGATAGCGACTCTGATTCAGACAGCGATTCTGATTCCGATAGTGATTCCGATTCCGATAGCGACTCTGATTCAGACAGTGACTCTGATTCCGATAGCGATTCCGACTCAGACAGCGACTCCGACTCAGACAGCGATTCTGACTCAGACAGTGATTCCGATTCCGATAGCGACTCTGATTCAGACGAAGTAATTGTTTCAATCGATACGCCATTTGCAGAAAACATCTATGAAAATGAGAACATTATCACAGGTGAAGCAATTGCTAATGCAACAGTTATTGCTTATGTGGATGGAGAGGAAATCGGAAGAACAATTGCAGACCCTGTAGTAGGCGTGTTAAGTATATTAGAAGTTGTAGAAAATAACAGCACATTCACATTAGAACTAGATGAGCTATTAGAGGCTGGGACAATTATTACATTAGTTCAAGTGGTTGATGAAAATGTAAGTAGTGCACACGAGATTGAAGTATTACCGCTTGATGATTCGGACAGTGACTCCGATTCGGACAGCGATTCTGACTCAGACAGTGACTCTGATTCCGATAGTGACTCCGATTCGGACAGTGATTCTGACTCAGACAGTGACTCTGATTCCGATAGTGACTCCGATTCGGACAGCGACTCTGATTCCGATAGTGATTCTGACTCGGATAGCGACTCCGATTCAGACAGTGACTCGGATGCTGATGGAGATGCTGACACGGACGCACCAGAACTTAGCGATGTAGTAATTAGTGGAAATAGTGAAGATGGCTATGAAATTTCGTTCGTATCCGATGAAGAATTAGCTGATATAAAACTAATTGATGAAAATGGAAATGAAGTTGAAATTGAAGAAGTTATCTATGATGAAGAAACTGGCGAATATACCCTTGTTATTGCGGGAGACGAGGTTAATCAAGGAGATGTTCTGACATTAGTTGTTGCAGATGAAGCAGGCAATGTTAATGATGAGCATGAAGTAACTGTCCCTGCAGACGGTAGCTCTGGTTCAGGCGGAAATGATGGAGAAGGTGCAACTGCCACTCCTGGAAATGGATCAGGTTCTGGTTCTGGCTCTAACGGGACGCAAGGGCAATCTGGCCAAGGCTATAAAATTGAAAGTAGTCAAAACCAGCACGAAAGTCAGAAACTCCCAAGTACTGCAACATCCATGTGGACAATTGGGCTAGTTGGATTAGTTGCTGTAGCTGCTGGAGTAGGAGTAACATTATTCTCCAGAAGAAATAAAACGAATGAATAAATAAGTAGTACCAAAACAAAAGCAAACGTCAAAAGATGTTTGCTTTTGTCTACATAAAATAATGCTGCTTTTTAAAGTGTAGGAGGACATGATGATTACAGAGGAGAAAGTACCTTATCAACATTTTAAAGAACATCTTGAACCATTGAAAAATAATATAATAGAGGATGGAGAGACCTTTCAGCAAATCAACGGCCAGGCCTCGCTGACTATCTTTTTATCAATTGGATTTGCGGAAAAACGTGCTGCCGTCTTCACTGCAAATGGGAAAAGTTTTTATCAGGCATGGGAGAATATAGAGAATCAGGGTAATTCCTATTTGAAAAAAACAAAAGAATTATTTACCTCTATAAAGATTGATATTGTTACCAACGTTATTCCTGTAACTATTCCTGAATTTATCAACCGAATTACAAAAACCAAGAAAAATTATTTTCGTCAAGGTATCAGCTTCAGTAAGGATTTCAAACATGCATTTTTAGAACAAGAATTAAATGGAAATGCTGTGATTCAAATTGATAGAGAAGCAAAACGCGGCTTTATCCATGAACAAAATTTACAAAAGTATATTCAAAAACATAGACCAAATGGAAAACCAATTGATTTTAAGAAAGTAGAAAAAGTATATATTTTTGAGACACAAGGTTATTTTTATGAAAAAGGGAACTGTTATAAATTACATCAGGGCGAACGTGATAATGGACGGCGAGATACCCCATTAAATGCAGAAGAAGTCGACATGTTAATAAAAGGCGGGCAAAAATATTTAGCCAGTTTAAGTAAACCCAATGGTAGGTTTGTATATGGTTTTTTCTCTTACTATGATAAAGAAATAAAGCACTATAATAGTCTTCGGCATAGCAGTACCATTTATTCCATGATTGAAGCCTATGAATTTCATCCCACAGAAGAAGCTGCAGACGCCATTGAAAGAGGGATTGATTATCTTATTCGTGAAAAACTATACGTCGATGAAGAGAAAGACATAGCTTATATCATTGATGGGGAACAAGCAGATAGGATGGAAGTGAAACTAGGCGCAATTGCTGCAGCAATATTAGCTATCACGAAATACACAGAGGTCTTTGAGAATGTAGAACATATTCCAATTGCTCAGAAATTAGCACGAGGTATTCTGCAATTGCAGCAGGAAAATGGTAAATTTGTTCATATACTAGATTATCCATCTCTTGCGTTAAAAGAGGAGTTCCGTATTGTTTATTATGATGGGGAAGCTTGTTTTGCGTTGATGCGTCTTTATAAAATCGACCGTGATGAACAGTGGCTACAAGCAGTTGAAAAAGCATTTGACTATTTTATTGAAAGCGATCATTGGAAACATCACGATCACTGGCTAAGCTATTGTACCAATGAGGTCACTCTCTATAAACCGGAACGTAAATATTATAAATTCGGCTTACAGAATGTACAAAATAGACTGGATTATATTTACAAACGAATCACCACATATCCTACCTTCCTTGAGTTGATGATGGCAGCATATCAGATGGTTAATCGTATGAAAGCAGACGGATACGGTGACTTAATTAACGAATTAGATTTTGATGAATTGAAATTAGAAGCCACGATTCACCGAAGGGCAGAGTATCAGCGTAATGGTTTTTTCTATCCGGAACTGGCCATGTATTTTAAAAATCCGAAAAGAATCACCGGCAGTTTCTTCATTCGGCATCACTCCTTCCGAACGCGAATTGATGATGTGGAGCATTATTTATCTGGATATTGTGCGTACTATAATTTATTTTTAAAACAGAATAAACAGTAATAATTTACAGTCTAAGCAAAGCTCTGCTAATATGTCAAAAGGAGCTTTGCTGGCATTGTTTTGGATAGGGAAAGGGGTTCGTCATTGGAGAAGAAAAAAGTTTATTTCTTACATTCAAATATCGGGCAGCATCTTACTGGTATTGAAAAATCAGCAATGAAACGCGGCAATATGTTTGTGAAATATTTAGATGTGGAACCTGTATTTGTTACAGTGAATAAAAACGTAAATATACATACAAATTGGGAACGCTATGTTGAAAATGGAATCGTTGACCCGGATATTTCCATGATTAATTTATTCGAGTTTTTTCAACGCAGTGAAGAGGGAAAGAACATGCCCCCTTTTCAAATAAAAAAAGAACAAACATATGGGTATGAAGATGAAAAATCAGCAGAAAAACGACATATTCGTATTTTTGATGCCAATAATAAACTCGTAAAGTATATGGTATTTAGATCAAAGGAGCTTTTAGATTATATAAATTATTTTCATAATGGTAAAAAAATCGTCCGTGATCGATTTAACCGGTTTGGCCAATTATCCCACACCGAATATTTACACGATGATAACACGGTGTATATGACAGAATACTTCGATGTTTATGGCAAACGGGTGATTGTAAAGTACGATGACGGTCCTTATCTTATCAGTGATGGAAATGCTGTTTTTCAAACCGTGCTGCCAGATGAGCAGGCCCTTATTCTTTATTTTTTGAAAGAAATAATCGGACAGGAAGAACCTATTGTTATTATTGATCGTAATAAAAGATACAGCTCGATTTTTACGAGACAAAACCAATTAAACGTGAAAACAATATCTATGATTCATTCCACTTATTTTTCAAACACCGCATTTCGTTCCAAGATAAATAAGAATTATCTAGAAGTTTTTAATAGTCCGTATAGCTTCGATAATATTGTTGTGTTAACAAATAATCAAAAGCAGGATATTGAAAAGCGATTTGGCTTTAATAATTTGGCTGTTATTCCACACTCCTGCAAGATAACTGATAAAGTAGATCAAAAGAAGCCTGAAACCAATAAGCTGGTTTCTGTCGGACGTTTAGCTCCCGAAAAAAATATCAATCACTTATTGGAGGCTCTTTCTTTAGTGAAGCAACATATTCCAGAAGTAATATTAGAAATTTACGGAAGTGGAAAAGAACTACAGAATTTAAAGAAATTAGTTCAAAAGCTTGATTTAAAAAATAATGTAACATTTAAAGGATATGTAGACAATGTAGAGGACGTATACGCCTCCAGCGACTTATTCTTATTTGCTGGACAAGCTGAAGGATTCACCATGAGTGTTTTAGAAAGCTTAGCATGCGGTTGCCCTGTTGGCAGCTACAATGTCCGCTACGGTGTTGATGAAATGGTTCAAGAAGAAAAAAATGGTTTTCTTGTTGATTTTGGAGATAAGGAAAGTTTTGCTGAGAAGATTGTTACGTATTTAAATCAAACGGACGAAGAAAAGCAATACTATCGGCAGGCAGCCATACGCACAGCTGCTCATTATACGGAAGAAAAAGTAGCAGATAAATGGCAACAATTAATCAGCAGTCTGAGTTAGTTCTATTTAGAAGGTAATGAAAATGATTAAGTTGATATGAAGAAGGGAGCATCACCATGAAACGTATCGGAATCCTCTTTATTATCATTGGCGTCGTCTGTCTAGGTGTTTTTGGTTATCAAATTATAGGACATGAGCAATCGCAAAAACAGTCTTTAGTTCAGGCGGAGGAAAGAATCGAACAAGGAATCAGCGAGCAGGATGACCCCGACCAGGATATAGAGAAAATCATAGAGGAGTTTAATTTAGAGACAGACGAAGCATTTGCCACCTTAGAAATCCCTAAACTGGGAAAAACATTGCCTATCGTCGAGGGAACTGATCCGGATTCATTAGAAAAAGGCGTTGGTCATCTATCCAATTCGGTGTTGCCAGGACAGGAGGAGCAAATTCTTCTATCAGGTCATCGCGATACCGTATTTCGTGATTTTGGAGAATTGGAGATAGGCGATACATTTGTCGTACAGATGCCTTATGGTGAGTATACGTACGAAATCAGGGAAACAGAAATTGTTCCTGAGGATGATACATCGGTTATCCGCGAGATGGGAGAAGAGGTATTAGTAGTAACGACCTGTTATCCATTCCACTTTGTAGGCAGTGCACCTGATCGGTTTGTTGCCTATGCTTACCCGGTTTCGGGGTAGGGTAGAAAGTTAGATGAAATAATCGATTTTATAGATGAAGGATAAAAGGAATATATTATATTGAGCGTGAGGCTGTTGCATAATTAATTATTTAATTGTGCAGCAGGATTTTTAATGATTTTGTCTATGTACTTTTTACACCGCTAAACTATGTATTTTTATTATGTCATTCATATACAGTGACTGGCAGTGGATATTTAATGGAAAACTAAAAGCAACAGTCAGATAATAAAATCATTCTGTTGCTTTTACAATTTATAACATCGCTGTCGTCATTCATTCTATAAGGGACTATAAAATTTTAGTACAAGAAAAGGTGTTAAAAATAATGGGGTTGTATAATCTATGTATTTTTATTAATATAATCGAAATTTATATCCTGTTTGAGTTTCTTCACTTGTTGTTAAACCTATTAAAGATTTGTTCAATTCATTACAGGATTTATTTTCTTTGTATTCATGATTCCAAACCCAAGATAAATGGTTGTTTAATTTTGATAGAGTTGCTCTAAACTGCTTTCTTTGTAGATTGTTAGCTGAATGTTCAATATTCGGATGTATATAGCTAGTAATCTCAATTAGCGATTGTACTAAATAATTGATCCAGTTCAATGTATTATCCCTATAGTCTTTTGGAAAACCGTTCATTAATTCGGATAAAATAATCAGCTCTGCCTCTTTATCCATAAACCTTGATTGCTCTAATGTTTTATTGATGGCTTTGGATTTTTGTACATCTGTTAACTTCTCGAAAAGAGGGTGTTTATTAAGCTTATTCAATGCATTCGCATCAGTTATTTTAAGTTTGAGATCTAGTAGTAATTGATAAAGCTTTGAAAATTGTTGAGCGGGAATTGCCATGTTATGTATTACTTCTAAAGCATGTTGACTTGCTCTCTTTTTAGAAACCTCATCTCGTAAACTTTTATCAATTTCACGACTACTTTTCATTCGTTTAATATGGTACGGTTTTGGCTGCACTACATCGATTACTTCTTTATCGGAATAATTTCCTGCTTCTTGTATGTTTTCTATAGCTCTCAGTGTTCAGCACCTATTATTTTCTTGGAGGTGTATTGAAGGTGAAAACGCAACGTTTCTCTATCTATTTTTGTACCAACATTTTTTCTGTAACGAAAGACATTTATTTTCCTAAACTTTTGGTTAGTATGAGCTAATTCTTTTAGCGCAGTGTATCTTCGTAACCCGTCAATCAAGTAATATTTATTTTGTTTGGCCCGACGACATATAAAGGAGTAAGAAGACCTACTTGCTTAATATTTTCCTTCATGCTTTTAATATCAAGGTGGACCCTGCTTTCTAAATCCCATACAATCTGCTCTAACCGAATTTCGAGGATTTCCATATATAACCTCCGTATTAGATGATAATTTACCTTATGAATAACGGAGGTTGTTTAATAACAGATTGGTTACAAATAATCAAAAACTTCGTAAAGAAGCAGTGAGTAGGTTTGAATTTAGCACAGGATAGTGTAGAAGATAAGATTTTGTAGGACTATAGATTATTGTTTCAAGGTATATATATGTCTTCATTCTACCTTGCAATTAAATGAGCCACTAACCTATTTGATAAGGTAGTGGCTCACATCTATCTTAAATGAATCAATCACGTACTATTAGAGAATTGACAAGCTTGCATCTACTTGACTTAAATTTTAATTTGAAGACTCCTAATAAGAAATATGGATTGAAATAGAAAATAAATTATTCTGAATGTAAGGGTTTACAATTAAAAACTATGTGTTTATAATATAGGATACTTAGTATTACAAGTTGGTTTAGAAGGAGATGGATTTATTCGTGGCTAAACAATCAGAATCGATTTATCAAGTGATTTATAATAATTTATTAGATCAAATATTAAACGAAAGTTACAGAATAGGTGACTATTTACCATCTGAATCAGAATTGGAGAAAATATTTAAAGCGAGTAGAACACCAATAAGAAAGGCGCTCAACCAATTAGAGACAGATGGATATATTATTCGGATTAAGGGAAAAGGGTCAGTTGTAGAGAGTAAGTATCCTACTGGAAGATGGACTTTAATGACTGGTTTTCAGCATAATTATATTGGAAATCATGGCGATGAAAAAAGGATTAAGGCTGAAACAATTAAAGTAAGTAAAATTTACAATGAAGAATTGGCTGCAGAGCTAAATGTGTTTCTAAATAATGAAATTACTTATGTTGAAAGAGTAAGATACTTTAACGACAACCCGATAATTTATTTACAACATTATATACATCCTGAAGTACCTATTGAATTTTTTGATGATAATCTATTTTCAATATCTATAGGAGATATATTGAAAAATAAAGCTGGTGTGGATATAAAAAAAGCTACAGAGCAAATAGAAGCTGTATTAGCTGATAAAATCATTTCAAGCTATTTAAATGTAGAAGAGTCTACACCTTTATTAAAAATTAAAAGGATTTCCTACACAGAACAAGATAAACCGATTGATATTAATATTTATTATGTCCGAACAGATTCGTGGAAATATTTTGTTAATTATAACTTTTAAAAGGGGCGAAAATAATGAGAGAGTTTAAAGGGAAGTTTGCTATAGTATTCGGGATTTGGGCATTAGTTTCTGTTATATTTCACATCTATACGGCATATTACGGCACTTTTGAACCTCGTATACAAAGAGCAGTACACTTATTTCTACTACTTCCTTTGGTATTTTTAATATTTCCTTATAAAAAAGAAAAACGTAATTCGAACCCGAATATAGTTGATTGGGTATTTACCATACTTGCATTATGTCCAAGTCTTTATCTGATATTAAACGCTGAGACTCTGAGAACAAGAATTGAATTGGTAACACAACCTACAAACCTAGAAATTATTTTAGGAGTTCTTTTGATTGTAATCGTACTTGAAGCATGTAGGAGAGCTGTTTCTATGGCATTTTCAATTGTTGTTTTAGTTGTTTTCGGATATATATTTATTGCTCCATTTTTACCAGGGATTTTTAATGCACCAAGTTATAGTTTCAATAGAATAATTGAGCTTATGTTCCTTGGAACAAATGATGGTGTTTATGGGTTTTTAACAGGAATATCCAGTAATATTATTTTTGTTTTTATTATTTTTGCAGCTTTTATGATGAAATCTGGAGTAGGGGAACTTTTTATGGATTTATCAATATTAGTAGCTGGGAAATATAAAGGCGGACCTGCAAAAGTGTCCGTTGTTTCAAGTGGTTTATTTGGAAGTATCAGTGGTAGTTCTGCGTCAGACATCTATGCTACTGGCAGTTTTACCATACCCTTAATGAAGAAGATTGGCTATCCGCCAACTCAAGCAGGAGCAATTGAGGCTTCATCCAGTGCTGGAGGGCCGATGTTGCCACCTATTATGGGAGCGGGTGCTTTTATTATGGCAGAAATGACTGCTACGCCATATGCATCTATTCTCCAAGCGGCCATATTAAGCGCATTGATATTTTATATTGGATGCATAGCTATGGTTCATTTTGATGCGCGAGCGCTAAATATTAAAGCTGTAAGTGAAGAGATGAGAGTTTCCTTGAAAAGTATTATAAAAAGAAGCCCACTATTAATACCTTTTTTCGTATTAGTATATTTTTTGTTTTCAGGATCTTCACCTGCAAATAGTGCTGTCTATGCTTTAGTTTCTATGTTAATTATTTGGTTGATTATGCCTGGTAATCGGTTGACTGTAAAGAAAGTTATGGAAGCAGCTAGCTATGCAACAAAGATGGGGACCGTGATAGCATCTGCATTGGCTGGAGCAGGGATTATTGTTGCCGTAATTACACAAACAGGGCTTTCTCTCTCTTTTAGTGGAATTATCCTTCAATTTTCAGGCGGACAGTTATGGGCAACGTTAATTTTAATAGCCATCATCACAATTATATTAGGGGCAGGTATTCCTATTACTGCAGCATATGTTATTACCGCTACTGTTTCTACTGCTGCCCTTACTGCATATGGTATTGATTTACTAACTGCACATTTATTTATATTTTATTTCGCTCTACTGGCTGATATTACACCTCCAGTTGGTATAACAGCCTTTGCGGCCGCAAATATTGCGGATTCTCCGCCCATGAAAACAGCTTTTATGGCACCAAAGTATGCTTTTGCAGGTTTTATAGTTCCATTTATATTTGTCTATCATCCTGCCTTATTAATGCAGCCCAGTTACGCGTGGTACGAAATATTATTTACATTTATTTCAACAATTATTGTAGTAGTGACACTGGCAGCTGTGTTTATAGGCTATATGTCTAGAAAACTTTCAATAATTAATCGAATCCTATTATTAATATTAGTACTGGCATCTGTTGGCGGGGGAATCATTATAAATTCTATCAGTGTTGGTTTAATAATTATTTATTTTGTATGGGATTATATTAAATATAAGCAAGATTTGGGTATGGAAACTGCTGCTTGATAGTTGGGGAGACTACTTAATTGTATTATTTATATTCTTTTAATTATCTACAGGAGGTGAGGAAGGGTGTATAACGTGGCGTTAAGGTTGTTACGAAATGGATATTAAAAGGGGCCATTCATTGTTAAGAAAAGCTGTCGTTATAATTGCATTATATTCAGAATGGAGGGATTAGATGAGAAAAAAACTGTTGTTACTATTAATTTTGGTGTTAATGATTTTACATGCATGTGGAGGACCAGAACCTGAATTACAAGAATCACCCGAGGGTGATGCAGCAACTGAAAGTGGATCAGGTAATTTAACCTGGGCTTCTGGTGCTCAAGGCGGTGGTTGGTATAGTATGGCTGGTGGAATTAGCTCATTAATTCAAGAGAATAATTCAGATATCAATATTCGAACTATCCCAGGAGGAAGTATGCAAAATATGCCTTTTATATCTAACAACGAGGCTCAATTAGCTTGGATGCAGCCACCGTTTATTATAGCTGGACTTGATGGCGAAGAGCCGTTTGAGGAACCTCATGATAATGTTTCAACCATTGGAAATGGGTTTGGTACGAACCACTTTCACTTTATTGTTGGAGAAGATACAGGGATAGAGTCAATTGATGAAATATTTGATAATGAAATGGGAGTAAATATCGCAGTTACACCAGTAAATAATTCAGATGAATGGGTTTTTAGAAGGTTTTTGGAGTACTATGATGTAACGTATGAAGATATAGAATCTTGGGGAGGAAGTATTTTCCATAATAGCTACCAAGAACAAGTTGATGCATTTTCAAATGGAAATGTTGATGTTATCTTTACGCAGTTAGCAATACCGGCTTCATCAGTTACAGAAGCAGGTGTCAGCAGAGATATGCGAATATTACCAATGGATGAAGATATGATGGAGTATTTAACGGATTTTGGATTAGAGATAAATGAAATTCCAGCTGATACTTATCCAGAAGCAGTTAATGGTGATGAAGCCATCCCTACAGCTTCCATGGGTAATGTGCTGACAGTTAACAGTGAAGTAGATGAAGAGACGGTTTATGAAATCACAAAAATTATTAATGAAAATGTAGAACGTTTACCTAATATACATTCTTCATTAAATGATTATGATGTCGATAATGCAGTAGATAACTTATTAACAGACTTGCATCCAGGAGCAGAAAGGTATTATCAAGAAATCGGTATATTAGATTAAAGTTCTATGGTTTTTACTCTATTTTAACATTTAGAACTTTAATTATTAATAAATAAAAATTATATTATCAGGAGGAGTCATAATGGATTTTGAAAATTTAATTTACAAGGTAGATAACGGGGTTTTAACAATTACATTGAACAGGCCAGAGGTATTAAACGCATTAAGTACAAAGTTAAAAGACGAATTAGGCGATGCTTTTCAAAAGGCAGAAAAAGATAAATCTGTGAAATCTATTATTATTACGGGAGCAGGCAACAAAGGGTTTTGTGCTGGACAAGACTTAAATGAAAGTAAGGACGTAGATGAGGAAACAGCTAAAGCATGGGTAGATGAATTTGAAAATCTTTATCGTATTATTAAAAGCGTTACCAAACCAATTATTGCATCAATTAATGGTTCCGTTGCTGGTTCTGGATTACAACTAGCATTACTTGCTGATATTAGAATTGCTTCTCCAAATGCTAAATTTGGTATGACAGAAGTGAATGTTGGGCTCCCATGTATTATTGGATCAACCATGTTTTGGGAAGTAATGGGGAAATCAAAAACAATTGATCTCATTTTAACTGGAAGGCTATTAAAAGCGAAGGAAGCTTATGAATACGATTTAATTACTCGTCTAGCGGAAAGTCAAGAAAGTTTACAAGAGGAGACATTAAAAATTGCTGAAGAAATGGCTGCGAAACCACCTGTAGCAGTTAGTACAAATAAAAAATGGTTTAACAAGCTGAGTCAGGAGAATTTCGATGCATGTATGATTTTTGCCAAGGAAGCTCACACGATTTCGTATAGATCTAATGAACCACAAGATATGATGAATAAATTCCTTTCTAAACAAGTTTAAATTAAATATGGAAGATGTAATTTTTCCCTAAAGTATGTTTTAAAGTCAGTGATAAGGAGTATGGATAATGAACCTTTTTGAATATGAAGGAAAAAAAATATTAGAACAAAATGGAATTTGTGTTCCAAAGGGTTTTCTGAGCAAGGATAAAATAGCGGATATAACCTTTCCTATTATTGCAAAAGCTCAAGTTTTGACAGGAGGGAGAGGGAAAGCAGGAGGAGTAAAAAAAGTAAACGATAGAGATGAACTCGAATTTGTTATAGAGGCTATTGCTCAAAAGACTATTAAAGGTGAAAAGGTACAAGAAGTCTATTTAGAAGAGATAGTATCGTTTAAACAAGAATTCTATTTGTCCATTTTAATGGATAGAAATAAAAAAAGTCCAATCATTATTGCATCAAGGCAAGGCGGTATGGAGATAGAAAGTGTTCCTAAGGATCAAATACTAGTTATTGAAATAAATCCTCTACTTGGCCTTCAAGATTTTATGGTTCGTCGTTTGAGTAATTTTCTACAAGTAGATTATAAATTGATATATTCTTTTATGAAAAATATTTGGAGTATTTTTAAGAATGAGAAAGCAGAACTTATAGAAATAAATCCTTTGTTTTTAGATGAAAATGATAGGCTTGTAGCTGGCGATGCAAAAGTTTCTCTTGAAGAAAGTGAAGGGACTGATGAATATTTATTGATTGAACGTGATCGAGGTTCATTTAGTGAGCGCTGCAGATCTTTAAAAGCAGCAGGTGTTGATATTGGAGGAGATATTGCAATTGTGGCTAGTGGTGCTGGTCTTGGCATGGCAACACTTGATATTATAAAACATAAAGGTGGCAGTGTTAATTCATTGGTTGACCTGCAAGGGCATGTCATCCACAATCTCGATGATGCCAAAACGTTAATTGAGGAAATAAAAAGTTTAAACCCTAAAGCATACCTGTTTAATTTTTATTTTCAGTTAGCAAGTTGTAAAGTCCTGGCAGAGGCAATATCTAGCCAACTTGGTCAATTAAAAGTGCCTATTGTAATTAGAATGAAAGGATTAGATATGGAAGAAGCACGTGAAAAACTAGAAGCATACCCTAATATAATTGTAGAAGAAAATCTAGAGAAAGCTTGTGAATCTTTAATTTCGATAAGGGAGGGGGGGAGTAAATGTCTATTATCATAAATAAAGAATCAAAAATTTTAATACAGGGGATAACAGGTAAGACCGGCCGGCACTTCACGAAACAAATGATAAAACATGGTACTCCGATAGTTGCTGGAGTTACTCCTGGGAAAGGTGGAAGCAATGTAGAGGGGGCACCTGTATACAATTTTGTTGAAGAAGCTGTGAGGGAATGTGGTGTTAATGTTTCATTAATCTCGGTACCTTCTTCATTTGTATATCAAGCTGCAATAGAAGCAATAGATGCGGGAATAAAAGTAATTTCAATTTACACAGAGAATGTATCCGTACACGATAGTATAAAGATATCTGAATATGCCAAATTAAATGAAGTGAAATTATTTGGACCAAATTCTGCAGGGATTATATCTCCTGGTGAAGCAAATATTAGTGATATAAATGAAGAGATATTATTTAAAGGAAATATTGGAATTGTTTCACGGAGCGGGACGCTAACATATGAAGTGATTGACTTATTAAAAGAAAAAAAGCTTGGAATAAGCACAATCGTATGTTTAGGCGGGGATCCAATTGTTGGAACACAGCATCATGTGGTTCTGCAAGAATTTGAAAAAGACAAAGATACCTCAGCAATAATCTATTTGGGTGAAATAGGCGGGCAAGATGAAGTTTTAGCAGCTGAGGTTATCAAAAAAATGAATAAGCCAGTTTATAGTTATATAGCTGGTTTACATGCTCCGCCAGGTAAAAAAATGGGGCATGCAGGAGCGATAATTCAAAATGAATCAGAATCAGCAAAATCAAAACAACATATTTTAAAAGAAGCTGGAGCAATACCGATGGATGTAATTACGGAAATAACTACGAAGCTTCAAACAGTTTGAACAGTTATTAGAAATAGAATGATAAAGTGGGGCTTGGATGTTTTTAGCCTCGCTTTATTTTTATATTCTAATAATGTTTTATAATTATGGATAACGATTAATGTCCTAATAAATAATTATGAAGAGAACAATGCATCTTGTTTTGAGACATAGATACGCCTTCTTTCAAAAAATGGATGAACATTTTTTACATATCCATAGTGTTAACTGGTAACCTTTTATCGCCAGCAGAGCTCAGAAATTAAGCGGGAAATAATAAACTATAGTCTATTATTTCCCGCTTAGATTCCTCTGATTTTCACTAAGAGTTGATTCACGATAAAGAACAGCTATCTGGTACTAAAGTTTTGTTAATGAAAATCTCCAATTACATGAATGCCCTTTAGCAATCTGTTTTTTGTCACTTATAAATCAAAAATAAGCTATAGCTGGCTGAAGTCTAATTTTTTGGTGCCCTATATCCAGCTTCTTGAGCCTCTTCTTCGGAACAAAGCCAGCTGACAACATTTGTAGTCCGATCATAATAGGTGCTGCCCGGGAGGTGATAGATGCCGGATTCGCTTCCTTTTATATTACACTCGCCTTCATCTGGTTGGGATGAACTAGCAGTAGTGTCATTGTCATCAGAGTCTTCTGCAGAAGTGCTTGAAGCGGAGCTGCCAGATCTGTCGGCTTCTTGACTTTCCTCTAATTGCTGTTGCAGTTCACTGTTGCTTTCTTGTAATGTAGTGATTTCTTCAGACAACGATTCATTTTTTTCCTTAATGGACTCATAATCTTCGAATTTTTCGTTTTCTTCTTCTAATGCAGCAATTTCTTCAGTCAGTGATTCGTTTCCCTCTTTAATTGATTCATAATCTTCCAGTTTTTCATTTTCATCTTCTAATTCGTTAAATTGGCTTTGTAATTCATCATATTCTTCTTGAAGGCTGGAATTAGCCTCTTCTAATGTAGCAATTTCAGAGGTTAATTCTTCATTGTTTTCTATTTCTTGATCTGAATCCGCACTATTATTATCCGTACCACACCCGCTTAAGAGAATAAAAAACATAGCTAACGCTAATAAAGGCAGATATTTTTTCATTGTTTTCCTATTGGACGTTGAGTGAGATAAAGTATAGACGGCTAATCCTGATAATACAAAAATTATTGATATTACAATGAAAGTCTCCATAGTTATACCTCCACCAAAGATTAATTATAGTTAATATGTACAGTTATGGTTACTGGCAGGTGATTTCTTATTAAAGTAGTATTGGTGATTCATTTCTTTGTAAAGACACCTGTTTATGCACAAACCAAAAAGGAGCTGAAATAAAAACAGCTGGTATACATCGTGTTTCTTCCCTCCTTTCTTATGTTTTTGAATAGCAGCAGTTACTAGACGAATCTATCTTTACAATAATTTCTATTAAAAATAGCTACTATAAATAATGTAACGCATTTGTAACATATTTGTAAGATATTTCCAGGTTAATAAAACAAAGGAATTGCCCTACTAGTGGGAAGATAACAACTTTTAGCTAATTTGTCGTTTGTCAGTTTATTGCTTATCAAGTTTTCTAACGGGCTGTATATCTATTTCAATATGCGGAAGTTGAGATACTTAGATAATAAGATAACAATAAAAAT
Organism: Oceanobacillus sp. FSL W7-1281; assembly: GCF_037969835.1. Classification (GTDB taxonomy): domain Bacteria; phylum Bacillota; class Bacilli; order Bacillales; family Amphibacillaceae; genus Oceanobacillus; species Oceanobacillus oncorhynchi. The sequence goes on along the minus strand of NZ_CP150214.1, from coordinate 4,083,253 downwards.
TCAAAAAATACTTGAAAAATATTATATAATGTTATAAGATGTTGCATAACGAATTAAAGAAAAGATTAACTAGTATTTTATTTACTTGAAGCAGTACGTAAAAGAAAGAGAGGAAATGGTTTTAAAAATATGTGAATACTAAATAGAATCATTCGTTACATTTAAACAATGAAGAACAGTAAGAATTGTGCATTTTAAAATATGTATAATCCATAGGAGGAATATAAATGAGGTACATGGTTGGTGTTGATGTTGGTGGAACTTTCACGGATATCACATTAGTAGATACATTAAAGGGCATCGTGGAGAACCATAAAGTTTCATCCACTCCTGAAGATCCTTCGTTGGCAATAATGAAAGGGATTACAGAGATTTTGACCATGAATAAAATTAATCCGGAGGAAGTGGAATATTTAGCACATGGAACTACGGTAGCCACAAATGCATTAATTGAAAGGAATGGTTCAAAAACTGCTTTGATAGTAACGGAAGGATTTAAGGATCTATTAGAGATAGGTACGCAAACCAGACCTAAATTATATGATTTTTTTGCTGCTAATCCTGATCCAATTATTCCAGGAGATTTACGCTATGAAGTCGAAGAGCGTTTGCTTTCAAATGGTGAGGTGTTTCAAAAGTTAAATGTAGAACAATTACTATCTGTTATTTCGGAATTAAAAGAAAAAGGTATTCAATCCATTGCTGTTTGTTTCTTGTTTTCATTTATTAATTCGGAGCATGAAAAAAGAGCTGTTGAAAAGATAAAAGAAATATATCCTGAAGTATATGTTTCCTCTTCCTCTGAACTTGTGCCTGAATTCAGAGAGTATCCGAGACTCAGTACTACGGTATTAAATGCTTACTTAGGTCCAGTGATGGAAAAATATATGACAAACTTTTTAAACTCGGTTAAGGAGTTTGGTATTAAAACAGAACCTTACATAACACAATCTAATGGAGGAATTATATCTATCAATGAATCTGTTAAGGCGCCTATACGTACAGCGGTTTCAGGTCCGGCAGCTGGTGTTGTTGCTGCAAAGAATTTATCAAAGCAAACCGGCTATAATAATTTAATCACATTTGATATGGGCGGAACATCTGCTGATTTTTGCTTGATTGAAGATGGCGAACCCAAAATATCTATGGAACGCTCTATAGAAGGTTTTCCATCGAGAGTACCGATGTTAGATATTCACGCATGCGGGGCCGGCGGCGGTTCAATCGCTCATATCGATGAAGGAGGAGCATTAAAAGTTGGACCGGAAAGCGCTGGTTCGACACCGGGGCCGGCAGCATATGGAAGGGGCGGAAAAAAACCAACTGTAACGGACGCCAATGCGATTCTTGGCCGTTTGAATCCGGATAAAATCTTGGGCGGCAGAATGGATATAGACTTAGACGCCGGTAAGAAAGTTATTGAAGATGAAATTTGCAGTAAGACCAGTTTAACGGTTCAAGAGGCAGCATCCGGAATTATTTCTGTTGTAAATGCAAATATGTCCCAGACGATCCGGCTAATCTCTATTCAAAAAGGACATGATCCGAGAGATTTTACCTTGGTCTCATTTGGGGGAGCGGGCGGTTTACATTGTGCTTCTCTGGCAAGAGAATTAGGAATTCCAAGAGTTTTAATTCCTCCTGCACCAGGAACGTTTTGTTCTTTAGGATTACTGGTAACAGATGTAAGAACGGATTATGTCCATTCTGAAGTGAAAATAGCTGAGCCAAAAGCGATGAAAAGTGTGGTTGAGATATTTAAAGATTTAAGAACAGAAGGAGAAAAAGCGTTAGCTAAAGAGAATATTTCAGAGGAAAATAAAGCGTATGAATTAGTTATCGATATGAGATTTAAAGGGCAAAACTATGAAATTCCGATTATGGTGGATTGGGATGAAATACAGCAGGATAGCTTGGAAGATATAATAGAGAAATTCTTTAACGAACATGAAAAAGTGTATGGTTATGCAAGAAAAGATGGAACAGTTGAATTTGTAAACTACCGGTTAACAGCAGTTGGTAAGCTTCCCAAAGCTGTTTTTAAGGAAGAAGCTCTGGAAAGTACAATACCGGAGCCGATTGAAAAAAGATTGATTTTTTATGCAGAAGCAAATGAACCGGGTGTTTTTGAAACAGATATTTATAAAAGAGAGCAGCTACGTCCGGGAACGAAATTAAATGGTCCTCTTATTGTAGAACAAATGGATACTACAATCATGGTACTGCCAGATCAGGATGTTGAAATTGATGCATTCAGGAATATGATCATTAATAATTCTTAAGAAAAAGGGAGGAATGAATAGATGAGGCCTAAAGTTGATCCAATAACATTGGAGATAGTTGGAAACTTACTTATGTCGGTTTCTGAGGAAATGGGAATTACGCTTGTAAAAACAGCGTTTTCTACAAATATAAAAGAGAGGAAGGATTGCTCGACTGCTGTTTTTGATGCGGAAGGTAATATGATTGCCCAGGCTGAGTATGTACCTATGCACTTAGGTTCTATGCTGGATATTGTAAAGGAAGTACTGAAAAACTATGAAAAAGAAGAAATAAAACCGGGGGATATGTTTGTAACGAATGACCCTTACTCTGGCGGAGGGACTCATTTGCCTGATATCACGATGGTCAGCCCCATATTTGTTGATGGGATATTGGCAGGTTTTGTAGCAAATATCGCCCATCATTCAGATATTGGCGGAATGGTCCCGGGCAGTGTATCAGCTGACTCCACGAATATTTATCAGGAGGGGTTGCGTATTCCTTTGGTAAAAATATGTTCTGAAGGAGAAATTGTAAAAGAAAGCTATCAATATATTGTATTAAATACCAGAACTCCGGAAGAACGGCGTGGGGATCTGGATGCCCAGATTGCATCTAATCATGCCGGAGTAAGAAGATTAAAAGAAATTGTTTCAAAATATGGATATGAATACTATAAAGACTGTACGGACAGCTTGCTGGATTATGCGGAAAGTCTGATGAGACACGGTATTCAGGAATTACCGGATGGAACTTATGAATTTAAAGATTACCTGGATGATGGCGGAACAAATTCGCCTGATCCGATATTAATCAAAGCAAAAATAACCATTTCTGGAGATGAAGCAACCGTCGATTTTAACGGGACAAGTGACCAGGTGCCCGGACCATTGAATATGACATATTCAGCCCTTGTAACAACTATGTTCTATTGTTTTAAAGCTTTTGTAGGGAAGGATATTTTCTCAAATATCGGGATATATCGTCCGATACATGTTCAAGCTCCAGAAGGTAGTATCGTAAATTGTAAGCTTCCAGTACCGGTAGGACAGCGGATAGATACCTGTCAGCGAGTGGTTGATGTGGTGCTTGGTGCATTAGCGCAGATTGCGCCAGATAAAGTGATTGCTGCATGTAATAGTGTAGTAACTTCAGCAATCTTTTCAGGGACAAATCCAAATACGGGTAACTATTTTGTTTATTTAGAAACGATTGCCGGCGGATCCGGGGCTCATTCACAGGGAGATGGACTTAGCGGCGTACAGGTTCATATGACGAATACTTCTAATTTACCTGTCGAAGCTCTGGAAAAAGAATACCCTATATTAATTGAAAATTATCAATTAATCCCGGATTCGGGAGGGGCTGGTTTTTATCGTGGAGGATTAGGTATTGAAAGAGTCTATCGATTCTTATCCGATAAGATTACCTATACCGGATTAGGCGACAGACATAAATTTTCACCCTGGGGAATTGCTGGTGGTTATTCAGGAACGCCTGGACAGTTTTTATATACAAGTAATGGCAAGACAGAACAATTAAAATCAAAAGTATCTAACTTGGATTTACAAAAGAATGATTTGATTACAGTAAGGACTCCCGGGTCAGGAGGGTACGGCGATCCGACGAAACGTCCAAAAGAAAAAGTATACATGGATGTCATTCATGGCAAAGTCAGCAAAGAAAAAGCAAAAGATTTATACGGTGTAGACATAAATGAACATGTGGAAGTTTAGTTGAACGAGTCCGTTACCGGCTGTCCGTTTCCTGTTTAAAGATGATTTTTCTTCTTGGAGCAGGGGTCTTACAGTCGGCTATACTGCAATAAAAGAATAAAACAGAGTTATCACTTCAATATTTAAAGTAGGAATTGAAAACGCTTTAACAATATATTATATATTGTTTTATAACATATTGTTACGTTATAAAAATGAAAGGAGGGAAAATAATTAGTGCTTCGTATTAATAATTTAACCACGTCATTTAAGATAAATAAGGAGATGTACCCGGCTGTACGGGATATAAATATAGAGCTGGAAAAGGGAGAAACATTATGTATCGTTGGGGAGAGCGGAAGTGGAAAAACCATTACTTCCTTATCTTTAATGCAGTTATTGCCCGCTAATGGAGAAATCAGTTCTGGTGAAATCATTTATAAAGACCAAAATATTACTAAATTTGGAAAAAATAAAATGAATAAGCTGCGTGGAAAAAGTATTTCTATGATATTTCAAGACCCGATGTCAGCGCTCGATCCAGTTTATACTTGCGGATATCAAATTAAAGAGGTTTTAGATGTTCACGAAAATTATACAAATGAAGAAAAGCTGGAACGGGTGATTAGTTTATTAAAGCAGGTTGGTATACCCCATCCAAAAGATATTTATAACGCTTACCCCCATGAATTATCTGGAGGAATGTGTCAGCGGGTAGTTATTGCAATGGCTTTAGCCTGTGATCCGGATTTATTGATTGCAGATGAGCCTACGACGGCGTTAGACGTTACGATACAGGCTAAAATTCTTAAATTGCTGAACGACTTAAAAAAAGAAAGAAATTTATCCATTCTATTAATAACGCATGATTTGGGAGTAGTAGCTGAAATGGCGGATAAGGTCATTGTCATGTATGCCGGTGAAGTGGTTGAAGCAGCTGATGTAAATACATTATTTGATCATCCGAAACATCCCTACACGAAGGGCTTGATTGGATCTGTCTCTTCTATTTCTTCTAAAGGGAACCAATTATATAGTATTCCAGGGAAAGTACCATCTGTTACAGAAATGCCAAAAGGCTGCAGATTTAATACAAGATGCCCAATAGCAACGGAAAGATGCTTTGAAGAAAGACCGGAATTGGAATCCATAACTAATCATTCAAGCCAGGAAGTGAGATGTTGGAATGTAGACACAGTAGGAGGTAAACAAAATGAGTCAACCTCTCTTGGAAATAAAAAACGTAAAGAAACATTATCAGGTCAAAAGTAAAAATATTTTTTCGAATAAGAAAAATAATGTCCATGCCGTAAACGATGTAAGCTTAACGATTAATGAAGGAGAAACATATGGATTAGTCGGAGAGTCAGGATGCGGCAAAAGTACGCTTGCCCGGGTAATTACCGGATTAATCAAACCGGATGCCGGAAATGTCCTTTTAGATGGAGAAGATTTTTTACAACTGAAGGGGAAAGCATTACGTGATAAAAGAAGAACGGTGCAAATGGTATTCCAAAAGCCATATGAATCGTTAAATCCCAAAATGACAGTTGGAGAAATCATACGGTCCCCGTTTGATATCCATGATGTTTATCATAAAAGAGAAAGAGAAGAAAAGGTAAAAGAATTACTGGACCTGGTGGGGTTAAGTGAAAAGTATATGAGCAGATATCCGCATGAATTTTCAGGCGGCCAAAGACAAAGAATTGGGATAGCCAGAGCAATAGCGCTTCATCCTAAATTAATTATTTGTGATGAAGCGGTGTCTGCATTGGATGTTTCCATTCAAGCACAGGTGTTAAATTTACTTGATGAGCTTCAAAAAGAGTTTAAACTGACCTATTTATTTATTTCACATGACTTATCCGTTGTAAGACATGTCAGCGATAACATTGGAATTATGTACTTGGGAGAAATCGTAGAAACAGGGGATGCCAATACAATTTACAGCAGTCCAAAGCATCCATATACGGAAGCGCTATTATCTGCTATCCCAAAAACACACCCAAGGCAGTCCAAAACGCAAAAGGTATTGCAGGGAGATTTACCAAGTCCTGTTAATCCGCCCGCAGGCTGTAAATTGAATACCAGATGTCCGCATGCCATGCCCATATGTAAGACAGACAAGCCGAATTTAGAATCTATTAAAGAGAAGCAGAAAGTTGCTTGTTATTTATATCATGAACAGCACTAAGGAGGGAATAGATTGCTAAAATTTATACTGAAACAAATCATTGTTGCTATTATTCAGATCTTGATTGTTGCAACAATCGTATTTTCCCTCCTGCGCTTTATGCCGGGTGACCCAGCGGTGCTCGCACTGGGAACCGAAAGAGGAAGTGATCCGGAGGCGGTCGAGCAAATGAGAGAACAGCTGGGTCTCAATGAACCGGTTATATCTCAATTTACTGATTGGGTAACAGGTGTATTTCAATTAGATTTTGGCCAATCCATATTTAACAATATTGAAGTATGGGATTATCTTGCCAGTAGTATTCCCAAAACTCTGGAATTAGCCATTACTGCTATTATCATTGGCTCTGTCGTTGGAGTGACATTAGGGATATTGGCATCGATCAACCGGGGAGGGGTTATAGATAAAGTTGCCACTACGATTGCAGCAATCGGGCTATCATTTCCTGTTTATATAACGGGTACAGCATTTGTTTTAATTCTCAGTGTCCAGTTTAACATCCTACCTTCCAGCGGCTATGTTAATTTTTTTGATGATCCGATAGGACACATCAAGAGTTTGATTATGCCTGCGTTTGCGATTTCTCTACCGTTGATTGCATCGATTACCCGGATGACACGGTCTTCCATGTTGGAAGTGCTTGATAGAGATTTTGTGAGAACCTTGAGAGCCAAGGGGCTTCCGGAAAAAATTGTTTTAATAAGACATGTATTCCGCAATGCGGTTATTTCTGTTGTAACAGTCATCGGTCTGGAAATGGCTAATTTGATCGGGGGAACGGTCTTAATTGAATATATGTTTAACTGGTCGGGATTAAGCACATTATTGGTGGATTCTATCAATAGCCGTGATTACCCAATTATTCAAGGGGCAGTTATCATTATTGCATCATTTTACGTTTTGATAAATAGAACGGTGGAAATCATTTATGGGTTAATGGATCCGCGTACAAGATAAGGAGAGAGGGGTGTCAGCGTGTTTAAAAAGTTACTGCAGAATAAACAATTTATTTTTAGTACAATACTCCTTTTACCGGTTCTCATTATTGCCTTGATTGGACAGTTTATCACACCCTATGATCCATTAGAGTTTAACCATGATCAAGTACTGATAAAATCATCATCGAAACATTTATTGGGAACAGATGAATTTGGACGTGATATTTTAAGCAGATTGATTGTTGGTATTCAACCGACTATTTTAGTTGCTGTAGGAGCCACTGCCATTTCTTTAATCGGAGGAACGATTTTTGGACTTATAGCCGGATATGTACGCGGTATTGCAGAAAAAACGGTTATGCGATTTATGGATATTGTACTCTGCTTTCCACCGATTTTATTAGCATTGTTAGTAGTGGGATTCTGGGGATCAGGTGTAAACAATCTGACGTTGATTATCGGCCTGTTATATATACCATACTTTGCCAGGATTACACATTCAGCAACATTACAGGTTAAAAGCCTGGAGTATGTAGAAAGTGAATTGTCATTGGGAGCAACACATTTCCGTGTCATTTTAAAGTCCATTTTGCCAAATATCACATCTCCAATTATTGTTCAGGCAAGTTTGACATTTGCCGCTACAATCCTGCTTGAATCAGGGTTAAGTTTTCTCGGGCTGGGAGTTACACCTCCTGCCCCATCATGGGGACAGATGATTGGGGATGCGAGCGGTTATATTCATAACAATCCTTTCTATGTTATTTGGCCGTCTCTATGTCTCGGAATCACGATGTTAGCCATCAATTTATTAGGAGACAGCCTGAGAGATGTTTTAGATCCAAAATTGAAAAGATAATAAATACCTTGAATTAAAGGAGGAGAAACGTATATGTTGAGGAGAAAAAATGTCTTTTTAATGTTGTTCATAGGCGCTTTAGTGATTTTAGCAAGTGCGTGTTCTAGTGATTCGTCAGGTCAGAACAATGGGGAAAACGGCGGAGATATAACGTTTGGTTTAGCGGAAGAACCGGATACTTTAGAGGCTTATATGCAAAATGGAACACATGGAAGAACGGTAAAATTAGCCTTAGCAAGAGGTTTATATAACTACAATGAAGATGGCGAACTGCAACCTGAACTTGCAGAGGATTATGAAGTAAATGAAGATGCGACTTCTTATACCTTTCATTTACGGGATGCATCATTCCATAATGGGGATCCTGTAACAGCTGAAGATGTGAAATATACGTTTGAAAGAATATTGGCAGACGACAGTACAGCCACTTTTAAATCAGAGCTATCTATGATTGATGAGATTGTTGTAGAAGACGATACAACGATTACCTTTCATTTAAGCGAACCTTCAGCTCCGTTTGTACATTATACAGCAATTCCTGAGTCAGTAATCGTCTCGAAATCATGGACAGAAGAAAACAGTGATCAATTGGATACAGATTTTATGGGAGCAGGACCATTTAAACTTGTAGAATGGCAGCAAGGCGGTCACATCACCGTTGAAAAATTCGATGATTACTATAAAGAAAATAAACCTCAATTAGATGAAATCACGTTTGAATTTTATACGGAAGAAAATACGCGTGTGAATGCTCTGAGGTCTGGAGAAGTAGATATTGTAGAAACGGTTCCCTGGAAAGATGTAGAATCTCTGGAACAGCTGGATACCGTCAAATTAGACAGCAAGAATGGTCCATTTATGAAATTACAATTTAATACGGATGTGGAACCTTTTGATGATCCGGATGTCCGTAAAGCAATTGCGTATGGTATTGACAGAGAAGCTATCTTAAATACGGCATTTAGCGGAAGAGGTACACCAATATACGGTATGGCTATACTTGACGGGTATTTGGGATATGATGACCGATTCACGGATTATTATGAACATGATCCGGAAAAAGCAAAAGAACTATTGGCGGAAGCGGGGTATCCAGATGGTTTTAGTGCTACATTACTGTCTACTTCTCAATACGGAATGCACGAACAAACAGCGCTTGCCGTTCAATCAGAATTAGAGAAAATAGGCATTGATATAACACTGGAATTGCCAGATTGGGCTACTAGAATCAACAAAAATACCGAGGGTGACTATGAAATGCTCGTTGCAGGCACATCCGGTGATATTACAGACGGTGATTGGATGGCCAATTTCTATCAAGGTGGAGAAGTTCGTTTAAATAACTCTGCTTACTTCGATGATGAAGAAATAAATCAACTTCTCGCTGAAGGCAGGGAAACCACCGATGAAGAGGAAAGACAGGAAATATATGAACAATTAATTGAGCGTGCAATGGAAGAAGCCCCGTTTGTATATCTGAACTGGAGAGAGCAAAGTTATGGAATGCAGAGTAACATTAATGGCTTTACAAATTTAGAAGGCTTTCTTTCCTTCCAGTCTGGTATCACATTGGAAAATACGTATATAGAGGAATAAACATATTGATAAAGCGGTGGAATGTAGAATGAGAAAATTATTAAGTATAGGTGATAGTGTAGTAGATTATTATAAATATAAAAATACGATTTTTCCCGGCGGAAATGCATTAAATGTTTCTGTGGTAAGTGCACATAATGGCGCAGAAAATAACGGGTATATGGGGATAATCGCCAATGATGATTATGGAACATTTTTAAGAAAGACCTTGGAGGAAGAGGGGATTGATTTATCCAGAGTCAGATATGCTATCGGTGAAACTCCGGTAGCATATGTAAAAATTGACAAGAAAGGAGATCGTATATTTGAAGGATCGAATACAAAGACACGAATCACATCTGGACTAGCGCTCAGGTTTACCCCTGAGGACATTCAATATATCAATCAATTTGATATCATTCACACAAGTATTGATAGTCACCTCGAATCACAATTACATTTACTTGCTCATAAACAAATATCCTTTGATTTTTCTACGAAGAAAAAGTGGAACGAAGAAATTTTAAAGCAAGTATGCCCTTATTTAACTTTTGCATTCTTTTCTGGAAGCGGGATGGAGGAAAAGGAAGTAAATCAGCTAATTGATAAGGTTGCTAAATTAGGGGTTCCTATAATAATCGTTACCAGAGGAGAGCAGCGTACTATCGCTTATCAGAACAATCAATTTTATTATCAAGAGCCACAATTGGTTAAGGTTGTCGATACGATGGGGGCGGGTGATTCTTTTATAGCTGGATTTTTAACTTTTTATACGGATTCAACAAGCATTGAATTTGCATTACAAAAAGGTGCTGTATCAGCATCAAAAACATGTCGGTTAGAAGGAAGTTTTGGCCAAGGAAAAACAATATATAAGGAGAAAGGCTAAATATAGTCTTTTTTCAATCAATAATATAACATTATAATACGTATTATAATCTAGTAGGAGGAATTGAAAATGGAAGAAAACAAACAACAAACACTGCATCAATTGGAAGAGGTATATAACGCATATGAAGAAAGAGAAATAGAAAGAGTCTTTCTGGTGGCATGCGGAGGATCAAAAGCATTGATGATTCCAAGTAAATATTTGATTGACCGCGAAGCAAAAAGCATTACAGCGGAAGTTTTTAATTCAAATGAATTTATTCATTTGAATCCAAGTACACTCAATGAAAAGTCATTAGTCATTTTATGCTCACACAAAGGGAAGACGCCGGAAACAACGGACGCAGCTCAGTTTGCAAAAGATAAGGGAGCACTGACAGTTTCCTTGATGTATGTAGAAGATGCACCACTAAAACGTGCTTCTGATTATACCGTTAATTACAGCTGGGCTCCTGCCGGTTCAAAAGAGCAGTATTCGGAGATAATGAATTATGGTGTCTTGTATCGTTTAACATCCAAACTATTGAACATCAAAGAAGGTAATACAACATATGAAAAAATGGTATCCAGTTTAGACGGGTTAAGCAAAGCCTTCGATAAAGCAGATGTACAATATCGTACAAAGGCAAAAGAGTATGCAGAAGAAGTAAAAGATGAAAAAATTATATATACGGTGGCAAGCGGAGCAAATTACGGCATCGCCTATACTTTCTCAAACTGCATTCTGATGGAAATGCAATGGATACATTCCCACCCTATCCATGCGGGTGAGTATTTCCATGGAGCATTTGAAATAACTGATAAAGAAGTGCCATTTATCCTGCTAAAAGGGTTGGATGAAACAAGACCATTGGAAGAAAGAGCAGAAGTATTTTTAAACAAATATACGGATAAACTGCTTGTTATTGATGCAGCAAACCTGGATTTATCAGATATAGATGATGAGATAAAAGGTTACTTAGCACCAATGGTAATCAATTATGTATTGCGTTTACATGCAGTTGCATTAGCAGAAGTAAGAAATCATCCTTTACCAACACGCAGATATATGTTTAAAGTTGCATACTAATAGTTTAGGTAAACAAAATCCTCTTTACTCATGCGGGTAAAGAGGATTTTGTTTTATCCTTACATAATAATACAGGAATCATTTCTGTTAAAAGTGGTTCATTAAGTACTTTAGTCACTGTAGATTAAGGATAATGGTACTATGTAAATAATGTATTATAATATTAGCATATGTTATAATATAAATTAATCAATTTTTGCACGTGAATGTTACCTTATTTTTTTATCCAAATGAACTTAAAAATCCTCTCCTTCAGTGGTCATGTATAGTTATTTTTAATTTTCCTAAAATAATTCCTATTTTTGTTGGACTTCTAGGAGTTTCACATAAATATTTGCGAAAGTTGGATAATATATATTTTCATTTTAATTTCAATAAAAAAGGTTAGGAGAGAAGAAAATGAAACTGAATATATCAAGTGAAAAACCATTATACCTACAATTAAAAGAACATATTAAATCAGAAATAAATATGGAAAGGTATATGCCAGGTCAAAAGCTGTCTACAGAAACAGAATTATGTGAAGAGTATGGTGTAAGCAGGATAACGGCACGCCGGGCAATAACGGACCTGGTGGAAGAAGGCGTATTAATTAAAAAGCAGGGGAAAGGTACGTTTGTCCGAGAAGTGAAACATAAACGTGAATTAATCTCAGTAGGTAGCTTTTCTGAATTAACAAGCAGCTCTGGAAATGAACCAAATACAAAAATCTTATCTATCAACATTATTGACTTAGGGGAAAATGAGAATAACTTTCCCGTCTCAAAAAACTCTAAAATCCTCGAACTACGCAGGCTGCTTTTTATAGATAATGTGCCATTTATTATGGAAACATCGCATTACCCGCTTGAATTACTGCCCGGGTTAGAAGAAAAAATAAGTTCAACAACTTCCACATACAAAACATTAAAGGAAGAATACGGTGTTGAAGTGGTAAGTTCAGATAAAATAGTGAACGTCGGCTATGCAACGGTGGAAGAAGCGGAACGTTTGCAATGTGATATTGGCGCTACGTTATTTAATGTTGAAAAGATTTCATCTGACCAGAACAACAGACATATCCATTTTTCAAAATCGTTAATGATTGCTGATAGGGTGACGTTTACTTTGAGTATTAATAAGTGAATGAGGTACTTGAATGGGGGATTAAAGAGATGGAACTCCTATGATTGTATTGTGCTCCCAAACATACATTAATTTATTTATTAATAGAAAATAGCCCTCGATTAGATATCTGTTAAGTAATTGTGGTAGCTTAAATGATGTTTCAAAGGATTGGAAAAGAGCCGTGTGGTTGAACATAGTTAGAAGTATTAGTAAAAGGGCTGAATTTTGATAAGCAGATAGAAAAATCTATGTTATAGTCTTGATATCTTTAGAATATTGGTATCAAGCTTTATCATAGATTTTTTGATATATATGGCTACATATTTAGTTTGAGAAATTTTTAATTAGATACATTCCCTAATTAGCTTATATAATCTATATAGACAAGGAATAATACTGTTTTCTTGCTATTTCATGAGTTGTGGATGAACATATATAATAGTCGTTAAAATACAAGTTAGATTTTCAGAAGGTTATATGATGAAAAAGAAATATAAAAGAAAATACTTTTTGTTGGTGAAAAGGGACAAAATATGTTGTTTTATAATAAATTTCAAGAATCTTTAATAAATGAAGATAAAAAAGAAGCAAATAAGCATTTGAACTGGATAGAGAGAGGTTTGAATAGTACACTGCTTTATCCACTATAATAACAGCTTTAGGATTATAATAGTGAAGCTAGCTGGTATTTTAAAAAGAAACTCCATTGAGATTCCTGTTATTAATCTCAACGGAGTTTCTTTTTTGAAGTCCAACATATAAATAGATAGTTATTCTAAAATATATAAAGGGTCGAAAAGAGGGGAGCAGGATTCTTTATCATTCCTGTTTGGTTGCTTCGCTCTATTCCATTCCTAACCTAAAAACCCTTAACTATCGCACAGTAGTCATCTCACTCCGATAAATCGTCTTCCCATCCTTAATCGTCTCCAAAACCTGAATATCCCGAATATCCATCGTATCCACCTTCATCGGATTCTGATCCAAAATAACCAAATCTGCAACCTTCCCATCTTCCAAGCTGCCTTTATCATCCTCTTCAAAATATTGATACGCTGCATTAATCGTGACAGCCTTCAACGCTTCATAGACACTGACGCATTCCTCAGGCCCGATGCTCACACCATTTCTCGTTTGTCTGTTTACCGCACACCAAATCGTATGCAGCATGTCCGGTTTGACGATAGGTGCATCCTGATGGAAGTTCACGCACAGACCGCGGTCATATGCGGATCTTGCCGGGCTGATGCGGCGTCCGCGCTTGTCGCCAAGATTTTTTAGATGGACATCTCCCCAGTAATACGTGTGCGCGACGAAGATGGAGGGGATCATCGATAAGTCGGCCATGATGTCCAATTGGTCATTTCTTACGGTCTGGCAGTGTATCATCACAGGTCTCAGATTCTCTTTATCTGGATGATTCGATTCTTCCAGCGATGCTTGGTAGTTCCGTAACAGCTGATCAGAAGCGGCATCTCCATTACAGTGTGTTAATAGCTGCACGCCATCGTTGACTGCTGCGTCGGTATATTGTTTGACCTGCTCATCCTTGAACCATGGATATCCCAGGTAGGTTTCTTCGCCTTCATAAGGTTCTGTGAGCCAAGCTGTTTTCCCTTGAGGGGATCCATCTAAAAACATTTTATATCCGCCGATTTTAAAGCGGTTCTGATATTTTTTGGCATAATCCTTATTTTCTTCCATCAGCTTTTTCGGCTCTGCATCAAATACGGGGTAGGCGACCACATCGATTTTCAGCTTTTGCTGCTGGGCTAAGGCTTTGAATAAGTCAATAATCTCTTTGGATGATGCGCCGTCCTGGACGGTTGCAATTCCATTTTTGATATATTCATTCTGAGCATACTCCGCCAGCTTGAATTCATCCCGTTTCACATCTTTAAAAAGGGTTTTCTGTAATCCCATCACGGCATTTTCTTCTAAATAGCCATTTGGCTCATTTGTACCTGCAACCCGGCCGATTGTACCGCCTTCCGGGTCGGAAGTGTGCTCGTTTATGCCTGCTGCCTGTAATCCCAAATCATTCGTACAGCCTAAGTGGCCGGAAGCATGTAAAATCAAAATAGGATGCTCCGTGGATACTTGATTCAATATCTCTTTCGTTGGATGTCTGTTTTCTGCAAGAAAATTATGATCATACCCGCATCCGACGACAATATCGCCTTTTTTTAATTCTTTTTCCTGAATATATGCTTTTAGTGCTTGAATTACTTCATCAAAATTATTGCATTCACTTAAATCAGCCATCAATGAAAAATGACCAACCATCGAAACGTGACCATGTGGGTCGATAAAGGCAGGCATCAGGGTATTTCCTTGTAAATCAATGCTTTCTGCCTGAGGGCTGGCTGCTTGTTTCACTTCTGCTAAGCTGCCTTGCTTTTTGATAACTCCATTTTCTACTAAAACCGCTTCGGCGCTGTCATTTTCACCAGTCATCGTAATGATATCGCCGCCATAATATAATTTTTGCATTGCAGATTTCACTCCTTATTTCCATATAGATTATGCATAAGATTTTTTCTTACTTTTGATTGGCTCAGCTTCCTCTTTAAAATCGTATGTTTTTCTGCCCCATGCTTTAAATATCTTTAATAGAATCAAATAAACAGGGACAGGCGCCAGTAACCATAGAATTCCTGCTGTGACGGACAATGTCCCGGCCATAATCATCATAATTGTTGAAACGGTTATATAAGAGAACATCATCGGAATATTCATCATCCCTAATTCGATGGCTGTGGTGGAACGCAGGGAAGGCTCAATAATCCGTACAAGCGCGATTCCGCTGGGAACCGTACCCAGCGAGGTTCCCAGCAAACCGAGCGTCCGGGAAAAGTCGTTGTCGCCGCCTAAGCGCTTTCCAAAGTATAAAACGACCGCAATGGTAAGGATGGTTATCACAATGGCCTCGATGATAATTGGAACAATCCACTGGCCGATGATACTGAATTGAACGGCCATAAAGGAACAGACAACTAAATAATCGGTGGACCAGCCGGTGATTTTCGTTTGAAAGGTATTATCCAGCAAATGGTCCAGCTGCAGCTTTTTCAATACCATTTTTACAAAATAGCCGGCAAGCATGCCGTAAATAAACAGCATTCCGCCAAGCGTCGGACCTATTCCAGGAATCATGGAAATAAGAGATGCCATTCCTAAAGCCAGCACATAACAGATGCCAATCATCGTAAAGTGAAACGTCATCGTATCCATATTTCCGCTGAATACCGTCTCCTGTCCGATTGATTCTCTTTTTTCATTTTTCGTATAGTAGCCCCGTTTGACATAATCCTTGATCTCGGATTCGCCATATTTCTTGGCTAGCCCGCGTTTTAACCCATATTTTGCAAGAGGGACGCCAATTAAGAAGCAGGCGATAAAACCAATTGCTGCAAAGGTCAGGCCTACCATCGCTGCATTTTCTATCCCATACTGCTGTTCAAAAATAGATCCGAAAGTCGCCGCCTGTCCGGGCCCTTGTGTAAAGGCAAAGGGAATAAGCAGCCCGTATAGGGCGTCCATTCCAAAATAACCGCCGATGAGTAAAATGACAATCACACCAACAGCAGGGGTCAGTGCGTATAATAGATTCCAGAGCATGCCCATTCCGAGTGAGCCTCTGGCAATCTGCTTTCCGGCAGTATGGTCGTTGTTCGCCTTGTTATTGCTTGTTAACCCAATCGAGATAAACGTGATCGTAAATAACTGCGTGACAATCACAGTGAACATTTCGGCATTGGTGGCCTGGATGAGATTTGTATTCATGACAATCATGCCTAAAATACCAGCTATGACACTGGCAGGCACTAACATATTTCGAATAAAAGCTACTTTAGACCGAATAATCATACCGGCACAAAGCAGGATACTTGCGATACTGAATGCAATCATAAAACTCACATGGATGACCTCCCTAAAAAAGCTGTCTAATTTTGACTGCAAAAATATTATTTATATTTTATGCGATAGACACCAGTATTCTCAAGGAGGTCAGAATGTTCTAACCAGTTAAGAAACAATAAATATTCTATTTTTATTTGCTATTTCTCGACAAGGTTATTTTAAAGGAATACATATCGGCCCGATAATAGGCTCTCTCAAATTCCACAAAGGCCCCATGGACATCGGTAATTTTTCTTTCTGCGATAATGATGCTTGTCCCCTCAGGAATATTCAGTAACTCTGAATCATCCCGGGTGGAGATGCCCGCTCTGATTTCCTGCTCTGCCTGAAAGGTATTTACCTTTAATTCTCTTTCCAGCAGTTCATAGAATGCTTCTTCATCCAAGTTAAATTGAGATAATTTTTTCCCCAATGCCACAGGGTAGTAATGCCTTTCAATCCCCATTGGAATATCATTTGCATACCTTATTCTTTTAAAGTGATGTGCCTTATCTAAGCCGGTCACTTCTTTTAATCTTCCAACTAAATCGATTTCCTGGGAGGCTACTAATCTGGCTCCCGGCGCCATCCCCATTTTCTCGATATTTTCCGAGGTGCTGTGAAGGCTGCCGAGCCAGTCATTAATCGTTCGGACGGCGATGAAGGTTCCTTTCCCCGGCTTTCTAACCAAGATTCCTTCCCGAACCAGCTGCTCGATACTTTGTCTTACTGTACTTCGGCTCACATAGTGTTCATCCATCAATTCCCTCTCACTGGGAATCTTTTCGGTATAATCGCCGTTATATATTTTCTGTTCAATGATTTTTTTTAACTGCACATGAAGCGGGATGGAGTTTGTATAGTCTAAGGTCATGATTGTTTTTCCTTTCGCTGCTGTTTGACTTGTTGTTTCATTGGTATGCTTATTTTAGCATGTTTGGCGTAGAGGGGAGGGTGGAGAAAGCAGAAAAGTTCGATAAATTGCAGGAGTATATTGATGACGTTTCAGATGTGATGCCTGATATAGTAGAATGATAGAATGATAAAGAGAAAATGGCATACATGAAATAGAGGTAGCAGCGATGAAAAGAAATAACTTTATGATTGTGGGACTAGCACTGGCCGTTATAATGATAGCGATGCTGCTAGTCAATGGAAGTAACGGGAACGATAAATATAAAAACTTTAACGAACTTCATCAACAGGAGAGGCAGGATGAAGATTATCGAATCAGTTCCGAAGAAAGAGATTCGGATGTTGCCAGCATAGCCATCCATGGTGGAGGGATAGAGCCTGGTACAACGGAATTAGCGGAACAGTTAGCTTTTGCAGGCGACTATTCCTTCTATTCTTTTCAAGGAATAAAAGCAGCAAACAATACGGACCTGCATATTGATTCCACAAACTTCGATGAACCAGAGGCGGTAGAGCTTGTCTCAGACATTTTCTATACCGTATCTTTCCATGGATACGAGGACGAACTGGAAAAACACACGTATTTGGGTGGGCTGGATGAAGCATTGACCCAATCCATTGAGATAGAGCTAAAAAAAGCGGGTTTTTCCGTAAGTGATGCACCGAAGGAAATCAATGGGGAAGAAAAGGACAATATTGTTAATCAAAATAAGCAGAGCAAAGGAGTTCAATTAGAGATCAGCACTGCGCAGCGAATGGCTTTTTTTGAGGATGGGGATTTTTCTTCTGAGAATCGGGATAATCGGACGGAGGAGTTTTATGATTATGTTGAGGCTGTTGGAAGGGCGTTGGGTGGAGGTTAGGGTTTGGTAGTAAAGATGGAAGCTTCAATGTTGCAAACTTTTTGAACTATTAAGAATTTCTTAGTTTATCTTACATCTCTTTATCTTACAGTTTACATTTACTTAATAGATTACCTCTATAATAAAAAGTAAGACAGAAAAAGGGAGAGATTAAGATTATGATACGAAAGATTACTATTTTATCGTTAACAGTAATGATCTTCGCGTCTGTGTTCACAGTTCCTGTATTCGCATCCAAAGGTGGAGGCACTCAGACAGTTCAACAACAGAAAAAAATGGTTAATATTGCACATCGAGGGGCATCAGGTCATGCTCCGGAAAATACAATGGCTGCTTTTGAAAAAGCCTTTGAAATGAAAGCTGATTATATTGAAATTGATGTACAAATGACCAAGGATGGAGAGCTAATAGCCATTCACGATACAACTGTTAATCGTACAACAAATGGGACAGGATCTGTTGGGGATTACACACTTGAAGAAATTCAACAATTGGACGCCGGAAGTTGGTTCGGACAAGAATTTGCGGGTGAACAAATTCCTACTTTTGAGGAAGTAATCGATACTTATCGAGGAAAGATTGGGTTATTAATAGAATTAAAATCTCCTGAATTGTATCCAGGCGTAGAAGAAAAAGTCGCTGAAGCCTTAATGGTGCGTAATATGCATAAGCCTAATAACGAAAAAATTATTATCCAGTCGTTTAATCATACATCTGTGCAACAATCAAAAGCACTTCTGCAGAATATCCCTCACGGTGTCCTTGCCGGTACTTCTTGGGCAAATGTTACCGATGAACAGTTGGCACAATTTACAACCTTTGCTGATTTCTTCAACCCGAATATGAGTATTGTTACAGATGAGCTTGTTGACCGTGTTCATATTGCCGGGATGAAGATATATCCTTATACAGTGCGAACGCAGGAACAAGCAAATAACTTATTTGAACGCAACGTGGATGGTATTATTACCGACTTTCCCGAATATGTTTATAGACATCCAGTGAAAAACTAAGGGTCTTAAAAAAGTTAGACTGGAATTCAACACTCAGATAGAATGCGCCAAAAACCAAACGGAGAAGGTGCTTTTCTTTTTAATAGAAAGTTAAAGATTCCACACCAAAGTAAAGGGATTCTAAGAAAGTAATAATCGCTTTCTTAGAATCCCTTAAATGCTCCGTTTTCTAAAACTGCCTAGAGAAGTTCAAGGTATAGTACGAGTTATCATGATTTATGAGGAAATAACTATTTACTCCGTTGTCCTCGTAGATTGTGTTGGTAAAGTATCCCAAAAAGAAACATCTTTATTGTTGATAGATCCATCTGAAATGGCCCTAACAGCAGCATCCAACGTATTTACTGTTTGTTTTATTAAATAGCCATTACTTTTTTGTCCTAAAATGGCGGATTCATTGGAATGATCCGACATGCCGCGCATTTCAAATAACAGGGTAGAGATTCCGTATTCGACAGAAATTCCATTTCGGGAAATTGTCTCGGCAGAACCGCCATTATATTTACCAAGATGTCCCCAACCAGTTGAATCTATTTTATCAAACACCACAGCACCTAATTGTTTGGATTTATGAACAACTTCGGGGTCTGCATTTTCCGTAGTCGGATAAAGGATGGAACCAGACACTAGCTCTCCATCACGTTCACTATTAGCTCCCTGATGATGAAGGTCTATCATATAATCAATATCGTAAGCACTTAATACATTATTATGCAGGGCTTGTGTTTCCGGGAAAACTTTATTCACATGATCACGATTTAAATCCTCGCCTGCTGCATTGTATCTTGTTAGATGACGATCTCCGCTAGCAATATAATCATCTAAATCAAAATCTACATCTCCCATTGCTCCATCAGGGTTCAACATCGGAACAATCAACACATTCACATTATCTAGCACACCTTTTGTTTTACCGGTTCCCAGGTGTTTAATGAACTCAAGCGTCCCTTCTGTTGTCAATTGCTCGTTACCATGCTGTTGTGTTAAAAAAAGAATAGTTGGGTTTTCAGGGTTGGAGATATATTTAACAAGATATAGATCGCGACCTTTCATAGATTGGCCAATCACTTCCAATTCCATTTGACTTTGTTTTGAGTCCTGTTTCTTAAGATAATCAACCATTTCATCGTAGGTAGTAAGAATGGAAGTATTAACCGTTTCATTGCCATTGTAATTTGGCCCGTTTCCTACTGCATGGACAGCCGGTGAAGTAAGGATTGATCCTCCCACAACAAATGCCCCGGCAAGACTGAACATTAAAAGCTTTTTGCTTATCTTTTTCATAGATACCCCTCCCATTTTGTTATACTATCAAATTCGCTAGGGATGAATACAAATCCTTCTAAAATTATAAAAATAGAGAATATTATCTATTTTTGAATAAGTGTGAAGGTGTTTTGATAGGGAATGCGGTCATAGGATGTGTGAATGATAGAAACATGATTAGTTAAGAATGTAAATGAGATTGTTGTAGCTTATGTGGGATGCTTTGGAATGTGCTATATTTTGGATAAGGTGGATTATAAGGCTAATAGGTTGTGCTGCTGTTGAGGGAAAAGTAAGAGTTTTTAATGATAAGCTAAAGATTAACCTATTTATTAGAAGTTGATATTACTGCCATATATTAAATAAATCAAAACAAAATAAAGCAATATTCTGTCTAATCTTGTATAATAGAAATTAGAAAATTGTAAAATATTACGAGGGTGCTAACTAAGCCTGTCAGACAACAAGCTTTATGTTTTGCCAGGCAATAATTCGAGATAGAACGATCCATCGAATAAAGCATCTGTTTAATTAACGAAAAATTTAATAATTACTGATTAATCTTACTGTTTCACAAATGCTTAACAAAGGAGTCCTTATCTTGAAAAAAGTAATCATAATTGGCGGAGGCGTTATCGGCCTTACCAGTGCCTATTTTTTAAGAAAATCCGGTGCAGACGTAACGATTATTGAAAAAGGAGAATTTGGCATGGCATGTTCCAGGGGCAACCAAGGATGGGTCTGTCCAGCTATTCATGAGCCGGTACCGACGCCCGGGCTGGTAACGGAATCCATCCAAATGCTAATGAAGAAAGACAGCCCGCTTTATATTAAGCCGTCAGCCATGCCGCAGCTGTCCGGCTGGCTGACGCAATTTATGAAACATTGCAATGAAGCAGCCTTTAAGAAAGGGGAAGAGGCTTTATTAACGACGAGCAAGCATACCTTATCTCTATTTAATGAAATTCAAAAGGATGGCGTTGATTTCGAGTTGCATAAAAAAGGAATGCTGTTTGTATTTCTCCATGAGGCGAACCTGAAGAAGAAATTGGAACGTCTGGAAGCAGTCTCGCATCAATATGGACATCAAAAGCCGGAATACAAAAATCAGCAGGAGGTTAAAGCATTAGAGCCTGCACTTTCTGATGATGTAACGGGCGGCATTTTTTTAGAGAACCAATACCATATTCGTCCAGAGTCCTTTTCCAGAGGGATGGTGGAAAAATTAAAAGCATTGGGAGTTAAGCTGTATGCAAATACAAAGGTTATCGATATTGAAAAGCAGGAGAATCAGATTACTTCGGTAAAGACAAAGCAGGAAGTTTTTGAAGCGGATGCGTTCCTGCTGGCAGCCGGAGCGTGGTCTGATGATATAGGAAAAAAGCTGAATTATAAGCTGCCGCTGACTGCAGGGAAAGGCTACAGTATTACAATCACAAATCCTAAAACAGAAATCGATCATCCGCTTTATCTCGGTGATTTAAAGGGAGGAATCACTCCTTTTGACCATGCTATCCGCATCGGAGGAACCATGGAGCTGTCCGGAAAAAATGTAAACATCGATAAGAAACGTGTGCAGGGGATTCGCTCTGCCGCATCTCACTATCTAAAGGAAGAAATCAAGGGAGATAACGAGGAAGAATGGGGAGGAATGAGACCAATGACTCCTGATGGCATGCCGGTCATTGGGTCGATACCTCATCTGGACAATATGTATATTTGTACCGGCCATGCCATGGTAGGCTTGGCTATGGCACCCGTAAGCGGGAAAATGATTTCCGAAATCATCCTAACCGGGCAAACAGACTTGAATATAGAGGCTTTCTCACCAGCACGATTTGAAAAATCATAAAATGAGGGGGAAGATATATGCCAGTAAATACCTTTGATGTTATTATCGTTTTATTTTATTTAGCGCTCGTCTTATACATTGGTTATTATTCCATGAAAAGAATTTCCGGTTTTAAAGACTATACCGTTGCCGGCCGTTCCATGCCAATGGCTCTTATTTTTGCAACGCTTGCAGCAACATTAGCCGGCGGCGGAGCAACGATTGGCAGGGTGGCGTTCGTTTACGAGACAGGTTTGGTTATCTTTCTTGCGGTATTTGGTGTTGTTTTCAGCCAAATTTTAATCGGTCAATTTGTTGCTCCACGGGTTAGAAATCTTGGGAATGTCTATACCGTAGGAGATGTTTTTGGATATTTCTATGGGCGCTCAGGGAAATTGGTGTCCGGTATCTTTTCTTTCTTATATAGCGTAGGAATGTTTGGCGTACAAGTGCTGGCAATGGGAAGAATATTGGAAACCATGACAGGATTCGATTATATTCCAATGACTATTTTGGGTTCTGTCATTACGGTAATCTACACTTGGGGAGGCGGCATGCTTGCTGTCATCTATACAGACGCCATTCAATTTATTATCTTAACCATTGGTATTGCAACCACATTGACATTGGCGTTAAATAATATCGGCGGTGTCCCAGCAATCGTTGAAAAAGTCAGCGCTATCGATGCCGGCATTTTAGATTTTACCGGCGGCTGGACAATTGCAGCCATGATTGCTTTCTTCTTAACCTTCTTGCTAGGGGAAGCACTAGCTCCCTTTTATATTCAGCGGTATGCCTCATCCAGAAACGCGTTAGATAGTAAACGTTCGGTTACGTACCTTGGCATCTTTTACTTTTTCATGACAACTGCTGTCGTTTTTATCGGACTAGCGGGTGTTGTTCTTCTTCCAGGCACCGATCCGGATCTTGTATTTACCACATTAATTTTAGAGCATATGCCAACCGGCGCTATCGGATTGATTTTCGGGGGACTCATTGCAGCCGTTATGTCCACTGGAGATTCTATCTTAAATACAGCTTCCACCATCTTCACGAGGGATATCTATCAAGAATTCATTAATCCCAAAGCGACAGATAAGCAAATGCTTAACCTTGCCAAATGGTCCACACTTATCGTAGGAATTGGCGGAATTCTTGTTGCTCTTTTAATTCCAAACGTTTTCGACTTAATGGTATTCATTTTTGACCTTTGGGCGCCGTCCATTGTTCCTGTTATTATTATTGCATTATTATGGGGGAAAGCAAGAGACAGGAAAGTATCGCCATACGCTGCAATACCAGCGATACTGGCGGGGATTATCTCTTCTCTGCTATGGAATTACGGCCTTAACGAACCATTCGAAATCCCTACATTAATTGTTGGAATCTGCATGAACCTGCTTACATTCTTTATTGCACATCAATTGACGAAGAAAAAACAGCCAACTCGCGCATTTATGCAAGAGGATCTTGATCCTGAGGGATAAAGGAGGAGAATCACACATGATATTTTGGGAGATTTTAGCTTATTTATCTATTGGTGTTTGTTATTTTGGAGCGGTTGCGGTGATTTATGGGTGGATTAGGTTTGGGATGGAGCGGAGGAAGGGGAGGGAAGGGAGATGAATAGGGGGTTGGGAAATGCTGGGGATAGAAAGTAATAGATTTCGTTGATGGAAGTAATAATTGATAATGTAGATGCCCATGAATATGAAGGAAGAAACAGAATTTCTTGATTGTGAAAAATAATGTAGTAAAAAAGTGTATTAAGCTAATACATTATAGATGGCAAAATAGAGATATGGAAAAAGCCGAACTCCCTTACTTTCTTAATAGAAAGGAGGCAGTTCGGCTTTTGTAATTTATTAACTGGATTCCTAAATGTTCAAAAGCTTATTACATTTAACTGGAAAAAATAATTATTTTCTCTTTTTCATAAAACTGCACAAAACTACATATTAATTTTGAAAGCGGTTAGACATATAATGAATATAATCGAAAAATGTAGGAGGCATCTTTATGGGAAATAGTTGGTTAGATATAGAAAATAAAGTGGTCATTGTAACTGGAGGTTCATCAGGTATTGGCAGACAAATTGTTCAATCTCTTTTAGATAATAAAGCAGTTGTATATAATGCAGATTTACGTGACAATCCAATTGATCATTCGCATTATCATTTTAAAGAAACAAATGTGGTTGATGAAGAGGCTGTTCGTAGTACGGTTCAATCAATCTTTGATGAGCAATCTCAAATTGATGTATTAGTGAATAATGCAGGGATCAATTTACCAAGACTATTAGTAGATGCAAAAGGAGAAAAGCCGGAATATGAAATTAATATGAAAGATCTGGATTTGATGCTAGGTGTCAACTTAAAAGGACCCGTTCTTTTTAGTCAAGAAGTGTCTCGTTATTTTATCAAATCAAAAAAAGGCGTTATTATTAATATTTCTAGTGAAGCTGGGCAAGAAGGTTCAGAAGGTCAAAGCATTTATTCCGCTACTAAAGCGGCTCTAATTGGTTTCACAAGAAGCTGGGCAAAGGAATTAGGAAAGCACAACATCCGTGTTGTTGCAATTGCACCAGGAATTTTAGAGGAAACAGGATTGAGAACGCAGCAATATGAAGAAGCGCTTGCTTATACAAGAAATACAACTGTGGATCAATTAAATGGCGATTACTCTAAGTCCATTCCAATTCGTCGTGTTGGCCAATTAGCAGAAGTTGCTGATTTGGTATGTTATTTAAGTTCTGAGAAGTCAAGCTATATCACTGGAACAACAATCAATATCTCTGGGGGTAAATCAAGAGGTTAATCCCCAGATTAGGATAGGGGGGAAGTTATGGAGCTTAATAAGAAGCATTTGAAAATAGTAGAAGTGCTTATATCGGAAAATATTTCAGCTGAAAAACTTTCCCATTTATTGAATATATCGCAACGAACGTTGTCCAATTATGTAGCTCAGATTAATGATTATTTTGAAGGCACTTCTCAAATTATAAAGGAACATCATATTATGTCGATATTCATCCTTGATGAAAGTAGGTTTTCGGACCTCTTAGAGACATGGAGGAAAGAATTAAAGAGATATGAAAGCGAATTGAATCATCGGCAGGATACTGTTTTTCATCATTTATTAAAACATCAGAAGAGCACAATTGATGATATTGCTGAAGAGTTGTTCTTAAGCAAAGGTGTTGTCAATAATATTATAGCTGAATTAAAAGAAAAGTTGCATTCTTATCCAGTGGATATTAAGGGGACACAGAATGTTGGCTTACAACTGGAAGGGAACGAAATTGCCATTCGGAAAGTAATTATTGAACAGTTTCCTAATAGTTATCACGAACAACCGCTTCCTGATCAAATTGAACATCATTTACTGAATTTAAAAAAGAAATACAACTTAGATGATTCGTCATCTTCCAGATTGCGATTAGCTACACAAGTTACACTGGCCAGGCTTGAAAGTGGAATTTTTATTGAAACAGACTTGGATATTGACCAACAGGTATTTGAATCAAAAGACTTTCAAAGTTTTCAAGCATTGAAGGAAGCAATTGCAGGTAGGTATAATCTAGAAAACGTTAATCAGGAAATTTTTGTTATTGTTCTTCAACTACTTGGACGCAGAGCTTCCATTATAGATGAAATAATTAATGAAAATGAGCATTCGATGCTTGAGCGTATTATAAAGAATACGATTAAAGACATCAATTATTACTACACGATTAAAATTGATGAAGCCATGTTTAGTAAAGATATTCAGCTTCACATCAAACATTTAATTAACCGTTTGATTTTCAGTGTAAAGGTAAATAACAACTTGATGGAGGATGTACAGCAACGTTTTCCGTTTGCATATGAGCTATCAAGTGTTCTAGCCGAAAATATAAAAAAAGAAATAAATATGGAAGTTCCTATTAATGAGCTTAGTTTTCTTTCGTTATATTTTAGTGTGTATTTGGAACAGTTAGAACAGAAAATCCGTGACATTAAATCGGTTGCTGTTATTACAAACCAAGGCTTAAGCGCATCGAAGTTGCTAACAACAAATTTACAGAAAATCTTTAGTAATCAAATTGACATTGAGGTATTTAATGAAGATGTGCTAAAAACAGAGAATATCAAACAATTTGATTTGATTGTTTCTACTGTTTGGACAAACCGTCTATTTAATAAAGTAGTCTATATCGAGAATATACTGGATACACAATTACTGAAATTAAAAATCGAGCAATTCTTAGTTTATAAAGATGTTAAGAATAAAAAGTTATTCAATCAAAGTGTTCTTGTAGATTTTATTGAAGAAAAAGATTTTTATCATGTCGATACGTTTGATTACTATGAAGATGTTATTCGATTTTTATCTGGTGAGTTAATCAAAGAAGGAAAAGTTGATGGAGAATTTACAAAGCGTATTATAGCACGGGAACAAATGAAATCAACGGTTATGGGTGATTTGGCGTTTCCCCATGTGAGTCATCATCAAGACGGTATTTGTATAAAAGTTGCTTTGTTAGATAGCCCCTTAAGAGATTATCAGAATGTCACTATTGTCATCTTATTAGCTACACCGGATCAAACTGGTAATGAAGCAGTGTTAATTAGAGTATATGAAGAAGTGTTGGCGATGACCACTAATGGTTATCTACTTAATAAAATGACTAAAGATATGGATTATACTTCGTTTGCATATATTTTGAATCAAGAAATGAGGAAATAGCTTATGTTTTTTATTATGCTGATTATTATTTTAGCAGTTGGTTTTGTTGTCCAATATTTATTTGGTTTTGTCCAAATCAAGCATTTCACTAAGCATTATACGGAGTTGAGAGAAAAGGGTCGTGTAGCTATTGGAAGACGACCAGCAATTATTAGATCAGGAACGCTTGTGTTATTTCAATTAAATAATAAAAATGAAATAGAAGAAGCACGTTATATGCAAGGAGTGACAGTGTTTTCCAGATTTAAGCAGTTGAAGGGCTTAGAAGGAAAAAAGATGAATAAGCTCAAGGAAGAAGATTTCATAGACTATAATAAGCTTTTAAAACGTGCCATTGTTGATGCACAACATACATTTAATGTAGTGCAGGCTGGTGGAGAAATCGAACAAATTCCTTCACCAATGATGAAAGTTGTAAATAAAGTAAATAAAATGTTCACAAAGAAAGGGGTCAAGAAACATGGACTTCATAGTTAAATTAGCGGAAGGGTTTATCAACCTCTTCCAAACAGGTGCAGATACGTTTATTGGATGGATGGGATCCATCGTTCCATTAGTTCTTATGTTATTAATTGCAATGAATACATTAATCCAGCTAATTGGAGAAAACCGTATTAATAAGATAGCCCAAAAATCAGCAGGAAACCCATTATTAAGATATATGGTGCTGCCATTCTTAGGTTCATTTATGCTGGCAAATCCAATGCTTCACTCTTTAGGGCGATTTTTACCAGAAAAGTACAAGCCAAGCTATTTTGCTGCAGCAGGACAGTTCGCACATACAAGTAACGGTATTTTCCCTCATATTAACCCGGCAGAATTATTTATTTTCTTAGGTATTGCAAGCGGGATTCAACAATTGGGATTACCTATGACAGATTTAGCAATTCGCTATTTACTGGTTGGTTTAGTAATGAACTTTATTGGTGGCTGGGTAACTGACTTTACAACAAGTTATGTAGAAAAACAACAAAAAGTAAAATTAAGTAAAAAAGTTCATATAGAGGGGTAGGTGTAAAGCCATGAGTAAAAAAGTCAAAATAGTTAAAGGTTCTGGCGGGTTCGGCGGTCCTTTAGTAATCGGTGTAAATGGTAAAAAAGATAAAGTAATGTATGTGACAGGCGGTCATAAACCTGCTATTGTAGATAAAATATGTGAAATTACCGGCGCTTCTGCGGTAAACGGCTTTGAAACTTCCGTACCAGAAGACGAAATTATGGTTGCTGTTATTGACTGTGGAGGTACATTACGCTGTGGTATCTACCCCCAAAAAGGTATCCCGACAGTTAATATTATGGCGACAGGAAAAAGCGGTCCATTAAGACAGTATATTACAGAAGATATTTATGTATCGAATGTAGATGTGGATCAGGTAAGTGTTGTTGGGGAAGAGGAAGGCACTGACCAAGCTTCTAAGACGGTTCAGCAGGCTTCTTCTGAGGAAACAGAGAAGGAAGAAAAGACAGAGCAAGAAACAACCTATTCTAAAGATAAAAAAATTATGGAAACACGTGCGGAGCAAGAAAACAAAAGCTTGCTCACCAAAATTGGTTTAGGGGCAGGGAAAGTAATTAACACTTTCTATCAGGCCTCCCGTGATGCTGTAGAAACGATGCTGCACACTGTTATTCCTTTTATGGGATTCGTTGCCCTGTTAATTGGTATCATTCAAGGCTCTGGAATCGGTGATTTATTTGCTAATATTATGTCTCCGCTGGCAGGAAACATTTGGGGACTAATGGTTATCGGCTTTGTATGTTCTTTGCCTTTCCTAAGCCCATTACTCGGGCCAGGCGGAGTCATTGGACAAGTATTAGGAACATTAATTGGTGTAGAGATCGGTAAAGGGAACATCCCTCCAAACCTAGCATTACCAGCATTATTTGCTATCAATACTCAAAATGCTGCTGACTTTATCCCTGTAGGTTTAGGTCTTGCAGAAGCAGAAACAAAAACAATTGAAGTCGGTGTACCATCTGTCCTGTATTCCAGATTCTTAAATGGTGTACCAAGAGTATTTGTCGCCTGGCTGGCAAGCTTTGGGCTGTATAAATAATAGATGAAAAGATAAGAAATTAATAAATTTAGGAGTGTTTTAACATGTATCAAACAGCAATTAAAAGTATCGGAAAAGACGCAAAAGCATTTGAAGCAGAAAAAATGATGGTTTTATTTGGAGATAATGCACCAAATGAACTAGCAGATTTTTGCTACGTGATAGATTTAGTGCCTGTCGATGAAGATATTGCAGTAGGAGACACATTAAAGTTAGATAATGTTTCTTATCAGATCACAAGTGTTGGTGATGCAGTAAGAAAGAATTTAAATGATTTAGGTCATATCACATTGAAATTTGATGGCAGCACTACAGCGGGACAATCAGGTTCACTTTATTTAGAAGAGAAAGAAATTGTTGATGTGAAGCCTGGTAGTACGATTACGATAGAAAAGTAAACCATAGATTAAAAATAAGATTCCCCATAAGCGAACAGGAAGGCCTGAAGTTTATGGGGATTTTTTGGTTCCTATTTACAACTTACTCTTCCACCCCAAATCGAAACGCCGTTCGTTTCCGGTACACCTCCCCAGCCCCCAAAATAATACTAGGCAAACCATCATCATGCAATGAACCAGTAAATCCCTGTGTTTCAAAACACACACCCAAATACTTTTGAGTTGCCCCTTCCAACAACGCCGCCCCATCATCTAAACTATTTGAAGTGTACATCACCATTCCTGGCTGATTCGTTTCAATAGCAAGCGTGCGTCCACTCGTCTTCTCGCTGACAAATACATTTTCCTTTTTATCGTGATCGAATATAAAATAATGGTCAAAACCATTTCCTACAATCTTATTCTGTTCGAAATTTGATACTATACCTTCCTTGAGCGTCTGACCTTGAGTAAAATCAAAGGGGGTGTTCTTTACATCAAGTAATCTTCCAGTGGGTAACAAGGCACCATCCAGCTCTGTAAATTGATGGCTATCTATCGTAACATGATGATCATGTATTGAATCACGTAAATTGCCTGTTAAATTAAAATAGGAATGATTTGTTAAAGTAAGCGGTGTTGTTTCGTCTGTCTGTGCCCAATAGTCCAATATTAATTCATTGTCTTTGGTTAATGTGTATGTAACGTCTGTCTTCACATTTCCGGGGAAACCATTTTCGCCATCACTGCTAATATAATGCAAGGTGACGCCTGCGTACGCATCTGATTCAAATGTTTCTCCTTCCCAAAGGACTTGGTGAAATCCATTGGAGCCGCCGTGCAAATGATTTACTCCATCATTTGCTTCTAGTTCATATTGTTTTCCATTTAATGAAAAGTGCGCATTTTTGATTCGTCCAGCTACTCGGCCAATAATAGCGCCCAAAAAATAAGGGTCTGTCTCATAATTTTCGTAGTTATCATATCCCAAAACAACATTTTCAACTTTTCCATTTTTATCTGGAGTACTAATTTTCGTGATAATTCCGCCGAAATTTAATATATTTACCTCCATACCAAAATCATTTTTTAAGACGAAAAGCTTCCACGTTTCATTTAAGTATTTTGTGTTTACTTTCATAAGATCAACTCCAATATGAGTAAGTGAAAAAAGGACTTGATAATCCAAGCCCTTTTTATTTAATTTTATCTCGTTTAGACTAACATTTATCCCCAGACTTTCACATAGTTTTCTCCATTTTTTAAATCAACAATTGGTCCCAAAACACTTTTTTCTGTTCTTTGTTTACCCAGATAATCTGTATCTAAAGTAACTTCACTTCCATCTGGGTTTTCAAAATCTGCATCAACAATTCGTACTCGAGGTAGCGTTCCGGTAGATTGGATTTCTCCGAGGATGTTTTCAAAATCATCCGGAAGTTCACAAGAGAGATACACTTCATTGCCTTCTTCAATAATACGTAGTTTAGGGTCAAAACGATTTACTTCAAGCTTATCTTTTTCCCTTTCAAAAGAAGCTGCTCCGTTGAAATAGGCATTATGATTGATATATACAGGCTGATTCACCTTATGGAATGCTTCATGGTCGCCAGGCTCTTGTTTTACAGTCTCAATATACTCCTCTAATGACGCTGTATAGCCGTTGTAATGAGCTGTGCCAACTCCTTCAAAGTTGGAATCGCCGATGAATATATTATTATAAAAACGGTCATCTCCGCCATAAGTAGCTGCAAAACCAGCTACCTTTGTGCTGTGTGGATAATGGTAAGGAGTTGGACGATCCAACATTTTGCGATGAACCATTTTGCCGCGAATGATATTATTTACGTAAGCACCGCCCTGTGCATGATTATCTAAAGCATAGTCTGCAGTTAGTATATTATGATCAACTAAATAAGGACCACTGCTAACCTCAACAAACAAGTCGCGATTATTTCTATAAAATAGATTTTTGCTTATTCTCGTACCTTGTGTTTGCCAATCTGACCATATGCCTAGAGAACAGTCATGGAAACGGTTATTGTGAATTTGCGTATCAATCGCGGCATGTAATTTAATACCTGCTATCTCATGCCCGAAAAATTCTCTCTTTAATGCAATGTTATAAATATGATTATTATAGATTTCGCTAAATACACAGCCAAGATGACCTACGATGCCATTCTGGCCGCAATCATAGATTGTGTTATTTCGGATAATATGGGAACCGACTTTTTCTTTGTTCCAACCTGCTTGGTGAGCGTGGAACACAGATTCTAATTGATATTGGTAACCCGGCTTATCTTTTCGTTTGCTGCTAAAGTTATTTCCAGTGCTGGCTTCTTTTCCAATACTGATTGCGCTGCATTTCGCATCATGAATGATATTATCCTCGATTATCCAGCCTTTACTCCAATGAGGACCAATCAGTCCAGGTTGATCAGCGGTAGGCGGTGCCCAAGGAGTAGCTGCTTGTGCTAATTCAAATCCTTTAACTGTAATATAATCAATACCTGTATTTTCTGGATAAAACACAGATTTTCTAACGTTTATTTCTACTAATTCTTTATTTGGATCAAACTCATGAAAATTAGCGTAAATTGTTGTGTAGTATTCATCGACCTCTGCAAACCAAACAAATTTTGTTTGCTCTTGATTATGAACAGGGACGACTTCGTTTGTCCAATGATCTAATACTTCTGTTTGTATCTCGGGATCCAGTAGTTGTTCATAGCTTTCTGTTTCGTAAAAGGACATACCATTTAAATAAACGTCTCCTAAATGTCTTCCGGGGTTATAAACGACCCAGTCACCAAAAATTTCTTCGGTATAGGGATTGTACTCTCCAA
Source organism: Oceanobacillus sp. FSL W7-1281 (assembly GCF_037969835.1). Classification (GTDB taxonomy): domain Bacteria; phylum Bacillota; class Bacilli; order Bacillales; family Amphibacillaceae; genus Oceanobacillus; species Oceanobacillus oncorhynchi. The sequence goes on along the minus strand of NZ_CP150214.1, from coordinate 4,050,844 downwards.
AAAATGAATTAGGTAATTGAACTTTCCATACATTATTTTCTACTGCCTGCCAATCTTGGATATGCTCTGAACCTTTAATAATTATTTTTTCACCTTCTGCTGCTTCGTAAGTGATTCTTCTGAGATTGCTTAATCCGGAATTTTGAGGGTTTACTCGTTCTCTGTATTCTCCTTCATGTACAATAACTTTATCACCTGCCACTGCAATAGAAGCTGCTTTGTTAATTGTTAAAAAAGGATTTTGTTTTGTTCCTTCGGCCATATCAGACCCGTTTTTCGCTACATGATATTCAAAAGTCATTTTTTATTTCCTCCCTATATAATTAAAGTTTCACTAAGTTTTTAGTACGATTCTCGCCAACTTTTCCTTCTTGAATTTCTTTCTTAACAGATGGAATAAATTTTTCGTAATTTAATGTGAATGTGACTAGCATAATAATGATGATACATGCAAAAGGGAAATAAATTTGCATGGATTTCATTGCTAAAATCGAGCTGTCCGGTTGAATGGAAGAACCAGCAACGTATCCGCCAATAGTTAGTGTCCAACCGACGATAGCCCCTTGTAACCCAGATCCAATCTTCATGCCAGCGCTTGTTAAACTAAACACAGATCCTTGTACAGGAACTCCTGATTTCCAATAAATCAAATCTCCTACGTCTGCTACAATAGCGCTAAGTGCACCTGTGAAAGGAACAACACCGATAGCGTTTACAATAAGACCTATAGTCAGTAACGTTAAATTCTCAGAGAATACGGTCATAATCAAATAAGAGATAATGGAAATAATTAACCCTATGACGATACTTCTTCGAATTCCGAACTTTTCTACAAATTTAGGTGCGTACATTAATCCTATTATTGTTGGAACAGTAGTTGCTAAGCTTAATATAGCCATGATGTCAGCGTTGTTAAATACGTAAGTAGCATAATAAACTCTGATACCGTTATCAGTCTGCCTTAAATACCAAAGTAAGTACAAAACAATTGTGATAATAAAGTATTTATTTGTTAACAATACTTTCATTATGAGAAAAAAGGGAACTCTTTGTGTTGTATTATTTTCAGTCTTTCGCTTAGCAATATTTCTTTCTTTTACAAACCACCCGGTAATCATCAAAGGGACCGCGCATAAAAAAGCATAAATTATTGTAGTAATCGTCCATCCCTGTTGACCGCCGCCGAATCCGCTTACAAAAAAAGTCGTAAATGTTGTAATGGATAAAACAGCCAGCTGTGAAAAAATAAAGCGGATGCTTCCTAATGAAACGCGATCATTCTTATCATTTGTCATAAGAGAAGTCAGAGAAGAATAAGCGACGTTATTAGCGGTATAAAAAACTGCAGAGATTAACAAATAGATGATAAAAATATATATGATTTTTCCAGTTTGGTCTAATGCCCCTGGCACATTGAATAATAAAAATGTCAATAAACCGAGAATGGGAGCTGTCCAAAACACCCATGGTTTGGCTTTGCCCATTTTTGAATTCGTGTTATCGATTAAGGTCCCCATAAATAAATCAGTGAACCCGTCTGTAACACGGGAGATTAGAATAATCGTTCCAATTATTCCAGCTGAAATCCCCACTGTATCCGTCATATATATAGTGAGAAAAGAGGCAATAAAGGTCCAGCTATAATTTGCTCCAAAATCTCCTATACCAAATGTTAGTTTTTCACTCATTTTTAGCTTTTGCGTTTTTACTATTTGTGTTTCACTTTGCTCCGATTGTGCAGCATGCATTTTCATACCTCCATTTTTAATGAAAAGATAACGTCAACCTGCCATAAAGAGAACCCTTACATATTAAAATGAAATTTTTTTGATTGTTTCTACTAGCTTCTTCTGTGATAACTGCGTGGAGCAGTTATCTTTTAAATTATCAATCTCATGACTCCATGTATTACTGCCGGTGCTGCATCAACTTTTTATTTAGTGATTGTGTTGAAGTATAGACTTGTTGGTAGAGTTTAAATAAAGTTTGATAAACTACTACATTTTCTTCTATCGGTTTATATATTTTTTCTGCATGTAAAAAAGTATCTGCGCAATCTTCAAGTGTTCTAAACCACCTGCAACCATAAGCTGCTAACATTGCTGCTCCCATTCCTGGACCTTGCTCATTGGATAATTTGACAACCTCTGTATTAAAGATATCTGCTTGCATTTGCAGCCATATCTCATTTTTTGAACCACCACCAACGGAAATAATTTGATCGATTTTCTTCCCTTGGTCCCGGAATAACTGGACAGACTCATTTAACGAAAATGTAACTCCTTCCATAACAGACCGTACAAAATGTTTCATCTTGTGAGAACTGTCTATTCCAATGAAACTTCCACGAATAGATGCATCAACATAGGGGGTGCGTTCACCTGCAATATAAGGTGCGAATAGTAAACCATTTGCACCCGGTGGAACTTTATCAACATCGTTAAGCAATTGGTCAAACGTTTTTTCTTCTGCGAAAGTATCTTTAAACCACGTAAGGCTTTGACCAGCCGCTAGTGTCACTCCCATAGTATAATAAGCATTTGGTACGCCATGATTAAAATAGTGAACTTTTCCCTGAAAGTTGCGATCTCTTCGGTCTTCATGAGCGAGAACTACCCCGGATGTCCCGATACTGGCCATTGTTTTACCTTCTGTTAAGACTCCTGATCCAATTGCGCCGCATACATTGTCAGCACCGCCAGTAAAGATGCGAGTTGATTTGGACAGACCAGTTTTTTCAATAATCTCAGGGGTCAATATTCCAATTTCTTCAGAAGATTCTACCAAGGGTGGACATATATCCAAATTGATATCTAATAAATCACAAATACTCTTGCTCCATTCTTTTTCTGCTACATTTAGCAATAAGGTACCAGCTGCATCGGAATATTCCGTATGCAAACTTTTAGTAAGCTTCAAACGGACATAATCTTTTGGTAACAAAAACGTTTTTACTTTACTATAAAGCTCAGGCTCATGATTTTTTACCCATAATAATTTAGGTAATGTAAATCCTTCTAATGCTAAATTTTTCGTGATACGAAGCAGTCTTTCTTTTCCCACTTTTTCATAAATCTCCTGACACTCCGCTGTAGTTCGTGTATCATTCCATAAAATTGCATTACGAAGAACATTTTGATTTTCATCGAGCAGAACCAGTCCATGCATTTGTCCAGAAAAGCTGATACCTTCAATGTCATCTGGTTTACCTTCGAATTGTTGAATTAGTTCAGAAAGCCCGGCGACAGTTTGGTCTACCCAATCTTTAGGGTTCTGTTCGCTATAGCCTGTTTTTTCTTGTAAGAGGGGATATGTTTTTGAAACTTCTTTTACAACATCTCCTTGTTGATTAACTAATAAAAGCTTCACAGCACTTGTCCCCAAATCAACACCGATAACATGCTTCATTACTCAGCCTCCTTATGTCCAGTTCTTATTGATCTGAATAAATTGTCAGCAGATATTGATTGATTACTGCCTTGATTCTTTCCAATTGTCCGGATTGTTGATTTATTTCTTTTAAATCAAGTGCATGCTCTTCTAATTTATGGAAATTCATTTTTTCTTCCACGATGTTCAAACCAATACCGTGTGTATAGCTGCTATATCTGTTATTTACAACATTTTCAATAATTTGATCATCTAATAATTTCTGAGCCACTTTTAACCCGATTGCGAAACTATCCATTCCAGCTATATGTGCGTGAAAAAGATCTTCTGGCTCAAATGAACCTCTTCTTACTTTTGCATCAAAGTTTAATCCGCCGCGGCCCAGTCCGCCATTTTTGATTATTTCATACATAGCAAGTGTAGTAGCGTATAAGTCAGTTGGGAATTCATCTGTATCCCAGCCTAAAAGTGGGTGTCCTTGATTGGCGTCTACTGATCCTAAAATATTATTGACACGTGCGTAGTGCAATTCATGCTCAAATGTATGACCTGCAAGTGTGGCGTGATTGGCTTCAATATTGAATTTAAAGTGATCTTGTAAATCATAATGCTGCAAAAAGGCGTAACTGCTAGCAACATCAAAATCATATTGGTGAGTTGTTGGTTCTTTAGGTTTTGGCTCAATTAGGAACTGACCATCAAAATCAATTTCTTTAGCATAATCTACAGCCATATGGAAGAAGCGTCCGAGATTGTCTAATTCGAGTTTCATATCTGTGTTAAGGAGCGTTTCATAACCTTCTCGGCCTCCCCAAAATACGTAGTTTTCTCCACCAAGTTCTTTTCCGATTTCTAACCCTTTTTTTACTTTGGCTGCAGCGTAGGCGAATACATCTGCATTGTTAGAAGAAGCCGCCCCATGAATAAATCTTGGGTGAGTAAAATTATTAGCAGTATTCCAAAGCAGTTTCGTTTTGCTGTCTTTCATATAATCTTTGATCATGGAGACGATTGTATCTAAGTTTTTATTTGTTTCTCTTAAAGTTTCTCCTTCTGGTGCGATATCCACATCATGAAAACAGAAATAGGGAACATTTAGCTTCTCAAAGAATTCAAAAGCTGCCTCTACACGAGCTTTTGCTAAGTCCATTCCTGAGAATTTATCCCAAGGGCGGACAGCTGTTCCAGAGCCGAATGGGTCTGATAAATCTTCAGTAAATGTATGCCAGTATGCTACTGCAAAACGTAGATAATCCTCCATATTTGCGCCGCCAATGGTTTCCTCCGGATTATAGAACTTAAATGCATAAGGATTCGTTGACTTCGAGCCTTCATAAATTATCTGATTTACGTTTGGAAAATAACTCATTCTATAAATACCTCCTATTTCATTAAGTTAGTTAAAATAAGTTTATATAACTTTGTTTAACCTTAAAACTAAGTTTAGTATTTGTTGGAAGCGTTGTCAACAATAAAATTAAAGAAAAAAGGTATTGATATGATAGATGAATTGATTTATATATGATTGATTTAAGATTTATTAATATAATGGTTAAACAAAGTGAGGGTGAATGTTAAGTGATTTCTATGATAGAATAAAGATAAAGAATTATATAAAAAGGAGAAAAAAGATGCAAAAAATTCAAACCGGTGACCAAAATTTTGTAAAACAAATGAATAAGTCAATTGTTTTTCGTTCAATTAAAAAAAACGAACCACTATCCCGTTCGCAGATTTCTAAAATAACTGGACTCAATAAAGCAACTGTTTCTACAATGGTTTCGGAAATGCTTGAAGAGTCATTTGTATATGAAATAGAGTCTAACCAATCCAGTGGGGGAAGGAAGCCTGTGCTATTATATTTTAATAACCTTGCAGGCTTTTCGGTTGGAATTGACTTGGGCGTTAATTACATTCTCGGTGTTTTAACGGATTTGAATGGTCATATTGTAGAAGAAGTTACCCAGACTTTAACTAGCATTGAATATGAAGATGTGAAGAACAATTTAGTGAATATCATAAAAAAATTAATTAAAAAGGCTCCGGAAAGCACGTATGGCGTAGTAGGAATTGGTGTAGGCGTTCCAGGTAATGTCGATCTCGATGAGAACATTTTATTTGCCCCAAATCTAAAATGGAAAAATGTTGATTTAAAAGCAGAGTTACAAAATGAACTTCACATTCCGGTTGAAATTCAAAATGAAGCTAATTGTGGAGTTCATGGTGAACATCTTTATGGGAGAGGGAAGAATGTATCTGATTTAGTGTATATTAGCATTGGAGTTGGTATAGGTACAGGCATCATTATAAAAAACAATCTTTACACTGGTACATCTGGTATCTCTGGAGAAATGGGACATGTTACTCTTAATGCAAACGGCCCTAAATGCCGTTGCGGAAATCACGGTTGCTGGGAACTTTATGCATCGGAACAGGCTCTTTTGGAGCATGTAAAAAAGCAAAAAGTATTAAGCGGTTCGAATGATATAAGTCTGGAAAAACTAGTAGCAGAAGCAAAAACAGGGAATAAAGAAGTTCTGCAGATTTTAAACACATTAGGGGAGTATATCGGAATTGGATTAACAACTGTTATTAATACGTTTAATCCAGAAATGGTTATCATAGGAAATAGAATCTCACAATTTAGCCGATGGTTAACCAACCCTGTTAATCATGTTCTACAGGATAGGCTATCTTATTATCATAATGAGAATACGGAGATTAAATTTTCTGCTCTGGGTCGTTATTCAAGTGCGCTCGGTGCTACTTCGATAGCGATTTCTCATTTTTTATCAGAACAAAAATTAGAGAAAATGACATTGTAACTACAAAAAACGTTTTACCTTTATTTTTCAAAGTAACATAAAACAAGGAGGCTCATAATGGACGTATGGTATGTAAGCTACGGCTCCAACATTAGCGAAAATCGCTTTTCCTGCTATATTGAAGGAGGTATTCCTGAAGGATCTGAAAAAGAGGAAAAGGGATGTGAAAATACGACCCCGCCAAAGAAAGTAAAAAAAGCCGAGCTCCCTTATCCTCTCTATTTTACAAAGGAAAAAAGCAAATGGGGCAAGGGCGGAGTTGCCTTCATTGGACATAAATCCAATAAAGATACCAAAACATATGCAAGAAAGTACCTGATCACCGATGAGCAATTTGGAGAAGTCGTGGAGCAGGAAAATAATGTGGATGCCTTAAATATCAACGTGCAGGATATTATGAATAAAGGCTATGTTGACTTGAAAGCAGGCTGGTACGGCAGGGTTATTTATCTGGGAAAAGAGGAAGGGGCGCCAATGTTTACATTTACCAATCCGGATGTAATGGGAACGCACGAATTTACCACTCCCCCTCAATCCTATTTATCCATGATTTCCCGCGGGTTAAAGGAGATTGGTCTTGCGAAAGAAGAAATTGTGGAATACTTTTTAACGAAACCTGGAATTGAAGGGAAGTTTACGAAGGATTCGCTTTTTCGGTATATTTACGGTTGATTATTGTTTTTTCATAATATGAATTAAAATAATTATTCTTATTGGGAAATCCTATTTAAACTATATGAATTGCGTGGTCTAAGTTCCTTGTCTATAGACGGCATTTGTTTTCTAAGCGGAGTTGTAAAAATGATATAAACACCTGAATCGAAAGGTTGATGATTCAGGTGTTTTTGTGTGTTTATTTTAGGATAATTCAGATGAATCCAGGCACGTGTAGTAACTTTATCCTTTGAGGTGCTGTAGTTGAGAAAGAAATTTTCCAAGCTGGAGAAAAGGTGACAGAAGAGATGAATCTGTGTCTATCTTGAAATTGTTTTCCTATATAGCACGGATATGCAAGATACGAAACTTTTAATCAATCACATTTTCTGTGTACAGACCAACATGTATTGCGTGTGTTGACAGGTTTTAAGATGACCATCTTCAGAATGAAGGAATACTTGATGAAAATCCTTCATAAATTAAATAAAAAGAATCCTAAAAATCATTGTAAAAAAGGAAGAGCTATTTATTAGTGGTACGAATCGAAAATAAAATATGAGTTGGATTCTTAATATAAGGGGGTGAGCAAAGTGAATGCACCTTTACTATTTTTAAACCAAGAAGAAGTGAAGCAATGTGGCGGAGCAGACATGAAAAAGACGATTGATATTATTGAAAAAGTATTTTCTCTTCATCAAAAAGGGGACTATGTTTTACCGGATAAAGCAGTATTGAGGTGGGGGGATGGTGATTCTGAATCAAAAACGGGCCGAATAAATGGTATGCCCGGATACATTGGAGGAGAATTTAATTTATCAGGGATAAAATGGATATCCAGTAATCCTAGCAATCCATTTAAAGCCAACCTTCCTCGTGCAGCAGGAACAATTATCTTGAATGATCCTGATACCTATCTTCCAATTGCTGTCATGGATGGGACACTTATTAGCTCAATGAGAACAGCTGCGAATAATGGTTTGGCGGCAAAGTATCTTGCTAGAAAAGATTCTGAAGTTATTGGTCTCATCGGTGCAGGTGTTTTGAATCGAACAGTTTTATTAGCTTTGTATGAAGTATTACCTAACTTAAAAAAGGTAAAAATTTATGATTTGGATAAAAATAGATCGCAACAATTTATTAATGATATGAAATCTACTGTCCCTGTTCAAATGAGTATTAGTGAATCAGCAGAGAACACAGTGAAAGATTCAGATGTATTCGTGACAGCAACTGTATCCAAGGAGCCTATCGTTAAGCCGGAATGGGTCGGACAAGGATCACTTTATCTTCAACTGGGAAGTAATGAATGTGAGTTTGGTGTTGTCTATGAAACAGATAAGTTTGTTGTGGATGATTGGAAGAAAATCAAAAGCAGAGGAGGGTCTACGCCTGCCATCATGCATAGGGAAGGTAAGCTTAGTGATAGTGCTGTTTATGCCAGTCTAGGCGAGTTGGTAAACGGTAAAAAGAAAACACGTGAAAATGATAAAGAAAAAATATATTTTAATAGTGTCGGTTTGGGGATACAGGATATTGCGGTAGCAAAGATGATTTATGAAGAAGCAAAATCCAAAAAAATCGGTAAACAATTGGATTTATGGGGAAGCCCGAATACACGTAGATAATATGTCATCACTTGATTATGGAGAGGGTTGTTAATAATGAGCGCACCTTTAATATTTTTGAACCAAGAAGAAGTAAAGCAGTGTGGCGGAGCAGATATGGAAAAAACAATTGATATTATTGAAAAAGTGTTTTCTCTGCATCAAAAAGGGGACTATGTTTTACCGGATAAAACCGTATTAAGGTGGGGAGATGTTGAGTCTGAAGCAGTAATAGGGCGTATAAATGGTATGCCTGGATACATTGGAGGAGAATTTAATTTATCAGGGATAAAATGGATATCCAGTAATCCTAGTAATCCATTTAAATCTAATCTTCCTCGTGCAGCCGGAACGATTATTTTGAATGACCCTGATACCTACCTTCCGATAGCTGTCATGGATGGGACACTGATTAGCTCGATGAGAACAGCTGCAAATAATGGCTTAGCCGCAAAGTATCTCGCTAAGGAAGATTCTAGAGTAATTGGTCTTATCGGTGCAGGTGTTTTAAATCGAGCTGTATTGTTAGCTTTAAATACCGTCTTGCCACAACTAGAAGAAGTTAAGGTTTTTGATTTGGATTTTGACAGGTCGAAAAGTTTTATAAATGACATGCAATCTTATATTCCAACGGTAAAAATGACCATTAGTGACTCGGCTAAAAATGCTGTAGTGGGGTCCGATGTATTCGTAACAGCAACTGTAACAAAAGAACCAATTATAAAATCAGAATGGGTTGAGCAAGGGGCGCTCTATCTCCAAGTTGGACCGCATGAATGTGAATTTGATGTGATTCACAAAGCAGATAAAGTGATTGTAGATGATTGGGAAAAAATTAAAAGCAGAGGAAACAAAACGCTCAGTCATATGCATGCGAATGGAGAATTTGAAGACAGCGGTATTCATTCCCAATTAGGAGAGCTTGTAAATGGGATAAAAGAGGGAAGAGAAAATGAACAGGAATTTATCTATTTTAATAGCGTGGGGATGGGAATTCAAGATATAGCAGTAGCTAAAGAGGTTTATAAAAATGCAAAAAAAGAAGGTATAGGAACAGAACTTGATTTATGGGGAGCTTCTTCTACTTTTATGTAAGTGAATAGATTTCTTCAGATATCTTGAACAGGTTGATAATTTGTAAATTGGGCATCGGCAGTTACGTATGAACAGTAATATACGTTCCTGTTATCCATCCGACGCTTAATAGATATACTGTTTTTATTTTATAAAGTGAAAAATGTATTTTTTCAGTGTGCTAGTTTATAGCTATTTCTCTTTGGAGAAATATAGTCCTATTCGGATCCATAGTAGGTGAGTTAATTGACCATGTGTAGCGTAGTCAGTAGTGAAACATAAAGTAATCGGATTATGGATAAATTAATGTTATAAGTTTCTATATTTATATTTAATCGTACACTTTGTCATCATTTAAACGGTCTCCCTGTGACTCGCGCTATGGAGCCAATAAATCTTGTTCTTCCCAGAGATGGGAACACGAAATGTTCAAAATAGAGTTGTTAGGAGATCTTCAGCTATTTTAAGAGTTAAAGTGCAAAAAATCTTTAATATACTGAAGATAAGGAGATGTTATTATGCTCCCGATTGAAAGTGTTGAATCTGGAACGCTTAGTACTTTGTTGATATATACAATTTGTTTAGGGATTCTTATGCTTATAGGGGTTATTATCCGTTTAAAAGTTAAAATATTTACAAAATTCATTATTCCTGCGTCGCTCATTGCTGGTTTTCTTGGCTTGATAATTGGTCCACATGGACTAAAATTATTGCCAACTTCGATGTATGATACATGGTCAGGGTACGCAACGATTTTAATCTCTATCGTTTTTGCTCCAATGTTAATTGGAATTACAGTAAACTTTAAGCGGATTAAAGAGACGCAGGCGATACCACAATTAGTATTCTCGTGGACAAGTAGTTTTTTACAATGGGGGATACCATTAATTATAACTGCCTTATTTTTAACTCCGTTATTTGGAATTGATCCGTTATTTGGAACGTTAGTTGAGGTGGGGTGGTCGGGAGGCCATGGTACTGCTGGAGGGATGATTGAAGTATATGAAAATCTCAGTTATTCAGATGGTGGATCACTTGGATTAACAACAGCGACGATTGGATTGTTAGTTGGAATAATCGGAGGAACCATTTTAATAAACTATGCAGTTAGAAAAGGATATACAAACTATATCGGCATAAAAGACACAATTACGGATTCAACCTCAACTACAACGGGGCTCATACCAAAATCTGAGCAGCAATCTTCCTCTGTTAAAACCGTTCAAAGTGAAGTAGTTGAAGGCTATGCATTCCATGTTGCGATTATATCGATAGCGATTTTTATTGGTTGGATTCTGCAAACCATCATTGAACCTTTCGTACCTGGCATGCCACTTTTCCCGCTGGCATTAATCGGAGGTTTCATTGTTGGAGTGATATTAAAACGAACAGCTTTATGGGAAGCGGTGGACGTTGGAACCTTTCGAAACATTCAAGGCACTGCACTGGATTTTCTTGTTGTATCGGCAGTTGCAACGATAAGTATCCCAATTGTTTTAGAGTATTTTTGGCCGTTGTTGATTATGTCCATCGTTGTTTTATTTCTTATGTTGGGCTTCTTCTTCTATATTGGACCTCGAATATTTGCAAAAGATTGGTTTGAGCATTCTATTATTTTATTTGGTACAGCAACAGGTGTAGCCGCTGTAGGGTATATGCTTTTGCGAATGGCAGACCCCAAAATGCAGTCTGATGCGTATGTTGCTTATGGGTTAAGGTCTCCCTTTAGCAGCCCGTTTGCTGGTGGAGGGTTAGTAACTGCTTCCGTACCAATACTTACTGTATCATTTGGAGCGTTGCCAGTAGGTATTGCTTGTATTGTAATCATGATTTTGATTTTTGTTGTATGTAAGTTTTTTGGCCTGTATGGTCGGCATAACAACAGCTATTTTAATCGGGAATAAGTATAGAGGAGGAAATATTTATTGAACTGAATACTATTAAATGTAACTTTGACAGCTTGTTATAAGGATAGCATATACTCTGCTCCCCCCTCTCGTACGGAGGACATCTGTTTATCTACTTTAGATTATGACGCCTCCAGCGGGGAGGAGAGTTATTTTCAAGATTTTCTTGTGCTTTTAACGCGTTGAAAGGAATGATATTCATTATGCAAATAGATTTAAGGAGTGACACGGTTACTAAACCGACGCAAGAAATGAGAGAAGCAATGCTGTCTGCTCCGGTTGGCGACGATGTATATGGCGAGGATCCAACAATTAACCGGCTGGAACAATTATCAGCTAATCTACTTGGAAAAGAAGCGGCTTTGTTTCTCACAAGTGGCACGCAGGCAAATCAAGTAGCTGTGTTAAGCCAAACCCAGCCAGGAGAAGAAATTATCCTAGAAAAGGACTCTCACCTTTTCTATTATGAAACGGGCGGACTTGCTTCTCTGGCTGGTGTTCAGGCACGGACGTTAGAAGGGATAAATGGTCAAATGCAAATGGATGATATTCAGGAGGCCATTCGTGGAAAGGATATTCATTATCCGAATACAAGTTTAATAGCTCTTGAGAATACACACGCTCGATCAGGCGGCCGGATATTGCCGACTAGTTATATGAAAGAAGTTTATAATCTTGCGAATAACCAAGGGATTTCCGTTCATTTAGATGGAGCCAGAATTTTTAATGCTGCCATAGGATTAGGTGTTCCTCCTAAGGAAATTGCTCAGTATGCAGACACGGTTCAATTCTGTCTCTCAAAGGGTTTAAGTGCTCCGATGGGATCCATATTAGCAGGAAAGAAAGAGGTTATTGCTAAAGCTAGAAAATGGCGGAAGACACTAGGAGGCGGAACAAGGCAAGCAGGAGTGGTTGGCGCTGCCGGAATCATTGCCTTAGAAAAAATGATAGACCGGCTTGTTTTTGATCATGAAAATGCAAAAGAACTGGCAAGGAAGCTAGAGTCACTTCCGGGACTTAAAATAGATTCAACGGGGGTAGAATCAAATATTGTCATCCTGTCTGTTAAGGAGTTGGGTATCGACTCTGTTAAATTTGTTCAGCTGTTGAAAGAAAGAGGGGTGTTAGCTAGCGCTTTAGAGAGATATAAAGTTCGCTTTGTTACACATCGTGAAATTGGAGAGGATGATATTAAGAAAATAAGTGAAGTTATTAGGGGTATAACAATATTATATCAATAATTAATATCTGACAGTATATGAATATCATTTTTCATGTTTTTACGCTTAGTAAAACATCATGCAAAAAAGTAGAGCAGGCTAAATAAGGATTGGGATTCAGCGGAGAATGGCTATTCTAATAGCTATGACACCTTCCGTCAGCTGTATCCTGTTTCATTTATGTTAATATATGTTCACCATCCTACAGAGCTTCAAGCTAATGATTTATTAATATTTTTGAAACTCATATAAGACCAATAATGATGAGCATAAAAGGAGGGGGTATCTATTTCAGTTCAGAAATTATTCCTGGATCGTGTGAAAGAAAACAGCATAAAGCTCACTAAATCTCAGAAGTTAGTAACGGATTATATCATCAATAATATAGAAAAGTCTTCCTATATGACAGCATCAAAAATAGGTGAAAATATTGAAGTGAGTGAGTCAACTGTTATTCGTGTCGCCAGTAATTTGGGGTATAAGAGTTTTTCGGAGATGCAATCATCGATACAAGAAGAATTCATATTTAATCAGACTAGCCGAAGATTGCAAATGGCGAGTAATAAAATTAACAAACACAATGCCTTTAGCCAAAGCGTGAATACAGACATTTCGAACATTCAATCTACGATAGATAAAATGAATATGAATGATTTTGAAGAAGTAATCAGGTTGATTGGAGGAGCCAGAAATATCTATACGTTAGGTTTTCGCTCGTCTATTGCTGACGCATATTATTTAGGGTTTGCTTTGAATAGAATGTTAGGGAACGTAACGCCTATTACATCTACTGGAATGGATTTAGACAATTGTTTAATGACAGCCGATGAGCAAAGTCTGGTTATTGCTTTTTCTTTTTCACGTTATACCAAACATACAATTGAATGCATAGAATATGTAAAAACAAAAAAACATGCAAAAGTTGTCTCCATCACAGATAGAATTAATAGCCCAATTGTACCTATGAGTGACTACTTTTTCTTAACATCAGTAGATTCATTATCCGCCCATTATTCCCATGTTTCTAGTTTTACTATTATAAATGCAATTTTAGCAACTGTTGGCCAATACTATAATGAAAGAGTCATTCAGAATTTAAATAATGATGAAAGAAATTTAATGGAAAAGAATACTTTTTATTTATGAGCTTTTGTATTCTGTATTAGCATATGGAGATGATACCTAAAGATTAATGTCAATCTAGAAAGCTCAACATAAGCTTTGCAGCAGTTATTTAAAATTCTGTATTATCTAGAGATAAAGCTATCCATGGTCGTGCAGAGGTAATCTGGAAATTAAGAAGCCTCCAAAATCAATAGAATTCAGGATAATGCTCCATATTGAACTAAATGCAAGGCAATTAAAAATCAGATCCCAGTCTTCTCGAGTTTTTTATAGTCTATATACATGTTCTCAAAGAATACTGACATTAGCTCCTTTAAAAAATAATCTAAGGAGTTGATGTTTTTTTGCTTTTCCATTCTTTTAGGTAATCCAATACACCAATTAATGCTTCTAGTATCTTTTCTTTGGTAAATAAAGCAGAACAGCTTTATCGTAGTCTGCTTTTTTCTTCTTTCAATACCTTTCATAGTACACTATAAAAACTACCCAATTAGGGTGAAGTAATAATATATTTCCACATTGGAAGATAACACTTGTAAATACAAATACAATGAAAACTACATTAATTATAAAGAATTTTAGCTCTAATTTAGTTTTGAGTTTCTTTTTATATTGAAGGAAATAAGGTTTCTCAATTATCTGCGATTGATTCATACGGAATTTATTGGTGAATTGCTTTTCTAATTAGGGCTATATCAAAAAGTAAAAGACTTGAAGAGGTAATCTTTAAAAAATCAAAAAATTTTATTGACATATAAATATATTTGTCATACAATTACGAAAAGTAATAAAAATGTGATGGATTGGAGGGAAATCCAATGGAAAGGAATTACAATGATTTAATCACAGGTATTATTTTGATGGTGCTGTCAATAGTTATGTTTACAGGCTCTCTTAATATGGAAGCGCTAACAGAAAGCGTAATTGGAGCAGATTTTATGCCTAGAATGATTGCAATATTAATTGCGATAATGAGCATTCCTATTATTGTAAGCGGTTTTAAAAACAAGAAGGAGGTTAAAATTGAAGAAGAAATACCTGTTACAGAGGATGAAGAGGAAACAGATAATAAAAACGGTTTCATTTATCTGATATTTACAATAATTTTGTTGTTTGTTTATTTATTTCTAATTCCTATCTTAGGTTTTTTAATTACTACGATTGCTTATCTCATCATACAAATGTTGCTTTTCTCGAAATGGACAATTAGAAATGTCTTCTTATATGGAGTTATTTCAATTATTACATCTTCCATTATTTATTTCGTTTTTCGTAATGTGTTCTATGTCATGCTTCCAACAGGAATTTTTGGGTAAGGGGGTCAGAAAATGTTTAATATGTTATTAGAAGGTTTTAATTCAGTTTTTACTTTTCAAATAATCCTGTTAATTGTTGTTGGTGTAATCTTAGGTCTTATATTTGGTTCTATACCAGGTTTAACAGCTACGATGGCAATTGCTATATGTTTGCCGATTACATATGGGATGGATCCTGTCGCAGGGATGTCTCTTTTGATGGGATTGTATATTGGAGGTGTCTCAGGTGGTTTGATTCCAGCAATTTTATTGAAACTTCCAGGAACTCCATCCTCCATTGCTACAACATTTGATGGATACCCAATGGCTCAAAAAGGGGAAGCTGGAAAAGCATTTTCTTTTGCAATCGTTTCTTCTTTCTTTGGAGGGCTAATAAGTATCATTGCATTGATCATGATTGCTCCGCCGTTAGGTAAGGTTGCTTTAGAATTTGGCCCATTTGAGTTTTTTGCGATTGTTATTTTTTCCTTAACGTTAATTTCAAGTCTTTCGGGAGATTCGATGGTCAAAGGTGTTTTGTCAGGAGCACTCGGTATAGCATTTGCAATGGTTGGTTCAGCACCAATTGATGCGTTTCCAAGATTTACATTTGGATTCAGTTCATTAGACGCTGGCTTCGACTTGTTGCCAGTGTTAATTGGATTATTTGCAGTGTCAGAAATATTGATTACTGCTGAAAAGAAAGTCAAAGATAATAAATCTACCCATCTGAAAAAAATTAGTTATCGAGTAAAAATGAAGGAATATTTTGCACAAAAATGGAACTTCCTTCGGTCAACATTGTTAGGTTTGGGTATTGGAATATTGCCAGGCATCGGGGGCGGAACAGCAAATATTATCGCCTATGCAACGACAAAAAATCTTTCTAAAAATCCTGAAGAATTTGGTAAAGGGAACCCTAGCGGTGTTGTAGCCTCTGAATCATCAAATAATGCTGCTATTGGAGGAGCGTTAGTTCCGCTTATTTCTTTAGGAATACCAGGTGATACAGTTACGGCTATGTTACTCGGAGGCCTTGTTTTACATGGATTGCAGCCTGGGCCAATGTTGATTCAAAATAGCGGTGATATAGTATATGGAATATTTGCTGCTTTAATCATTGCAAATATTTTGATGGCAGTGTTTTTATTCTTAGGTATGAGGGGATTTGTGCGATTGCTTAGCATTCCTCAGGCTATTCTTTTACCTATTATTCTAGCGTTGTGTGTTGTTGGTGCATTTGGTGTGAATAATCGTTTATTTGATGTAGGCGCATTGTTTTTCTTTGGGATTATTGGTTACCTTATGATCAAAGCTAAAATGCCATTAACACCGCTTGTTCTAGGTTTTATCCTGGGACCAATTCTAGAAACAAACCTACGCAGAGGTTTAATGTTATCTGAAGGAAACTTTATGCCTTTTTTAACAGAACCAATAGCTGCAGGATTCTTACTTCTAACAGTCGTATCTATTGCCATGAAAATATACAGTAATAGAAAGAAACAAAAGCTTCACAAAGTAAATTAAATAAAAAGAATAGAAAAGGGAGGAATTACATTGAAGAAGATCGTGGATATTTTAACGAAAAGTTTAGCCGTTGTTTTTCTAATTGTAATTTTAAGTGCATGTTCAGATGGGGAAAATTCAAATGCACAAAACGAATATCCATCAAAACCAATTGAGGTAGTTGTTCCAGTTGGAGCGGGTGGGGATACAGACTTGAATACACGTATTACTGCTAAATATCTGGAGCAGGAACTTGGTGAATCAATCGTCATTACGAACGTAGAAGGGGCTGGGGGTTCAACAGGTATTAAAGAAGTATTATCTAAGGAACCAGATGGACATGCTGTATTGGCTTACCATAATGCAATGTTAGTTAATAATATTTATGGATTAGCTGACTATACATCTGAAGATTTTAAATATGCAGGTGTAGGAATCGTTGATCAATCGAATACATTTCTTGCTTCCAAAGATGCTGCATTTGATGATATCGAATCCTTGATTGATTATGCTAAAGCAAATCCTGGTGAAGTCAAGGTCGCTACAGAAGTTGGTGCGATGACACATTTGCAAGTGTTAGAGTTTGAACAAAAAACAGGAGTTGAATTTAATATTGTTGATGCCGGTGGTGCTTCCGATAAAATTACTGCTTTATTGGGAGGAAGAGTAGATATTGTACCAACATCTCTTGGGCTAGTACAAGATTATATTGAGTCTGGAGATTTTGTTTCCCTTGGTGTAATCGCTGATGAACGCTTAGAAGGAGCTCCTGATATTGAAACGTTTACCGAGCAAGGTGTAGATATGTCAGTAGATAAAGTTTTTTATTGGGCTTTTAACCCGGAAACACCGGATGAGGTCGTAGAAACATTTTCAGAAGCATTAGAAAATGTAGTTAAAGATGAATCTTTTCAAGAGGAGATTAAGAACAGTTGGTTAACTCCAAATTATCTAGATTCAGAAGAAACAGCTGA
Organism: Oceanobacillus sp. FSL W7-1281; assembly: GCF_037969835.1. Classification (GTDB taxonomy): domain Bacteria; phylum Bacillota; class Bacilli; order Bacillales; family Amphibacillaceae; genus Oceanobacillus; species Oceanobacillus oncorhynchi. The sequence goes on along the minus strand of NZ_CP150214.1, from coordinate 4,033,267 downwards.
GAAGTTAAAAGAAATTACCGAGAATGACCAGGCAGTTTATGACGCGGCTAATTAATAATATAGAAGGAGGCTGTAAATGATGAAAGTGTCCGTAACCGTTAACACCACTGAATTAACAGATTTGGATTTACAACAGATGTCCCAGTTAGGTGTGGACAGGATTGATTTTGGGAACGGGAACTCTTTTGCAGGTGTGAAGGAGCAAGGGTTTCCAGATTTGGATAGTTTATTAAAACTTCAAAAAAGAATCCGTTCATGGGGGATGGATATTAATAGAGTTACCTTGCCTAATATAACAGAGTCATTTATGGATAATCAAGATGGCAGTGGGGTGCAATTGGAAAACTCCGTAAACGCAATTAAAGTCTTTGGAGAAGCAAATATAAAAATCGTCAGACAACGATTTGAAGGCGATGTATTTTATGGCCGTTCACAGACTTATCAAGCGGTTCAAAGAGGCGGAGCCATCTCTAGAGGAGAGAGCGTTGGTTTACTGAAGGACAAAGCAGAAAGTCCGACTATAGAAGAACTGGAAAAGTGGTGGCATTCTTTTCAAAGGGCTTATAAAGAATTAGTGCCGACTGCTCAAGAAAATGGTGTGAATATAGCTATGCATCCATCTGATACACCACATCCAGATTCTCCATTCGGAGGGCTTGGTTTACACAGGATAATTGATGACTTTCCGAATGAAAACGTAGGTTTTGTTTACTGCATTGGTACGCGTGCGGAAGAAGGTGGGTCCCCATTAGTCATTGATGAAATAAATCATTTTGGTAGAAAAAACAGGATTTTCTTAGTGCATTTTAGAAATGTGCGCGGAAGTTTACCGACGGCCGGAGCATTTGAAGAAGCTTTACTAGATGATGGGGACTTGAATATGTTTAAGATATTGCTGGAATTAAAAAAAGTAGGTTTTAACGGTTGTCTAAATCCTGATCATGTACCTATCCTTGCAGGTGACATTGCAGACCAAGATAAAAAATGGGCAAATTCGAATATCGGCTGGAAATCATCTAACCTGGGATTTGCTTATTCCATTGGATATATTAAAGCCTTACTTACTGCATTAAACGAAGTTACAGGGTAATGAAATATACAATAAAATGTGATGATATGTTTAGTGTATTTCATACATTTACTGAAAAACAACAGAGAGGTGGTTTGAGAAAATGCAAGAAGATATAGAACCACTTTATATTAAAGTGAAAGAAATAGATAATACTGCAATTATTGTTAATAATGGAGGTTTAAAGCAAGGAACTGTTTTTAAGTGTGGTCTCGAATTAAAAAATATGATTCCTCAAGGGCATAAAGTAGCTTTAGAGGACATAGAAAAAGATGGAGAAATTATCCGATACGGAGAAATTATTGGATATGCTAAAGATCGAATTGAAAAAGGATCCTGGATAAGAGACGCCATAATGAATTTACCAGTACCTCCAGAACTAAATACATTAAAAACCTACGGAAAAGCAGAACCGAAGAAACCCTTAGATGAAGAATACACTTTTTTAGGATACAGAAACTCTGATGGTACAGCTGGAGTGAAGAATATACTCGGGATAACGACAAGCGTTCAATGTGTCGTTGGGGTTTTAGAGTTTGCTGTACAAAAGATAAAGGAAGAACTTCTTCCAAAGTACCCAAATGTTGAAGATGTTATTGCCATTAACCATAACTATGGTTGTGGTGTTGCAATAAACGCTGGTGATGCAAAAATTCCTATCCGTACCATTCAAAATCTAGCGAAACATCCTAGTTTTGGCGGGGAAATCATGGTTGTCGGTTTAGGATGCGAAAAGCTTCAACCAACGCGATTAAATGATGGAAAAGATAATGATAATATTGTAATGTTACAGGATCAAAATGGCTTCACAAATATGATTCAAATTATTATGGAGATGGCTGAAGAAAGGTTAGAAAGGCTAAACAAAAGAGAGCGAGAAGAATTTCCAATCTCTGAATTAGTAGTAGGTGTTCAGTGTGGGGGAAGTGATGCATTTTCAGGCGTTACAGCTAATCCAGCTGTAGGGTATGCGGCAGATTTGCTGGTTAAAGCTGGTGCAACTGTCTTGTTTTCTGAAGTAACAGAGGTTAGGGATGCGGTCCATCTATTAACACCAAGAGCAGATAGTCGCGAAGTAGCGGACGCTCTTGTTAGAGAAATGGATTGGTATGATAAATATTTAAACAAAGGCGATGTTGATAGGTCAGCAAACCCGTCGCCAGGAAATAAAAAAGGCGGATTATCTAATGTCGTTGAAAAGTCTCTTGGTTCAGTAATTAAATCTGGAACATCTCCAATTACAGATGTTTTATCTCCAGGAGAAAAGGTCCGAAAAAAAGGACTAAATTTTGCAGCCACGCCCGCAAGCGATTTTGTTTGTGGAACTTTGCAGCTCGCTGCCGGTATGCATTTACAGGTGTTCACAACGGGCAGAGGAACACCTTATAATCTGTCAATGGCACCTGTATTAAAGGTTTCCACAAGAAATGAATTAAAAAATCAATGGAATGATTTAATTGATATCAATGCGGGAACGATTGCTACAGGAAAAGCGACAATTGAAGACGTAGGATGGGAAATTTTTCATGATATTATTGCTACTGCTAGCGGTAAGAAAACAACTTGTGCAGATAAATGTGGTATTCGAAATGATTTAGCCTTATTTAATCCTGCACCAGTTACGTAACTAACCGGATATCTATAAATAATGGGTAGTTTTAATGATGTTAAGAAGGAGAGGGATATAATCTCTATCCTTCTTTTTATATCGACTTTAAGTCAATGGAAAGAACTTTAGAAATAAAAATTCCAGTTGATAAAGATAGCAGGGAGTAAATATACAACTGTGATATAGGAGAAAGGTTTACATGATATCTTCTTTGGAAAATTATTGAAATTGACAAACTTATGTATTTGTCATACAATTACGAGCGATAATTATGATAATAAACCTTGATGTAATTTATCCGCAGTTTATTTACATAATTTACTAAATAATCAAATGAGTTATATAGCATGTGATTTTTTTAACATACTGATTGCTAAGTACAAGGAGAGTGAAGGTAATGGAAGCATTTAAAACAGGAACAATACAAAGAAATACATTATCACAACAAGTGTTAAACCAAATTATTTCCATGTTGATGGATGGGCAGCTTCATCCGGGAGATAAGCTGCCGTCTGAATTAAAATTAATGGATGATTTTGATGTAAGTCGCCCTGTATTAAGAGAGGCACTTAGTTCTTTAGAAACATTAGAAATTGTCAAAAGAAGACCGCGTGGAGGAACGTATATCAATGAAAAAGTAGGAAATAGTCCTTTTAGAGCAATGTTAGCATTAACAATTAATAATGTGTCAGCTGTTATTGAAGCAAGAATGTCCTTAGAATTAGGGCTGGTTACTCTAGCAGCAGAAAAAATAACTGATGAACAATTAGATCTGTTAAAGAAGATAAACAGAGATATTGAAAAAAGCGTGAATAATGATTATGGGGCGTTAGATATCGAATTTCATAGAATTATTGCCCAGAGCGCAAATAATCCAGTAGTAGAAGGAATGATCGACTCATTACTAATTGCGCATGAAAAAACTGATAGCTTGATACCCTTCCGTGAGCGAAAGATAACAGTTGAATATCACGAAGCGATTTACAGGGCTTTAAAAAAGAAAGATCCGATTATGGCGTTTACAGAAATGTATCAACATCTTCGTTATGTACGAGAAAAAATTATGTCTAGAATAGATGTATAACTTTTTACATGAAAATTCTACTTTCTAAAAGATTTAAGCTGGTGCTAGATGACTTCCGCATTAACATGGGAGTCATCTATTTGTGTGGTTATGGGTTTTCACTAAATAAAATAAATCATTGATGAAATAATAATCAGAAGATTAAATATTGATTATTGACAAACAATTATTAATGTCTTACAATTAAAAACAAATCATTAAGAGTTCATATTGCAACCTTCAAATATTACTAATCAGGAGGAGGCAGTACATGGAGTTAATATTAGAAAAGATTTTTATGTGATGAATTAAAAATAATAGCAAAGGTGGAAAAGAAATGACACAAGTTAGTCAGAGCGATACTAAAGTAAAAAAAAGAACTGGTGGTCAAGCGATTGTTGATGTTTTGAAAAAAGAAGGTATAACGAAAGTTTTTGGCGTTCCTGGAGAAAGTTATTTGAATGTACTTGATGCTTTTTACGAAGAAAATGAAATCGATTTCATTTCTGCGAGACAAGAGGGCGGCGCCTCATTTATGGCTGAAGGTTATGCGAAAGCTGCAGGTGATGTAGGTGTTTGTACAGCAACAAGAGGTCCGGGTGCAACGAATTTGTCGATTGGGCTACATACTGCGCAGCAAGATTCTACTCCTCTTGTAGCATTGATTGGACAGGTTGAACGTCCGTATAGAGGCCGTGAAGCATTTCAAGAAGTAGATTTTGTTTCATTCTTTAAAGATTTATGTAAATGGACAGTAGAAATCGATGATGCTGACCGTATCCCGGAAATTCTGCACCGTGCTTTTCATGTAGCACGTTCAGGAAGGCCTGGACCAGTGCTGGTTTCATTGCCAGAGGATATGCAAGATGACATTGTAACTAGAGATACACATGAACCAATAAAGGTAACTACGATTCGTCCTGATGTAGATGCAGTACAAGAAGCTGCTGAAGAACTAAAAAATGCTGAAAAACCAGTTATTATTGCTGGCGGAGGCGTAATTCTATCAGAAGCTACTCAAGAGCTTGTTGCATTAGCAGAAGCAATGCAAATTCCCGTAGCTACAGCGTTCAGACGCTTCCATGCATTCCCGAATTCGCATCCAAATTATATTGGTGCATTAGGGTTGGGAGCTAGAAAGTCTCTGAGTGAATATATTCAAGATAGTGATCTTGTTTTAGCGCTTGGAACTAAATTCTCGCAAATGACAACAGATGATTATTCTTTAATAAATGAACAAAATAGCCGTTTGATTCATGTAGATATTTCACCAGATACTTTGGGGAGAGTTTATACACCGTCATTACCTATTGTTTCCGATGTAAAGGAATTTTTAAAAGAGCTTCTTAACATGATTAAACCGGAAGAGAATGTGGAGCGTCAAAAGAAAGTAACAGAAGCAAACGAAAAGTATACACAATTTTCAACACCTGAATTAACGGATAATAAAGAATACGCAAATATGAAATCAGTTATCCATTATATTCAAAATGAACTGCCAAAGAATACGGTTATTACAAGTGACGCAGGTAACTTCTTTTCGTGGATTTCCCGTTATTTCAAATATGATGAAGGAGGTACGTATTTTGGACCTACATCAGGAGCGATGGGTTACGGGATGCCGTCGGCTATTGGAGTAAAAGTAGCTCATCCAGATAAAACAGTCATTTCTATTTCAGGTGACGGCGGATTTATGATGACTCCGCAAGAATTTGAAACAGCTGTACGCTATGATGTTCCTATCATCTCTATTGTTGTAAATAATAATATGTTTGGAACTATCCATACGCATCAGGAAGCGAAATTCCCTGGACGAGTAGTGGGAACAAAACTGACAAATCCCAACTTCGCAGAATATGCAATTAATTTTGGTGGACATGGTGAAAGAGTTGAAAAGAATGAAGATATTGCAAGCGCATTTGAAAGAGCGATTGCATCTGGACTTCCAGCATTGATCGAAGTAATGACTGACCCAACAATTTTATCAGCAAATCAAGAAAAATAATCTAATCAACCAAATAATTTTCTGCATAGGGTGCAGGAATAGAAAAGAGGAGATAAGATGCTTTATATAAATGGGACATGGGAAACTTCAGAAGATAATTTAGAAGTGACTAGTCCAACTACCGGTCAACTTCTTGGAACAGTCGCAAAAGGAGGAGAACATGAAACGAAGCTCGCAATTGATGCTGCGAAAAAAGCTTTACCTGCTTGGTCTAAACGAACTGCAAAAGAAAGATATGATTTTTTAAATCGGGTTGCTGAAATTTTACGTTCTAGAACGGATGAGATTGCTGAAGTGATTACAACGGAAATGGGGAAACCTGTGCAAGAGTCAAAAGCGGAGATTAGTTTAGCAATCGATTATTTAGAATGGTTTGCAGAAGAAGGAAGACGAATTTATGGAGAAACCATTCCTGCATCGTCTCCAAGTAAACGTTTATCGGTTACCCGCCAACCGATTGGAGTTGTTGGAGCGATTACGCCATGGAATTTCCCAATTGCAATGATTACAAGGAAGATAGCTCCAGCCATGGCTGCAGGGTGTACTGTTGTATTGAAACCAGCTTCTTCCACGCCTCTTACAGCTGTAGAAGTCATTAAGGCCTGTCATGATGCAGGAGTTCCGAAGGGGGTAGTGAATTTACTCCATGGATCTGCAAGTAAGATCACAAAAGCTTTAATGGATTCTCCTGATGTTCGTAAAATTACATTTACTGGTTCTACTGAAGTAGGAAAACAGCTAGTAAGACAATCTGCAGATACGATGAAAAAGCTGTCACTCGAGCTTGGAGGACATGCACCATTTATTGTATTTGAAGATGCTAATCTAGAGCAAGCTGCAGAAGCTTTGATTGCAAGTAAATTTAGAAACGCGGGTCAAACTTGTGTTTGTACCAATCGTGTTTATGTCCATGAAAGTATTGTAAAGCCTTTTTCTGAATTGTTTGCAGAAAAAATAAGGAAATTAATAGTCGGTGATGGACTGAAGAAAGGGGTTACAATTGGACCATTAATCGATAATAATGCAGTCGATAAAGTAGAAAAACAGGTGCAGGATGCAACAGAAAAAGGAGCAGAAGTATTAGTCGGCGGGAATCGGCTTGTCGATGGAGAATACGCAAAAGGGAACTTTTTTGAACCAACACTTTTAGTAAACGCAACACATGATATGAAGATATCATACGAAGAAACATTTGGACCTATTGCTCCTATCTTTTCGTTTACAACAGAAGAAGAAGCGATAGAGCGGGCGAACAGTGGTGAATACGGTCTTGCTTCTTATATATTTACGAAGGATGCTTCTAGAATTGTAAGAGTCAGCGAAGCTTTGGAATATGGGATTGTAGGCATAAATGATCCCATGCCAACTGTTGCCCAAGCTCCGTTTGGCGGAGTGAAGGAATCAGGTGTCGGTCGAGAAGGCGGCAGACAGGGAATTGAAGATTATTTGGAATACAAATATCTTTCTTTCCAATTAGATGAACAATAACTGTGATAGTGAGTACATGCTAAGCTCGGGATTCAAACCTGTACGGCAGTGCTTGCATCCTAAGATGATAATTAAATGGGAGGAGAGATGACGATGAAGAAATCAAATGCATCGTATGGTGATGAAGCGTTTAGTGAGTTTTTGAAAATGGCTTTTAGAAGGCATTTGGGGCATGACGAGGAAGATTATGAAAAACCAGTTATTGGAATAAGCAATACATTTAGTGAAGTAAACCGGTGCCACTCCCATATACAGCCGATGGTAGAAGCTATTAAACAAGGAGTTATTATGGAAGGCGGCACTCCTTTGGAATTTCCGATCATGTCAGTAGGGGAGATGTTTACAAGCCCAACAACGATGTTATATCGGAATTTAGTTGCAATGGATACGGAAGAGATGATTACCGCACAACCAATTGATGGAACTGTTTTGATTGGCGGCTGTGACAAAATGGCGCCAGCCCAATTGATGGGGGCAGCAAGCGCTGATAAGCCTGCTATTTTATTTACGGGCGGACCAATGAATAATGGAAAATATAAAGGAAAAACTTTGGGAGCCTGCTCTGACTGCCGTTTTTACTGGCAGGAATATAAAGCAGGGACGGTAGATGAAAAAGAAATCAATGAAATCAATAAACAGCTGGCTCCAACTGCTGGACATTGTATGGTGATGGGATCGGCAAGTACAATTGCTGCCTGCTCCGAAGCTTTAGGTATGATGCTTCCAGGGGGAGCGGCTGTACCTGCAACAGTTAATGAACGTATGCATATGGCAAGAGAAACTGGCCGGGAAATTGTTAGGCTAGTGAAAAAAGACATGAAACCGTCAGACATTATGACGAAGGAAGCATTTGAGAATGCAATCAGAGTATTGATGGCTATTGGCGGTTCTACAAATACGGTCATTCATCTGACAGCAATGGCAAAAAGACTGGGCATTACATTGAATTTAGATCAATTTGAAAAAATAAGTAAAGAAACACCTTTTATTGCTAATATGAGACCAGCTGGTAAGTACCAAATGGAGGATTTATACCATGCTGGCGGGATACCTGCCGTTTTAAAAGAATTAGAGCCGCTGTTAAATGTGAATGAAATGACGGTGACTGGAAGAACAATGAAAGAGAACCTATCTTCTGTAACTATTGAAGAGGTGTATCGCGATATAATTAAACCATTGGATGATCCGTTGCATGCAGATGGAGGAATTGCTGTTTTAAGAGGTAATTTATCACCAAATGGATCAATCATTAAACCAAAGGCAGTCATCGATAAAACATTGATGAAGCATAAAGGAGAAGCTGTTGTATTTACTTCGTTAGAAGATATGGAAGCGAGAATAAATGATCCGGATTTAGAAGTTACAAAAGATAGTGTACTTGTTCTCCAAAATGCTGGTCCTGTTGGAGCGCCAGGAATGCCTGAAGCAGGAATGATTCCGATACCTGGAAAATTATTAAAACAAGGTGTTCGTGATATGGTTCGTTTATCGGATTGCCGAATGAGTGGTACAGCTTTTGGAACCGTTATTCTACACGTGGCACCGGAAGCAGCTATAGGTGGGCCAATTGGATTGATAGAAGATGGCGATATAATAGAGCTGGATATTGAAAATCGCATTTTGAATCTGGATGTTTCAGATGAAGTGCTTGAAAAACGTAAACAAGGTTGGCAGAAACCTGAGTTTGATGATGAAAGAGGTTATAAATGGCTCTATCGTAAACATGTCTTGCAAGCAGATGAAGGTTGTGATTTCGATTTTATGTTGCCGGTAAAATCCTGATAAAGTCCTTTTAATACCCTGCTTGAAAGGTTGAATAGGCTGATAGTTAAGATATAGCAGAACCGTTATTATAGCGATGTATGGATAACCGTTACATGTTAATTATGAATGAGTTTTTAAGTTTTACACGTTTCGAGTCAGACTGGGGCAAAAGGTAATATTAGATTCAAAAGAACAATCAACAAATAAAGCAAAGTATATTTCTAAAGTGTGTAGCTATACAATATATGGCTTGAAATTACTTGGTATAAACACTTTTGTCCTCAGTCCGTATTTATTTAAAAAGATATATGAATTCCTCCCAAAACAATACTATTGTATGTATAATAGATAAAATTTAATATCTCTTTTATGTATGCGGTTTCGAGTATTTTTAGGATTACTGATTTTTTAAATGCCGAAGAGATTACATTTTTAATGAAAGGTTTAACTTAATACCTTTTCTGCATTTTAAGAAAGAATGAATAAAGATGTACGAATTATTACATATTTTGTTGGAGTATAAAATTTGTTTTTTTAGATGTCATATTACAATCTACTAATTTGTAAATATACTAGGTGTTCAATTAATAGAATGATAACTAGAGCTTTAAAACAAACCAATTACATAGGCGATTCGTTTGAGCATCATGAGCATGAAATTAGCAAATAAATGTACTGCAACATGATATAGAATCAATTTATCTTTGTAAGGAGTGTCAAAAATTGCCTTTGTTAATTGTTGCGTTAGGTGTTGTGTTTCTTTTGATTTTAATGATTCCATTAAAGTTTAATGGGTTTATAGCATTAATCTTAGTAGCCATACTAGTTGGACTATTAGAAGGAATGCCATTAAATACTGTAATGGAATCTATTTCAGATGGAATTGGGGGACAGCTGAATGACCTTATTCTAATACTTGGGTTTGGAGCAATGCTGGGTAAAGTTATGGCAGATAGTGGTGCTGCTCAGCGGATATCCAATACTTTAATTGGTAAGCTAGGAATCAAGCGCGTGCAGGTAGCGATGCTGATTGTATCGTTTATCCTTGGTGTTACCATGTTTTACGAAGTAGCTTTTGTTTTATTAATTCCTTTAGTTTTCACTATTGTTCGTCAAACAAATTTGAACTTACTTTATGTTGGATTAACGATGTCAATCGGTTTATCAACAACACATAGTTTTTTACCGCCACATCCTGGTCCGGCAGCAGTAGTCGGGGTATTTGATGCAAGTATGGGGTTAACCCTCCTGTATGGCCTTATTATAGCTATTCCAGTAGGAGCATTGATTGCTTTATTATGGCCAAGATTAAGTATCGTAAAAAAGATGAATCCATCGATTCCTGAAGGACTAATAAGTACAAAAGAATTTAAAGAAGAAGAAATGCCGAGTTTTAGTGCAAGTGTTATATCAGCGCTTATCCCTGTTTTTTTAATGGCAGTATTAGGGGCTGCTGAAATTGCTTTACCAGAAGGCCATCCTTTTTTGAATGTTATGATGTTCTTTGGATCAGCACCAATTGCATTATTAATTGCGTTATTGCTTTCTTTTTATGTCCTGGGGATAAGAATTGGCCGTTCATTAGAAGATGTCATGCAATCATGTGTTGATAGTGTTAAACCAATGGCAATCATTATATTGGTCATTGGAGCTGGAGGAGCCTTTAAACAGATACTTGTAGATAGCGGTGTTGCTGATTATATTCAATCACTAACAGATGGTTGGGCAATTTCCCCCATATTACTTGCATGGTTGATTGCTGTTATTATGCGTACTGCTCTAGGATCAGCTACTGTAGCTGTAATGACAGCTGCTGGTATCGTACTTCCACTTGTTGAATCTTCGGGCACAAATTTAGAAATGATGGTTCTTGCTGTTACCACTGGCAGTATTGCGTTTTCGCATGTAAATGATCCAGGTTTCTGGTTATTTAAAGAATATTTTAATCTCACAGTAGCTCAAGCAATTAAGGTTAGAACGACGTATACCACTGCATTATCCATATTGGGACTGATTGGCGTATATATTTTGAATATGGTTATAGGTTAGTCTTTTCTGAAAACAGGATTGTAAATAAATGAAACCCAAATTTTTAGGAATATGAAGGACAATCAGCTTTCTAGAAAGAAGGTCTTGCAGATTGCTTATGTATAAATGTATTTCGACATATAGCTGGCAAAGTATTTTTTTAAAATAAATAATATAAAGGGAGATTGATAATCATGAATACACCAACTGTTACACAAATGGAAGTATACCCAGTAGCTGGAAAAGATAGTATGCTATTGAATTTAAGCGGTGCACATGCGCCATACTTTACTAGAAATATAATCATTATTGAAGATTCAAGTGGTCAAAAAGGAATTGGAGAAGTGCCGGGCGGGGAAAAAATACGTCAAACATTGGAAGACTCAAAACAATTAATTATAGGAGAAACTATTGGTAATTATAAAGCTGTACTGAATAAAGTTCGAAGCACATATGCCGATCGGGATAATAGCGGCAGGGGTGCACAAACTTTTGATTTAAGAACAACAATTCATGCTGTGACAGCAGTAGAAGCTGCATTTTTAGATTTATTAGGCAAGCATTTAAATGTACCTGTTGCAGCACTTCTTGGTGACGGTCAACAGCGTGATGAAGTGGAGACACTTGGATATTTATTTTATATTGGCGATCGAAATAAAACAGATTTACCTTACGAATCTGGAGACAATGCTCAGAATGATTGGTACCGGCTGCGCCATGAAGAAGCATTGACACCTGAAGCAATTGTGCGATTAGCGGAAGCTTCTTATGAATTATATGGATTTAAAGACTTTAAATTAAAAGGTGGAGTATTATCAGGAAGCGAGGAAATAGAAGCTATTAAAGCTTTAAAAAATCGTTTCCCTGATGCTCGTATTACACTGGATCCTAATGGAGCATGGTCACTTGATGAAGCTATTTCATTGTGTAAGGATATGCATGGAATTTTAACATACGCAGAAGACCCGTGCGGCGCTGAAAATGGATATTCCGGAAGAGAAGTGATGGCAGAATTTCGAAAAGCTACAGAGCTGCCAACAGCTACAAATATGGTTGCAACAGATTGGAGACAGTTAGGACATGCATTGCAATTAGACAGTGTTTCAATCCCGTTAGCTGATCCGCATTTTTGGACAATGGAAGGATCAGTAAGAGTTGCACAGTTATGTAATGAATTTGGTTTAACATGGGGTTCACATTCAAATAACCATTTAGATATTTCTCTTGCGATGTTTACTCATGTAGCTGCTGCTGCGCCAGGGAATATTACTGCGATTGATACGCATTGGATTTGGCAAGAAGGGATTGAACGTTTAACGAAAGATCCTTTCAAAATAGAGGGAGGTAAAATTGCTGTTCCGAATAAACCAGGACTTGGAGTAGAAATTGATATGGAGCAAGTGTGGAAAGCTAATGAAATTTATCATAAAGAAGCGTTGGGTGCAAGAGATGACGCAAAAGCGATGAAGTACTTAGTTTCTGGGTGGGAATTTGATAACAAGCGTCCATGCCTTGTGCGATAAGTGTATCCTGAAAATTTAAAAAAATTTTTTATAGGTGCATTGGAATAAAAATTTAACAAAATGCAGGTTTCATTAAATACCAAAATCAGCTGTTGAATATTGCTGATTTTGGTATTTTTGTATGCTTACAAATGTTTAAGCCATAGCCGGTAGAAAACTTATTTCAATATAGTGTATAATGGCATTCAATAGTTCTATATAAAAGATATGCATTTTTATAGTAATAAATTTCAACAGAATATGGATGTTCCTTAAGAGAAGGATTATATCAGCATTCAATTTTTTGAACAATATAATGATTAGTACTGATAAATTATCTATATTAAAGAAAGGAAGATTGACTTGGTTGAATTTAATAAGAATCCGATACAAAGAAATACATTATCCAAGCAAGTTTTAGAACATATTATTTCTATGCTGATGGATGGACAACTTCACCCTGGAGATAAGCTTCCATCTGAATTAACATTAATGAATGACCTTGATGTGAGCAGACCGGTATTAAGAGAGGCGCTTAGCTCTTTGGAAACATTAGAAATTGTTAAGCGGAGGCCGCGAGGGGGGACATACATAAATGAAAAGGTTGGAAGCAGTCCCTTCAAAGCAATGTTAGCATTGTCAATCAATAATATTCCAGCTATTATCGAAGCTAGAATGACGTTAGAATTAGGGCTAGTAACAATTGCAGCAGAGAAAATTACAGAGGAGCAGCTAGAGGAGTTGAGGGGGACGATTGAAAGCATTAAAGCAAATGTAGATAACAACTATGGACAATATGATAAAAAATTTCATAGTATAATTGCTGAAAGTGCAAATAATCCTGTAGTAGAGGGTATGATTGATTCTTTATTGATGGCTCATGAAAAAACGGATAGCCTTATACCATTTCGTGAACCAGAGATAACAATTGGTTATCATACAGCGATTTATGAAGCATTAAAGAACAGAGATCCAGTTCAATCATTTAAAGAGATGTATAAACATCTTAGTTATGTCCGCGAAAAAATCTTGTCTAGGAATGATGTATAGATTTTCTTTGTATATAGAATAGAAAAAGTTATAATGACAGTTAAATGAATTACTTATACCTTACTATAGTAACTTTTCTTTTTGGCTAAGCAGATTAATTAGAATGTGTCTATCTTATTCTATTAAATTATCTCTGCCAAAAACCATACTGGGGCGGATCAGTTTTCCGCCCGTTCACTCAACAAGCGTAGCTTCTATAATATAACGATCAGGCGCATACCCGATAAAATCAAACGGATAGCATGTTGTCAGCGTCAATGTCGGCTCTTCTTTCTCGACAATCACAGTACGATCCTCTGCATCGGTAATCCATGTCTTATTAATTTCATATTCAAAGGTTTCGCCGTCGTAATGGACTTCCAATATATCCCCTTGCCCAAGCCCATCTAGACCAGTAAAGACAGTGTCACGATGCCCAGATAGTACCGTATGCCCGCCTTCGCGATTTGGAACGGTCGTCCACTCACTCACATACATCCCAACTCCTTGATTGAGGGTGCTTTCATCCGCTCCCCAATATGTTGTAAAACGTTTATTCATAGCTGGAATATCCAGCATGGCTATCTCTGAACCGGCGTCTATCTCATAATTGAGTGTGGATGGATTAACTGTCTCTTCCTCATCAATTTTTTCTGGTATATTTTTTTCCGGTATATTAATAGCTGCTGCCTCAACCGCTTCTGACTTCTCTGGTATTTCCTGAACCGATTGCGTTGCTTGAAAGTAATTCCAGCCGCTGTAAACAACAACAAGAAAGCCAACCGCAATCAAGAGCAGCGATAATTTACGAATCATTTGTTTATCCCCCTTACATGAGAGAAAGGCAGACGATTGAATCGCCTGCCTATCTAACATTTTATTGACGCTTGCGCAAACCAAGTCCGCCAAGAATCATAGCACCTAATCCACCTAGGATACCAAGTGGTAAAGCTGTTGCGGTATTCGGCAGCTCGCCGCCTTCTTCATCAGAGGAAGCAGATTCATCTTTTGTAGTTTCATCATCGGATGATGCAGCTTCTTCTGTAGACGTAGTATCTTCAGATGATGTTTCTTCTTCAGGTGCAGCAGCATCTTCAGAGGAAGTAGATTCATCAGCAGATGTGTCCTCAGAAACTTCTTCTGATTCGTTTGCATCGTCATTGCTGGCAGTAGAGTCGCCTTGAGGCAAGTTCTCACAAGCAATTCCATCTTTATCTCGGTCCAATCCATCCGGATCACTCGGATCGGCATCTAAATGTGCCTGAGCTTCTGGCTGCGTATCAAAATCAGAACAATTCAGATTGTCTGCAGCAAAAACCGATGGTGTTGTACCGAACATAAAAAGAACCGCAAGAAAAGCAACTAGCGTTAAACGTTTCCCTTTCATTTTGTTACCCCCTATATGTATTTTTTAGCAGTAGTTATAAAATGATTCTATTTTTATAATAGTTTCTATCAAAAAATAACTACTATAACTAATGTAACATAATAGTAACGCTTTTGTAAAATATTCTTAATTTAATGAAATAATAAACTATCAGTTTATTAATAAAGTAATAACTATCTAGCTTATTTGTCCTTTTTAACAAACCCAAATAAATCTTCCATAATAATTTTGGTGCCGATAGAAATGACCTCGGGAAATGAGTGAAGAAAAAATCTTTTGAATGGTATATAATAAATTAACAAAAGCTGGAACAATATCTTGAATTGATATGTATTGTTCCAGTTTTTTTAGCGTAATGGAAGCAGATAAAAAGCCAATGTAATTCTTAATTTAGTAACGAAATCTCTTTTTATTTTCAAATTTCGGATTCCACACCGTATAATAGAATTTATAGAAATAAAAACATATCCTAAATAGAGTTTTTTACCAATAATTAATGGGCCCAAATCTTCTTTTTATGAACAAGAGAAGTTTTCACTCAAGCTCCTTCTTTGGGTACGTTAATAACTATATTAAACTCCAGTATGTTATTTTCAATAACAAAATCAGCAACATTATTATATGGTAAGTGACGGTGAGTAAAAATGAAAATAAATAATTTAGGTTTATTAAATTCCTTGTCTTTCATCATCAACTCAGAAAATCCAGAAAATACCGATTATACATTGGCTCATTTTATTTTGAATAACTTATATCGTATTTCTTCCGTCAGCATATTGGAAATGACGGAGGAATGTTTTACATCCAGATCTGCAGTGAGAAGGTTTTGTTTAAGGTTAGGATATGATAATTTCAGTTCATTGAAGAACTCCATTTCCAAGCTTGTTTTTCCCAGTGATTTAAGACATCGGGACATAAAAGCAGAGCCTGACTATCGCATTCATATAAAAAATCTAGTTGATGAAATGATTACTGACATTGACGAACAAATAACAGACGAGGATATCAATTATCTTTGTGAGTTAATCAATCAGGATGTAAATGTAGTGATTCTGTGCGCAAACAATACGAGTGGCAATGCATTAAGATTTCAACAAGAATTGATGTTTGCCTCGAAAGTGATTCATGTTATTTCTGGCTCATTCACCACGAATGAAATTCTGAAATTACTTCATGAAGAAGATGTCATTATTACCATCTCTGCATCTGGTAAATTTGCGGAGCTGTCATTAGAATTTGTTCAGAGTTTAAAAGGACATAAATTTCTAATAACGGGAAATAAAGCGGAGAAATTGAAGAATAGCTATGATAAAACTTTTTATATTAGCAAGGATGGTTTCTCAGCTGATTATTTAGGGATTTATGGAAAGTACGGAATTACTTATCTTCTTGATTTATTATCGATGCAGTATTTGTCATTGTATACATGACTATGCTGTTTGTTTTCATAAGCCTTCATAAAAATAACTTTGTAAATCCGTTTAGCACATTTACAGCTTGTTTAAATTGCTGGATAAAAAGGATATCATGTCAAAGCCTTGCTCTATGGAGCGGGCTTTTTGTTTTCCATATCGGTAACCATGGCAATTTTACAATGGTTCAAATTCTGAACTACTCCGTTTTTTTGAAAGTGCTAACATTGGATTTAGATGAAGGTTATTCATCATTATTGCAGGGAGGTATTTAAATGAATCAAGTACATGACAAGTTTCTATGGGGTTCTGCTACAGCAGCATATCAATGTGAAGGAGCCTGGGATGAAGATGGAAAAGGTCTGGGTGAATGGGATGTCTTTAACCACAACAGTTCTTTAAATATTAATCAGGTAGATGGGGATATCGCTTCTGATTTTTACCACAAATATAAAGAAGATATCGACCTGATGGCAGCGGGTAACCAAAACACCTATCGATTTTCTATCTCATGGGCGAGAATTATTCCACAAGGTGTTGGCGAAGTAAATCAAAAAGGAATTGATTTTTATAATCATGTCATTGATTATTGTCTGGAAAAAGGGATTACTCCGAATGCGACGTTGTTTCACTATGATTTGCCATATGAATTGTCTCAAATTGGCGGTTGGGAAAATAGAGAAATTATCGATGCTTTTGATGCGTACGCGAAAGTTTGTTTTGAAAATTTCGGAGATCGGGTGAAGATTTGGTCTACGGTAAATGAACCAAGGTATTATGCTTATTGCAGTTATGTGGTCGGTAACTACCCGCCAAACTACAAGCTGGATTTTAATCGTTTCTGGAATGTTCTCTACAATCTGATGTTAGGCAGTGCTAAGGCCGTTGATACTTACCGGAAATTAGGCATGGATGGCCGAATCGGTATTGTTCATGATAACGGGAATGTTGAATTGGATCCTGCAACAAAAGAAAAAGATGCAGTAAGGTTAAGAGCGGACGTCTTTTATAATCGCATGGTTCTGGATACAAGTGTATTTGGGAAGCTTCCAGAAGAGTTAGGTGAAGTGCTTCAGGATTGGGGAGTTGACCCAAGCTTCGTCTATCAAGAGGACGTTCCTGATTTTGCGAAAGGTAAAGTAGATTATATTGGCTTGAACGTCTATAACCGTCAATATGTAACCGATTATTCTGAAGGTGAAACAGAAGTGTTCCATAATAACAGAGGGAAAGGATCTAATTCAAAAGAAGGGATACGCATTAAACATGTCTTTGAAAGCTCCTTTGATCCTCATGTTAAAAGAAACCTCTGGGGAAGAGAAGTTTATCCTAAATGTATGTATAATGCTTTGATGGAAATCAAAGAAAAGTACGGGGATATTTTAGTATATATTGCGGAAAATGGACACGGACAATATGAAACACCTGATGAGAATGGATATGTAAATGATGATAACCGAATCGAGCTATGTGGAGATTTTATTCATTACATGTTAAAAGCACGCGAGGAAGGCGTGAATGTACAGGGTTACTATATGTGGTCCACGATGGATTTATACAGCTGGATCAATGGCTATGAAAAAAGATATGGGCTTGTCCGGATCGATTTTGAGAATGATACGAAGCGGATACCGAAAGCAAGCTACTATTGGTATAAAAATCTAATTGCGGAAAACAGAGATATCTAAAAACAGTTATTTGTTTGCTGATGGATGATGGAAAGAAATAGAGTTTGGCGGGCATGAAAGTGAAGGGGTAAAACCTGTCCATTTGTTTCTAGTGTGATGATTCGTGTCCGCTTAAGCTCTTTTCCAAACGGAATGGTATAGTCTATATAGTGAAATAAATGAAAATAACAGAAATAAAATTGTTGTCCTTGATAAATCGCATGGTGATTATAAAGCCGACTTAGATGTGCTTAACTATGTAAGCGGTATTTTATAGACAGGTAAAAGTAAACAAGGGAATCGATGTTATGGGTTTGGCTGCTCCGCTGTCGAATTCCCATCTTAACCTAAAATAGCTGCACACCCAGAAGAATCGATTTTATTTATAAAAGGTTTGATTGTGAAAATGTTAACATATTAATTTGTTCAGACGTCAATAGAACTCAAATTTTGTTTTAGTACCACATTGTTGGATTTATCTCGGAGAATCGTCCGTAAAACTCCCGCTGAGTGAAATTTTGTTTTATTAATAAGCAGGCAGAAATGGAGGGAATAAAAAATGAAATATGTTGAGATGTCAAAACAAGTATTGGAGCACGTTGGCGGCGTGGATAACTTAAATTATGTTGAACACTGCGCCACTAGACTTCGTTTACATTATAATAACGAGAAACTGATAAACGAGGAAGCGTTAAAAGGGATTGAAAATACGCTAGGTGTCATCAAGAAAGCCGGCCAAGTGCAGATTATCATCGGGCCTAATGTTAATGAAGCATATAATGATTTCTTAGAGGTGTCGGGGTGGAAAGAGGGACAAAATAACGAAGCAGGTTCTACAAAAGAAGCGGAAGAACCGCAAAAAATGAGTTTTATGAACTATTTAAACAAATTTGGTAATTTCATGGCTGCCGTATTTATGCCTATTGTTCCAGCACTGATTGCTGGCGGAATCATTCTTGCCGTTAAAAATCTATTAATCAACTATTTTGGTTTAGACATGGAATCTGGCACTGCAGTCATTATCGATGCTATTTTTAATGCAACATTTACCTTTTTACCAGTGTATCTAGGATTTACAATGGCGAGACGTTTAAAAATGGAACCTATTTTGGGAGCAGTATTGGGAGCGTTGCTTGTCAGCTCGAATATTAGCGGTCAAGAAGGGCTAAGTTTTTTAGGAGTCGGGATTCCAGCGGTGGACTATAGCACTAGCGTATTACCAGTTATGCTTGGTGTTGGGCTTATGTATTTCGTGGACAAATTCTTTAAGAAGGTTATTCCTGAAATCGTCATCTATTTTTTGAAACCGCTATTAACGATGATTGTTGTTGTACCAATAACATTAATCGTGTTAGGGCCTATCGGAACCCTTTTAAGTGACTATGTAGGTTCAGGGATTACCACGTTAATGAGCACAATCGGCGGACTGGCGATGCCGGTATTTGCTGTGGCTTATCCTTATATGGTTATGTTTGGATTAGATAAAGCGATTATGCCAATCGGGTTTAACAGTGTTGCAACGATTGGATATGACCCTGCAATTATGGTTATGGGATTCATCTCCAACCTGTGCATTGGCGGAAGTGCTTTAGCAGCAGCTACTTCCATCAAAAATGATAAAGCGAAGAAGGGTATGATTGTTTCTTCTGGTGTAACCGCGCTTTGCGGGGTTACAGAACCTGCTTTCTATGGTGCTTTGATTACGCGGCCTAAAATACTGATAGGCACTGCAATTGGAGCTGCAAGTGCTGGTTTGGTTGCTGGTATATTTGGATTGAAAAGCTATATTATGGGTGGAACCCCAGGGTTATTTACTGCGATGTTCTTCATTGATAATCAAGGAGGATTAGGGAATTTATTTTTAGCGGCAATCGTAGGAATTGTTGGGGTGGTTGTCTCCTATATTTCCTGCAGGATTATTATTTCAAGAACGAAATCAACAGAGAAGGCTGAATAAAATAAAGATTTTTCATTGGAGATAAAAAGATTTACTGAATATATCCGGGCCTTGAAAGGCTGGAAGGAACGGATATATTTCTTAAAAAAAGTTGATGAGGTGAAATCGATGAAAGTTTTGATTGCACGATTTATTCTTGAATCGAATGCCAATATTCCGTATAAAAGTAATTTAGAGGATTTTGATCTCTTATTTGGAGAGGATTGCATTCGGGAAATGAAATGTAAAGATGTGTTTGCTAAAAAAGGTGTGGAGATAATTCCTTCCATTTATGCCGATGCATCAGCTGGCGGCGTTTTAGAAAAAACGGCATTTGATTATATTGAAAAGAGAATCTTGGAAGATATTAAAAAGCATCTTCATGAAATTGATGGGATTTTTCTTCACTTACACGGGGCTAGTGAAGTAGAAGATTTGGAAGGCGGGTCTGGGGATCATCATATTATGAAGATGATTCGCAAGCTGACAGGCCCTTATTTGCCAATTGCGGTAGTAAGTGATCCGCATGGTAATCTGTCTAAAGCGTATGTAGAAAGTACCACACTGATTCGCAGTTATCGCGAATCTCCACATACAGATATTAAAGAAACAATTGAATTTATTTGTGAAAAGCTCGTTGATTTGTTGGAGCAACGTCAAAATATCACCCCAGTATATCGTAAATTACCAATGATTTTAGGCGGAGAACAAAGCGTCTCCGCAGATGAACCAGTAAAATCGATTAATCAATATATGGAGGAATTAGAAGCAGATCCAAGAATATTAAGCTGTTCCTGGCATGTTGGGTATATTCGTCATGACTGTGATGTTGCAGGGTGTGGAATTGTTGTTATTCCTTCAACAGAGGCTGATCAGGAATATGCAGATCAAATTGCGGATCAGTTGGCGGAATATGTATGGAATAAACGTTATGAATTCCATTATACTGGCTTAACTGCACAGCCGGAGGAAGCAATGAAAATGGCATTAGCGTGCGAAGGAAAGCCAGTGTTCATTACGGATTCAGGAGATAATGTAACATCGGGATCGGTAGGGAGCAATACCTTTATTTTACGTCAGGTATTACATCTTGATGAAGGTCATAACAAACGGTTTTTATTTGCAAGTATTCATGACGCAGAAACCTTAGATAAGCTGAAAAGCTATGAAGCGGGAGAGGAAACAAGCATTTCTTTGGGAATGGATATAGACGAATTATCCGCAAATGTAAATTTAGATGTTGTTATTAAAGCGAAGGGATATTTAGCCGGCTATGCTTATGTGAGAGAGGGGAACTTTGGTGATTGTATAACCATCAGCGTCAAGGATAAACCGATAGATATCGTTGTTTCAGGAAATAACCATCCGTTTGTTGAAATTGAGCAGTTTCATGCGGCTGGTCTCGATTATAGAGACTATGATATTATCATTGTTAAACAGGGATATATTTTCCCAGAATTAAAAAAAGAGGGGAAATTAAATATCATGTCATTAACGCAAGGGGCGACGCTGCAGGACACAGCAAAACTTCCATTCAAGCGCATTATGCGTCCCATGTTTCCTATTGATGACATTTAGAAAGCGCAAGAATGATAGTACACATTGCTCAGAAACAAGGTAATGCACAGGATTAGAATAAATGCATGTTCCTCTGATTAATAAACCCAATCAAATAAAAACATGCATACATTGGAGGCAAGTTAAATGGAAAAACAATATAATTCTAAAAATGCACAATTAATAGAAATGGATGCTCCCGCTCCAGATTGCACAGGGACTCCAATATTGCTGGATGATACAACGATGGAGCAACGAAGAGAAAAGGTATTAGAAGAGATGCGTCACGATGGATTGGATGCGCTGCTGGTTTACGCGGATGTGGAACATGGCGGGAACTTTGAATATTTAGTTGGTTTTATTCCCAGATTTGAAGAGGCTTTATTCGTTCTGCATGCTAATGGAGATGCTTTTCTGGTCTTGGGAAATGAAAACTATAATAAAGTGCAATATTCGAGAATTCCAGCAAAAGGAATTCATTGTCCGCATTTTTCCTTGCCTAATCAGCCGATGGAGCCTCACAGTACGATTTTAAGTATTCTTCAGGAAGCCGGAATCAAGGATGCAATGAAAATTGGCATGGCTGGATGGAAGCATTTTACCAGCCAGGTAGAGGATAACCGGACTTTATTTGATGCTCCTTCTTTTATTGTAGATACGGTTCGGGAAATGGTCGGGGAGGAAGGTTCTATCACCAACCACACAGATATCTTCATTGGCGGGGATCGCGGCGTGCGCAGGGTGAATAATGCGAATGAAATGGCTCATTATGAATTTGGGGCGTCCCTGGCAGCAGATTGTGTCTTGCGTGCGATAGACAAGCTGGAGGTTGGCATTTCTGAAATGGAATTAGGTAATGAACTCCATGCTTATGGTCAAAAAAATAATGTCGTAACGATTGCTTCAACTGGTAAACGGTTTGAAAACGGTAATTTGTATCCAACTTCTAAAAAGGTGACGTTAGGGGATGCCATCTCTTTAACCGTAGGATATAAAGGCGGGCTCTCGAGCAGAGCAGGATATGCTGTCAAGAACAGCGAGGATTTACCGGAGAGTAAAAAGCATTATATAGAGGAACTGGCAGCTCCGTACTATACTGCAATTACAGCTTGGCTGGAGAATATCCAAGTTGGAATGCCTGGCGGGGAGATGTATAAGCTGATGAATCAAGTCTTGCCGCAGGAAGAATATCACTGGGGACTATGTCCAGGGCATCTGACGGCGGATGAAGAGTGGTTAGCTTCGCCAATCTATGAGCATTCAGAGGAAGTTATCAAAAGCGGAATGATTTTTCAAACAGATATTATCCCGCGTGTTGCTGGATACGACGGTGTTTCAGCGGAAAGTACGGTAGCCATCGCGGACGACGCGTTAAAGAAGGAGATTAGAGATCATTATCCGGCACTTTGGGAGCGGATGATGAAAAGAAAAGCATATATAAAAGAGACGCTTGGCATCCAATTAAGCGAGGATGTATTACCTTTATGCAGTATGGTTGCTTATTTGCGGCCGTATCTGTTGGATAAGAAGCTTGCGTTCTATTATGATCATGACTGATGAAGTTGAATCATTGCGTCGGAATTTTTTTGTGAAATATTTACAGCAGCAACGTGGAGCGAGTTTTAAGTATTAGAAAGAAAGGTAAAAAGAAAACAAACGATGTGGAGCCTTATGCTCTGAGTATTAAGAGATATGAAAATTTATTCTTTCTCAAAAAAGAAATGAAATAAAATACTATAAAAATGAGATGTAACTATCCAGTAATAATGCAAAAGGGATTTTTGGGGAAAATATAAATTTAGGCAATAGCCTGTCACCAGTTCTTTGACAGTGTCAGGCTATTTTATTTCTCCTAGTAATGCTCTTCATTCTTCTACTAAGGATTCAAATGTATAAATATGATAAGAAAACAAAAAAGACGCCCGTTATGCAAATCGGGCATCTAATTTTATGTTACTATCTATCAAAGGAGTTGCCAAATATCCCATGGACCATTTTATGTCCGTAACGCTGCAATGGTGATTGTTACTTATAACAGATAATGTAAATAGCGTTAGAATGGAATCAGAAATAGGCTTTTAATTTTTAACCATTTTCAACACTTTATCTAACTTTTGTTTGCTACCCGTTTCGAAATATCCAGCGAAGGGACATCCGATCTCTTGTAGACGTTCTACTGCATTTCCAATTGTAAAGGCTGTTGGTTCTAATCCTTTATAGACTTCATTCCAATATAAAGGCATAGAAACTGTACCCTCTTTTGTCATCCTTGGCGAATAAGGAGCAATCAATGTTTTATCTTGACCGTGTTGAATATAGTCGATGTACAAACGTCCTTTTCTTTTTTTCTTTAATCGCTCTGTCGTAAAATCGTTTGGAAATGCTCTTTCTAATGTTTTTGCTACAGCCTCAGTAAAAAAACTTGTCTCGTCGTATGTCATGCTCCCCTCTCGAATAGGAATATATATTTGTAGCCCTTTGTTTCCAGATGTTTTCACGAAAGATACAAGATTTAAATCATCTAATATCTGCTTTAATAGCTTGGCTGCTTTTACTGCTAAAACAAAGTTCTCTCTGTCAGGCGGGTCAAGATCAAATACAATTTCCAAGGGTGTCACTTGTCCAATTCGTTGAAAAGGAACATGATATTCGAGGGAACCATGATTTGCTAACCAAACTAAACTTTCTAATTGATTGCATACAATTAAATCATCAGTAGCATCAAATGATAAAAAGTCCGGTGCATAATTCGGTATACTTTTTTGAAAGAACGATTTTTCTTTTATCCCATCGGGACAGCGAATAATTGTTAAAGCGCGTTGTTTTAAAAATGGAAGCATCCAAGGTGATATTTCTCTGATATAAACTAAGAGGTCTTTCTTTTTAAAAACATCTGGCCATAAGTATTTATCCGTGTTAGAAGTCTCGATTGGAATTTGAGCCATGTCTAACTGTAATTTATCCAATGTGCATTCAGTATATGAAGTGTTGGGGTTAATACTCTTAAAATTAGGTTCTCTCAACTCTCCCTTATATAAATCCAGTGTATTGATCATGCTGGCTATTGCAGGAGGTAGATGATAACTACCCTCGACTAATTTCCCTTGCTCTTTAAAAAGTTTTTGTACTGTTTCAGACGATTCTTTAGATAAGCCATGTTTACATGTACCGATACGTATTAAATTATCGTTATCTAATACGTTTACAGCAAAATAACCATTACTTGGGTTATACTCTGTTAAAATGCCTTGAATCACTCTCCAACTTTTAATCTTAAACCAATCATGATGGTATTTACCTTTTTGATAAGTGCTGTCTTTTCGTTTTGCAACAATACCTTCGCACTTTGATGCTGAAATGACTTTCTGGATTTCTTTAACAGAAGAAAATATTTCTACACATTTTAAAACTTCATTATCGGAAACCGGCTCTAATAATTGATGAAGAATTTCTTTCCGTAAAGATAAATTATTGTTGGTAAGATTCTTGCCTCTTATTTCCTTGATGTCAAATGCCATCAATGCTGCAGGTCTATTACTTGCCTGTTTTTTTATACGGTCAATGCTTTTCGTCCTGCCACGTGCTTGGATTTTTGCAAAATTAGCTTGGTAGCGATGATTTAATATGACAAGTTCGCCATCTATTTTTAGTGGTAATTTGCTATTAAAGTAATCGTAATTATCATTGCACCAGTTAATAATTTCAGGAAACTTATTAGAGATATTCAGGTTATTCTTACTAGTTAAAATAATATTTTTATCAGTCCAGCTTAGTTCACAGCGAAACCCATCATATTTAACCTCATACAACCATTCATCCCCCTCTGGTATATCTGTTCTTTCTATTGGTTTCATCCAGTCCATATATAATCACCTCTTTTTAAATAGGATGCCTCATATCTTTGTATAAAAAACATACAAATCAGCAAAATAAATCAAAAAGGAGTGAACGGAATGCATACGATGTGGAAAGGAACAATCAGTTTTGGTCTGGTCAATATCCCTGTCAAAATGCATGCCGCTACTGAAAATAAGGATATAAAACTGCGGCAGTTGCATAAGAAATGTAAGACGCCTATTAAATATGAAAAGACTTGTCCAAATTGCGATGAAGATGTAAAAAGTGAGGATATTGTAAAAGCGTATGAATACGCAAAAAATAAATTTGTTGTATTGGATGACGAAGAATTAGAAGCACTAAAGAAAGAGCAAGAAGACAAAGCTGTAGAGATTGTTGATTTTGTTCAATTGGAAGAAATTGATCCTGTTTATTTTGAGAAGAGCTATTACCTATCACCTAGTGAGGGCGGCTCAAAAGCATATGCATTGCTGAGAGAAGCGCTAACAGATACTGGTAAGATTGGAATTGCAAAAATGATGATACGCTCTAAAGAACAGCTTGCTGTAATCAGAGTGTATAAAACTGCGATAGTAGTTGAAACAATACATTACCCGGATGAGGTTCGGGAAGTTGGAGATGTACCCAATGTTCCTAGTCAAGAATCAGTTGGTAAAAAAGAGCTGGATACTGCCAAGCTTCTTATAGAACAATTGACCACTGAGTTTGAACCAAAAAAATATAAAGATAATTATCGAACAGCACTCATGGAATTAATCGAAGCCAAGAAAAACAATGAAGAAGTTGAAATTGGTAAAGACACCAAAGAAAAGCCGGATAATGTGGTTAATTTAATGGATGCATTGCAGGAATCGTTGGATCGTGCTAAAAGTGATAATCCTAAAACAACGAAGCCGAAAAAGAAAACGACTGCCAAGAAGAAAACGACTACTGCCAAAACAGGTACAAAGACGAAAAAGGCTACTTCATAAAAGGATACCAGTTCTCAATATCGGGGACTGGTATTTGTTATCCTGTTATTTTAGAAAAAGATGATATACAGTCGATGTTAGACAATAAATCCGTTTTGTTTTAACAAATTTAAATGGTAGTTTCCACCAAAACTACTGTATATTTATTTAAAATCTTCTAAAAATAGTAAACCTGTCCGATTGTTTTCTATATTTTTCAGTGGTAATCTATGTATGCAAAATAAATATTTTACGAGGAGGAGTAAGATGAGCAATCGGAAAAAAGTATGGTTCGAAGATGCCGGACGTAAACTTGACCCTGGCTTAGTGGAACAATTACGAAATTCTCGGAAAGTAACTAATCAAGAAACCAACAACAATGAAATCCCCATTATCGTTTATTTGAGAAAGAATTGTGAGCAAGGAAAAAAAGACGACCTCTTAAAAGTATGCAACGTTGACTCCCATAATAAACTAGGAAGAGAACTCCACAGTATAAATGCTATAAAAGGACATCTAACACCGGATAGAATCAAACAAATTAAAGACCATGAAGCAGTAGATCGGATTTTTTACGATCGGATTGTAACCTCCTTTTTGGATATTGCCAGTGAGCAAACAGGCGCTGCCAAAGTAAGAGAACAGCTTGGATTAACTGGAAAAGGCGTTACGATGGCAATAATCGATACAGGTATTTACCCGCATGAAGACTTGACTAGCCCTGCGAATCGAATTATAGCTTTTCAAGATTTTATAAATGGGGAAAGTGATCCGTATGATGATAATGGACATGGGACACATTGCGCCGGTGATGCTGCAGGAAATGGAAGTGCCTCCAATGGAAAGTATACAGGCCCTGCACCAGAAGCTTCTATCATTGGAATAAAGGTTTTAGATGAACAAGGAAGCGGAAGGTTATCCACCATAATTGAAGGATTGGAATGGTGTATCGACCATAAAGAAGCGCATAATATCCAGATTATCTCGCTTTCGCTTGGGGCTCCGGCGTATGAATCATTCCGGGACGATCCTTTATCGCTAGCTGCTCAAGCTGCGTGGCATGAAGGAATAGTTGTAGTTGCTGCTGCTGGAAATAGCGGACCTAGTCCAGCAACTATCAGTACACCAGCAATCGATCCATTTATTATTACAGTAGGTTCGACAGATGATCAGAACACATTAGAGCGTGCGGATGACGTAATTGCAGAGTATTCTAGCAGAGGCCCTACGATTGATACGCTCGTTAAACCGGATGTTTATGCCCCTGGCACCAACATTATTTCTTTGCTGGCTTCAGGTTCGGCAATTGAATCGGAATTACCAGAGATGGTTATCGATGAAAGTTATATTCAATTGTCAGGTACCTCCATGGCAACACCAATTTGTGCAGGGATTATTGCTCTTATGCTGGAAGCTAATCCGAATCTCAGCCCGAATGATATTAAGAGTATCTTAAAAGCAACCTCTCATCCAACGCTTGATGACGTATGGGGATATATTGAAGCAGAGAGTGCTACCCGTATGGCAAAGAATTACCAGATTTCCGCTCCATCTGAAGCTTTGTAGGAAAGTTAGATCAAGCAATAGAACTGGGAAAAGCTGATATAAAAAACAAGGTATTTTATTCTGCTGAAGATGCTGTATTTCATGATTTGTCTCTAGGTATATGCCGGAGTACGCATCTGTCACCGATACAAATCGATAACATCGGTGTTGATCCATTCTTAGTATAATATAGAAGTAAATAATTTAATTAATCACACAAGAACGGAAAAAGGATTTTCAAACCTTCATGATTTGAAAATCTTTTTTCCGTTCCTATCTATTTACTCATCCTTCTCAATCTCAATTTCTTCCTTCCCAAGAATATAATAGTTCAATTCTTTCTCCGGAATCTTCTTGAAATCTTTACGCTTAATCAAGTAAAAGATAATCCCCAAAATAATCCACGCAACTAAAGCAATTCTGGACTCTACCCCTAAGAATGCCGGCGAGCCTGGAATCAGCAGCAGTCCAAGGAAGATAATGCTGGCAATCATCCCTAGGATGGCAATAATTTTCTTCCGGGGTGCTTCAATATGTTTTTTCTCGTTAAAGGTGTGATCCTTTTTCATTTTAAATAAGGTAGAAGCTGCATAGCATGTATAAAAATAAGCAATGGTTACACCGATGGAGGACATGTCTACTACCCACATCAATGCTTCTCTTCCGAACCATGGTGACAGCATCGCAACAATTACTGCGAAAATGATGCCCCAGTAGGGCGTGTTATATTTTGGATGAAGCTTGGAGAAGCCTTCCGGAATAATCTTTGCCCGGGACATAGCGAACAATAGGCGGCTGGATGAGATGATAAAGCCGTTCAATCCAGTAAAAATTCCCATCGCCAATGCGACTGCAAGGATGGCTAACCCTAAAGGTCCGAGCAGCTCTTCAACAATATATCCGGTTCCCCAGATATGATTTTCCTCAACAACGCCTTCCCAAGGGCGAACCATGGAGGTTGCTATAATCATTAAACTGTATAATGCAGCTGCAGCTAAAATAGCAAAGACGATTAAACGAAATGCTTTATGGGATGGGAAATCAAATTCCTCTGCAGCTTGCGGAACATTGTCAAAGCCGACATAAGCCCACGGTGCAATGGCAACAATGGAAATAATCGCAGCGATTGCTGTTGTCTCTGGCGGGAACATTGGTGTGATATTAGAAAATCCTGCACTTGGCTGGATACCGACGAGAAGCAGCAGAATAAAAATGGCTGCAATCATAACGATACAAAAAACAAATTGCATGCTTCCTGACAGAGTTGTTCCTCTAATATTAAAAAATCCGAATAAAGCGAGTAAAATAGCTGCTACAAAAATCTCGGTTAAATAAACATCCCAGCCGGCAATTTGATAAAGCGGGATATTTTCAATCAATCTTGGAAAGATAAATTTAATCATCAAAGCAAATGCAGATGCATTCAGCGCCACGATGCAGATATACCCTAAGGTTAAAAACCATCCGGAAATAAAAGCATGTGTCCTGCCGAGACTGACATAGGCATAAGCGAATTCTCCCCCGGAAACGGGAAAGCTTTTAATCAGGAACCCATAGCTGACAGCAATCAGAATCATAAGCAATGCACCGATAAAGAAGCCGATAATTACCCCAAGCGGCCCGGCGGTGGACATCCAATTGATTGGCTGCACGAAGGCTCCCCAGCCAATGGCTGATCCTAACGCGATCGCCCAGACCCAATGAGGCTTGAGTGTTTTGGTCAGTGTCTCTCTCTTTTTCACTTCTTTCATAAAGTTAAACTCCTTCAGTAATGGAATGGTATGAATTTTTTCTGAATGATAGACAGTGTTATTTTGAAAAAATTGTCTGTTTTTGACAGACTAAAACGTATAAAACCCTGCTATCTGTATAAAGGCAACGAAGGCATTCAGCCAACAGATTGGTGAATGCCAATTTTGCTAATATACATAGGTATACCCCATATTTTATACGATATAACATCGTCTTCTCAAGATGGTTAGAATGTCCGTACCAGTTAACGCAAAGGAGAGGATAATTTCTTTATTTGCTATTTCTCGACAATTTTATTTTGAAGGAATACATATCTGCCCGATAAAAAGCTCTCTCAAATTCGACAAAACCGCCGTTTTTATCAGTAATTTTTCTTTCCGCAATCATGATGCTTGATCCCTCCGGAATGTGCAATAACTCCGAATCACTTGCCATGGAAATGCCCGCTCTGATTTCCTGCTCTGCTTGAAAGGTTTTGACTTTTAACTCCCTTTCCAGCAGCTCATAGAATGCTTCCTGATCCAGGTTGAATTGTGCTAATTTCTTTCCTAACGAAACGGGGTAATAGTGCCTTTCGATCCCCATAGGAATATCATTGGCGAATCTTATTCTTTTAAAATGATGGGCTTTTTCCAGTCCGGTAACTTCTTTTAACCTTCCGAATAATTCAATTTCTTGGGATGTAATCAGTTTTGCTCCTGGAGTCATTCCCATCTTCTCCATATTTTCAGAGGTACTGCTGAGACTTCCAAGCCAGTCATTAATGGTGCTTACCGCAACGAAGGTTCCTTTTCCCGGCTTTTTCATTAAGATGCCTTCCAAAACAAGCTGCTGGATGCTTTGTCTGACAGTACTTCTGCTGACGTAATATTCGCCCATTAATTCTCGTTCGCTGGGGATTTTATATGTATAACGGTCATTATAAATATTTTGCTCTATTTTTTGCTTTAATTGGACATGAAGCGGAATGGAATTGGTATAGTCTAAGCTCATTGTTGCACCTCCATTGGTTTTCTCATAAAAGCCTTCGATGTTGATTGTTTAGCTAATCATAGCATGTTTTGGTGCAGGGAGGGTGATTTCGAAGGGGAGTTTGGAGAATTTTATTTGAAAGCATCCTCTTCTAATGATTAGGAAAGATGATATTTTCACGATATACTGTACATGAATTAATAGAAGGATGAAGCTTAAATAAAAAGGAAAGGATGAATTGGATGGTATCTCACATCATATGGGATTTGGGAGAAACATTAACAACCCCGCCAAACGGGAGAATGGATGAAAAGCCGCTTACAGAATATCCGGAAATAAAATTAAGGGAACATGTATTGGAAGTGCTGGAATCCATAAATAATATGGGTTTAAAGCATGCGATTCTCAGCAATACAGCAACCAGTGACAGCGACGTTGTTCGAAATCTATTAAAAAGATTAAATATTTTAGATAGATTTGAATATGTCTATGCGACGAAATCAGAGCTGGATCCTGCTATTCCGGAAAAACCGGATGGCATCGTATATCATAACGTATTGGATGCACTGGAAATCAAGCCTCATGAAGCTATTATGGTAGGTAATACATGGGATACGGATATCATTGGAGCTAATAGAGTTGGGATGCATTCGATTTGGCTTCAAAATCCGGAGGTTTCTGTAAGAAAGGATTTTGATGAGAAGGTTAATACTCCTCCATGGATTGTGCCTGTTTGGGATATGAAGCAGGTGCCGACAGCGATTGAGTTGATTGTTGGATATGGTGGGGAAGGAGATATGGAATAACTATTTTCTTATCTATTCATAGAATGGATGTTAGATAGGGTTTTTTAGGAAAATCACAGGCAGTTGTATAGCAATCGAGGCAGCTATGCACTTGCCTGCGATTTCTGAGTATATACTGTCACATGATATAATGAACCGTTTGCATAAAATAAGTTCTTATCACTTTTATAGCTGCAATGAATACCTCTTGTTATCAAAGCAATTCTTTCCCCCTTCACAGAATTATTCCCTTCGTTTTCAATTAATTTAAATTATAATCATATGTCGCTGGTAGAAATAGTGAAATACCAATGCACTTCATAATAAATTTATTTGCCTTAATAAATGATTTAATCTCTTTTCCTATGTTTCCTTATTCTGAATTTCTTTGTAATCAGCAATATCATTGCCATGTTCGCAGAAAGGTAATAAGGAAAGCGCAGTATGAAACTACAGGACAAAACATAGTATGAATTAAATCTATAAAAATGAAGGAGGGAATTATTATGGAGGGGTTTGCTCTCATTTTATTAATTATTGCTGGTGTTATTTTTATTGTTTTTTCTACAGTTAAGTTAAAACTGCACCCGTTTCTTTCTCTATTAATTGCTGCTTTTGGTATTGGGATTATTGCTGGACTGCCGTTAGCTGAAGTCGTAGAAGCAGTAAATGGTGGATTTGGAGGTTTAATGGGCAGTATCGGGCTGGTTATTGTATTTGGTACGATTATTGGTGTTATTTTAGAAAAATCAGGAGCTGCGCTTCGTATGGCAGAGGTTGTCTTACGAATAGTGGGGGAAAAACGTCCTCAAATGGCAATGAGTTTAATTGGTGCTATTGTAAGTATCCCTGTATTTTGTGATTCGGGCTACGTCATTTTATCTTCATTGAAAAAAGCTTTAGCAAAAAAAGCTAAGGTAGCAGTTGCATCAATGGCAGTGGCTTTAGCAACAGGTTTATTTGCGACGCATACATTAGTTCCACCAACTCCAGGACCGATTGCAGCGGCAGGTAATATCGGTGCTGAAATGTATTTGGGGACTATCATTTTAGTTGGCTTGCTCGTTTCTATTCCAGCAGTTATTACAGGTTATATATGGGCTGTTAAAGTCGGTGCAAAAATGAAAGTCGAGGGAGAAGACAATAAGGAATCAGCCTATGATTATGATGCAATTATAAAGGAATTTGGGGAAATGCCTTCCGCGGTTAAATCCTTTACACCGATTGTTGTTCCAATCCTTTTAATTGGATTTAGTTCTGTTATTGCATTTGCTGGCTGGACTGGAACTTTCTTTGAAATTTTTGAGTTCCTTGGTTCTCCAGTAGCAGCTTTGCTAATCGGTGTACTATTTGCTTTTTTACTTTTACCAAAATATGATGAAGAAACACTCTCAGAATGGATTGGGATCGGCTTGAAAGAAGCTGCCCCTATTCTATTAATTACCGGGGCTGGCGGGGCTTTCGGAACAGTAATAAGCACGACGCCCGTTGCTGATTATATTCAAAGATTCGGAGACAATGCATTTTTTACAGGAGCACTGTTCCTGTTTATTCCATTCTTCATTGCTGCAGCTTTAAAATCTGCACAAGGATCATCAACCGCAGCTTTAGTTATTACGTCTACTTTAGTAGCACCACTCCTTCTTGAACTGGGCATTGATGGTGCCATACCGCTAGCGTTAGTTGTGATGGCGATTGGTTCTGGAGCGATGATGGTTTCCCATGTAAATGACAGCTATTTCTGGGTTGTGAAAGAGTTCAGTGGCATGACTGTTACACAAGCTTATAAAGCACAAACGATGGCAACTTTATTACAGGGGATTGTCTCCTTTGTTTTCACATTTTTATTATGGCTTATTTTTGTTTAATACTAGAGAGCGATTAACGCAGATTTTCCGCTGATGGCGGGAGGATAATAAGGGATGAAAGGTGAGGCAGAGCGGTATGTGTCTCACCTTTTTAGATATGAAAATCATTCATTAAAAATAATATAAAGCTGTAAAAATTAAAATTTCAAAAATTATAAAGATAGTTATTCAATTTTTATCAAAACTAGCAAATAATACTTCATTTTTCCTTGTTATTTAAGGTATAATTAACTATGATTATAGTATTGTATCTTTATATCCTGTTGCAGACATCAAATACTTTATAAACGGTATAAACAAAAACATAAATAACGAACTTTATACATTATTACATAATAAGACAAGCAATCATTCAAGCAGGTAAATAGGATATAGATGCAAAAAATAGACAAAGCTGCAACTTCAGTTATTTTGAGCTGCAGTAATTTATTAAAAGGGGAGAAAAGAATAGTGGTTTATGCGTTACAGTCTCTAGGAGGTTTAGTATTATTTTTTGCATTTATTTACATCATTGTCCATCTTGTTCAGAAGAAAATTTTCAAGCGGGAAAAAGTGTTAAATAAACGAGTGTTCTACAGTACTGTAATAAGTGGATTTGTTTTGAGTGCTTTTGGAATGGGCTTAGAACAATCAGATGAAAATGCAGTGAAGGTAACAGAGTTAACAGAAGAAAATACAGAACTCAACAGTGAATTAGAAAGCATCCATGCTGATCATGAACAAGCACTTACGGAGCTGGAAGAGCAGCATACATCTGAGATTGCAGAGCTGGAAAGCAAGCATGAGGATGCAATAGCTGATTTAACTGCAGAGGCAGAGGAAGCATCTGGCGACATAGAGGAGTATGAAGAGCTGGTAGCATCCTTGGAAGAGGAAAACGAGCAAATTGATTCTCTAAATGATGAAGTTGATGCATTATCTGAAGAAAATGAATCCTTAAAGGGCGATATTAGCAACCTGGAGTCACAGCTGGCAAGTGCAGAATCCAGTTCGGCTACTGCAAGCTCCAGCGACAGTTCTTCAAGCTCTGAATCCGGATCTGGCTCTAGCTCTAGCTCCAGCTCAGAATCTGATTCTAGTTCGGGTTCGAGTGAACCATCGTCCAGTTCCAATGTGCAGTACCAGAACTGTACGGAAGCAAGAGAAGCTGGTGCAGCACCAGTACGTGAAGGTGATCCTGGATATGGGCCTCATCTAGATCGGGATAGAGACGGGGTTGGATGTGAGTAAGCTATCCGCTGATACATCTCTTGAAGAATAATTTAATAATAGAAGAGAATGAAAACAGCTGTGGAGGGGCTCCACAGCTGTTTTCATTAAGCAGAAATAATTAATCTTCCAAAAATCGCTTCGTAATCTCTTTCGGTCTTGTGATTGCTCCGCCGACAACACTCGCATAAGCACCTAAATCCAGACAGCGCTTAAACATTTCTGGAGTGATGACATTCCCTTCCGCAATAACAGGAATTTGAACTGCCTCCAATACGTCCTTTAAAAATTGAAAATCATGATGATAGAGTTTTTCTCCGGCTGTTTCTTCTGTATACCCGTGAAGGGTGGTGGAAATACAATCAAATCCTAAACGCTCAGCGATTTTTGCGTCCTCTAATGTAGCGATATCCGCCATGATTTCAACATTATTATTCTGACTGCAAATATAATCTACTAATTCGCTAAGTTCTATCTTATTTGGCCGTTTCCTGGCAGTTGCATCGAGAGCGATCATTTCACAGCCGCTTTCTAAAAGTTCATCTATTTCTTTATATGTGGCCGTAATAAAGACAGGGCTGTCAGGGTAATCTCTCTTAACAATACCTACAATTGGCAGGCCCACTTCTTTTTTTATTTCCAAAATATCTTCCTTTGTGTTGGCGCGGATGCCGGCAGCCCCGCCTTCTTTTGCTGCTAACGCCATTTTAGACATAATAAAAGAACTGTGCAGCGGTTCATCAGGTAATGCCTGACAGGAAACGATTAAAGACTTTTCCACTTTTTCTAGCATGTTATCAATCCTCCTTAAAGAATGGGAATACTGCTCCGTATAAAGCAGCATCGTTATAGAGTTGCGCTATTTTCAATTCGGTATTTAAAAAATGAGCTGGCAGGAAAATAGTTAGCTGTTTTTTAATGAGATTCAGCAGATAGTCCCCTTGTCTGGAGATTCCTCCGCCAATTAGTATAATCGCAGGGTCTTTCATTAAAATGATTTGGGCTAAACCTTTTGCTACTTCCGCGGTCCACTTGTAAATCACATCGTAGCATTCCTTGTCACCGGAGCGCGCCAGTTCAAACGCTTTTTCAACATGAAATACATTTCCAAGTTCGCTTTTTAACACATTATTCAGCGCTGAAGTGGAGGCTCTTTGCTCGTAATTCAATTTTGTCTCGGGATCATATAAAAGGTAGCCAATGGAGTCGGCTTTTAAATTAGCTCCATCAATCAATCGATGATTATCGTAATGAGCGCCTCCGATGCCAGTACCGAGTGTTAAGCAATATACGTTGTCTGCCCCTTTGGCAGCGCCTTTCCAAACTTCACCCAGCATAGCGGCGTTCACATCATTTTCAACATATACAGGTACATTCAATCTTTCTGTCAGTCTTTTTTTAAAAGCGGTTCTTGCGTAGTTGGGAATCGTTGGGCCGGCATAAACGATTTCTCCTTTATTTCTATCAACAATTCCAGCTGTGCTGATGCCGACTCCTGAAATCGTGTATGCGTGCATTTGTTCCGTAATAATGGCTTCTACTTGGTGATAGATTGCATCGTCTATATTTACTTTTGTCTCCACTTTGCTTTGGAATTGAAAGACATGATTCGTATCCATCACGCCATATTTTATGAACGTTCCTCCAATATCTATCGATACATAATTCACCTTCCACCACCTATACTTTCTTCGTATTATTTATGTGAGCTGTTAATAGACTTTTGGCTCCTTCCACATCCTTGTTAATTAGCATATCTACCATTTTTTCGTGTTCATCATTTATTTGTTGAAATTCTTGATGTGTTATATCGATGCGTGATGCAGATTCAAAAAAGTAGCTGGTTATCATATTGGTCATCTGTATAAACAAAACATTATTCGTGGCTTCTAACAGCTGTTTATGGAAGTTCATATCCGCTTCTATAAACGCTTCTTTTGTCACAGCTTCTCTATTATTTATAACTGACTCTTTCAGTTTGAGAAGGTTATTGTTATTTTCAATTTTAATAATCTCTTCCATTGCGCTGGATTCAAATATGACACGCAGGCTTTGAATGTCTTTTAAGTCGCCGCCGTTCACCTGCCATAGAAAAAAGAAGCTATCGAGTAATTTGTCAATATTCGATTCATTTAAAATAGCACCTTGTCCTTGCCGGACTCTGGTTACACCTGTATTTTCCAGATAACTTAATGCTTCTCTGATCACAGAACGGCTCACCCCGAATATTTCCATGAATTTTCTTTCAGCAGGGAGCCTGTCGCCTGCTTTTAAATTATTATCGATAATGTATTGTTTTATTTCTTGAATGATCGTTTGTTTTAAAGATTTTCTTTCCGATGCATTAATTGGTTCCATTTTCTTTTAACCCTTCCATTTCATAAATATAGTCAAAGATAGGTTCAAAATGTACAGACATGATTTTATGACTGTATTCTAAATTTTTGTCCTTGAGCCCCACCAGTATTTCGCTATGCTCCTTGTAAGATGCTAACAAGTCTTTTTTGCTTTGCATTAAATCAATTTTTACAAGCGAGAAATACTCTTGAATCACCTCAGTGAAATTATAAAACGTTTCATTATCTGCTTCTCGGATAATATGCTGATGGAACAGCTGATCATATTTTTTGGTATCCAAATCATGGGTGATTGCTTGGTAGTACTCTTGATTCAAGCTTTCCAGATAATCGAAATCTACATTTAAATTTTTTTCGATAATCAGCCTTAAAGCCCCCAGTTCCAAAATTTTTCTGATTTCAACCAGCTCTCTAATCTTTACGCCATGAGCTTCATAATGGTGTTTGAGAATGGATTTAATCGAACGGAAATCAGAGTCTCCGACAAAAACTCCACCGCCGGGTTTGATTTTTAAGATACCAATAGATTCTAATGATCTTAACGCCTCTCTTACTACCGTTCTGCTTACCTGCAGCTTGGCAATAAGTTCTTTTTCCGTAGGCAGTTTGTCATTTTCTTTTAATTTATTTTCAAGAATATATGTTTTAATCCTATCCATTGCTATTTCTACTAATGATGTTTTTTGAATTGCCATATACACCACTCCTAATAGAATAATCATAACACATAAGGAAGCAGCATAAGCAGAAGGCAAAAAAGAAGATAATAATTATTTTTGCATCTAAAAGAATTATCATTCTTACTAACTTGTTCTCAAGGCTTTAAGAAATAAAACGCATACAGGAGTCGAAATTTACTAAAAATTATCTTGACAATTAAGGTGACACCTTCTATGATGAACATATCGAAAATTGGTCTGACCATATTATATATTTAAAGACTTATTTATTTCAACTACTTTGGAGGTTTTTTATTATGAAGGGTATTTTCTCAGCATTATTGGTTCCTTTTGATGAAGAAGGAAAGGTAGAGGAAAAAGGTTTACGGGAAATTGTAAGGCAGAATATAGATGTGCAAAAAGTCGATGGATTATATGTTAATGGAAGTTCAGGAGAAAATTTCATGTTGTCGCTGGAACAAAAGAAATTTATCTTTAAAACCGTGAAAGAAGAAGCAAAATCAGATGTGAAATTAATTGCGCAGGTTGGTTCGATTAATTTAGATGAAGCGGTAGAGTTAGGTCAATATGCCACAGAGTTAGGCTATGACAGCCTGTCTGCAGTGACACCGTTTTATTATCCATTTGGTTTTGAAGAAATCAAGAACTACTATGAAACCATCATTGAAAAAACGAATAATAATATGATTATTTATGCTATTCCAGCGTTGACCGGTGTGTCTATTTCAACGGCTCAATTTGAAGAACTGTTTGAGAATAAAAAAGTAATCGGCGTTAAATTTACAGATAGCAATTTATTCCTGTTAGAAAGACTGCGAAATAAGTTTCCTGATAAACTGATTTATTCTGGTTTTGATGAAATGTTGATTTACGGAGCTATTTCCGGAGTAGATGGAGCCATCGGCAGCACTTACAATGTCAACGGGCAACGGGCAAAACAGATAGTTGAACTTTGCCAGCAGGATAAGGTTTCCGAAGCCTATGAAATTCAGCATGTTACCAATGATTTGATTGAAAAAGTGCTTGAGCTGGGAATCTATCAGACACTGAAAGAAATTTTAAAAGTAAAAGGAATTGATGCAGGAACAACCAAGCAGCCAATGAAAGCTTTTGATGAATCAAAGCAGGAAGAAGTAGTTAAATTAGTAGAGCAATTCCAATTGTAGTATGTGTGTGCAAAAGTCATTTTTAATGACTTTTGCGCTTAAATAAGAAAACGCTTTATCAGCAGGTGTGTAAAAAATCTTATAATTTGAGGAGTGAAATAAGATGGATAAAATAGGGCTGGGAACGGCTAACTGGTTGGTCATTATTGTATACTTGATTGCAATGCTTGGAGTGGGTCTTTATTTTACAAAGAAGGCCGGTAAAAATACAGACGAGTTTTTTACTGCCGGCGGGAAAATACCGGCGTGGGCAGCAGGATTTAGTATTTATGCTACGACATTAAGTGCGATCACGTATATGTCTACACCTGAGCAGGCATTTTTGACAGATTGGTCTTATGCAGCAGGAAATCTTGCTATTTTTGCTATTATTCCAATCCTGATTTATTTTTATATCCCTTTTTTCAGAAAGCTGAATGTTACCAGTGCCTATGAATACTTAGAGGCAAGATTTGGCGCATCCTTAAGGGTTGTGGGAAGTTTATTATTTATTTTATTCCATATTGGCCGTGTGGCAATCGTCGTATATTTACCTACACTGGCGATTACATCGGTTTCAGATATAAATCCTATAATGGTTGCTTCCATCATAGGTGTATTATGTATTATTTATACCTTCCTCGGAGGAATGGAAGGGGTTATATGGAGCGATGTTATTCAAGGTATTATTCTGCTTGGCGGTGCTATCCTCGTCATTGTTGTTGGGATAAACTATATAAATGGCGGTTTTTCAACGATTGTAACGGATGCTTTGGAGAATGATAAGCTGATTACAGCAGAGAATTTTCAGTTTGGAACCGCTGCAGCTGCGATACCTATTATCTTCTTAGGCTCGATTTTCAATAATTTACATCAATATACAGCGAGTCAGGATGTAGTACAGCGTTATCAAACAACGAGCTCTATCAAAGAAACGAATAAATCACTTTGGACAAACGGAGCACTTGCACTCATTACGATTCCGATATTTTATGGAATGGGAACGATGTTATACAGTTACTATTCTAATTCAGGCGGTTTACCGGAAGAAGTAAATACGTCGGCTATTGTGCCTTATTTTATTGTAACAACGCTTCCTGCTGGTGTAGCAGGGTTATTGATTGCAGCGATATTTGCAGCAGCCCAATCAACTATCTCTTCCAGTTTAAATAGTATTTCTGCTTGTGTGATTACCGATTTTAAACAACGCTTTTTTGAAAAGCAGAAGGGGAATGATGTATTACTTGCAAGATTGGTAGTTATTATTGCAGGCGTATTGGGAATGGCAGCTGCATTATACTTGGTTTCTACGAATAGAGCAGAAACATGGAATCTATTTTTAGATATAACTGGATTATTTGGAGTACCTATCGCAGCTGTATTCGCATTAGGCATTTTAACGAAACGGGCAAATACGCCGGGTGTCTTTATAGGCTTGGGGACTGCGGCTATTGTAGCTTATTTTGTTCAAGGAACGGATTTAACTCCATTTGCTGTTAGTATGGTTTCCTTTTTAGTTTCCTTTGTTGTCGGTTATCTGGCGAGTTTTGTTTTCGCTGATAAAGGAAAAAATATCAAGGGATTAACGATTTATACGAAAAGTGACGCTTATGTAGAAGAGGTAAGTAAGGCGGAATAATGTTAAAAACACTTCTGTTGCTGTGGTGGGCAGGAGTGTTTTTTTGTGGGGGTAAATCATACTTTTAATCAAGAGAAGCTATAGGGAAGTTAAAATGTTTCAATTACTCTGTCAAGGCAGCAAAGATTATACTAATCATGATGAATCTTTCTTTACTGAATATATAAGGACGTATTAGAGATTGTGTTAGGTGCTACAAGTCAAAGTATTTATAATAAAGATATTGTCAGACTTATTTGATATTTTGTATCATGAGTTATTCGTATATAATGATTAATACATAAGGAAATACAAGTTGTATAAACGGGGAGGGAATCTTCTATACAGGTGGTTAAGCTAAATACTGTATTTCTTTATACTATAATAGGAAGGAGAATATGAATATGAGATGGCAAGAAGCGAGAGAATTATTTCCTAATCAGTTTATATTGGTTTCCATACTGGATTATCATGAAGAAGGAGATAAAAAAATTGTTGATGAAGTAGAACCGATTCGATCAGTTTCCGAGAAGAATGCTAATAAAGAATTCTTTCATGCTAAAGAAGGTACAATGGTGTATCATACTTCTAATCGAGATTTTATTATTCATTTACGGAGAGATCCTATGATGAAAGTGGGGAGGGGATATGAAATTATTCTATGACGGTCAACTTATATTTTAGAAGAAATCGGTGTTATGTATGAAAATGGAGAGGCTATTTATGAAGTATATGGGATTGGTAGTCCAGTACCTTTTTATACAAAGACTATGAATCATATTGTTATTGGTAATTTCACAATAAAAAATTTTGAAATAGATGTTGGTATGTTGCCGAACAATCATAATGCTTTACTGGGTTTGGATATAGTAAAAAAGCATCGTTTTGTGATTGATTTAAAAAAATTAGAACTTACTCCTGATATAAAATCAAGTAGTTGATAAATTGGTTAAAAAAATTTAATGTTATATGAATCCACCTCTATTTTTAATCCTTTAAACCTACACCTCAGATACTGGATTAATAATTAATATCCCGACTGTATGAACAGCCGGAATGCTGATAAGTAAGCGCATCTTTTAAGGTGTATAATGAGATATTATTAAAAAGAATTCTCTGACTACCTTAGAAAAAATAAAGGATATATTAAAAGTTAAAAAATGAACTTCCCGATATAGTGAAGAACTTATGAAAAAAATTTTACTATATCGGAGAGTTTTTAATAGATTGAACCTTGATAAACATCTATAATATTCTAGCCAGTAACACATTGAAGCGTCTTAATTATAATTCTAATACGCAAAATCCAGATGATTGTGCTTTATAATATCGTGGATATAACCGATTTCACTCGTCGGCAAAGTGATGTTATAAACATTTTCTAATTGAATGAACGCCTTTTTAATACCGCTTATAAATTCTCGATGCTTATGCTCAAAATTATCTAATTCTGTATAAACCTCTATTGGCTGCTGTTTAACGAGTCTTTCTATCAAACAGCTGATATGAATGTATAAACTGATTTTGGAAGAATTAGATAATTTAACCTGAAATATTTCCTGTAACAAGGTTAATGCTCTTTCAACATGATTAATGATTT
This sequence comes from Oceanobacillus sp. FSL W7-1281, assembly GCF_037969835.1. Taxonomy (GTDB): domain Bacteria; phylum Bacillota; class Bacilli; order Bacillales; family Amphibacillaceae; genus Oceanobacillus; species Oceanobacillus oncorhynchi. The sequence goes on along the minus strand of NZ_CP150214.1, from coordinate 3,991,412 downwards.
TTTCAGGATTTAATATCGTGATATGATCAAGTACACTTTGCATTGAAAACTGCTTGAGAAGCTTATCGTTAAGTACGGTTATCTCGCTTTCTGTCAATACGGTTCCAAGAATCTCATACCATTTAAATTGATTTTCTCCGTTGATTATGTCTTCAATAGCTACAAAGGGTATTCCTTCTATTTCAGGATCCAATGTTCCTACAATACCCAAAATGTTGTACGAGTCAAATAAAGCGCTTTCTGACTCGTTATGTTCCAAGGTGGAATAATCAAATGCGATAACATCAATATTTTTTATGTTTTTAAATATCCTGTCCAATAACTCTTTAAATTTCATAGCCGTTCCTATACCAGTATCACAGGTAGTAATAATAACATTTTCTTTTTTGTTTGCAGGAGGTTCAATGATTTGATACTTTGGTATCTGTTTCTTCATTTTCGCTAATATTTGCTTGATTGGTTTGTTTTGAAGGATACTTTCTCCTGCTTCTATGACCATGGAAGTCGTCACATTATTGACTAAACCAATCGTTCCTTTAAAGCTATTTTCTAATCGATCAGATAATTGTGTAAGGGAACCCATGTCTACAAAAATAATAATATCATTATGGTTATCGATGGTTTTAAGGAATAATTTCATTTTCTCGATAACATCTGAAACAGAGACTTCTATAGGCATGTCAAACCCTTGAAAGAGATACTTTCCCAATAATCTATTGGCTACATTTGCAATGCTTGAAGCGGTATTCTCCCCGTGGCAGACAATGATTGATTTGATTCCTTTACTATCTGTCAGCTTCTCGAAACTTCTTAAAAACAAAATAATGATATTCAAATCTAGTAAATTAATTGTTAATCCTAATACATTTTCCATTTCCTCTTTAATCAGGTTTGCCTGATTGAATTCTCTTGGATAAACATGTTTTAAGCCTTCTAAAAGCTTTCTAAAAACACCTTCTTCATCTGTTAACGCTGAAAATGATTCATTTCGGTAAATAATATACTTCGTTATTTTTGAAATAGTCTGCTGTGAATAGAAGGTATAATCATAAACTTTTAGAACATTGAACAATAATTTTTCGATGGTATTAACTTTCTGTTCAGAGCTTTCTAAAAGAGAAAAAGACTGCAGTTCGTCTAAATATTTTTTTACATCTTCTACTAGAGCCGAAAAAGGTATATCTTGATGATTTTTTACTTTTGTCTGTATATCTTTAAATAAATGATGGATTATGCTTTCTGTTTTTGTAATATGTTTGTCAGCTAATGTAGGTTCATCTTCGTAATCAATCATCATTTCATCCAAAAAGATATGTTTGAATTGATAGTTTAAATAATACTTATTGTCTGCATATAGTTTTATTAAATGCTCAGGCAAATGTCTGATGTTAATGGAAATATTGTCATCAGCCATGGAATTTTCCTGTAAAGCACTGGCGCAGGAAAAAACAATAACGTTTTTAAGTTCACCTATATTGCCAGGAGGGTCATATTTAAAGAGTGTGTAGATTACATTTTTAGAAATATCCAAGGTTTTGTTTATTCGTTTGCTTTCATCTTTATAAAATTTTTTAATCAATGTCTGTCTTTTTTTTAGAGACATTTGATTAAGAGATGGTAAATCGATAATTACTGGTATTCTTCTTGTAAAAGTAGGTAAAAAAGCTTCGCCAGGATTCTCTGTGGTAGCAAGAATAACTCTGACATTTGTCTTCTTCTCTATATCATTGCTACCTAAGGGATTATAGACTCCTTTATCCATTAGCAGAAATAACTTTTCCTGACTCTCAAAAGATAATCGATGTGCTTCATCTAAAAATAATACCCCGTTATTCGCGGCTTCTACAATACCCATTTTGTGATTATCTGCTCCGGTAAAAGCTCCCTTTACATGACCAAATAGTTTCGCAGTAATTAAATCAGGATTATCTGCATATTCAGCACAATTTAAAGTAATGAATTTCCCATTGTTTGAAATAATCTCTTCATTGGAAGCATAGTCATAAATCAATTTTGCTAAGTAACTCTTTCCCACACCTGAACTTCCTGTAAGCAGAATTGGCAGCCCGCTCGGAGGGTAACTGATTGCTGTCTTGCATTGTTCAATCATATTTTTTGTATCCATGGATTCACCAATAAACTCTTGGAAAGGATCTGAAATATTTTCGTTGATAGAAAAATAGCTCTTTAAATCAGAAATACTTTTAAAGACAAATGTATCCACTCTTTTATGATAGAAGTTTTCCAATGTTTTTCTCTCATAGAATAGAACGGGACGCGAATTCACTTTTATTAATTCTTGCCGGTGAAATAAGTCATTTAACAGGCGACTTGCTACACTTCGGTTCATTTGAAATGTATCGCTTAACAAAGTTGCCGTAGCCCCTTTTCCCAGCTGCTGCGTTTTCCTATTTATGGATTGTTGACTTAGAAATTGAATTAGTTGATCTATATCCATCTATCTCATCCTTTTAAAATAAATAGTTATTGCAGCGTATCCGTGGCGGAAGATACGCTGCAATGCCCTATTATGATTTGCTCTTCATCAGCTGATGGAAATTTTGGAATTTAGAAACTGCAGGATCAATTCCTTTTTCATTTGCTAATACAGCAGATAGAAGCTGTAGAGGAATAATATATTCAAAGACACTAAATATTGAATCTTCATCTCTGGAAATAATCAAATCTTTCTGAGAAGCATTTGTTTTTTCACTTCCTATCAAATAACAATGGTTTGTAACTTTACTCAGAAATTCTTCCAATGCTAGTAATCTTTCCCGGTTCTCATGCTCGGATGCTAGAAAAATAAAGTTACTATCTTCACTGACGCAATTATACACACCATGCATATACTCTTCCATCTCATACCCGATGACTGGAACCCTTACCGTTTCTAGAAGCTTTAATGCCCCTTCTAATACTGTGGCATAATGGGACCCGTACCCGATAACCATGATTTCACGGGCGTTTGTCAATTCATCTTTGATTTGATAAACCCATTCTTCTGAAGCATGAACAATTTCATCCAGCTTGTCGAAAGTTTTCTTCATTCTTGCCAAATAGTTATTGTACTTCTCGTCACTTAGTAACTGATTATACTCGCTAAATTCTAATGAGAATAACATTAAGGTAAGGATGGATGCTACATATCCTTTCGTTTTTGCTCCAGCCTTTTCCTGGTCCCCTACTTCAATAGGTAAATAATAATCAGATATATCGGCCAGATTACTATCTTTATATTCTGAAATTCCAACTGTCGGGATATTCATTTTCTGTGCACGTTTTATCCCATTTATCGTAGACAGACTGCTGCCTCCCTGTGAAATACCTAAAACAAGATTGTTTTTGCTGTCCGATATTTTTTCTTGCATAAAATGGGTGGGATAAGTTGGGTGAACCTCCCAATTAGTTACTTCTTCTATTAGTGGCTTGGCAGCTACTGCCGCATGATAAGAAGTCCCTGAACCGATAATATATACATTTCTCACTTCTTTATCTACAGATGGAATCACAGATCCTACAATCTTTTTTCTGTTTTCGAGTAAATGGAGCAGTACTTCCTTTTCTTCCAAAATATATTGATGCATTAAATTAACAGTCATTTTCAATTCCTCCTTTAGAAAATACCTAAAACTGAACTCACAATTCCTATTACAATAATTCCTAACATAATATAGTTCACTTTGACGCTTTTCTTTAATAGATAAAGTATAAATAAGGTTAGACCAAGCGGTATCATTTTTGGCATAATCTCATCTAGTGTATCTTGCAGGTTTACTTCACTGCCTTGCATGCTGAAAGAAAGGGGAGTGGACAGATCAATCAACGTTCCTGTCATTGCTCCTATCACAATCAAACCTAGTACCGATGCACTTAAAGATATTTTTTCAAATTGTCCTTTTTCCTGAATCTTGTCTAACAAGTCTGTTCCTTTATTAAACCCTACGAAAGTTCCGTAGTATCTGGCTAAAAAATGCGGAACATTATATAATACCAGGAATAAAATAGGGCCTAACATATTTCCATCGCTGGCCAGAGAAATGCCTATACCGGCAGCGATGACTCTAAATGTTCCCCAAAAAAATGAATCACCTATACCAGCAAGCGGCCCCATTAATGCTACTTTAATATTGTTTATTGTGGTTTTATCAAAATTCTCTTTGTCTTTTGCGTTCTTTTGCTCCATGGCTCCGGATATGCCCATAATGAAGCTGGATACAGCTGGGGTCGTATTAAAAAATGCCAAATGCCGTTGATACGCTTCAGCTCGTTCTTTGCTATTAGGATACAATTTAATTAATAGCGGAATTAATGAATAAAGGTAGCCTAGAGCCTGCATCCGTTCATAAGTAAAGGAACCCTGAAGCGTGAAAGAACGCCAGAACACTTTTCTTAAATCTTTTTTAGTAATCTCGCCCGGTTTGTTTTGTTCTTCCATTACAAAGAAACCTCCTCTTCATCAGACTTATCTAACTGATAAAGTATTACTGCAATGATTGCTCCGATAATAGCGACCCCGGTGATATCTACGCCAAAGTAAATAGCAATGACAAATCCCAAAAAGAAATAGGGAGAAAGCTTCATACTGAACGTCATTTGAAGTAATAAAGCAAAACCTAACGCCGGAAACATCGAAGCCGCTACCTCTAATCCATTCGTAATAAAAGCAGGGATGTTATTAACAAAAGCCTCAACTGTTTCTGAACCCAACATAATCCCTAAAAAATTCGGCACAAATCCATTTAAGAAGAATAAAGAGATACCCAGCCAATGCATAAGGGTTATCTTTCCTGTTTCTCCTTGTTTGGCGTAACGGTCAGCGCGGTGAATGAAAAAAGTATTTACCGTCCGAACCAGAATTCCTAAAGACTGTGCTAAAATAGCAATTGGTACAGCTAGGGCCAGGGCAACTTCTGGACCGCTATCGGTCATAATGGCAAATGCTGTTCCTAACACTCCGCCAGTAGTGACATCAGGGGGAGTAGCTGAACCAATGCCTACTATCCCCATCCAAACTAATTCCAGTGTTGCGCCTACAATAATTCCTGTTTGCAGGTCCCCCAGAATCAGACCTACCACTGGACCAAGTACTAATGGACGCTCAATCATGGTCTGTCCAAAAATTCTGCCATCCAGGATTCCAACTGCTCCAACAAGTCCTATCAATATCGCTTCCAGCAGCATTTTCTTCCTCCTTCCAAAGCGTTTTTAAACAAGGTTTTTAAATAATTTTTTTGTATCGTTGGGAACTTGGCGAACCTCTACTTCGATTTTTTCTTCAATGGTCTTTAAATTTTTAATGTCCTCGTCATCTACTGCCACCGCTCTGGAAATTAATTTCTTTCCTTCTGCCATTCGAATCCCTCCAATATTAATACTTTTGATATTATTAGAGGCATCTACAAGGCTTTTTGCGTCTTTAGTAGAATCAATGATGACTAACGCTTTCATTTTTGGGTTGTCCAATTTTGGTAAATCTTTGATAGCGTCTTCAACTGATTTAATATAAAGCTTGGCACTTGGTGGCTTAGCCATTTTTAAAGCCATTTGTTTCGTTTTATCCTGAGCAGCATTATCGTTCGCCACCAAGATGATATTGATGTCATAGTGCTTTGACCAGGCAAAAGCTACCTGCCCATGTAATAACCGATCATCGATTCTTACCAGTTTAATCATCAGAATTCCATCCTTTCCTGTTCCTGCCTTTCGACAACTTCATTAACGTAGACAATCCCTTCTTTTCCTTGATAGATACTTTTGTGAATAAGTTGTTTGAGACTAATATCTTCGTTGTTACTGATTAATTCAATAGCCACTGGGAGATTGGTTCCGGTTAGAACATGAATATTTTCCTTCGTCATCCATTCGGCCATTAAATTAGTAATGCTTCCGCCTAAAATATCTGTGAGCACTACATATTCCGTATCAGATTCTTGCTTAGCAACTATTTGTTGTAATTGTTCTTGAATGGATGCTGTACTTGTATTTGGATTCATTTTAATAGAGTGCATATTTTCTTGCTGACCCAATATCATCTCTATGGAATATACAAATGCTTCCGATAGATAGCCGTGTGTTGCGAATATAAAACACCTCATTCGTTCACCTCCTTTGCTTTTACCTAGCAAAAAACATGCCAAGATAGTGTGTATTAAAGGGTTTAGTGTTGGTTATGTTCGTTGGATGTTGTAGAATCAATGTTTGAGAAGCTGAAGAATTTTTATATATGGCAGAGCGTAGGCAGATGTAGCAAGATTTGTGCAACACTGGAGAGTGTAGATGTTTTTTGTGCATCTTAATGTATTTCCCCTTCAAAGAGGAAAAACAATGTGTTTAGTTGTAAGCGTTTTAGAATTACTATAAGGATAGTTTCACAAAACATTATTTTAATAAAACACTTTAGGAGGAATTATAGATGAAAAAAATATTATTAGCATGTTCAGCAGGTATGTCAACAAGTCTATTAGTTAAAAAAATGGAGGAAGCAGCAGAAGCTAAAGGAATTGAAGTAACTATCTGGGCTGTTGCACAAGATAAAGCACCAACTGAAATGGAAAAGGCAGATGTTCTTTTGATTGGCCCGCAAATGAGATTCATGAAGAAGAAGTATACTCCTGTGGCAGAAGAAGTTGGAATTCCATTAGATGTTATTGATCCAATGACATATGGACGTGTAGATGGGGAAGCTGTTTTAAATCAAGCATTAGAATTGATTGAAAAATAACCGTCAAAGGAGGGGTAATAAATGAATAAGTTTATGGAGTTTTTGGAAAATATTCTGTTGCCGATTGCGGATAAATTAAACAACAATAGATATTTAACAGCTTTACGTGATGGGTTCATGGTTGCGTTACCATTTATTATTTTCGGTTCCATTTTCGTTGTTTTGGCAAATCTTCCATTCTTAGATAGGTTAATTGGAGAAGAAGCGTTTGCAACTTACCAAAATGCATTAGCACCAGCATCAGAATCAACGTTAAGCCTCATGGGATTATTTGTTATCGTAGGTATTGGTTATAAGTTAACGCAGCGATACGGTTTGGAAGCTATTTATGGTGGTACAGTTGCCATCGCATCATTCTTAATATTAACACCACAAGTTCTTGAAGGAGTGGCTGGTGCTATCCCGGCTGTAAGCTTAGGTGCGGAAGGTATGTTTTTGGGAATTGTTACCGCATTCGTTTCCGCTGAGTTATATAGATTTTTCACTCAAAAAAATTGGACAATTAAAATGCCGGCTGGAGTACCAGATCAGGTTTCTAAATCATTTAGTGCATTGATTCCGGTTGCTTTGACATTATCCATCTTTTTAGTTCTCAGAATTGTATTCAGCTTTACTCCGTTCGATACGATACAGAATTTTATTTATACGCTTATTCAAGAGCCACTGACTGCACTAGGCAGCGGTTTACCAGCAACAATTATTGCTGTTCTTTTAATTCAAGTATTTTGGTTCTTTGGATTGCACGGTCAGATTATTATAAACTCTGTATTTGACCCAATCTGGTACGCTTTAAATAATGAAAATCTACAAGCATTCCAAGCTGGTCAAGAAATACCAAACGTTGTAACCAAACAGTTTATTGATACCTTCTTAGTTGGTATGGGCGGAACTGGTATGACGTTAGCAGTTATCATTTTAATCTTAATAATAGGTCGAAGCAGGCAGATGAAAGAACTTGGCAAACTAGGTGCACCAGCAAGTATATTTAATGTAAATGAACCAATCATCTTTGGGCTGCCAATTGTTATGAATCCGTTATCTCTCATTCCTTGGATTCTTGCACCAGTTGTTGTAACGATTATAACGTACTTTGCGATGTCAACGGGTATCGTACCAAAACCAGCAGGAATTATTGTGCCATGGACTACGCCGCCGCTTCTCAGTGGATTCTTGGCGACAGGAAATGCGTGGCAGGGGGCAGTATTGCAAGCATTTAACTTAATAGTCGTAATGATAATCTGGTGGCCTTTCCTTAAGATTATTGATAAAAGCTATTATGAAAATGAGAAGAAAAGCAGCAAATAAAAATAAAGCACCATTGTCTATTTATTAAAAAATGGATTAAAGCAATCTTTTTGGAGCATAAAGAGAATCACAAGCAGAAGTGATTATCGCTATAAGAATATAATTGCGACTGAACATCCAGCTGATTGTCAATTGAGCAATCTTCTTTATCATAGTGAAAGAGGGTGAAATTTACTAAATGCTGGATATGTACGTCGCTATATATAAAATGAATATAAATTATTAATCTAACAAGAAAATGGTCCTAGCGGTAAAAACGGGATCAATCCTATTTATAAAATATAGGATGTCAGCTATTGAAAAGAGGGGAAAGTGCATGAAAAATATTACAGAAATTGCATTTCAAATTATTTTATATGCAGGAAATGGTCGCTCTAGTGCAATGGAAGCCATTCAAGAAGCGAAAGAAGGAAACTTTGAAGAAGCAGAAAGTAAATTAATTGAAGCGGGTGAGGAACTAAATAAAGCACATGAATTTCAAACAAACCTGCTTCAAGGAGAAGCTAATGGAAAAAGTACTGAAATCAATATTATTTTAATCCATTCACAAGATCATTTAATGAATGCTATGACTGTTCGTGATTTAGCAACAGAGATCATTGAATTATATCATCATAATAATTAGGAGGTATATCATGACTGTACAATACAAGTTCCCGGAAGGATTTTGGTGGGGAAGTGCAGCATCAGCAACACAGACGGAAGGTGCTGCAAATAAAGATGGAAAAGGAAAAAACATCTGGGATTATTGGTATGAAACAGAACCCAATCGTTTTTATGAAGGGGTAGGACCAGAGACCACCTCAGACTTTTACCACCATTATAAAGAAGATATCCAATTAATGAAGGAAATTGGGCATAATACATTTCGTCTGTCTATTTCTTGGTCTCGTCTAATCCCAGGTGGACGTGGGGAAGTAAACCACGAAGCTGTGAAATTTTATAATAATGTCATTGATGAATTAATTGCTAATGGTATTGAACCTTTTGTGAATTTATACCACTTTGATATGCCATATGAGTTACAAGAAGAAGGAGGGTGGGAAAGCAGATCAGTTGTTGATGCATATACAATGTATGCCCGTGAAGCATTCCGGTTGTTCGGTGATCGTGTTTCTAAATGGTTTACATTCAATGAACCTATTGTACCAGTAGAAGGCGGTTATCTTTATGATTTCCATTATCCTAATATAGTAGATGGAAGGCGTGCAGTACAGGTTGCTTATCATACGATGATTGCTCATGCTCAAGCAGTTGAGGCTTTCCGTGCTTCAGGAATGAGAGATGGAAAAATAGGTATCATTTTAAATCTGACTCCATCTTACCCGCGAAGTCAACATCCTGCTGACATAAAAGCATCACGTATTGCAGACTTATTTTTTAACCGTAGTTTTTTAGATCCGGCTGTGTTGGGAGAATATCCTGAGGAATTAATTGAAATATTAAAGGAGTATGGTCAATTACCCATCACTGAAAATGGTGATAAGGAACTTGTCAAAGCTAACACTGTTGATATTCTAGGTGTTAACTATTATCAACCACGCCGTGTGAAAGCGAAAGAGCATTTACCAAATCCATATAGTCCTTTTATGCCAGACTGGTTCTTCGATAACTATGAAATGCCGGGTAGAAAAATGAACCCATACCGTGGATGGGAAATCTACGAAAAAGGAATTTATGATATTATGATTAACTTAAAGGAGAACTATGGAAACATTGAATCCTTTGTCTCTGAAAATGGAATGGGAGTTCAAGATGAAGCACGATTCTTGGAAAATGGAGAAATTCAGGATGATTATCGTATTGAATTTATTCAGGGACACTTAAAATGGCTGCATAAATCAATTCAAGAGGGATGTAATGCTAAGGGATATCATTTATGGACCTTTATGGATAACTGGTCGTGGATGAATGGTTATAAAAACCGTTATGGTTTCTTCTCCGTTGATTTAGAAACTAAAAAACGTACACCGAAGAAAAGTGCACATTGGATTAAAGAGGTTTCCGAAAATAATGGTTTTTAGTAAGAGAACTCTATTAAAAAACGACGCAGCGGTCCGCTTTCTTTAGATTGTTTGTAAGTGTCCACTTTGAAATGTTTTCTGTGGATTTAAATACGGAATCAGGAACGCTTTTTCTCAGATAATTGTTTGGCATTTATAATTGAGATTGTGAAAACTTTAAAGTTTGCTATGTGGTTCTAAAAAAAAATATAGGTAAAGGTTCTGGTTCTATGTTTGAGTCAGGACCTTTATTGTTAAAATAATTTATATAAAAGAAATAAATATATTTACACACCCGAAAGTAAGGTGAAGTAAAAAGATGTTAGAAAATAGGATGAAAATGATATTACGAGAATTAATGGCAGCAGAAGCTCCTGTAGCAGGGAGGTATCTTGCTGCCGTAAATCATGTCACAGTCAGAACAACAAGGGAAGATATGAAAGCCCTCTCTAGCTTGTTAAAAGAGCATGGTGGAACGATTGAATCGTTAAAAGGGAAGGGTTATCAGCTGAAGGTTATCGATGAACAATACTTTCGTAACTTTTTAAAAGAAATATCAAGTCATGATCAAACCGTCGGCGAGTATGTTCCGCGGACACCTGAGGAACGAATAAAATATATTATCATTCGTCTCTTACTTAATCAAGATTATATTAAGTTAGACGATCTAGCAGAAGAAATGTATATTAGCAGGTCTACCATTCAAAATGATTTAAAGCATGTGAGAGTAATACTGTCTGCATATGAAATTGACTTAGATGTACGTCCGAATTATGGTTTGAAGGTGAAAGGGGATGAAATGAAGATTCGTTTTTGTATGTCTGAATATATATTTGACCGAAAGGAAGAAATGGGGGAACAATTGGGAGATTTACATTTAACAAGCTTTGATCAAAAGTTGTTAAATGTATTTTTGCAAATAATTATGAATCAAATTAATTTTCATCAAATCACTCTTTCAGACATTGCATTGAATAATTTGCTAGTGCATATTGTTATTGCCTATAAACGAACTAAAAGTGGACATTATGTAAAACTATATAATATGGACGTACAGGATATTTTGAAACAGAAGGAATATAAAGTAGCTCAGGAGATTGTTAAGGAAATAGAGGAAAAGTTAGAGATTACATTTCCTCAAGCTGAGGTAGCTTATATTACACTTCATTTGCTCGGGACAAAAATGCTTTCTCAAGCAAATAACGCGGTAGAAGAAGTGATTGATGAGAATATTCTCTGTTATGTTTCTAGAGCGCTGGATAAAATAGATCAAGAATTTAATTTGGGAATAAAAGACGATAAAGAATTGATTTTTGGGTTAAGCCTTCATCTAAAACCAGCAGTAAATCGATATAAGTACGGTATGAATATCCGCAATCCGATGTTGGAAGAGATAAAAAAGAATTATCCGCTGGCATTTGAAGCAGCTATTTCAGCCGGGCTGACAATTAGCGAAGAAATGGGAGCAGAAATAGATGAGAATGAAGTCGGCTATATTGCACTTCATATAGGGGCGGCGATAGAAAGAAGAAAGCTGATGTCTGGACCAAAGCGTTGTTTAATTGTTTGTGCTTCGGGCTTTGGTACAGCTCAATTAATTTATTATAAATTGAAAAATCAATTTGGTAAAGAACTGGATGTTGTTGGCACGACGGAGTATTATAAATTACGTAATTATAATTTAAATAATATTGATTTTATTGTTAGTTCTATTCCGATTTCTGGTGAAATTTCGGTGCCGGTAATTCAGGTAAATGCTATTCTAGGGGAAAATGATTTAATTAAAATTGGACAATTTGTAGAGGAGAAAAGCCAATCTATAAATACCTATTTTAATGAAAATTTAATGTTTTTTCGAAAAGAGTATCAAACAATGGATGAAGTTTTAAGCTTTCTTAACAATGAATTGATTAAGAAGGGCCTCGTAGACGATACATTTATAGAAGCAGTTTATGAAAGAGAAGAGGTTGCCCCTACCTCATACGGCAATTTAGTAGCTATACCACATCCAATAACTCCGAAAACGGAGAAAACTTTTTTAACTATATGTACGTTAGAAAAACCGATTAAATGGAAAGATAAACCAGTACAATTTATTTGCCTTTTATGTGTCAAAAAATATTCTCAGGAAGACCTGCAGGGAATGTATGAAATGCTTGGAGAGATAATTGATAATAGTACGTTAGTTAAGAGATTGATAAAAGCCAGAAATTATAAAGAGTTTGTTGAAAATTTGAAGTAATGGGATGTTTTAATGTATCTCATTATAAACTAACATTGATAAGATTAAAGAAAAAAGATTGTAGAGATAAAATGTAAGAAGAATGCTTTTGTATAGGTAAGTAATAATTAATCAAACAACCCGTCTGTATACACAGGCAGGTTGTTTGGAATCTAATCTGTCAGAACACTATTACTTCCGCACTACAGGAATCCACATTTCACCAAATACCTTACCGCCCCGCTGTCCCATCTCAACAGAGGTATTTGGTCCGCCGACATACGCAACATCCTGTGCTGCCGGCAGAGCCTCGCCAAAAGCCGTACCAGTAAGTGTCTCATGCAGGACTTCAGCTGTCTCCGCTTCTCCTTTGACAACAACATATTCCCCTTGAGGAAATTGAATCACCCTTGTCGCATCAGGTAAAGTCTCTTTTGTCAGCACACCGACATAATGCATCATTTTGTTATTTACCGCTTCATTCACAATAAAAACAGACTCATTTTCAGCAACGCTTTTTAACTTATCAAGCGTTCCATCCTCATTTACTTTATTCCAGAAATCCGCTTTTTCCTGATTGATGCCCATATAATCTGTATAATCACTCTTTAGATCTGTTCCAAAGCCTAATACAACAAAGCTGTCTTTTTCTTCTAACGTATAATTTGCCATACTTAAAACCATCCTTTTTTAGAAATTGTATCAAATGTGTTGTCTTTTCATTTGATAAGTTTATACTATCCTTAAATTATGTCAAAAAATGATACTGTTTAGGAGGATATCATGAAAAAAGTGGAGCGGGTCAATATCATCATGCGCTATATCAATAATCGTTCTCGTTTTACCATCTCAGAAATCATGCAGGAATTTAATATTTCTCGTTCTACTGCTATTCGAGATATCAAAGAGATTGAAGCGATGGGAATGCCGCTTGTTGCTGAAGTTGGAAGGGACGGAGGTTATTTCGTTATGAATAATTCTGTCTTGCCAACTGTTCGTTTTACCGATAATGAGATAAAAGCGCTTTTTCTTGCTTTTATGGCTACCAGAAATCAGCAGCTTCCCTATTTAAAAAGTCGCCACTCCTTGGCTGAAAAATTACTTGGTCTTATCTCTGAAAATCAACAGGATGATCTGATGCTTTTAAATCAAATCCTCTTATTTGAAGGTACGAACCCGAATAATCCTGATCTGCTTGACCTGTCTGATTTGCCTCATCCGATGTTGGAGCAGCTTATCCAGCATATTCTTATGGACAGTTATTTATGGATTACTGTACAGGAAGGGGAGGAGTGTAAATCCTATCCGATTTATCTTCTGCATCTTTACCGGGAGAAAAGCTACTGGTTGATGGAAGGCTTCCATTTGGAGGAGGAAAAGACACAGATTATTCCTGTAGATCAGCTTACTGATATTCGCACCTATCCTGTTAAGCATAGGATGAGCAGGAAAAAGATTTTGGAAAAGCAGCGCAGCCAGAAAGAAGAGATTAATCTCATGCTTGAACTGGGGCCAAAGGCGATTGCTCAATTTAAAAAGTACCATCCGCTGACTGTTTCTATTTCTTATACTAATCCTTACCAGACTCGGGCGCGTTTAAACACGTTTGTTGATGTGAGAAAAGAGGAGGAGGTTAGTGAGATGGTGAATTGGCTGCTTTTTCTTGGGGGATGATGTTGAGGTTAGGGAAGCACCAAGGAAGGTTTTAGAGGAAGTGCGGAGGAGAACGATGATGTGGTAATGAAAGAAAAGATTAATACAGAATATAGCTAAGGTGCTTACTCATCATATTTTCTTTAAAACAGGGCAGGTTTTCCTTTCCTCATTAAATTCTCCGATTTTAAGGATAGCCTGCCTCATTTTTGGGATTCCAATTCATTTACACAAATGATTTCTCATCATCTTTGTCAAGATTAATCCGATTTCCCTTTATATTTTGGAAAGTAACCCAATATAAATGCAATACCTGAAAATACTGCAGCTAATATAATTGCGGTTCTTAGTAATAAATCGCTGACATTTATCATTAATTCTCCATTACCAATTATTAATCCAAACAATTGTGTTAAAACCATAATCAATGCAGTCAAAATGGATAGTATTAGACTTACTATAAAAGCTTTTTCTAGAAATTTTTGCAATTTTTATCCTCCCCAAATTGGTAAAATTCCCATTCCTATTAACCATCCTATTATTACAACAGGAACGGCATAATAAAGAATTAACATACCAAATGTTTTTTCAGGCTTCGCACCTACTATGCCAGATGCAATATAAATTGATCCCGAAGCTGGCGGCATTTGTGCTGATGTTGAAGCAAATGTAATCACTGCAACAGCAGCAATTAAAGGTGAGAATCCGCTTGCAACTAATATCTCATATGAAACTAAACCTACAGCTGTTAAAGTACCCGTTGATGTTAAAGGTCCTGCTATAATCGTAATTCCTATGCCCAATAGTAATAATGTTAACCATGCTGGAGAATTTAGGGCATCAATAAATTGTGCGATATTATCAGAGAGTCCGAGTTTCGTTAAAACCTCGCTTGCTGCTACAGCAAAGAAAATAAGTGCACCAATTACTGTAAATCGAGGTATGGATTTTTGTATAAATTCCATGAACTCTTGGCTGGAATTTGGTAACGCTTTCTTTCCTAATAAAAAAGCGATAGCAATCATCAGGGTTGGTATCCAAACAACAATATCAATACTATCGATTGCTTCTTCTCCTATAGAAGGGTTATTAATCAAGCTATCTGATAAAGGCCCAATAGTAAGCATTAATGGAATAATTGCACCTAAATAGATAAATATGGATGACCATCCCTTTTTTAACGAAACACTCAATGGTTCAAGCGATTCAGAAGGGAAAGCTTTTATATTTTGTTTTTTAACAAAGAATGTTATCATAACTGCCCTATGAATAAACTGATAAGCCCCGGCTATAAAGAGAGCAATATAATATTCACCAACAGAAACAGCTGCTGCAACTGGGGCAAATCCTAAAACAATAAACATCGATGTAGTAGGAGGCAGGACAGAAGCCATTCCTCCGTTACCAACCATGACGGTTGCAGCTATTTCTTTGTTCCATTTATTTTTAATCATCCATGGTCCTGTAATTGACCCAGTTGCAGCGGTATTCCCTGAATCTCCCCCAGACAGGGTTCCTAGAGCGGAGGAACCGATAGCATCCATAAAGGCAGGTGCCCCCGGCAGTCTCCCTACAAGTGAATTTAATATCCCAAGTAATTTATCTACAATTCCTAATTTATCTATTACATAGGCCATAAATACAAATGCAATGGCAGCATATAATACTGAAAAAGTCGAAGCAAACGTAATTCCCTGTACAAATAAGTTAACAGCGTCCTTACCGCCTAATAGTAGTATTGCCAAAAACCCTATTAAAGCAGCTTCCCCTAAATTTCTCTTTAATTTAACACTCCATAATATAAGTATTACAACAAATATCACTAATGCTAATATCCCCATTTTAAACCTCCTTCGATTAAGGTTAACTATTTAATGCATGGATAACTTTCTTCCAATCCAATTTTTCTTCAGACTTTAATTTTTCATCTAATTTTGCTCGTGTAATATATTCAAGTTTAGATTTCGTACCATTTGTCATATAAGGCTCTACGCCATTCCTTTTCATAAATTCTATTACATTCTCCATTTCTTTTTCTCTTCGTTTAGAATGCGTTACATTGCTTTTTATATATCTCTCTACAATTTCTTCAAACGGATCTCTGTCCATTGTTGAAGTAATTGAATCAAGTATTTCGTCTTCCAGTTCCAGTTTTTCAGCTGTCTCCATTACTTCATACAATAATGTGGAAAGGCCTTTGGTAAAAATACTGCGGATAAATTTAAAGTTTGTTGCATCTCCGACTTTTTCGCTAATGCAGGTTAAATTCATATCGAATTTTTGCCCCCAATTAACAAATTCGTTCCCATTAGTTCCGCTAACTAACATAGGTACTTTATGTCCGTATACCTTTAAAGCGCCCATAATAGCTGCATCAATTAAATTTAATCCTTTTTTATCCAGCTTTTCAGCTATCGTCTTTTTTTCTTCGGCACTCGCTGTTGTCAAATCAACATATAAAGTGGATGTGTCTAAAGAATCTATTATAGAATTCCAGACTTCTACTGCATTGTTAGCTGGAACTGCCACAAATAAAATATCAATAGATTTTCTGACTAACTCTTTAGGTGTATTAATAAAGCTTAACGTTGTAACTTCTGAAATATCCTTTGATTCTGATCCATGAAATAAAGGGTCAAAAGCATAAATAGTATCCACGTTATATTCACTGATACTTTTCGTGATTTCACGACCGACTTCACCGTATCCAATAAATCCTATATTCAAATCCAACACTCCATCTCTATTGACTATTATTTTTTATTGCGTCTCTTAACCAAGCAGGCTCTAGCGCAGAAGTATCATTATGTTGTTCGTTTAAATTAAATTCCATAATCTTTTGTAATCGTTTGTTTTCATACGCCAGCTTTTTTTCAGCTGATATTATAGATTCTTCTATTTTTTCGTGAGGAATAATGACAACGCCATCTTCATCACCTATTACAAAATCACCTGAGTGAACTTGGATGCCCCCGCAGCTGATTGTGTCATCGAAGGTTCCAGGTCCATTTTTACGCGGACCAGTCGGCACAAATCCTTTAGAATATATTTGTATATCCATATCCGATAAATCTTGTTTATCTCTAACTAGTCCATCAACAATTATTCCTTTTATTCCCATTTTTTCAGCTGCTGCAGCCATTAAATTACCTAGGCATGCTGCATAAGTAGAACCCTTACAATCCACGACCAGTATATCGCCGGGATTAGACTCATAAATCGCATAGTGTAAATATAAATTATCTCCTGGATAAACGGACACGGTTCTTACTTGACCAACCAGCGGTTCTTTATAATTTACAGGCTTGATATGATAATCCATTACATTCTCATAATTCATACTGTCAGCAAGTAATGTAGAACTTAATTCTCTCAATTTAGTGAGTATCGTTTCTTTCTCATTATACTGTTTAGACATAATCAAAACCCCTTAGTAAAATTTATTACATTTTTAATATAAAGTGTAATATTTATTACAATATAGCATGTCTGATCATTTGTGTAAACCCTTTCAGTAATTTAAAAATAAAAAAAGCTTTTCACACCACATAAAAAATAGTGTGAAAAGCTTTAGAATATGAATTGCTAATCCTTAGCATGGTAATGGATACTTTTAAGAATTTCATCGACTTTATCTAAGCGATCTGAATCTCTATTAGATGCTTGAATAGCTAATGCGTTTATGATGTAGTCTACAGCTACAGCTGCTGCAATCGGTGAATTATGAAATGCTAAACTATTTGCATCACATGTTATGACTACATCAGCATAGTCAACAATTGGAGAAGAATAATTATCTGTAATTGTAACTATTTTAACACCTCTTGCTTTAGCCGTTTTTATAAAATCATTAATCCGTTTTGCGTATCTCGGAAAACTTATGGCAATAAGTAAATCATCTTCGTCCATGGAAACCACTTCATCTACCCAATCTGACGTATCCGCTACCATAAGCCTGCAATTTCCTTTAATTCGATTTACGTTCTGAGTTAAAAACTGGCCGACAGGAAGCCCGCTGCGCACGCAGGTACAATAGACATGTCTGGCTTGCGTTATCAATTGAACAATATCATCCAATAAGGCCTTATCAACGTGGCTGCTAAGCGTTCTTAACTGATTAATATAATAATCAATTGTTTGTGCCCAGAGTTCTCCTTCTTCTACATTTTTTAGATTAGATTCTAATCGGGCGTGAGGAGATGCCTTATCTCTTAAATTATCTTGCAAATCATGTTGAAATTCTGAATATCCCACATATCCCAATTTACTCGTGAATCTCATTATTGTAGTTGTACTCGTTCCGACCTTTTTTGCTAATTGATTGATTGTATCAAAAGAAACTTCTGATGAATTTTTAATTATGTAGTCAGCAACTTTTCTTTCCGAATTCGTGAGATTTACAATGTTCTTCTTTAATTTATTTATCACGTTTTCCATCATATCACCATCAATATTTGTAGTTATTCACATGTATTACTAAATCAGGTATTCATGAATATTACGCTACTTTCTTAATTATCCGTGACCCCGCGTCAAGCTAGTATATATTAGCATACCAATTTTACGATAAAACAACAAGATGACACAGATGAAAAGAGCTTAGAAAAAATTTTATAAACACACATTGGAATAAAAGGGGGATATAAAAATCGGTAAATCTGATGAATAGTATTATCAAAATGGTTGTTAAATCCGTCTAGGCTTTCTTTTCTTGAGATCCCAGCTGTCTCTACAGAAAAACAAAACATTATAAACGTACATCAAATAAAGAATTACCACCCCCATCCAATTATAAAAATCTGTTTACCAAAAAAAAGAAATGGGAATGACTATTTAAAAGAAAGAAGGACTTCAGGAAAGTCTGTACGTTATATTTCTATTTTAATAAGAAACTTCATGGGAAGAGTGAAAATTAATTTGAAAATGTTGTCATAAATCTTGTGGATTCACATTGTTTCAGCTTTTTATCCAATAGAGGAGGTTTCTATAATGAAAAAAGAACTGACGCAAGAACAGTTCAGCTATTCAGGCAGAAACGTTTTATCTGGTTTTTTATTTGGGCTTGGGATGGTTGCTTTTATTGACGAAGCTATTTTTCACCAATTGCTTCACTGGCATCATTTTTATGATCGTTCGACTACAGAAATTGGTCTTATTTCCGATGGGCTGTTTCACGCATTTAGCTGGTTTGCAACTGTCGGCGCGCTTTTTATGCTGGCTGATTTAAGGCGGCGGGGAGCTTGGTGGAAAAAGCGGTGGCTAGGCGGTATGACGCTGGGGGCTGGTGTGTTTAATTTGTATGATGGTATCGTTCAGCATAAACTGATGCAGCTGCACCAGATTCGTTATGGCGTAAACCTGCTTCCCTATGATTTAACATGGAATATTCTTGCTGGAATAATGGTAATCGCCGGAGGAACCGTCGTTTATCAAACACAGAAACAGCTAAAGCTGCACAAGGGTGAGCCGGGATGATGGGGCATCAGCATGAAAATATGGCGCATACTGCTCACTCGATTGATGCTGTTACACAAATATTTTTAAGCGTCCCTTTTATCATTGGCCTATTGCTTTACATTACTGCAGTTATTTTTTCAAAAAGACAGAATAAGGCATGGCCTATATACCGCACAGTTTTATGGACAGCAGGAAGTGTTTTGTGCATTATCACCGTTGTAAATCCGTTAGCTTCTATCGCGCATCAGAATTTTACCATGCATATGTTTGGCCACTTGCTTTTAGGCATGCTCGGCCCGTTATTCATGGTACTGGCTGCACCAATGACACTGCTTCTGCGAACACTGCCGACACGTTATGCTAAAAAAGTAACTGCTGTACTAAGAAGTCCGTTTTTCCATTTTCTCTCCAATCCAATTGTTCCTGCAGTATTAAATATAGGCGGACTTTGGCTGCTTTATATGACGGGTTTGTACAGTATGATGGAGACAATCATGTGGGTTCATGTGCTTGTCCACCTGCATGTTTTTCTAGCTGGATACTTTTTTGCGGCTACACTGTTATATATTGACCCGATTCCGTATCGATACAGTTATATCTATCGTTCTTTGGTATTGATACTTGCTTTAGCAGGACATAAGATTCTTTCCAAAGTCATTTATGCTTATCCTCCAGAAGGGGTACCCAGAGCGGAGGCTGAAGCCGGGGGCATGTTGATGTATTATGGCGGGGACGCTGTTGATATCGTAATTATTATTATTTTGTGCTATCAATGGTATCAGTCAAAAAGAACAAGAGAAGTTCGTTATCCTGTGACGGGGTAAAGGGAAATGTTTTTCTATCAGTAATGGCTGCTGCATGTATAATGATTGAAATGACAGGGTCTATGTATTATTTTCCTATATATTGAACGTGACCGGAAAATTATCTGGTTTATTCAATATATAGGATTTTTTAGTTTAAATTGGTTATTTACGGAAATTTGGATCTATGTCAATATTTCGGACACAACATAGTTAAGTCAAAATCTGCTTTCTCATTCTGATTCCCGGAAAACGCTGGGGGCTTGACATGAAGCCTCTGCGGGCATGATTGCTAAGCCAGGAAACCAGCTTATTTAAAACGTTACTGGCTTTGCACGAGAGGCTATCATGCCCGCCACTCCATGTAAAGCCGTGCACTGGATCAAGTGTTGCGTTATGCCGCACTTGCCTTTATCTTATTTTCTAGCTTTTGTGGTGTTTGATAATGGATACTTCCATGTATTCTTTTGCGGTTATACCACCCTTCAATATATTGGAATAACGCTACTTTAGCGGAATAAAAATTGATATAGCTTACATGATTGACTTCTTCTTTTTTCAAAATCGCATGAAACGATTCGATGCAGGCATTGTCGTATGGACAACCCTTATGACTAAAGGAATGTGTCATATGATAAGAATCAATCATTTTTGCAAATTCATCACTGGTATATTGGGAACCTAAATCCGAATGAAAGACTAATCCGTCTTGTGGTTGTTGAGTTTGATAAGCATTTTCTAAAGCTCTTGAAATTAAATTGGTTGTCATGGATCGTGAAAAAGCGTATCCAACTATCTTCTTTGTGTGTAAATCCATAACGGAAGCCAAGTAACACCAGCCATCTTTTAATGTGTTGATATACGTAATATCTCCAACCCATTTTTCATTCATCGTGGTTGTTGAAAAGTCTCGTTTCAAGATATTTTCACGCTCTATGATTGTTTCTTTGCTTGGTGTTGGTCTGAATTTCTTCATCACAATGGAGCGAATACCAGCTTCTTTCATCAGACGCTGCACACGTTTAAGACTCACCCGAAAACCTTTTGTTTGGAGAATATAATGGATTTTAGGTGCACCATAACGCTGTTTGCTTTCTGTATAAATGCGTTTAATTTCTTGGGTCAACATTTTATTTTCCTTTTTGCGATTTGATTCGGTTTTATTTAATGTATCGTAATACGTACTTCTAGGAACATGTAATACATCACAAAGCATTTGGATCGAATGGTGATTGGAATGTTTTTCTATCATCGTTGTCAGCTCAGAAAGACTTATTTTTTCGCGAATATGGCCATAGCCTTTTTTAAGATGTCATTCTCCTCCTGAAGACGGAGCATTTGTTTTTTCATTTTAACCATTTCATCTGGAGTAACCGTTGAACCATCTTCTGTTTTTATAGGAGAATATCTCTTGACCCAAGCATATATAGTTACTTCAGAAACGCCATATTCGTTACTTAAATCTCTAGCTGAGCTGCCAGTATTATAAAGATCAACAATCATCTTTTTAAAATCTTCATTATATTTTTTGCCATTATTTTTGTTTCCCATATGGACACAACCCTTCGTTATTAGTATTGTCAATTTCTTAAAAACTTAACTAGGTTGTGTCCATGAAACTATACTAGCATCAATTATTACTAACTAATATATTAGATGAAGAGCTTTATATCAGCCTGATAAACATAAATATTTATCATAAAATTATTTGTTGATAAACTACGAAGAAGAAAAATTTTATTAGTATGTAAGCAGGAATATCTATAAGTGCTTTTGTGGAAGCAATGAAATAAAAGGCATAAAGTAAATACATAATGACCCTGGAAAAGTTAGAAGGGAAATTGTCATTTAAAATTATCTATTCTATACTGATTAATAAAAATTGTTATCACTTAAGGAGAATGAATAAAATGAATAGCCGCCTGCAACAAATTATCCAGCAGTTACTGACAACGGATGAATTACAAACTAGCGCTGAGCTAGCTGCTGTTCTTCAAGTTAGTTCGAAAACGATTCAGAATGACATGAAGGAATTAAGTAAATTATTAAATAATGATACGGCATCCATAGAATCACATCGTGGAAAAGGGTATCGGATAAATATTATTGATGAAAATAAATTTAAGCATTTTCTAAAACAAACAACTGAAAAAGATAATCAGGTTATCCCAACTGAGCCAGAGGATCGCATCCAGTTCTTAATGGAAAAATTATTATTGCAATCCGCCTATATTAAAATGGATGATCTTGCGGACGAGCTGTTTATTAGCCGCTCGACATTGCAAAGTGATTTAAATAGTGTTCGTCAGGTATTGGAAAATTATCATTTGTTTTTAGACCAAAAACCCGGTTATGGAATTAAAGTTTATGGGGATGAAATGAAAATACGTTTTTGCATTTCTGAGTACATTTTCAATCAAAAGACAAATTTGGTTGATCAGGCGTCCGATTGGATGGCGATATTACCAAAAAATGAAATGGAGTGGATTCGGGATAGTATCCTATCTAAATTGAGAAAATACAAAACGGTTATCACTGATGTCAGTTTACATAATTTAATCACACATATCGCCATAGCTTGTAAGCGGATTCGCGAAAAAGAAGTCGTTGAGATGTATCAAGAAGAATTAGGTAAAATCACTAATAAAAAAGAATATACAATTGCAAAAGAGATTGTATCAGAGATAGAACAAAAACTAAATGTATCTTTTTCCGTGAATGAAACAGCTTATTTAGCGATTCATTTACAAGGAACGAAGAAGACACATTCCGATTCGGAAATAGAAGAAATAAAAACAATACTGGATGAGGATATCCAGCAACTAACCAAAATTATTCTGGAACGAATAGATAGTGCTTATTCATTGAATCTTTCTCGAGATGAAGAATTATTATTGGGATTAAGTTTACATTTAAAACCAGCAATAAATAGGTATAAATATCAAATGAATTTAAGAAATCCATTACTGGAGGAAATTAAAAATAAATATCCTTTTTCTTACGAAGCAGCTTTAACTATTGGCAAAGATGTGATTAAAGAAAATATGAATATAACCATTGATGAAAACGAAATAGGATATATCGCACTCCATCTTGAGGCAGCATTGGAGAGACAGGAAAAGAGCGAAAAGAATAAAAAACGCTGTTTAATAGTCTGCGCTTCTGGTTTAGGAACAGCACAATTACTTTTATTGAAATTAAAAGATAGATTTCATGATGATTTAAATATCTTAGGTACGACAGAGTACTATAATTTGAAAAATCAAACGCTGCATAATATAGATTTTATTATCAGCACGATTCCTATTCCTGAAAAATTACCTATTCCAGTTATTCAAGTAAGCACATTGCTAGGGCAACAGGATGTAAGTAAAATAGAAAAATTAGTACACAATGATTTTGAAATGATAGAAAGATACATGCGCGAAGCCTTTACGTACTTAAAAATGGATTTTTCCTCCAAAGAAGAAGTTATTACGTTTTTAGGAAATAAGCTGTTGGAAGCTGAAATGGTAAATACAAATTTTATCCATTCTGTTTTAGAACGTGAGGAATATTCTCCTACCAGCTTTGGTAACTTGGTAGCCATTCCGCATCCGATGAACCCGCAAACGGATGAAACCTTTTGGTCTATTGTTACCTTAAAAGATTCTATTCTATGGGGAGATAAGCCTGTACAGTTGATCTGTTTATTAAATATCAGTACACATAATAAGATGGATGACTTAAAGCCAATGTATGATGTATTAGTAAAGTTATTGGATAATCGACTAATAGTGCAAAAATTATTGCAGTGCGAAACATATGCTGAAGTGAAAAAAGTAATGACCAAGGTATAAAAAGGAGATAAGATGTAGAACAACTCTACACCTTACCTCTTTTTTTTGATAGTTTTTAACTTATTTCCGTTGCCAACCGAAAAACATCCTCTACAGATGAAAACGTTTTTAATTTAAGATGAAGGCATAGAAAGTTGATAGTAAATGAAGTATTAAAACTTGAATAAAGGTTAATTGTGGGATTGCTGTAAGGTAAATTTTTAGTACAGAAATGAAAGCGATTTAATCAGGATGATAGAAAGGAGCAGATTATAAATGTCTAAACTACCTGATGGGTTCTTATGGGGTGGAGCGGTTGCTGCACATCAATTGGAAGGTGCCTGGAATGAAGGCGGCAAGGGGGCAAGCGTTGCTGACGTTATGACAAAGGGTGCTCACGGTGTGCCTCGTGAAATTACAGATGGAGTAATAGAAGGTAAAAATTATCCCAATCATGAGGCGATAGATTTTTATCATCGATATAAAGAAGATATTCAATTATTCGCTGAGATGGGTTTTAAGTGTTTTCGTACTTCTATAGCTTGGTCACGCATTTTTCCAAACGGGGATGAAACAGAGCCAAATGAAGAAGGATTAAAGTTTTACGATGATTTATTTGATGAGTGTTTGAAGTATGGAATTGAACCAGTTATTACACTTTCTCATTTTGAAATGCCTTATTATTTAGTTACGGAATATGGCGGGTTTAGAAACCGCAAACTCATTGATTTTTTCGAGGAATTTGCCCGAGTGTGTTTTGAGCGATATAAGGATAAAGTGACCTATTGGATGACGTTTAATGAAATCAATAATCAGGCAAATTTCCATGATGATTTTGCTCCATTCACCAATTCTGGTATCAAATATGAAGAAGGCGAAAATCGCGAAAAAATCATGTATCAAGCTGCTCATTATGAGCTTGTTGCAAGCGCAAGAGCAGTAACGGTTGGTCATGAAATTAATCCGGATTTCCAGATTGGATGTATGATTGCGATGTGTCCAATTTATCCATCAACTTCTCATCCTAAGGATATTCTAAAGGCGCAAAAAGCAATGCAAAAGCGTTATTACTTTACAGATGTTCATGTTCACGGGGAATACCCGGGACACATGAAGAGGTATTTTGAACGTAAGAAATTTAATTTAGATATAACTGAAAAAGATTTAGAGGTCTTAAAGAAAGGTACAGTCGATTATATTGGTTTAAGTTATTATATGTCATTTGCGATTAGCCATAACGAATCAGATGAAACATATGATTACAACGAGTCTAAGGATCTCGTAAGAAATGAATATATTGAAACATCTGATTGGGGTTGGGCTATTGATCCAGAAGGACTGCGTTATGCGTTGAATTGGTTCACTGATATGTATCATTTGCCTTTATTCATTGTAGAAAATGGGCTGGGGGCTGTAGATGAGTTTGATGATGATGGAAGAATCCGAGATGATTATCGCATTAACTATCTACGCACTCACATAGAGCAGATGATAAAAGCAGTATATGAAGATGGGGTTAACCTGATGGGTTATACGCCATGGGGGTGTATTGATTTAGTATCTGCCAGTACAGGAGAAATGAAAAAAAGATATGGCTTTATCTATGTTGATAAAGACAATGACGATAATGGTACGCTAGAACGTTATCGGAAGGATTCTTTTTACTGGTTTAAAGAAGTTATCGCTTCAAATGGTGAGAATTTGAAGTAATGAATCATTTTATGTAAAAAAAAGTAAAATTCACGGAGGAATGAAGTATGAAAAATGTTTTAATTATTTGCGCAGGTGGCATGTCATCTTCTTTATTAGCAAGAAAATCAACTGATTTTCTAAAGGAGAAAGGAGAAGAAATTCAAGTAGATGCTACTTCTACCAATGAAGGCCAGAAAATGATTGATGAGGGGAAGTACGATTTATTTTTAGTAAGTCCACAAACAAAGATGTACTATAAACAGCTTAAAGGTGCTGGCGATCGCGCTGGAAAACCTGTTGTAAACATCCCGCCGCAGGCATATGTACCAATTCCTATGGGCATCGAGAAGTTAGCGAATTTAATTTTAGAAGAGCTTCCAGAATAACAGGAATATATGGATAAAAATTGATATCTATATTTTAGTGGTTTGTTTTAGAAGAATAACTCATCCAAGAATAGCAGGGTTAGTTCATCAGACGGGGCAGGTTGTTCTTTATAAAGTGTTCGATCCAATTAAAGTATACCCTTACTTGCATTACAGCAAATGAGACTCATGACTAAGAATTACATTTATTTTTCAGTCCCGTCTGGTATGAAATTATTTTATACCTGCTTCAACGAGAGGTAGAAGAAAGGAAGAAACGGATGGAACAAGATCAAATTCAAAACGTTGCTTTTAATATTATTTTGCATAGTGGATCTTCCAGAACATTGATTCACAACGCCTTTGAATTAATGAGAAATAACGAATTTGAAAGTGCAGCAAGCAAACTGGAAGAAGCCAACGATGATTTGTTATCAGCACATCAAACACAATCATCCTTATTACAGCAATACTCGTCGGGAGAGAATATCAATGTTGATGTTATTATGGTTCATGCTCAAGACCATTTAATGACCACAATGACGCTGAGAGAGGTTGCTTTAGAAATGCTGTCTTTATATGAAAGAATTGCAAAAATAGATAAATGAGGGATTTGCATATGAAAACCAATGGAATGGAACTAGTAGAAAAAAATAGGAAAGAAACAAGTATCAAATCCATGTATTTTAATAGATACTTACTTGTCAGATATATAACTGCATTTTTTCTTTTCACAAATATATACTGGCTAATTTCATTGCTGATAAGTGATTCTTCGCTTTATTTTATCCCATTGATTTTAATTATAGCAATTGTTATCAGTATGGTAGAACAGGTGAAAATATACAGTTCTCATACTAATCATGCTAAATATACAAAGTACAGTTTTGTTATTTTACTAAGCACAAACCTGCTATTGATTGTGCCAACATTATTCTCTGCGACATTCCGTCAATTATACCCGTTTCTAGTGGTGCAGGAGGACTCAAAAATACTAGTATTAGTCATTTTAGGTATGGGGATATTGTTAAGTGCATTTGTGATCTATCGTTTATATAACATTAAGTATAACAAGGATCAGCATTTTAAACGTATCAAAGAATATGAAGAAGCTATTAATTTATAATAGAAAGAGGGATTTCCATGGCAGAGTCAGAAGGAAAAGTATTTGCTTTTTTGGAAAAATATCTAATGGGTCCGATGGGGAAAGTGGCTTCCTGGCGTTTTGTGCGTGCTATAATGGCCGCAGGTATGGCTGCTATTCCATTCGTCATTGTAGGTTCGATGTTTCTTGTTTTCAACATACTTCCTGAAACATTCCCGTTTTTGCAAAGTTTTTTTGACAATACGTTCTTTAGATTTGAAGCTTTGTATATGTTGGCAAATAAAACAACAATTGGTTTGTTAGCATTATATTTTGGCTTTACTATCGGATATGAGTATACAAAAATATTTGCGGAAGAAGAAGAATTGAATTTAAGTCCTTTAAATGGTGGTTTATTATCCATTTTCGCTTTATTTATGACAATTCCCCAGTTAGTCTGGGAAAATGGTGAAATGGCTCTTGTAAATATTATTAACGAGGATACCACAATCATAGGTGGATGGGAAATAATAGATGAAGGGCTTGCTCGTTTAGATGCTACAGGGGTATTTTCAGCGATAATTATGGCAATCTTGGCTGTACAATTATACAGACTATGTGTAAAAAAGAATTGGATCATAAAAATGCCTGAGCAAGTTCCGGAAGGCGTAAGCAGATCATTCACAGCTTTAATACCAGCATTTGTCACTGCTTTTGTTGTTCTTATCCTTAACGGTATATTGGTTCTAATGGGAACAGATATATTTAAATTAATACAAATTCCATTTGGATTTGTGACGAATTTAACTGGCAGCTGGCTAGGTATGATGGTGATTACTTTCATCCTTCATACATTATGGATTGTAGGTATACATGGATCAACGATTATAGGAGGACTCTTGACACCAATTTGGCTGAATAATATGCAGGCAAATATTGGCGGAGCAAATATTCCATATGCAGGTGAATTCCAAACAGCATTTATTCTTTTAGGTGGTGCTGGAGCGACTTTAGGTTTATGTGTATTTATGGCATTTCTAGCTAAATCGAAGCAATTAAGCGTATTGGGTAAAACATCCCTTGTTCCGGGATTATTTAATATTAATGAACCAATTTTATTTGGATTACCAGTTATATATAACCCATTTATGGCTATTCCATTCTTTTTAGCACCAATGGTTGCTGCGTCTATCGGTTATTGGGCACTTAGCATAGGAATCGTTAATCCGATTGTTGCGTTGATGCCATGGCCTACACCTCCAGGGGTAGGTGCATTCATTAGTACAGGGGACTTTATGGCTCTTGTTGTTGCACTAATCGGCTTAGTAGTTGCGTCTATAATCTGGTATCCGTTCTTCAAAATGTATGATAAAAAATTAGTTGCACAGGAAAAAGGGGAAGATTCATTAATTTGATTTAGAATAACTGACTGATTTAATCAAAAAATGAACCAAGTTACGGAAAATAATTGATAGAAGATAAAAATATGAGGCTCCTTTCATTAAGGGGGCCTCTTTATTTAATATTCCTGTGTTGACTTCTATCCTATTATAATAAAATGGTTTATTCATTCTACATACTACATAAATGAGATTTAGTAATTTAAATTATTTAAAACTTAAAATCAGCAGTATCAATGCGAATAACTATCTAACCTACAAATAAATCAAAATTTAAAGATAATTAAGAAGAAGCATGTCAGAAATCCTTGATAGAGCGAGCAAAAGGATTTAATATAAATATAACTTATTATAATCGTACACGTAAGCTGGTTGAAGAAAAGCGATTATTCCAGTGAACGGAGATGGATTATTCAGGAGGCTGAAAAAATGAAATGTAGTCCGAAATTAAGGTTATTTTCATTGAATTCACATTATACCTTAGCTAAAGAGATCGCTGATATTTTAAATGTTCCTCTTGGGAAAAGCTCTGTAAAACACTTTAGTGATGGTGAAATTCAAATCAATATTGAAGAAAGTATCAGAGGATGCGAAGTATATCTGATCCAATCTACTTCCGAACCGGCAAATGAGCATATCATGGAACTATTAATTATGATTGATGCGATGAAAAGAGCTTCAGCTGAATCCATCAATGTGGTCATCCCGTATTACGGTTATGCGCGGCAAGATCGGAAGGCGCGGGCCAGAGAGCCGATTACTGCCAAATTGATTGCTGATTTAATCGAAACAGCAGGGGCCTCCAGAATAATCACATTAGATTTGCACGCGCGGCAAATACAAGGTTTTTTCGATCTGACGGTAGACCAGCTTATGGGAGTATCTGTATTAGCGGAGTATTTTAAAAAGAAATTACCGACGGAAGAGGTTATTGTTGTTGCGCCGGATAATGGGGGCGTAGGTCGTGCCAGAAAGATGGCAACGATATTAGATGCGCCTATTGCGCTCATAGATAAACGGCGTCCCAAACCGAATGTGTCGCAGGTAATGAATGTGATTGGTGATGTTGCAGGGAAAAAGGTCATCCTTATCGATGATTTGATTGATACTGCCGGAACGCTTATATCGGCTGCTGATGCGCTGGTTGATAGAGGAGCGGAAGAAATATATGCTTGCTGTACACATCCTGTTTTATCGGGGCCGGCAGTGGAGCGGATTGAATCCTCGATCATCAAGGAGCTGGTGATTACCAATTCGATTTATCTGCCAGAGGAGAAACAAATCAATAAAATCACATCCTTGACCATTGCGCCATTATTAGCTGATGCCGTGCTGAGAGTTCATAACAATGCTTCTGTCAGTGTTCTGTTTGAATGATTTTTAGTATTTAGAAATACCTGTATTAATTACAAAAGGATTCTGTTTAGATACAACACCTCAAATGTGAGAGCAAGCAACTGACGTTTGGGGTGTTTTTATATAGTGAAGGAGGTTCGAACCATGTTACCCAAATCTACGCAAAAAGAACTAGATAATGAAATCAATCAAACATGTAAAGAGCTAAAAATCCCCGGCATGGCACTAACTATCTATCAACATGGCAACAGCATTTATGAAAACTATTATGGATACAGAAACATGGAAGAAGGGCTACCTGTTACAAAGGATACAATATTCGGCCTGGCGTCCATCACCAAATCCCTGACATGTCTGATGGTTATGAAACTGGAGGAAGAAGGCAGATTACATAGCAGTGATAAAGTAATCGAATGGCTTCCCAATTTGAAATTGCCAAGAGAGGATTACTTGAAACAGCTGGAGATTAGACACCTTATGTCCCACACCAGCGGTTTACCGGGACTGCCCTCTATTCATCACGCCCGTATGAATAGCATTAGGAAGGATCCGGATGGTGATTTTTTATTTGGAAAATGGCTGGGGGAGGAGAGCTCTGCCATTCAAACGGCGGATGAATTGATTGAACAAATAAGCAGGATGGACTTTGCATTGTTAGGTCCTCCTGGAACCGTGTTTAATTACTCTAATGAAGGATATGGGATGCTGCAAAAAATCATTGAATTGGCGAGCGGAATGACGTTTATCGATTATGTGGAGAGGAAATTATTTTCCCCGCTGCGGCTAAAGAATTCCTTTTTTCTGACTGAATCCATTATTAACAAAGAAAATGTAACGGAATTATATGCCTATCAAGAAAAGCAGTCGGGTATTTTTCATTCGCCAGCCTGGTGGGATGTTGGGGCTATTTACACGAACGGCTCCTGGAAGGCTTCGGCTGGCGATGTAATGAAGTATGCAGAACTGCTTCGGTTAAGTGGCAGGATTCAAGACAAGCAACTTATTTCAGAGGGGAAAATTGAAAAAATGACCTCCTCCGCTTATTCATTGCCAAATGCCGGTGATTACGGCTTTGGGATAGAAATAAATCCGATTGGGGGACACACCCGATTTGGACATGGCGGCAGCATAAAGGGAGTTTCCTCCAACTTTCAAATCATTAAGGAAAAAGGAATAGCTGCTTCCATTTTAATCAATATGGCAGATGTACCGGCTGAAAAGATATTGGTTTCTGCACTACATATTCTTTTAGGGATATCAGCGGAGAATCCTTTCAAGAAAGATGATGTGTTATCCGGAAAAACATTGAATTTAAGCCTGTTTTCCGGCGGGTATCAATCAGGAGAAGGGGATAAAGCTTCCGTTTCGATACAGGATGATTTGCTTTATTTGAATCGGAATGAACAAATCACATGCTTTTACCCGCTATCTGAAAATGGTTTTATCGCGGAAACCGGAGAGCGGATTTATTTTGCAAAGACTGGAGATTGCGTGCATTCGGTTCTTGTTGGGAAGAGGGTATTGGAAAAAGGGCAATGAGAATAGACGGAAAAAATCCCTTGGTTTTCATGATTGAACAGGAAACCAAGGGATTTTTTCAGCTTATAGAAGATTGCTTCATATTAGAAATATCATTAAACACGCCGACATACTGTATTATTTCACCAACATTATTTTTAACAGGACTGATGGTAAGCAGCTCTTTATATACTTCTCCATTTTTTCGCTGATTTTGGATTTCTCCTTGCCAGAATCCTTTGTTATTAATGGATTCCCACATGTCTTTATAAAATGCTTTATCATGCTTTCCAGAACTAATCACCTTAGGGGTTTTGCCAATGACTTCTTCTTGATGGTAGCCAGTAATTCTTGTGAAAGCAGGATTGATATGCTGAATGACTTTATTTTTATTCGTTATCATCATGCCCTCCGCAACGCCTTCAATGATTTTTCCTTCCACACTTACCCGATCTTGATAATACATAAATATAACGATGATAAAGCTGACGATAGCAAATTCAGACATTAACATAAATGCAATCGCATGATGTCCAGTGAGATTAGCTACACCAGTTAATAGTAATGGAGGGAAGAAACCGCCTAATCCACCCATCGCAGAAACAATCCCATTGACGATTCCAGCTTGCTTGGAAAAATATAAGGGAACTAACTTAAAGACAGTCCCATTTCCAATCCCTACGGTTACCGCAACGGCCAATGCCCCAACGGTATACCATGTGATGCCTGGTGAGAAGGATAATAGGATGCCTGAGAAGGCTACCCCAATGAATACAAACATTAAAATAATGAAAGCATTGAATTTATCAGCCAATAAACCCCCAATTGGTCTTAATGCTGTAGCAATCACAATAAAGATAGCAGTTCGAACGCCAGCGTCTACCGGTTCTAAACTGAAGTTATCTACTAAAAAGCTTGGCAGAAACATGGTGAAAGCAACAAAAGCACCAAATGTAATGAAATAA
This sequence comes from Oceanobacillus sp. FSL W7-1281, assembly GCF_037969835.1. GTDB lineage: Bacteria > Bacillota > Bacilli > Bacillales > Amphibacillaceae > Oceanobacillus > Oceanobacillus oncorhynchi. The sequence continues at coordinate 3,959,048 of NZ_CP150214.1, read as the reverse complement.
AATAGGCTTAGGAACCATAAGGTTGTATTTTTATATACACCTTTAATTTGTTCCGCCATCGATTTCTTCACTTTTTCTTCTGAACGGTCACCAAGGATAAAAACAAGTGCGGCAAATAAAAGTAAGATAATCAGAAAGATACGTATGGTTCCTTGCCATCCAATTGCTCCAGCGAGTACAGGTGCGCCAAAGGATGTAATTGCTGTACCAACGTTACCAATCCCATATACGCCATTGATAAACCCATGTTTTTCCTTTGGATAATATTTTGGAAGGGATGTTACTCCGATGGAGAATACCGCTCCGCCTATCCCCAATAGTAAGCCGCCAATGACCAAATCTGCGAAAGAGTCGGCAATGCTCAAGAAGAAAACAGGGAATAGTAAAATCAAAAAGCTAATGAGAAAAATAATTCGTGCCCCAAAACGATCGGCATAAAAACCAATTGGAATACGCAGTAAAGATCCCAAAATAACAGGGATGGCCGTAATAATAGATGCTTGGCCGGATGTTAATGAAATATCCATTGTAATGTATGGCATGAGCGATGAAATCAGTACCCACACCATAAATCCTATAAATAGATTTGAAGTCTGCAAGATTAATTGTAATCCAGGTTTTTTCATTTTTATTCTCCTTCCATGACGAGGTAATTCTTTCATTTGTTTTTTCGATGCTTCCAATTCCATTCATTTGATTACGTTGAAAATTTTAATCTTTCTTTAACAAATACGTAGTGAAATAAATCACATGATTTGTGTCATTTTTTTGAAGACAGAAAGAAGATTTTTTGCTGGAGCTTCATTTGGGCAGTAATAGCAGACTTTTTCAAGCGCCTGGCGGCAAGCAAAATGCTATCCATTTGACTGCATTTTTAATTTCTGGCCTACGTGTGATGTTTTTCACAACGGACAGAAATAAGAAATGATTTAATAGGTCATAGATTGATTAGCAATTCCATTAGGAGGGATTTAGATGGCGAAGAAACCATCTCCGCTTTGGCAAAGATTGAATTACTTAAAGCCGAAAGAGAAATATTCCAATAACCATAGTCAACTGCAAGAAGGAAACCGTGATTGGGAAAATGTTTATAGAAGAAGGTGGCAGCATGACACCGTTATTCGTTCTACCCATGGGGTTAACTGCACAGGATCATGCAGCTGGAACATCTATGTAAAAGACGGCATCGTGACATGGGAAGGGCAAGCGTTGGATTATCCGACAACTGGTCCGGATATGCCAGAATTTGAACCTCGCGGCTGCCCTAGAGGAGCCAGTTTTTCGTGGTACATTTATAGCCCTTTACGTGTGAAATATCCTTATGTAAGAAAAAAATTACTCACGCTATGGAGAGAGGCATTACAAACGCATGATAATCCATTAGAAGCTTGGAAAAGCATTGTAGAAGATAAAGAAAAGGCGGCATCTTATAAACAAGCAAGAGGAAAAGGCGGCCTCGCACGTGCAGATTGGGGAGAGGTAAACAAACTGGTTGCAGCCTCCTGTCTGTATACTGCCATCAAATATGGACCGGATCGAAATGTTGGATTTTCTCCTATTCCTGCCATGTCCATGATCAGTTATGCATCAGGCAGCCGTTTCATGCACCTTCTCGGCGGTCAAATGCTGAGTTTCTATGATTGGTATGCAGACTTACCGCCAGCTTCTCCACAGATTTGGGGAGACCAGACAGATGTGCCGGAAAGCTCTGACTGGTTTAATTCAAGCTATATTATTACCTGGGGTTCGAATGTTCCATTAACTCGTACACCTGATGCGCACTTTTTAGTGGAAGCAAGGTATAAAGGCACCAAAGTCATCTCGGTAAGTCCGGATTATGCAGAATCCACTAAATTCTCGGATGACTGGCTGTCGGTAAAACAAGGCACGGATGGCGCAGTTGCGATGGCGATGGGGCATGTTATTTTAAATGAATTTTATGATAAAAATAAAACGCCTTATTTTGAAGACTACGCGAAGCAATATACAGATTTCCCATTTTCCGTACGTTTGAAAAAGGAAAATGGGAGGTTCACAGCGGATCGCTTTTTACATGCAAAAGACCTTGGAATAGAATCAGAGAACAATGAATGGAAACCAGCGATGTACAACGACCTTACCGGGGATTTTTCCATCCCGCATGGCACGATGGGATCTCGCTGGGACGAAAAAGGAAACTGGAATTTAAAACTATTTGATGAAAGAACCAACGAAAAAATTGAGCCGGTTTTAAGTTTTCTTGACAGGGAGGATGAAGTCGTTTCTGTAGATATGCCGTACTTTGATGCAGAGACAAAGAAAGTACTTCCTCGTACCGTACCTGTAAAACGAATCCAGATAAATGGCGAGACAGAATATATTGCAACGGTGTATGATTTAATGCTTGCCAACTACGGAATCGACCGCGGACTGGGCGAGGAAGCGGCTGCGTCCTATGATGAGATTGCGCCGTTTTCACCTGCGTGGCAGGAACAGATTACCGGAGTGGACCGCAACTTAGTGATTAAAATTGCTCGTGAATTTGCTCAAAATGCCATTGATACAAAGGGACGTTCCATGATTATTATGGGAGCCGGAATCAACCATTGGTACCATTCCGATACGATTTACAGAGCTGTTGTTAACCTTGTTCTGATGGTCGGAGCGCAAGGGGTCAATGGCGGCGGCTGGGCACACTATGTCGGCCAGGAAAAATTACGTCCTGTAGAAGGCTGGACAACGGTCCAATCAGCAAAAGACTGGGGCGGACCTGCAAGATTGCAAAATGGTACTTCTTTCTTCTATTTTGCAACGGACCAATGGCGTTATGAAGAAACATCAATTAACGAGCTGGCAAGTCCAACGGTTGATAAGGCAAGATATGATCATCCGGCAGATTACAATGTATTGGCAGCACGTTTAGGCTGGCTTCCGTCGTACCCAACCTTTAATAAAAATGGGATTGATTTATACAACGAAGCATACGCAGCAGGAAATGAAACACCGGAACAAATTGGAAACTATGTAGCCCGGCAATTAAAAGATAAAAACTTGGAATTTGCAATTGAAGACCCGGATAATCCCGTAAACTTTCCGAGAAACTTATTTGTCTGGAGAGCGAACTTGATTTCCAGCTCTGGAAAAGGCCATGAATATTTCTTGAAGCATTTACTTGGTGCTTCCCATGGCGTACTCAATACGGATGAAGACAGTCTTCGTCCCGAGGAAATAAAATGGCGGGAAGAAGCCCCGGAAGGTAAAGTAGACCTTCTTATCAATCTGGATTTCCGTATGGCAGGAACCGCTTTGTATTCCGATGTTATTTTACCGGCTTCTACCTGGTACGAAAAATATGATTTATCCAGTACAGATATGCACCCATTTGTGCACCCGTTCAATGCGGCTATTTCTTCTCCATGGGAAGCAAAATCAGACTGGGATATTTTTAAATCATTGGCAAAAGGCGTTTCCAATTTAGCGGAAGAAATCGATATGGATACGATGAAGGAAGTGGTTGCTACCCCGTTAAATCATGATACGAAAGCTGAAATGGCCCAGCCTTATGGAGAAATAAAGGATTGGTCCAAAGGGGAATGCGAGCCGATTCCTGGAAAGACAATGCCGCAAATTCATGTGGTCGAACGGGATTATAAAAACCTTTATCATAAAATGACATCGCTCGGTCCGAATATTGTTAATAAGCCTTATGGAGAAAAAGGAATTAACTGGTCCATGAAAGAGGAATATAATCTGGCGAAAAATACCTTTGGAACGATTGATAATGGTTCGATTGCAGATGGTCATCCAGATATTACTGACGCGAAGGATGCTTGTGAAGCCATTTTAATGCTTTCTTCTACCACCAATGGAAAGGTCGCTGTAAAAGCATGGGAAGCGTTAGAAGAGAAAACCAATCTCGAATTAAAGGATTTGGCGGAAGAGCGGGAAGAGGAATTATTTACGTTTGAACAAATTAACGCCCAGCCGAAGACGGTTATTACTTCTCCTGCATTCAGCGGCTCGGAAAAGGGTGGAAGAAGATATTCTCCTTTTACGACGAATATTGAACGAATGATTCCATTTAGAACCATTACCGGTCGTCAATCTTACTTTGTTGATCACGAAACAATGAAGGAATTTGGAGAATCCTTTGCGATATTTAAGCCAATTTTGAATCAAAAACCTTTCAGCTCAAAACGACCAGAAGTGGAAGGAAAGGAAATTACGTTAAATTATTTAACGCCGCATAATAAATGGTCTATTCATAGTATGTACTTTGATGCTCAGCCGATGCTGACACTGTTCCGTGGAGGGCCGACGATTTGGCTGAACAACGAGGATGCGGCAGAGGTTGATGTGGAGGATAATGATTGGATCGAATGCTTCAACCGTAATGGTGTGGTTGTAGGAAGGGCAGTTGTTTCTCACCGGATTCCTAGAACCATGGCATTTATGCACCATGCGCAGGATCGTCATATCCATACGCCGGGGACAAACTTAACGAAGAATCGCGGCGGTACACATAATAGTCCAACGAGAATCCATGTAAAGCCAACGCATATGATTGGCGGATACGGTCAATTAAGCTACGGATTCAATTATTATGGTCCAACAGGAAACCAGCGTGACTTAAATGTGGTCATACGAAAAATGAAGGAGGTGGATTGGCTTGAGGATTAAAGCGCAAGTCGGGATGGTCATGAACTTGGATAAATGTATTGGATGCCATACGTGCAGTGTGACATGTAAAAATACATGGACGAATCGCCCAGGTGCTGAATATATGTACTTCAATAATGTAGAGACCAAACCAGGTATTGGTTATCCAAAACAATGGGAAGACCAGGAGAAATATAAAGGCGGCTGGGAATTACACAAGGGTGAATTACGTTTAAAATCAGGCTCCAAAACCAATCGTTTAATGAACCTGTTTTATAACCCTCACCAACCAGAGCTGGATGATTATTATGAACCGTGGAACTATGATTATGAAACATTAACCAACAGCCCAGAAAAAAATCATCAGCCGGTTGCCCGGGCAAAATCGGCAATCACTGGAGAATTTATGGATTTAGAATGGGGACCTAACTGGGAGGATGATCTGGCTGGAGGTCATATTACCGGACTGCGTGACCCCAACGTGGTGCAGATGGAAGAGTCTATTAAGACGGAATTTGAAGAGGTATTTATGATGTATCTTCCGCGTATTTGTGAACATTGCATTAATGCACCATGTGTTTCTTCTTGTCCATCAGGTGCGATGTACAAACGGGATGAAGATGGCATCGTGCTTGTCGATCAAAATGCATGCCGTGCTTGGAGACACTGTACGACTTCCTGTCCGTATAAAAAAGTGTATTTTAACTGGCAAACCAATAAAGCAGAAAAATGTACGATGTGTTATCCAAGAATTGAAAATGGCCAGCCGACGATTTGTTCAGAGACTTGTGTTGGCCGGATTCGTTATATCGGAATCATGCTGTATGACGTGGACCGAGTACTGGAAGCAGCATCTGTGGAAGACGAAAAGGATCTGTATCATGCACAGCTGGATATTTTTCTGGATCCAAATGATCCTGAAGTAATTGAGCAAGCAAAAAAAGATGGTATTCCAATGGATTGGATTGAAGCAGCACAGAAATCACCGCTGTACAAAATGATTATTGACTGGAAAATTGCCTTACCACTGCATCCAGAATATAGAACGATGCCGATGGTCTGGTATGTGCCGCCACTTAGCCCAGTGATGAATATGATTGAAGGAAAAGGAAGTACCGCAGATACTGCCGACATTTTTCCGGCAATCGATGACATGCGCATTCCTATCGAATACCTTGCTAATTTGTTAACCGCTGGAGATACCGATCATATTCGTAAGGTGCTTAAGAAAATGGCCGTGATGCGCAGCTATATGCGGGCTGAACAAACAGGAAAGGACTTTGACAGCGATCTGATTACAGAGCTTGGCTTAACAGAAAAAGCAATTAAAGAAATGTATCGTTTATTAGCGATTGCGAAATATGATGATCGATTTGTTATCCCTAGAAGCCATAGAGAAGAAGTTGCCGACCTTTACGAAGAACAAGGCGCTTGCGGTTTGGACTTCGCAGGCGGGCCAGGAAGCTGTGGCGTATTGCAATAAGAAGGTAGGATTGGTAAACAAGGCTTTGCCAATCCTGGTTTCAAATAAGGAGTGAAGACAATGAATCCATCAATCTATCAGTTGATTTCTTTTCTTTTAACCTATCCAAATCAACAAATGAAAGAAATTTTGCCGGAAATAAGAGAGGAAATAGAAGAACTATCAACAGATGGTGTCAAAGAAAATCTGCAGCAATTTATTCATGAGGTTGACCGTTTGTCACTGGATGACTGGGTGGCGCATTATATTAACCATTTTGATTTCGGCAGATTAACCAATCTGTATGTAACGTATTTGAAATTAGGAGAACAGCGGGAAAGAGGTCTGGAATTATTAAAACTAAAAAAATATTATGAGGTACATGGGTTTGACGTAACAGATAAGGAACTGCCGGATTACTTACCGCTTCTATTAGAGTTTTGTGCCCAGGTCCCGGTAGAAATAAGCAATGAGATACTAGATATGCATGGAAAAGCGATTGCAGAAATCCAAAAGAAACTGCAGAAAGAAAATAGTTTTTATCATATCTTATTTGAGGCTCTTTTCATACAGATGGAGAATCATGGACTGCATGTCGTAACAGAAGATGCCATTTAGGAGGGAAACAGATGGACCTATTATTATGGGGCGTATTTCCTTATATTGTACTAACGATTTTTATTTTAGGACATATTTATCGCTATCAAAAGGATCAATTCGGCTGGACAACCAAATCAAGTGAATTTTTGGAGAAAAAACGGCTCCGAGTTGGTTCGCTTTTATTTCACTGGGGGCTCCTATTCGTGTTTGGCGGACATGTTCTTGGCTTGATTATTCCGGTAGGCTTCTATAATGCCTTAGGGATTACGGAGCATCAATACCATATGATTGCCATCGGTTTCGGGGTGCCTGCTGGTATCGCGGCATTTGCAGGAATCCTTCTATTAACCTATCGAAGAATCAGTGTAAAGCGCATTAAAGCGACCACTTCTCCCGGTGATTGGGCAGCTTTGATTTTTGTTCTTTTAGCACTTCTGTCCGGTTTGATAGCAACTTCATTCAATGTAGATACCCAGGGATTTGATTATCGAACAACCATTGCACCATGGTTAAGAGGATTATTTATTTTTAACCTGCAGCCGGAGCTGATGCAATCCGTCCCAATTTGGTTTAAGATACACATTTACTGTACGTTCGCATTATACGTTATCTGGCCATTTACCAGATTGGTGCACGCCTTTAGTTTCCCATTACGCTATTTACGCAGAAGCTATGTTATTTACAAAAAACGTGTCCCAAGAAATACAACCAAAGAGAGCTTTTAAACATGCTCTCTTTTTGACTATCATTTATTAGTTAGTATTTATACCAATGAGAATATGGTTATCCATGTTGTCAGGTTGATAATTTTTATTAGATATTACATTTAATAATAAGAATGTAATCTACTATCTAGCGTAGTGTTTTTCCGTAGCGGTCGGATTAACCTGACAACTTTGACATAGTTACTCATCTTACAAAAAAGTCAATAATAAATTAAGGTGGTGAGTGTTTATGATGACAAATGTGGAATTTCCTTTATCTAGTTATCAAGAATTAAAGGAAGACATTATCAATGGAAAGCTAGATGAAGTAAAAGAATCGGTCAGAGCATTAGAAAATCGGCTGGGAGGTAAAGAATTCTCCATAACAGAGGAATTCTATGTTCGAAGTGCTTTAGGTAAGTATTATCGTAAAGTGAAAAATTACGACAAAGCCGGAGAGTATAGCCGCAGTGCTATTCGCCTTTCTAAAAATATCGAGAAAGAACAGTTAGAAGAGGTTATTGATACGTATCTGGATTATGCTCATTTAGAAATAGAATATGGCCAGGAGTCCAATGGAAGAATAGAGCTTGCAAAATTATTAGCTCTTCTGGATGCAAATCATTATCAGGATGCGTACACATATGGCGTGATTTACAGCAGTTTAGCCAAAGTATCCATACATGAAGAAAATATAGAAAGCGGTATGAAACAGTATGAGAAAGCATTGCATTATTACAGCGAAGCGCTGCCTGAAACGCACCCCGTTCTAATTTCTGCTAAATATACATTATCTGATGTATTGGTGCAGATTGAAAATTATGCGGACGCCCTGGAGCTGCATCAGCAAATCTGGAATGCTCATAAGAAGGAAAAAGATCAGTTTTCCGAAGCGAGAGAACTCTTAAAAATCGGTGAAATAAACTTCTATATCGATTTAAAAGAAGCAAGAAAAGTGATAACGAAAGCAATCAAAACGCTTGCGTCGTTACCAGAGGAAGTTCCTTTAGACATAGCCAAAGCTGTGTTGATGCTAGCTGAAATTGATGAAAATATGGGGAACTTCCCTAGAGCAATCAATTATTATAAACAAGCGCTGGAGCAGTTAATAAAGATTTATGAGAAAAATCATTTTATGATTGTCTATATTTATTCAAAAATTGGAACCATCTCTATTCGGACGTTTAAAATCAGCCAGGCAAAAGAATATTTAGAAGAAGGATTAACGTTATCTCGTCCCTTTCCAAAAATTCGTATGCAATTTCTATATGCATTAGGAAAAATTTATTCGGATGAGAAAAGCTATGACAAAGCGGAAGCGGTTTTTACAGCGTTTTTAGAAAGACTGGAGAAGGAAGACCGTAAAAACTCGATGGCGTATGGAAATACACTGCAAGCGCTTGCGTTTAACTATATCGACCAAAATCAAATTGAAAAAGCTTTTGAACTGTACGAAGAAGCCTTGGCCATCTATGATAACATATCCAATTGCAAAGAGGAAAAGGGCCTGACTCTCATTCGGCTGGGATACTGTTATGAAAATAGGATAGAACCTAATCGAAAGAAAGCGGAACAATGCTATGAAAAAGGGTTTAAACAAATCGAAAAAACGCCTAATCAAGAACTGCTGGAAGAAGTATTAGCCGGTATTATTGACTTCTACAGCAGAAATGACCAGCCAGAGAAAAGAAAAGTATATGAAGAAAAATTTGTACAGCTGACGAATAAGAACCAATAACTTCATCTATTGAAAAATAAATATGTACAAATATACACATGAGTGATGTTTTTCACAACCTCTTCGAATCGAATCATGTAAACTTGCCCTATGATAGATAAAAGGAGGGAGCCAACGTGTCCGTTATAACAGATAAATTGGGCCGCCCGCTGAAGGATCTTCGGATTTCCGTAATCGATCGTTGTAATTTTAGATGTACGTATTGTATGCCGAAAGAGATTTTTGGCAAGGATTTTGTCTTTATGCCAAGAGAGCAGCTATTAAGCTTTGAGGAAATCGAACGCATAGCCAAAATTTATGTCGGTTTGGGTGTTCGAAAAATAAGATTAACTGGGGGAGAGCCTCTTTTACGAAGAGATTTACCCAATTTAATAAAAAGATTAACAGAAATTGATGGGTTAGAAGATATCGGTTTAACGACAAATGGTTCGTTATTGGGACATATGGCAGAGCGGTTAAAAGACGCCGGTCTCCAGCGTGTCAATGTCAGTTTAGATGCATTAAATGAAGAATTATTTCAATCAATAAATGATAGTGGGGTCAAACCGGAGCGTGTCTTAAAAGGAATTGAGAAAGCGAAAGAAGCAGGCCTGGAAGTAAAAGTGAATATGGTTGTAAAAAAAGGAATGAATGATCAAGAAATTATTCCGATGGCCGCCTATTTTAAAGAGCAGGGAATTGCGCTGAGATATATCGAATTTATGGATGTCGGCCAGTCAAACGGCTGGGATTTTAGCAAGGTCATCACAAAGAAACAAATCTTCGAGGAACTAAAGCAACATTTTGATCTGGAGCCTGTGGAACCAGCATACCTCGGTGAAGTTGCCCAGCGATACCGTTACCGGGACACGAGTGCAGAGGTTGGATTTATCACATCCGTGTCAGAATCCTTCTGTTCCACTTGTACAAGAGCAAGGATTGCTGCAGATGGAAAAATGTATACCTGTTTGTTTGCAGAGAAGGGCGTTGATTTCAGAGAAATGCTGCGTTCCGGCATGAGTGATGAAAAAATCAAGGATGAAGTTGTTCACATATGGAATCATCGGACAGATCGCTATTCCGATGAACGAACCGAAGAATCAGCGAAAAACAGAAGTAAAGTTGAAATGTCTTACATTGGCGGTTAAAGGAAAGTGATAAAGATGGAGCGATATTCCCGGCAAATGTTATTTATGCCTATTGGGGAAGAGGGACAAAGAAAAATCACGGAGAAGCGTGTACTGATTATTGGGTGCGGGGCACTTGGTTCAGCAAATGCGGAAAACCTGGCTCGGGCAGGCATCGGAGAGTTGATACTTGTTGATCGGGATTATGTGGAATGGAGTAATCTTCAAAGGCAGCAGCTCTATACGGAAGCGGACGTGGAAAATCAAATTCCAAAAGCTGTTGCGGCTAAAGCAAGATTACATGAAATCAATTCAGAGGTGGAGATAGAAGCCTATGTGATGGATGCTGATGCAATCACTTTACTGCCTTTATTACGAGGAATCGATTTAGTTATGGATGCGACGGATAATTTTGATACCCGTTTTATGCTGAATGATTTATTGCAGAAAGCTTCGATACCATGGATATTTGGGTCCTGTGTTGGCAGTACAGGAATGAGCTACACTATTTTTCCAAATGAATCTCCTTGTCTCCGTTGTTTACTCGATGCCATTCCTGTCAACGGTGCAACCTGTGATTCTGCAGGGATTATCTCACCAGCTGTACAGATGGTGGTCGCCCATCAAACGACAGAAGCGTTGAAAATTCTGGTGGAGGATCAAGCGGCTCTTCGTACGTCCCTTCTCACTTTTGATTTGTGGAATAATCAGTATCATACCATGAAAGTGGAGCGGGCGAAGAAACAGACTTGTCCTTCATGCGGGGAAAATCCAAGCTATCCATCGTTAAATTATCAACGCCGTACAAAATCAGAGGTACTCTGCGGCAGAAATACCGTTCAAATCAGAGCCTCCCAAGCGCCTGATTTTCAATTATTGAAGGAACGGTTAAAAAGAATTGGAGCTGTAAAGGCCAATGATTTTTTAATATCCGTGGAATACGAGACCTATCGTCTGGTTTTCTTTCAAGATGGAAGAACGCTGATCCATGGAACGAATTCAATTGAAAAGGCCAAAAGTATCTATTATCAATTAGCAGGATGAAGGTGAATCGCTATGGTAGAAAGAAGAAAACCGATTAACGTAAAGGAAGCTATCACACGTACGATGCATTTTGCAAAGGCAGGAAGCGTCGAATACATTCCAATCGAAGAAAGCTATGGCCGTTTTTTGGGAGAAGATTTAATTGCTGACCACCATGTACCGCCATTCGACCGCTCTCCCTATGATGGTTTTGCGATACGTGCAGCAGATACGGATCATACTTCCCGTAATCATCCAGTTGAACTGGAGGTAGCAGGAGAAATTGGTGCAGGGAGTGTCTTTGAACGTCCGGTAACAGCAGAAGAAGCAGTTCGGATTATGACAGGGGCCCAGATCCCTGATGGCTGTGATGCGGTCGTAATGCTTGAAGAGGTAAATGAGATAGAGAGAAACGGAAAAAAATATATCCAGATAAAAAGAAATATCAAAGCAGGAACCAACATTTCCTTTATGGGGGAGGACACTCAAAAAGGAAGCATACTTACCCAAAAAGGAACCTATATCACCCCTGGAATTGTAGCATTGCTTGCAACATTTGGTTATAAAAACGTACCAGCCGCCAAGAAGCCCAAGATTGGAGTGATTGCAACTGGCAGTGAATTATTAGAGGTAGATGAAGCTTTGGAGCCGGGGAAAATTCGGAACAGTAATGCCTATATGATTCAATCGCAAATTACTCGAGCAGGTGGAGAAGCACTGTACTTTGGACAATTTAGTGATGATTTTGACGTGTGCTATAACCAAGTGAAGGATGCTGTCGACGAGGTGGATATGCTGATCACTACTGGCGGAGTGTCTGTTGGTGATTATGATTATTTACCAGCTATTTATGCCAAGCTTGAGTGCAATGTTTTATTCAATAAAATCAAAATGAGACCTGGCAGTGTGACAACGGCAGCTGAAAAGGACGGGAAATTATTATATGGCCTATCCGGCAACCCATCCGCATGCTATGTCGGTTTTGAACTGTATACCCGGCCCGCTATCCGGACATATTTGCATAGCAGCTATCCATTTTTAAAGAAAGAAACAGCAAAGCTTGGGGCGGATTTTCTGAAGCCCAATCCATTTGATCGTTTTGTAAGAGGATATGTAAGCTATCAGCATGGCTGTTTAGTCGCCACACCAGTTGGGCTGGATAAGTCAAATGTTGTTTCCTCTTTAGCGGAAGCCAATATTCTCATTCTGCTTCCGGGAGGGACCAGAGGATACGAAGCCGGCATGGATGTATCCGTCATTTTATTAGAAGACCAAGAAGGAATAACGATGGAATCGTTTTTGGATAAAGATATCCATTCCAGAAAGGATCAGAGAAACGATGGTTGATTCATTATACGAGATTGTTGAGGATCCAATAGAAGTAGAGGAAATTATCAAGAAAGTGGAGCGCAGAGAAGCGGGAGCAATCAATACTTTCATTGGTACCGTACGCGAGTGGACAAACGGGAAACGTACCATGTATTTAAAATATCAAGCATATCAACCGATGGCTGTAAAAATGCTGCAAAAAATTGGTGCAGAAATAGAAGAGAAATGGCCAAACTCAAAAGCTGCTATTACCCATCGAATTGGCGAGTTGGATATTTCAGATATCGCTGTGGTTATCTGTGTTTCCTCTCTGCATCGAAAGGCAGCCTATGAAGCAAATGAATATGCGATAGAAAGAATTAAACAAATGGTGCCTATTTGGAAAAAAGAACATTGGGAGGACGGAGAGACCTGGATAGGGGATCAATTAGAAAAGGTTGCTTATCCGGAGGGAAGTCCGGATGTAAAGGATGTGAAGAAATGATTCGTATTTTACTTTTTGCAGACTTACAGGAAAAAATGGGAAAAGATAGTTTAGTGTATGAATGTGATTCCATAACGATTAAAGCGTTAAAAGAGCAGCTTAAAACAGCATTTGGATTATTCGAAATCGAACACGTCATGACGGCAGTAAATGAGGAATATGCAATGGAGGATGATATCGTGAAATCTGGAGACACTGTTGCTTTTATCCCGCCAGTCAGTGGTGGGTAAATGGATATTATTCAGGTTGTAGGATATAAAAACAGCGGGAAAACAACGCTTGCATGCAAATTGATCGAACATGCAGCTAAAAAAGGGTTCCGGACTGCCTCTTTAAAGCATCATGGTCATGGCGGTGTTCCAGAGGGAATATCCGATACAGACAGTGAAAAACATAAACAAGCAGGAGCGTTTATTTCTGGAGTAGAAGGAGACGGTGTATTTCAGCTGTCCAAGGGAAGTTGGACATTGGATGAAATGATTCAAATTTATGAATGGATGCAAATAAATCTATTGATTATAGAGGGATTTAAAGCATACTCCTTTCCAAAGGTGGTACTCATAAGCGATGAAAAAGATCTTGAACTATTAGATAAAGTGAAAAACGTAAAAGCTATCATCGCTCGAGTAGCCCTTGAAAAAAATGCTTATCCATTTCCAGTTTTTCAGCAACATGATTATAACGGAATTTGCAAGTGGTTAGAGGAACAGTTAAAAAAGAAAGCATAAATAGTGCACCATCTAATTGATATTGCATATTTCAATTGGGCAGTTTTCACAGCCAATTTGGTCTCGTAAATAATCGATGTCTTTGATAAAAATACGGCCAGACTTATCCATAGATATAATATCACGTTTTCTTAAATCGACGAGCATCCGGTTAACGCTTTCCCGGGTCGCAGCGCAAAACTTAGCTAATTCTTGATTGGTGAGGACCAAATCGATTAGTATGCCATCTTTTTTGTTTATGCCGTAACTATTCGAAAGACGGATGATGGTTGAATATAATGCACCTTTTTTTCCGTTCAACAATAAATCTCTAATTTTGGATTGGTATTTACGCATATGGCTGCTCGTCCATTTTAAATATTCAAATGTTAAATGCGGGTTTGACATTAATGCTTTTTCTAATTGATCTTTTTGAATAACTAATACTTCGCCGCTATCAATAATTTTAGCACTCAGCATATATCTGGAATCATCACTAAAAATTGTCAACTCGCCAATAATATCCTGCTGTTTGCAAATACGAAGAATCATTTCTTTCCCGTCTGCTGTTAATTTGGAAACTTGGACCAGTCCGGATTTAATAATAAATATTTGTTCTGATTCTGTGCCTTCATGAAAGAGATACATGTGTTTTTCCATATTTTTTACCGTGCCGATTGAATGTAAAACTGCTCTAAGCTCTTCTGAAATGCTGTCTTTTCCTGTTTTTGATTGTAATAATGCGCTCGTTTGCATAGCAGTCAACTCCTTTATGGATGCAACATCTTATTTCTATTTTAACACTCGTATCTTTGAGTTGGTTTTCTTTCCGTTACGAATTTGTGAAATTTACCGCAGTGTAACTGGCTATAAGACTCCCACTTCAAGAAATGAAGGAAACGTATTATTTCTAAGTGGGAGATCTAACAGCCAGTAACGGCCCGATTGGTTCAACTAACCTTCAGTGGGAGATAAAAGAAAATCCCCACTGAAGGAAGTTTCACTTTACTACAAGGAGGTGTATTGTATGGGAAATATAGCTGGTCTTCTGCTAGCAGGGGGGCAATCGAGAAGGTTTGGCAGTCCGAAGGCTTTTCTTCGGATGAATGAGAAATACTTCTATCAATATTCTGTTGATTCATTGAGGGAAATCACGGACTCCATTGTGGTGATAACCAATACAGAGCTGAAAGCATTATTCGATGAGGAGGCAGATGATTTAGCAATCATAACAGATAACAAGTATGTTAAAGGAGCAGGTCCGCTAGCTGGGATATATACGGGAATGGAATATCTGTCAGCAGATTGGTATATGACGGCACCAATCGATGTGCCGTTTATAAATACGGCTATTTTCCATACGTTATTATCCTATAAAAAAGAAAATATAGATGCGGTCGTGCCAGTAGTTTCAGGAGAAATCCAACCGCTTATTTCTATTTATCATCATAGCGTAAAAGAAGTTATCTTGGATCAGCTTCAAAAAGAGATATTATCCGTTCATCGATTACTGGAGAATTTAAACGTAAGGTATATCCCGATGAAAGAGGAAAAATGCTTTTATAATATTAATCTGCGGGAGGATTATGATAAGTGGATTGCTGGTCCAAAAAATGAAAATAATTAGAGGTGGGTTAAAATGCTGACAACGCATCGAAAACATGCTGCTAAACATATTTCGTGTGCTGTTATCACAGTTAGTGATACAAGGACAAAAGAAACCGATAAAAGTGGAAAGAAAATCATTGATTTGTTAACAAATCGTGAACATCAAGTGAACTTTTACGAAATCATACCAGATGATGAGGATCATATTCGGAAGACAGTAGAAACAGCGGTTTTCAGCGGGGAAATCGAGGCGGTTATTGTAAATGGCGGGACAGGCATATCCCATCGAGATGTCACTATTGAATCGATCGAGCCTTTATTTGAAAAACAGCTACCCGGTTTTGGGGAACTGTTCAGACATTTGAGTTTTCACTATGATATTGGGACAGCCAGTATCTTATCGAGAGCGGTTTGCGGGGTTTGTAACCATTGCGTTATTTTTTCCATTCCGGGGTCAACTGGTGCGGTATCATTAGCAATGGAAAAAATCATATTGCCGGAAGTTGGACATATGGTCAGAGAAATCCATAAGGACTTAGAACACAGATAAGAAGGATGTTTCATTATGAGAAAGTATTCTATTTTTATTGTTATTTTAATTTTGCTTGCTGGAGGATGCTCTCAAGAGGGTGGAAGTGAAACCGAATTAACGATTTCTGCTGCTGCAAGTATGACAGAGAGTTTAACAGAACTGACGGAAATGTTTGAAGAGGAATATCCTGACATTCACATTTCTTATAACTATGGCGGTTCTGGTTCATTACGAAAACAAATTGAACAGGGAGCTCCGGTTGATATTTTTCTTTCTGCGTCAAGTATTGACTATGAAAAATTAGCTGATCAAGACAGCGTGGATAATGGAAAAGCAATACTTACAAATCAACTCGTTCTAATCAAACCCAAAGAAGGGGATACAGCCTCTCTGGATGATTTTATGGCAGGAGATGAGGTAATGGCAATCGGCACACCAGATGCAGTTCCGGCAGGTTCCTATGCAGAAAAAGCGCTCCAAAATTCAGGCCTGTGGGAGCAGCTGGAAGAGCAGAGCCGGCTTATATATACGAAAGATGTTACGCAGGTGCTTACGTTGGTAAAAGAAGGCGCTGCAGACGTTGGAATTGTGTATGCCAGTGATGTAAATGACGAAAAAGATGTAACAGTCGTCCAAACCTTTGATTCAAGCCTGCATTCTCCAATTGAGTATTATATTGCTGCGCTTCAAAGTGAGGAAAAGGAAGAAGGCGTGGAGCAGGCAAAAGATGCTTTCTACCAATTTATATCTAGTGAAGCAGCTAATGAAGTATTTGAAAATAATGGATTTCAACCAGTGGAGTAGGTGAGTAGCATGCAATGGTCATGGCATCCTGTTCAATTATCATTTTATGTAGCAACCATCGCAACTGTAATTGCATTTCTTTTAACCATTTTATCTGCTTTTTGGATCATTCGTAAAGATAGAAAAGGGAAGGCGATCATAGAGACAGTCTTTTTTCTGCCATTGGTGCTGCCGCCGACAGTTGTAGGCTTTTTTCTTATTATGATATTCGGTACAAATAGCTGGATTGGTCAATTCATAGAGGGTATAGCTGGCAAGAGTATATTGTTTACATCGACAGCAGCAATCATTGCAGCAATCGTTGTCGCCTTTCCATTAATCTATCAATCCATCAAAACAGGATTTTTAGCGGTTGATAAGGATATCGTAGGGGCTGCGAAAGTGGATGGTGCGGGAGATTGGGCTGCGCTTATAAAGGTAATCCTTCCGCTGTCGTATCGTTCCCTTACTACAGGTGCGGTGCTTGGATTTACAAGGGGATTTGGAGAGTTCGGTGCCACATTGATGTTTGCTGGAAATATACCTGGAAAAACGCAAACCATCCCAACCGCGATTTATTTGGCAATAGAAACAGGAGAAACAACACTTGCTTGGTATTATGTTTTAATTAGCATTGGTTTATCTTTTTTACTGCTGTTAATCATTAATCGAATGAAACCAAATGATTAAAACGCTGGCAGAGCCCGTGAGCTGGCAATACAGGCTCTATGGATTGGAGTAAATAATCATCTTTACGAATAGGGAAAAAGGAAAGCGGAGTTCTCCTCTGCATTATCTTTTATAATCTCCGCTTTTACCGCCGCTTTTTTCAAGTAAGTAGGTTTGGCCGATAACCATGCTTTTGTCTACTGCTTTGCACATATCGTAAACGGTCAATGCGGTTACGGAAGCGGCGGTTAATGCCTCCATTTCGACCCCGGTACTTCCCGCTGTTTTTACCTCAGCATCGATGAGAAGCTCATACATTTCCTTATCCGTATGAACCCATTCAAAAGATAAATCAACGCCGCTAATAGGAATTGGGTGACACATTGGAATTAAAGAGGAAGTTTGTTTCGCCGCCATAATTCCTGCAACCTGGGCAACGGACAATACATCTCCTTTTTTAATTTTTTGCTGTGTAATATTTTCATAAACGATTTGATTCATCTGTATACTGGATCTTGCAATGGCTTTTCGAGCTGTTTCATTTTTGTTAGAAATATCGACCATTTTTGCTCGTCCATCGTCATTAAAATGAGTGAAATTTGCCATGTTCGTCACCTGACTTTTCTTTTAGATTTCATAATAAGTTTAGCTTAAGCTACTATTAAATTCAATATAGGCAGTAAAAGGAACCCGGAATATAAAGGTGGAATACGTTTAAAAGGGTGATGAATGATGGAACGAAAAAAACAATCTGATTTCTTAAATGATATTAAGTTACTTATAAAATTTAATGTACTAGCCGCAAATGTTCTTCCGGTAATAACAGGCTTTGTGTTGGCTATTTATATAACAAATGCCAGATTCTATAATTATTGGTTTCTCTTTATACTTGCTCTCATTGGATCGACTTTCGTGATGGCCGGAGCTTTGATTATAAATAATTGGTTTGATGCCGATATTGATTCCAAAATGGAGAGAACGAAAAAGCGGCCGACGGTAACAGGACATTTTACGGACAAACAAGTATTAACACTTGGTATTGGTACAACTGCGTTGGGATTTATCCTCCTTCTTGCTGTTAACTTGGAAACCACTTTATATGCATTTATCGGCTGGTTTACGTATGTTGTTTTATATACAATGTGGACGAAAAGAAAATATACGCTAAATACGATTATTGGCAGTATTTCTGGGGCTGTTACGCCGCTGATTGGCTGGGCGGTTGTGGATTCGGCGATTCATCCGGTTCCTTTGACGATTTTCTTATTCCTATTTATTTGGCAAATTCCACACACCTTTGCTATCGCAATAAAAAGAAGTGAGGAGTATCGTGCGGCAGGAGTTCCGATGCTCCCTGTAGTATATGGATTTGAAATGACAAAAAGGCAAATGCTTGTATATGTCACCTGCCTGCTGCCGTTACCATTTCTTATAGCACAATTAGGAGCTCTCTTTATCGTTATTGCTGCCATTCTTAACGTTAGCTGGATTATATTAGCGCTTGCTGGATTTTGGATGAAGGATGTTCGAAAATGGGCGCAATGGAATTTCTTATATTCGGTTAATTATTTAATGTTTATATTTATGTTACTTATCTTGGTTACTTTGTTTTAGTCGAACCTATCAGTCCGTTACGGGCTGTTTGACCTCCCATTTAAAAAATGACATTTTTGTTTACCAAAAATAAGAAAAGGGAATAGCTTTGAAAGAAGAAAGGAGGAGGTCAGACTATGCTTTGGACTATTATCATCGTTATTCTAGTTTTATGGTTACTTGGATTCATCGGAGACATCGCTGGAAACCTTGTGCATATCCTATTAGTTGTGGCTTTAATCATCCTGATTTATCGACTTATAACTGGCCGTAAATCTTAGCTGGGTTGGATGAAAAGTAATTTCATAATTAATATTAAAAGATAAATACCGTGGGGACATTATATTAAAATTACCGAGATCGTCCTATTTAATATAATGTCCCCAGTTATATAATCAGATACGATACATATGTAAATAAAAAACAATCAGTCGGATGGAAAGCGGAAAAGATGCCCCTAAATTAATCAAACTATTAAAATTAGCAAATGTATTGGAGTCAGAGCTATCCATGAGAGGTAATCAAATTAATGATGAACAAGCAGCATCTATTTCAACTTTCGTACACCAAATCAGATAACGCGTCTTTGGTAGTCTTTGTATTTATCTTCTTTGAAGCACTCTTCATCCGCCTAAAGAAAAACACCCTCTCTATACGGAATGTGATTCTCGAAAAATCAAATCTTCCATATAAAGAGGGTGTTTTTTCTAGTTGAAAACTTCTTGCCTGCAAATACTAAACTTTATTAAAGTGCAGTCCAGCCGCCGTCAATAACCAGTTCAGCTCCAGTCATAAAGCGTGATTCATCCGATGCAAGGAACAGCACGCCATATGCCACATCTTCCGGATTTCCGAAGTAAGGAAGCTGGGTGAATGTTTGATAATAAGGGGTTGCATCCGCAAAGGAATCTGCTGTCATAGGTGTTTCAATTATGCCAGGGTGAACGGAATTGACGCGGATTTTATCTTTGCCATATTCTACAGCAGCAGATTTTGATAGAGATCGTAAAGCGCCTTTAGCAGCAGTGTATGGACTTGAACCAGCCATCCCAACAATGCCTCCGATAGAGGAAATATTAATCAGGGAGCCGCCGCCGGCTTTTTGCATTTCCGGAATAACGTATTTCATCCCGATAACACAGCCGTTTAAATTGATATCCATGACTTTATTCCATTCGTCCATCTCCATCTGTGCGATGGTTTTCGGACTGGATACACCTGCGTTGTTTACGAGCACATCAATTTTTCCATAATGTGTTACAGCTTCCTGGATAACCTGTTTCCATTCGTCCTCTGATGTCACATTATGTTTTAAGCCGATGGCATCTCCGCCATTTTCTTTAATTTCGTTGATTACCTCTTGCAGTACGTTATCGTTAATATCTGTTGCGATTACTTTTGCTCCTTCTTGTGCAAAAAGCTTTGCTTCTGAAGCTCCCATCCCATTAGCTGCCCCGGTGATAATTGCTACTTTACCTGTTAATCTTCCCATTGTAATCATCCTTTTTATAAGTTATATAATTTGTCCATGCAGGCTTACTGACTCCTCGTCTCCTGCCAGATAGACTTGTGAAATGATATCTATTTTATTTCATTTCATGAAGCTTGCAGTATTAAAGCTGCTGGATATCGTCCGGCCCCCAATAGGCATGCATTGTTGCAATTTTACCGTTGGAATCAAATGTCATGACATCGGTGACGTCGATTCGGATTGGCTAGCCTTCCTTTTCTGTGTGGACTGCAAACGTAATGGCTGCTGCGTTACGATAAGATCCGCGCGGCGGCGCCAATAGTTCTAAGCTTGCGCCGGATATGCTTTCTTTGTAAAATGCTTCCACTTCTTTACGTCCTGTTTTTGGCGGTGTGCCAACAGGATCCTCCACACTTGCTTCATCCGAAAATAAAGCTATTAAACGTTCGAGATCGTTTGCGTTGAAAGCATCAACATATGCGTGTAATGCTTTTTTCATGGTGGCGTTGTCCATAAATAACATGCTCCTTTGTTGGATAGGAATCTATACTCTATAAAGTCAAACCGCCATCAACGGCAATAATGGAACCGGTCATATAGCTGGAGCCGGCAGAAGCTAAGAAAGCAACTACATTGGCGACTTCGTCTGATTCGGCCATGCGCCCGATGACTGGAAAATCAATTTTCGGTGTGTTTCCGGTTTCCTCCCATGTTTTTTGGAACCCGGATACCAGGTTTGTTTCCACGCCGCCAGGACAGATCGCATTGACGCGGATCCCTTTATCGGCATACTCTTTTGCTGCTGATTTAGTCAAGCCGACGACGGCATGCTTGCTGGCAGAATAGGCTGCTAAGCTGTGTTCCACACGCAGGCCTGAGCTTGACGAGGTATTAATAATCACACCGGAACCTTGTTCTTCCATGACTTTTAATACATATTTCATTCCCAGGAATACCCCTTTAAAGTTGACGGAAACGACGCGATCGTACTCTTCATCCGGGATATCTGCTAATAAATAAGGCTTTTGGATGACTCCGGCATTGTTAAAGAAGACATCAATCCGGCCATAGGCTTTAACGGCTTCTTGTACATAATTCTGAACGTCTTCACTTTTGGAAACATCCGCTTTGACAAAAATGCCTTCTCCACCTTGTTCCTTCACCAGGCGAAGTGTTTCTTCTCCGGTTTGTTCATTGAAGTCAACTAAGACTAATTTCATGCCCTGCTCAGTTAATTTAAGGCTTGAGGCGCGTCCCATCCCGCTTCCTGCACCTGTAATGACTGCAATTTGTTCTGCTTCAGACATACATCATTTCTCCTTATCTATTTTATATTCTTTTAGATTATCTACCATTTTTTTATAATATCCATGTAGTTCACTTAGTTCTTCATCCGAAAAATCTTTCCATAAGGAATCGGTCAGTGTAAAATACTTTTCATTGATTTGGTCAAGTACCTCGGAACCCAAGGGAGTCATTTGCATTAGGGTTATCCGCCGATCGTTTTCCGATGTTTTCCTCTCAATATACCCTTTTTGTACCAGTTTATTCGTAAGGTTCGTAATAGCAGGTAAGCTGATTCCGATTCTTTCTGACAGCTCGGAGCTTTTCTGGGCACCTTCAGCTGTTAAAATTTCCAGGATATAAACCTGCGAACCGGAAATATCGCTGTCCAGTATTTTTCCATAAGCGATAATAAATTTATGAACCATCGTGGAAAGCAGTTTGGAAAGTTCATTTTTATTTTCCTCGTTAATAAGTTTCCACCTCCAATACTTAAGGGGTTTAATAGTTAAAAGGGTTAACTATTTATTTGTTAGTGTAAGCGTATTTACTTTTACTGTCAATTAATTGGATTCCCATTACATATTTTTGCTTTTCAGACAAAGCTAATTTCACATAAGAAATGGGCTTTTCCCCGTTTAATGAATACCTGCTTCATCCTTCTATAACTTGCCCCATATATGATATCATGATGAATAACAACGAAAGGGAGCGATATTCAATGGATTTAAAACTAACGAACAAAAAAGTACTTGTTTTAGCATCCAGCAGAGGCATCGGCAGAGAAATTGCCAATAGGTATGCGGAAGAAGGAGCTTCTGTTATGATTACCGGCAGAAATGAAGATACTCTGAAAAAAACAGCAGCTGAGCTTTCCAATCAGACAGACAGCGAAATAATTCCGTTTGTTACGGATGTTTCGAAAAAGGAAGATATCGACCGTTTATTTGCTTTTGTGAAGGAACAGTTTGGCGTGCTTGATGTATTGGTAAGCAATGCAGGAGGACCGCCGGTTATTGATTTTGAATCCAGTGAGGAAACGGACTGGTATGATGCTTTTGAGTTAACCTTGATGAGTGCTGTCCGGGCGATGAAAGAAGCGATTCCTTTGATGAAGGCGAATGGACAGGGCAGGATCTTATACATTGCCTCTACTTCTATTAAAGAACCAATCAGCGAGCTGCTGCTGTCTAATATTTTTCGAAGCGGTGTCCAGGCTCTTTGTAAATCGCTGGCAGGGGATTATGCGGCGAATGATATATTAATTAATATCGTAGGACCAGGAAAAATTGATACGGACCGGTTACGGAGCCTCGATGAGAAAAATGCGGAAAAGAATCAGGTTGCATTAGAGGATTGGAAAAATAAAGTCCAGGCCTCGATCCCGATCGGCCGATACGGCACGCCGGAGGAATTTGCAGATGCGGCCGTCTTCTTAGGCTCCTATCGAAATACGTATGTTACCGGACAGACATTATTGATAGATGGCGGTGTGGTTAAGGCTTATTGATGATGTGATTTATTTCATTTTTTATGGTTTTAATTCAGCTGGAAAAATTAATCTGTTGGACAAGGCTATTCTATTTATAACGAACGTAAAAACGCTTCTTTCCTTTGATCTGGAGGGAGGAGCGTTTTTGTGGTGGTTTACTAATAAGTTGAAAGGAATGAAACTTTTTATAGAGGAGATAAGGAGAGGATATTCTTGTTATGAGGGCTGGGATATATCGGTGTAATTTCCTATGGTGAACGTGCTGATTTAGAAAATATCAAACAATACACAGAACAAGAGCAACCAGACTTATGAGGTGAAAAACTCAGAAGAATGATTCCTGTGAGTGATTGTCTTGCTGTGAGATTGTTAAAAAACGTCACGCTTACTTCTGAGGCTCAACAGGTCCTTTTTGAATCAGCGTACTAAGAATCCTGCCTAATGCTTCAGATGGATCCTCTGAAGGCGGCACCCCGTTTTCTTCGATGTTTTCAATGATTCCATTTAGCCGCTTGCAGCGCGAAAGTTGGTTATTTAATTGCTTTTTAGAGATTTTTAAAAATAACGTTGTGCCATCTTTGAATATAATATCACTTCCATCGCTTTTCTTCACAATTTTGGAAACATGATGGTAAAAAATCCATGCACACTTTTTATTGGAAAGCCCCTGCGTCGGAAATACAATAATTCCCCGGGCAACGCTGACGGGGACAGGGGTTTTTTGTGTATAACTTGTGTAATGAAGAACAGAAGCTCTTCTTCCAGCATAAGAAGACAGATTTTTTATGCAGTTCTGCTCAATGATTTCAAAGGGTTTTTCTTCGAAAGTAAGCATATGTTCATTATCTGATTCAAGGACTTTTGATGCGACTTCGGATGTTGTTCCTGGTAATATCGCCATGGTTTTCCCGGTTATTTCGTAAGTAGGTGCCATAACAACCCTCCTTATGTTTATATTTTTAACAGATTATGTATCTCATAAAAATAGTTTACCATATTCAAAATAATAAATAAACATAAAATGTTTTTATTTTTCAAAAATTAATAACTATTATTTTTGAAAAATGAATTTTGTAGCTAATTCTATGCAATCAGAAAAATTACTGGGCCTGTCTAATTTGTGTGCTTCTAAGGGGTCAATCTAGCATTTGCCTGCATAAAAAGAACCTCTTCATAAAGCTTTAGCGCATTACGAAGAGGTTCTATTGCACATCTATTTCAATGAAACCTGATACCGGTATCAACTGCGTCTGGTTAAGATGCTTCTTCGAGCGCTTCATCAGGTATTTCAATGTCATCAATATTATTTACATCATCATAGTTTACAAGAATATTTATATCTACATTGCCGGTTTCATTTTCAACGGAGAGGTTATATTCTAAATTCTCAATATAGAAATCGTTTTTGTTTACTTCAAAGGTGAAAACCAAAGCCATGTCCTCGTCAGCAATATCCGAACCGCCTAACAGAATATTGAATGGGCCTTCAAATGCTTCATAAATATCCCGTTCAAAGCCATCATAATGAAAGGTGTAGGTTCCGCCTTCCGAATCGAATTCCGCATAGTCAATGACATCTTCCAGGACAGAAACAACCTCTCTGTAGGAAGGGCTGAATAAAGGTTCGTTTTCTTCCGCTTCTCTCAATACCCAAGGACTATCTGCTTCCTGTGTATAAATTTCCTCGCCGGCACGATACGTTTCGATGGACGTTTCTTCTCCATCCGCTTCCGCTGTGGAAACCTGATGCAGTGCAGCAGGGTCCTCTGACAGTTGGACTTCTATGTTATAGCTCGTCGTTCTGGTAAGGTCAGATGTATCAATTGTAAAGTCAGCTGCGTATTGATTCACATCGCGATGGGAACTTAGTACATTTTCAACAACCTCATCCTCACTTGCTTCCTGAGAACAAGCAATCAAAAAGAATAGCAGGGAAATAGAAAGCAAAGTGTATATCTTTTTCACGTTTTCACCACCTTTCTTAAATATAGGTAAATTATCTTAAACTCTAACTTATAGTCTATAACATTCACAAAGGTTTTGTAAATTAGCTGCAGCATAGAAATATATGCGATTTTTTTCTTGATTATGGGAAAAGAACCCTTTTTTAATCTGGAAAAGGAAGGGCAGTTATCTATCTTCCTTTTCCTCCTCTATGAGTTGCGTAAACAGTATTTGAATATACTTTCCCTTATCCTCTAATTCGGTGTGCAGTAAGGCGTTCTGATAGGAATTCATGACACTTTCCATCAAAAATAAATTGGGATTCTCTGATTTTAGCTGTTCTAGTAAAAAGTGATGATAATATGTCAATTTATCATTTTTCAGCTTATCCACTTTGCTGTTTAACGCTGTTAATGTTTGCTGTAATTCGATTTTGCTGTCTTGCTCTCCAGCATCTTTTATCTGATGGTAGGGGAGAAAATAGTCAGCCTGTAAAAAGGGCGGATGTAATCTTTCTCGTTCAATCTGCCCGAGAGCAAAATAAATCGTTTCTTCTATCGGAATTTCTGTTTTGTTGATATCCATTAATATCTTAGAGGTTAAATGGATGGTGCCGAAGCAGGTAACCGCATCATCATAGGCGTGTTTTTGTTTTTTAGCACCGAACACGTCACAAATCCGTTCAGCCATCCATGTGACTTCCTCCAGGTATTGCTGGTTTAGGAATTCCTTTAATTCTTGATGTGCTGTATCTGAACTGGCCAAAGAAGCGAACATGGCCATCAGGTTATGTTTTTTATCAATATGAAAACGGGCAGCAATCTGTTTAACAAAAACCTCTTTGTCTGAGGAGGATTTTCCAAGAGCAAGCTGATGACGGTCGTGGATAACTTCCTCCTTGATAAATGACAAAATGGCCATTAAGCATTCCGTTTTGGAAGAAAAATAATTATAGAATGTTCCTTTTGATACATTGGCTGCTTCTAAAATATCCTGAATCGGAGTCGCAGAAAACCCTTTCTTAATAAAAAGCGTTTGTGCAGCTTCAATAATTTGTTTCTTTTTCTTGTTCATGTAACCGTCCCTTTATATAAAATTTTGCGAAAATAGAATAGGTGTACAATATTTATGATAGTCCACATTCATTGATATATCAACATTTTAAAATTATTAAAAGATTTATGTTGCATTTATTGGACTGCAGGTATAAAATAGTTAAGTCTTAAGTGAGAGGTTGCTTTGAAATAACAAATAAATGTTTTTTAACCCTCTTCTTAATGCCATTTTTTTGTATGTCAGAAAAGCACTACGTAGCATAGAAACGTATTTCAGTGCAATAAAAATTTTAACATAACAGACAGAAGGAAACATGATTTTTCCTATGGAGAGAAAGCGAGGGTATATAATGACAGATATAAAAGAAATGCATAAACAGCCGCCTTACGGGATGATTGCGATTTTATTTATCGGGGCGTTTGTAGCTATTTTAAATGAAACATTATTAAACGTAGCACTGCCTTCGATAATGACAGAATTTGAAGTAAGTCCGACGACAGTTCAATGGCTGACAAATGGATATATGCTTGTGAACGGGATTCTTATTCCTGCAAGTGCGTTTTTGATTCAACGTTTTACAAATAGAAAGCTATTTTTAACCGCAATGACATTGTTTACATTAGGTACATTAATAGCGGCTATTTCACCGACCTTTTCCATTCTTTTACTGGCAAGGTTGATTCAGGCAGCAGGCTCAGCGGTAATGATGCCTTTGCTTATGAATGTCATGCTGACTGCTTTTCCAATTGAAAAGCGTGGTACGGCAATGGGAACTTTCGGTCTGGTAATGATTGTGGCGCCGGCGATTGGGCCAACATTATCTGGATGGATTGTGGAGCACTTTGATTGGAGAACGCTATTCTATGTGGTCTTCCCAATTGCGGTGATTTCATTATTAATAGGCGTATTCAAGCTGAAAAATATTACACCGCAGCGCGGCATCAAGCTGGATGTTCTATCAATTATCTTGTCCAGCTTAGGGTTTGGCGGTTTATTGTATGGATTTAGTTCAGCAGGAGATTCAGAGATGGGATGGAGTCATCCGGCTGTCTATATTACATTGATTGTCGGTGTAATTAGTATCGTCGCGCTGATTCTTCGCCAATTACGTATGGAAGATCCAATGCTCGAGTTCCGTATTTTCCGTTACCCGATGTTTGCCTTATCTTCGGCTATTTCGGTTGTATTGGCAATGGCGTTATTTTCAGGAATGATTTTAATTCCGCTATATGTGCAGACAGTCCGCGGATTTACCCCGCTTGAAGCAGGTCTGCTCATGCTTCCGGGCGCGCTTGTAATGGGAATCATGTCGCCGATTACCGGACGGTTATTCGATAAATTCGGCGCCCGTACATTAACACTGGTCGGGCTCGTGATTACAGGTGTGACAACGTACTTCTTTACACAGCTGGATTTAGAGATTACGATCACATCGCTTATGGTTATTTTTGCGCTTCGTTCATTTGGTATGTCCATGGTAATGATGCCAGTTATGACAAATGGATTAAACCAATTGCCGATGTATCAAAACCCGCATGGTACGGCTATGAACAATACACTGCAGCAGGTATCCGGGGCGATTGGCTCTGCCTTGTTGATTACGGTGATGAACAGCCGGACGAACAGTGAGGCAGAATCACTGGCTGAAGAAGCGATGAAAAATATGGATCCATCACAAATGCCGACTGGTGCAGCAGCAGAACAGATGCAGGCAGAAATAATGAATGAAGCCATGCTTCACGGCATCAACTTCTCGTTCTTTATCTCCTTGTTGATTATCGGTTTAGCATTTATTCTGGCCTTGTTTATTAAGAGAGTAGGCACGGACGGGAAAATCATTACGAAATCAAAAGCAAAATAAGAAAGCAGAAAACTATCATCTGATTGTCAGGTGGTAGTTTTTTATACATAGAGACGTTTTTCGCATGTTAAACTAAGGAAAGGGTTATTCATTTGATTTAAAATTTAATCAACAAAGAAAGCAGGAATAGAATGATTCATATATCAAAAGTACATAAGCAAGGCAGCGCTCCGGCAAATGAAGATGCCTATGTAGAAAATCTGGAAAGAAAGCTGTTTGCAGTAATCGACGGGGCAACGGGCGTAGGCGGATTGTCTGGGAAAATAGCAGCAGAAACCATGCAGCATCGCTTAAATACGGGAAATGTCGCAGATTCATTCATCAGCCTGATTCAAAAAGGGAATACAGATTTGGCTGAGAGAACGAAGCAGGAGCTGGGGCAGGAAATCAATGCCATTCCAAAAGAAAAACGCAGCACCTGCGGGATGGCAGCGATACAAATACATGAAACATATATGGAGTATGCGCAATCAGGGGATTGCATGATTTTTGTGAAGTATCAGGATGGCGGAATACAGGCACTTTCCTATGATCATGTGATGCGGCTGGATGAAAAGGCACTCTCTGATTTATATGAATCTATTTCCTGGAGAATCGGCGCAGATGTCAGCGGAGAAGCTTTTCAAAAGGTCTATCAAGAAGAAAAAGAGCGGATTATCCCTGCATTGGCCGCGAATCGAAGGAAGTTAAATACAGTTCAGGGATATAGCATTATGGACGGTACAGCGGCAGCAATGGACTTTTTAAGCTATGGAAGGATTCCGCTTCAGCAGGTGGAAAAGGTTCTGCTGCTTACAGATGGGATGCAGCTTTATGGAGTGGATGGCGATACGTGGGGAGAAACGGCAATGTATGCGATGGAGTATGGCGTTGAACGGTTGTTGTCATATGTTGTTCAGCAAGAAGGAAGCGATATATCTCTGCAAAGGTATCCGCGGTTTAAGCATGCTGATGACAAGACGGGAATATTGTTGGAATATAGCGATGAAGAAAAAGAAATCATCAAAAATACGAAATAACTTGGCAGCACTTTATCTGTTTGGAAAGCAATACCGATTCTATAAATGACAGGAGAAGACCAAGGCGCGAAAAATAGGGAAACGGCTTGAGGAAGTATGATGAAAGAAGCTATACTATAGAAAGCAGATTTAATTTAAACGTATAGAGGAATGTGATTAATCAAGAGAGTTTAGAGGAAGCAAAATTTTTCTGAGGAGGATCCGTATGTATAATGAACCACTTTTTTTAGAGCCTGTTTTACAGGAAAGAATTTGGGGAGGAAAGAAGCTTCAAACCGAATTCGGTTATTCGACACCTTATGAACGGACGGGCGAAGCGTGGGTTATTTCCGCTCATCCGAACGGACCATGCCAAATCAAAAATGGCCCGCTTGAAGGCAGGACGCTTCAAGATGCGTGGGAAAACCATAAGGAATTATTTAATAGAGCAGAGGCTGCGGGAGAGACGTACCCACTTTTAGTTAAAATCCTGGATGCGAATGAAAATCTCTCTGTTCAGGTCCACCCGGATGATATCTACGCTCAGAAACAAGAGGGCGTTCCTTATGGAAAAACAGAATGCTGGTACGTACTGGGTGCCGAAGAAGGAGCAGAGTTAATCTTGGGCCATCATGCCAACAGTCGGGAAGAGCTGAAGCAAGCGATGGAAAACGGTGAATGGGATACGCTGTTAAAACGTGTGCCTGTAACCGCAGGAGATTTTGTCTATGTGCCAAGCGGAACAATTCATGCCATTGGTGCAGGAATTGTTATTTTAGAAACGCAGCAAAGCTCGGATATTACGTATCGTGTCTATGACTATGACCGCACGGATGCCAACGGGGAGCCAAGGGAATTACATCTCGAACAGGCTGCTGAAGTAACCAATGTACCTCATGAAGATCCGGGTGTGGGAACACTTCAGGAAGCAATAGAAGATTTGACAGTCCAAAAACTTATTGAGGAAACTTATTTTACGGTCTATCATTGGGATTTACAAGGAGACGCCGTGCTGGAAAGAGATAAAGATTTTCTGCAGGTGAGTGTAATCAAAGGAGCAGCTTCGATTACGATAGATGATACATCCTTTGCTATTGAAAAAGGAGATCATTTTGTTATTCCTCATACGGTAAAAGCATTTTCTTTAAAAGGAAATGCAGAGATGGTTGTGTCTCATACGTAGCTAGTGGTACCTTTTGTTCAACAGGAGACAGCTGATACTAGAAGGATCGTATTTTACAGCGAATAACAAGAGGAGCGCAAAAGATCTAAGTAATGCTTGCAATAAAAACTGGAGGATTATCATGCAATCGAAGAAATACTATTTAGAAAAAATGAATGTAACAAATATCAATATAAAAGTTATTTATAATTATTTAAAACAGGAATTTGGCCGGGAAGAGTTATTTCCCCGTATGGTGATACGGCGTAATTTCAAAAAGAGCATTTGGGAAGCTGTCTATCTTACGGATGGGCAAGAAAAATATGGCTATGCTATTTATCAGAAGGAGCCTGGGTTTAAAGGTGTTTTTATTGCATATCTGGCTATTCTTCCAAAATATCAATCAAAGGGTCTCGGCAGTGAACTCATTCGTCAGTTAAATGCGTTGTTTCCTGATGGTATTTTACTGGAGGTGGAGGATCCGGATGCTGCGAAGGATGAGAAGGATCAGACAACGAGAATTCGGCGGATTCGCTTTTATGAAAGAAATGGGCTGGCTTTGAATCCGAATATGAAGGTAAATACGTTTTTTGTACCGTTCCGAATGATGGATAATATAGATGGAACGGATACGTATGATATTTCGCTTTATCAAAAGCTGTATAATCGTATTTTGAGATTGCCGTTAGGGAGTATATTTATTAAGGAGAATCGGTAAAGAGAATATTTATAAGTAAATAGGGATAAAATCCTCTCTATAGGGAATATATATATGTTACCCCTTATTTAAGTTACACATAATGACTTAACTAAATAAATTAGTTTGACAGGCATCTATTTGTAAAGTAAATTAAAGAGGAAGAAAGAATTGCGTGTAGCCCATAGTGGCGGGAAAGAAGCTGGAGTGGTTCCCGGCTTCTTTTTTTATGCTATAGAGTCATAAAAAAAGTTTATTGAATTATGATATAAGCAAGATTTTACAGATAAAAACCATCTAAAAAGGGTGGGAGAAAATTAATGAAAAAACAGCTTAATAAGATAATAAACACTTTTTAGGGTATTAGCTATGAAACTAACAGATTGAGTTAGGTGGCTCATCATAGTTTGTTTATTTTGCTGTTTTTTCTTTTTTTGCGTGTAGCCACCAATAGTAGCACCTCCTTTCAGTTAGCGGGGTGCTAACTTGGAGGTTAGTATTGGAGCATGACTGGCTTCGTATGCCTACATCATACCTTATTATTTTACCATAAATCAGATAACTTTTTACTGTATTTATTTTAAAAAAAGACAGTAAAAAAGAAGAATCATCTAGCTGTTAGAGATTAGATGTTTCTTCTTATTTTTCAATTTCACAGCCTAAGGATGAAAAAGAACTTTCACGGCATCTACTTCTTTATGAATAAGCTGATGGAAAACCTCAGGACCATTCTCCAACGGAAGATGATGAGAAATCATCGGCTTTACATCTAACTGTCCTGTTTTCATATAATAGAGCCCTGTCTCCCATTCCTTTCCTGGGAAGGGTGCAGATAATGCATTCCATGCGCCTAAGATCCGCAATTCATTTCGGACGATTCTTTCAAAATAATAGCGGTGGAGGGTGATATCGCCATAAGGGATACCTAAGTATAAAACCTCTCCGCCTTTTTTAGGGAGTGCTAGCACCTGCTTGCTAGTCAGGGGAGAGCCTGCTGATTCTACAGCCAGGTCAACACCAGAGGAAGCGGTATGATTTTTTATAACCGTTTCCGTGTCTTCTTTTAGCGGGTTAATCAGAATATCAGCGCCCAGCTGTTTAGCGATTTTCAGTTTGTTTTCATCAATATCAATGGCGAAAACAGTTGCCGCTCCAAAGATTTTTGCCCACTGAACAGAAAGAAGCCCGATACTGCCAACGCCCATGATTGCTACTGCTGCACCCGGCTGGATAGAAGTACGGTAAAAACCGTGCAGCACGACAGAAGATGGTTCCAGCAGAGATGCAGTGTCAAAATCAATTTCATCCGGAAGCAGTAGCGCGTGAGATGCAGGCAGGACAACGTATTCAGCATAAGCTCCCGGCTGTTTTGCACCAATAACCGTCAGCTCTGTACAGCGGGTTGGAAATCCCTGCCTGCAGTAAATACAATTCCCGCAGGCAAAGGTCGGGCAAGCAGCTGCGCGATCGCCTTCTTTCCATTGTGTTACCGCACTGCCGACAGCAGCTACCACTCCGGAGAATTCATGGCCAAAAGTGGTGCCTGGAATATAAGGTCCAAGCTTTTTGTAACGGGACAAGTCTGAACCGCATATGCCGGCGGATTTTACCTGAATAAGAATGTCCTCTTCACGAATAATTTGAGGAATAGGTGTATCTTCTTCATAACGTAAATCCTCTATACCGTATAAATTTAGAGCTTTCAAGTCAGAACTCCTCTCTAATGCGATTGATTCGATTTCTTACTTCTTTTTACTAGGAAATAGGCAGCGATACCGACGACAATGGAGTTGAAGATAAGCTGGTATTCAAAATAAAATTGGCTGATGCCGCGCATTGGACCGAGCATAAAATCTAAAAACATATCAACCATGTTAAAACCTCATTTCGATTTATATTTCAGACACTTTAATCATCCAGAGGGGTGAGCATGACTTTGATGGCTTCCCCGCTTTTTATTGCCTGGTAAGCTTTATCCCACTGATTGATAGAATATGCATGTGTTACCAGACTTTTGGCATCTACTTTTCCTTCTTTCATTAAATGGATGGAGGGTTCCCAGTCGGCAGGCTTTTGACTTCTGCTTCCAACTACCTGTATTTCCTTTTGAATGACTTTTTCCATATCAAGGGAAACCTGAGCTTCCGGGAAAATACCAATTTGCGCATAGTGTCCTTTTTTTCTTAATAAATCAAGACCCTGATTGGCTGCGTGAATCGAGCCGGAGCACTCTAAAAGTACGTCTGCACCATACCCATCTGTCAGCTCATTTACTTTGTCTTTCAAGTTTTCTTTTTGAAGATTAATGACATAATCGATGCCAATTTCTTTTGCTTTATCCAGACGAATCTGATCATTTGTCAGACCGGCAATTAAAACATCTGCACCATTGCTTTTGGCTACTTGGGCCGCAAGTAAACCGATTGGACCCGGCCCGAGAACAATGACTAAATCACCCTCGCGTATTTCTGTTTTTTGGATGGCATGATATGTACATGCCAAAGGCTCTGCCATTGCACCAGACTGGTCATCCACTTCTTTTGGCAGGTGGTGAAGGCTTTCTTCACGCGCGATAAGATACTTAGCAAAGCCGCCATTTATTTGACTTCCCAATCCTTTACGGTGATTGCATAAATTGTAGTCTCCTGATTGGCAATACTTACATTCTCCGCAGATATAGAAGGTAGTTTCTGAGGTAACACGGTCTCCTACTTTAAACTTGGTAACGCCATCTCCAATCTCTGCGATTTCTCCAGAAAATTCATGTCCTAAGGTAACTGGGACAGCGACTTTATAATGGCCTTCGTACGTATGGATGTCGGAGCCGCAGATACCTGCACAAGCTACTTTGATTTTTACTTGATGACTGGATACAACAGGCTCCTCTACATCTTGCATGTGTAAATTCCCATGTCCCAGTTCTGTTTTTACAAGAGCTTTCATGATCCATTCTCCTCGTATTATATATTTTCCAATCAACTATTTTAGAAAAGTTTGAATAAAATAGCAGAAAAAAAGATGGTAAAACCTTGTTTTATTAAAGAACGTAGATGCTTGAATAATATTTCGTAACATCATTATTTTCTGCTAGTTCCATATCAAAAGTAACCATTGATTCAAATAAACCTTCCATTAATTAAATAAGTCAAAGAATCTCCAGATTACCCAGTTAACGATATTACCTCCCTGATCAATACTGGATACCTGTGCGGAACCTTCTGGAAGATTAATGTCTGCGCTCATTGCCATATCCGTGAATAATGGGGCGATATCCGTTGCTACATAGAGGGAAATCGCTATCATGATTGAACCGACGATAACAGAATGAATAATATTTCCTTTGGAAGCTCCGACAACAAAAGCAATAACAAATGGAATGGTCGCCAAGTCTCCAAAAGGAAGCACTGCATTTCCTGGTAAAATAACAGCAATCAAAACAGTGACTGGCGTTAAAATCAACGCCGTAGCAATAACTGACGGATGCCCTAATAAAACAGCAGCGTCCAGACCGATATTGATTTCGCGATCACCGAAATGTTTATTGAGCCATGTACGTGCGGATTCAGAGACAGGCATTAATCCTTCCATCAGAATTTTTACCATTCTTGGCATCAGCACCATAACGGCGGCCATCGAAATACCAATATTAATAATCTCGCCGACACCGTATCCCGCTAAAGCGCCAATTGCGGCACCAAGAATCAAGCCGATAACCATGGAATCTCCAAATACTCCAAAACGTTTTTGGATAGAGTCTGGATCGGCATGAAGTTTATTGAGACCAGGAATTTTTTGAATTCCTTTAACCACAAAAATAAAAGGTGCATACGAAATCGTGCTTCCGGTGGCAACAGAGACGCCTGGCATTTCATAAAAATCACGTACCATCGGCTGCGTCCAGTCTGCTATTTTTAAACAGACGATTTGGAATAACGTTGCGGCAATCAGTCCTTGCACGATGCTTCCAGATACGGTATAAACAATCGCGCCCATAAAGGTATAGTGCCAAAAGTTCCAAATATCTACGTTCATCGTTTTCGTTGTTTTTGTTAACAGCATGACGACGTTTACAACTAATCCTAACGGAATAATAAAAGCAGCAATCGTCGATGCCCATGCAATCGATGAAGTAGCCGGCCAGCCGATATCAATGGTATTTAAGCTGACACCGAGTCTGTCTACCATTCCTTGTGCTGCTGGGCCAAGGTTTAAGGTCAATAAGTCGATGACAAGGAAAATACCTACAAATGCAACACCGATCGTCAGACCAGAACGAAAAGCTTTTCCAGGCTTTTGGCCGAATAAAAGTCCAAGTAAAAAGATGACAACGGGCAAAATGACAGTAGCTCCCAAGCCTAGAAATGCTTGTATAAAATCAACAAATCCTTGCATTAGTTTTCCCTCCTATGGGTTAGGATGCTGCTCTATCTCTTAACAAGAGCAGAGCAGCAAAATTATTATTTTAATAATTCCTCTAAAATCTGTTTCTTTGTATCTTCTACACCAATTCCTGTCAGAAACGTACGTGCATTGATAACAGGGAAGGGATATTCCTTCTTTGTCATTGCAGTAGTAACCAATAGATCTGCTGTATCCTCATAGGTGCTTACTTCTGCAATCCGGATTTGTTTTAAATCTATTTTTACGCCATTTTCTTTTGCTAATTCTTCAATCGCATTATTTACTACAGTGGATGTAGCAATTCCTGCTCCGCAAGCTACAAGTACTTGTTTCATAGCTTCTCACCTCCTTTAAAGTCATGCAGATCAAGCTTGTCAGCTAATTGTTTCTGTATTTCTGATGCATTATCTGTCTGAAGTAATTGATTGAGAAAAGTTCCTTCTTGAAAAATCTTCATTAAATCCTGCAGAAGCTTCAATTGTGAATGAGGCTCATCCATTGCCAGCATAAATACGATTTGAACAGGTGTGGTCTCCGTTTCTTCTCCCATAATGACAAAATCTACTGGATTTTTTAATGTAGCGATACTGATAGTTTTATGATTTACATGAACAGCATCTGTATGTGGAATAGCCACAGATACACCTGCTGTCGGTAATCCCGTTGCAAATTCTTTCTCTCTTTCTATAATTGCCGGAATAAAGCTGTCTTTGACATACTGATGATTTGCTAAATTTGCTCCCATGTGTTGAAGAACTTCTATATAATCAGCTGCCTCTAAATTCATTAAAATAACTTCTTTATCAAAACGTAATTCACTCATGAAATAACACTCCTGCCTTAACTATTGATCAACGATATAATCTCGAATCAATTTGTAAATATATTCTTTGGAACTCGCTTGCGTCAGTTTCGGTAACAGGCTGGACGAGGAAGCAACCTTCATCAGCTGCATCAGTGCATGAATATGCTGTTTTTTATCTGCTGCAGCAATCATAATCATCAAGTGAATCTGATGATTTTCTTCCCCGTACGGCACGCCGTTACGAATTTTTAACAGGCTCATGCCAACTTTTTTGACACCTTCCTCTGGTGTAGCATGTGGAATAGCCACGTGTTCGCCAATTGCAATATACGAATCTTCTTTCGAATGCTGGATAGCTGCATCAATATAATGCGGCGTAATGTATCCATTTGTAAGCAATGGAGCTCCGCATAGCCGGATGGCTTCGTCAAAAGAGGGGACAGATTCTCTCAACGTAATATGATCCACTGTCAGAAAATCATGTAAATCCTTTTCTTCTGATGCAGCGTCTTGTTTTGTAATGGAAGCATTTTTATCCCTGTGGATAAAAGCATAAAGTTCCTTCCGCAGACGCTTTTCATCGGAAATATTAGCATGTAACTGGATTTTAGCCATCAAATCATCCACATTGATTTCATTTGGAATATAATCGTATATCTCCAGCATGACTTGTTTACGAATACGCTGTTTGTCTTCCGCACGCAGAATGGGTTTGCAGATAAACAATTTTTTCTCTGTTTCTAATGAAACGGGCGAGAAAACAATATCGTAATCCAGCTCGTAATGTAAAAACTCTCTGACAGACAGCCAATCCAGAAATACGAATTCAGGAAATAGCTCACGAAGCTGCTGGAACATTAAACGGGAAACGGAAATCCCCCGCGGGCAGACTACCAGTGCTTTTGTTTTCTGAGCCATGCTTTCCCCTTGTTTGTGCATCCATCCACTGATCAGCATCACAATATAAGTGATTTCATTTTCGGGAATCTTGTTTTCTATCACTTCCTCAAGCGGCGTAATTGCTAAATGGACCAGATGACGAATCTGTTCGAATTCTTCGTTATCGTTATCTTCAAAAAGAATGGAGTCTGTCAGCTGATATTTAATCCGGTAATACGCTGGTGTTAAATGCTGCAGAAGCTTATCAATCAATTGTTTACGGTCATGAAAATTAATACAGGCATTTTTTTCAAAGAGCCGGACCATTTTATCGATGGCCGGTACCAGATTAGGGATGTAATCCTCAGTCATCCATGAATTCCGGTGGACACTCCCTGTTAACAGATTCAGTGTAATAAAGATGCGTTCAGATGTTGGGAGAGCTTTGTCATATAGAATTTCTTCTGTCGCTTGATATTCCTTTGTATTGGAGAGCTCATCATAGCGGATAAACAATGGCTGGATGGAATATCCCTTTTGAATTCTCCGCAGAATCAAAACAAATATGGCTGGAAGTGTCATCATAATTTCATCTGTGAATTGAATAGTAAGCTTTTGTTCAACCCGCTCCAGACGGCGCTCAAACTGATCGAGCAGTTCGTCCTCAAGTAACAGGATTTCCAGCAGCTTCCGCTTGTTGTCATCATGCAGAATCAATTCATTTGCCAGCCCAATCATCATCTTGCGTGCCTGAAATTCATTTCCAATAATCTGATAACCATCTTTTCTTGTATGCTGTATTTTCAATTGATAAGCATCTAACAGCTTCTGAGCATGCTTCATATCATTTAGAATGGTATTCTTGCTGACATCTAACTGTCTGGTTAAACCACTTAACGAGATAGCATCTTTTCCGCCTAATATGGCCATGGTTAGAAATTTTACCCGATTCTGTTCTGGCATGACGCCGTCTTGGAACTTGGCGTCTGCAGTGGTGCTTTGCTTCACCGTTGCAGTTAAAATAGATTGATCAATGATGAATTGCCCTTTCTTTGTTCGTTCAATTTCTGGCAAACGGCTATCTTTTAACCACGTATTTATTTTTTGAAAGGTGTAGCCTAATTGTCGGCGAGAAAGATTATATTTATCTGCGAGTTCGGAACTTGTAATACTCGTGTCATTGATTAATGCGTTAAAAATAATCTCTTCTCTTTCTCCTAACACAATGCTGCCTCCTTTAATTAGAATCATAACAATTGCTAAATAATAAATGAATGCGTTTACATCACAAAATAGAGAATCATCTTTGTACCATATTGTGATAATCCATCTTGTCCTATCTTACTTAAAATTTTGAAATGATAGAAGTAATGGGGAAACAGCCCAGGGATTTTTTTTAACAGGAAAAGGAAATTATCATGGAGAACCGTCCATTAAAATCCTGCAAAATGATGTTTTGTTTTGATAGAAAGAGTAACTCTCTCTTTTCCATAGAAACAGGAGTTGATCGTTCCTTTGATAACTTCCTTGACAAAGATTATAGAAGGCGAAGTGTAAAGCGCCGCTGCGGCGGACCGTTTTGCTTTCCGACGTACAGGACGTACTAGTGCAGACGTTGCAACAACTCTTTTCGATGGGGTGAGTAATCGCAACCCCAGGACGTTGCGACATTAGTCTGCCTAGGGGCACGCTCTTCAGCTAACTTTTGCCAAGAAGAGCACTTGGCAAAAGTGGATCTTCAGATGGTGCTGATCCCTCAGGAGTCAAAACGGTCCGCCTCCGCTAATAAGACGTTCTATACGTGAAAAAACAACTCACCAAATAGATGTTTAATCAGATAGAACATTTTTTTCATGCTGCATGGTAAAATGTTCCGCCAAGATTACTTTCTGTGCATCGAAGCAATTCCCTGTATTTCATATTCATGCTGTCATGATTGGGTTGTTCAGACGACAGCTGCTATTTCGTCTAGCTCATTAAGATGATATTTCTTTCATTCGCTGTAGAATTCTATCAGAGCGCAGGCCAACCACGGAGACTCCTAAGTGGTTTGCAGGCTAAACCCGTGACTCCTGTCACAACGCCTGCACTTGCACGTCCTGTGCATCGCAGGGCGAGCTGAAGATCCACTTGAAAAGCGGGTTTCTTTTCAAGTTAGCTGAAGCCGTCCCCATGGCAGACTAAGACCGCAACGTCCTGGGGTTGCGATTACTCACCCCATCGAAAAGAGTTGTTGCAACGTCTGCACTAGTACGTCCTGGGACTGCGATTACTCGCCCCATCGAAAACATTTGTACGTCGGAAAGCGGAGTGGTTGGCCGGAGCGGAGCTATGCACCATCACCGATTCCAAAAAGGCCGGATATTTCACCAAATTGCAAGCATGGTAATGGAGAACATGTTCATCCTGGAATAGCAAGATATATGTGCTTATCCTTAGGTGTGAAAGTTAAGTAAATAAGAAATGAAAAGGTGGAAGGATTCCGGGCAGCTAGTTAATCATATATTAAAGCTGGAGAATTATTTAAATCAGATTGAACTTAGAGTAATAGAATCGAAGTAAACGAATGACTCAATAAAATGGCAAGGTTTAGGATGTTAACATTAAATTATTACTTATTTCGATACCGTTTGTAATAAACTATTAATATTTTTGTAACTTATTGTTTGGTAAAATGTGCTATTATTAAATTTGTCGAATATTTATAGGGGGACTACATAATGAAAAAATTAGTAGCTACAGTTGCTACGGGTGTCGTTTTAGGCGGCTCTTGTCTTTCAAATGTTTCAGCAGCGGAGTATCAGGTTCAAAATGGCGATAACTTGTGGAATATAGCAAAAGAACATAGAACGACTGTTGACAAATTATTTGATTTAAATAATTTAAAGTCATCTCTTATTCATCCAAATCAAAAATTAATTCTTAACGAACAATACAAAGTAAAAAAGGGCGATACATTATCTGGTATCGGATATAAACTAGGTGTAACGGTTACTGATTTGAAAGAATGGAATAATCTTGAATCAGATCTTATTTTTATTGATCAAATGTTAACTATAAAGAAATCAAATGTTGAACAAAAAGGTGCACCGGCTGCACAAGTACCTGATAATAAATCAGCTAATGAAGATGAAGTGAATGAAACTAATCAAGCAAGTGAAAATATAGAAGCAGCGCAAGCAGAAGAAAAAGCTCAAGCGGAAGCAGAAGAAGCAGCACAAGCGGAAGCTGAAGCAGCAGCGCAAGCAGAGGCAGAAGCTGAAGCAGCACAAGCGGAAGCAGAAGCAGAAGAAGCTGCTCAAGCAGAGGCAGAAGCTGAAGCAGCAGCACAAGCGGAAGCAGAAGCAGAAGAAGCTGCTCAAGCAGCAGCACAAGCGGAAGCAGAAGCAGAAGAAGCTGCTCAAGCAGAGGCAGAAGCTGAAGCAGCAGCACAAGCGGAAGCAGAAGCAGAAGAAGCTGCTCAAGCAGAGGCAGAAGCTGAAGCAGCAGCACAAGCGGAAGCAGAAGCAGAAGAAGCTGCTCAAGCAGAAGCTAAAGCAGCAGCACAAGCGGAGGCAGAAGCAGAAGAAGCTGCTCAAGCAGAGGCAGAAGCTGAAGCAGCAGCACAAGCGGAAGCAGAAGCAGAAGAAGCTGCTCAAGCAGAGGCAGAAGCTGAAGCAGCAGCACAAGCGGAGGCAGAAGCAGAAGAAGCTGCTCAAGTAGAGGCAGAAGCTGAAGCAGCACAAGCTGTGAACTCCACAGAAAATGAGGAACCTGTAACGGAAACCAACACACAAGAACAAGCTAGCGGTGAAACAATCTCTGTAACTTCTACCGCATATACAGCTAACTGTGAAGGATGTTCTGGTGTTACATCAACCGGAATTGACTTAAACGCAAACCCGAATGAAAAAGTAATTGCTGTTGATCCAAATGTGATTCCACTAGGTACAAGAGTATATGTTGAAGGCTATGGTCATGCAGTAGCTGGCGATATCGGCGGTGCAATTAACGGTAATAAAATTGATATTCATGTTCCGACACGTGATGAGGCTCTTAACTGGGGCGTACGTGAAGTTAATGTGACTGTAGTAGAATAATAGAAACTTAATAGAAAAAATTTGAGGGAAAGCACTTTGCAATAAGGTGCTTTCCTTTTTTTTATGGAATATGAAGCGATTATTTCAGTGAATATCTTCCAGGTCCAACTTCCAATAAAGCATCGATTCCGTCTGCTTTTCTTTTTGCATATTCACTTTCTCGAGTACCCGCATGGAAGCAGGGTTATCCAAATGTGTTTCGGCTATAACTTTATCAACCTCGTAAGTATGTTTTGCCCATTTTAATAAAGCGGCAAGCGCTTCTGTTGCATAACCCTTATTCCAACAGCTTTCCAGAAATCCATAACCGACTTCTGCCGTTTTATTTTCATCTGGTCTTCCTTTAAACCCCATATCTCCAATTATTTTGTCATCTGCCTTACGCTTGACAAGCCAAACACCCCAATATAATAGAGCAGGGTCTTCTTTTAATGCATGTAAATGCTGGATAATATGAGGACCGCATGGATAGTCTGAAGTCATTGTCTGTTTTGTACAAGGGACAATGATAAGTCTGTCTGTTTCCAGTTTCATAAAACCGCTCCTTTTCACTGCATTTTAATTCGGGTATAACAGATTTTCACAGCTATTAGTATAACAGATTATATGGGTGATAAGCCTTCCAGCTTATAAGTTATGCTGCGATTAGTATCTGCTAATAACTCCTAGTATAATTAGCTTGTGTGTAGTATAATCAGGTTATTTCATTCTGCAAATAATTGTTTCAGAGATATTTTATATAGAAGGGTGTTTAAAAAGATGGAAGAACCAGAACAAAAACGTTCTCAAGCATATGTTGAAATCATTGGTGATACGGTTGTCGGCAAAGACTTAATCATGACAATCTCCATCAGTGTGGTGTTGAGCTTTCTTGGCTTTTTTGCTGGCAGAGAGCTTATTTTTCCGCGGATTGCTCCGGAAGAAATGATCCTGTCTTATTCTCTATTGTCAGGCATCGTCGGCAGTGTAACAGGTTTGCTTGTCAATACGTTTTTATTTAAGCCAAAGCGGACTTTAAATGAAACGGCGTCTACCAATGCAGAGCTGTCGGAAATATATGAGAAGCTGCAGCTGGATATGAAGGAAGAGCGTGACTCTATTTTGAATGATCCAGTTACTGTGGCAGAGATG
This sequence comes from Oceanobacillus sp. FSL W7-1281, assembly GCF_037969835.1. Lineage (GTDB taxonomy): Bacteria > Bacillota > Bacilli > Bacillales > Amphibacillaceae > Oceanobacillus > Oceanobacillus oncorhynchi. The sequence goes on along the minus strand of NZ_CP150214.1, from coordinate 3,916,812 downwards.
AAGGAACAAGGATTTTATGAGATGTTTATCTCAGATGAGAAAACGCAAAGCGATGAGAAAGAAATAGTTGAAAGAGGAGAATGAACGAAAATGGATGTATTACTGATATCAATCGGATTAGCGATTGTAGCCGGGCTGATCTTCACGGTAATCGGCTTGATTTCCGGCTCCGATGAGACTGCTGTGCTGGTTCCCGCTACATTGATTGTAGTGCTGTTGGGAGCACCTCCGGAAGCTGTTTTTGCCTTTTTTATGGCTGCCGTACTTTCCAAGCATCTTACACATGCGATTCCTACTGCATTAATGGGTGTCCCTGGAGATACGACGGCAACGCCGATGCTGGACCATGCGAACTTTATGCGGCGCATCGGCCTGCCGCATATTGCGTTGCGTAAAATGATTTCCGGCGGGATTATTGGCGCATTTATTGCGCTTCCTGTATCCTTGGCGTTTGCTGTATTTTTAAGCCAGTTTGGTGAATTTTTTCAGGAAAACGCCGGGATTATATTTACATTAGCAGCTGTTTTGATTGGGTACTTTTCCAAAGGTCGCTGGGCGAGTATTATTTTGATCATTCCGCTTGCACTTGTGATCCAAGGGTTGAATATGGTCAGCACCACGATTCTGGGAACCGGATTATCAATCAGCTTTTTCTTAGGGATTGCGATTGGGCCTATGTTTACTGATATTTTATTGGCAACCTCCGGGAGCGGACGTTTGATGATTCAGCGTCAGCAGCCCAATGAATATAAATTAGCTCCAGAAAAGAAATCATGGTCGGGGTATTTTCCGAATCCATTTAAAGTATTAACTAAGAAACAAACAGCATCGGTTGGAGGGACGTCGCTTTTATCTTCGTTAACCTTTGCATTAAGTCCTGTCGGCATGACCGCATTGATGGGAGAGCTGGTAGGTTCCAGGGTGAAGGGACAATACAAGAAGTCAACGACCAGCCTTTCTACGATGAATGGGGTCACGGAATCGACGTATATTGCGGAGACGATTATTCCGCTCGTGGCCTTTGGAATTCCGCTCAGTCCGGTTGCAATCGGACCTGCACAAGCGTTATTTAATGCGCCGCCTGTATTTACAGCAGAACCGGTCCATAATCTGCATACATTAATGGAGCCGCTGGACTTCCTTTTATACGGATTGATTGGAATTATTGTTGCGGCTGTGATTGCCTATCCATTTTCGATGAATTTTGCACGGAAAGCGACGGTTCTTGTATTAAAGCATATTAACCAGGAAGCCATTATTGCTATGTTTATCGGTGTGGTTACCCTGCTTGCGTTTTATGAAGGCGGCTTGGTGAGTGTTACCGTTACGTTTGCGATGGCAATGGTCGGCGGATTATTGAATCGTTTCCTTGGTGTAGGAATCGGGGTTCAATTTATGATATTCTATGGCTCCGGCTGGATTGTAACCACGTTATTAGGCATGTAAGGTGTAAAATACAGCGGAACAGATATAGCAAAACAGGCCGGGCAATCAACCCGGCTTCAAATATGGTAAGATAGCAACTGGAAGGATGTGAAGCACGTGAAGTTAATTGCAATTGATTTAGATGGTACATTACTAAGTGAAGACGGAAAGATCAGTGAAGAGAATCAAGAGGCGATTCATAGAAAACAAGCAAACGGCGATATCGTTGCTTTTTGCTCTGGAAGATCATTGCATGATATGCAGGAAATTGCGGAAGCGGCGAATTTAGAAGTTCCATTAATCTGTGCGAATGGTTCGTTGACCAGTGTAAATGGGGGAATTATCCGCAGCCAGATACTTGCTGCAGACAAGCTGACGGAAATCATGGACACGGTGGCGAGTGCGGGATTATATTTTGAAATTTATACAAATAAAGGCGTCTACATTCAAAAGGATAAGAAACCGATTTTAGAAGAAGAGAAGGAAGCTTTGTTTGACACGCCGGAAGAAAAGGAAAATGCCGGGCATATTATTCGAATACAAAATATGCAGTATGGGATGGTAGAAGTAGATGACTACTTAGAAGCAGGCGTTACCGAATTGGAGCCATATAAAGTATTTATTTTGTCCTTCCGTCGTCAGGAGCTGGAGAAACTTGCAGAGAACTGGAAGGACAGGGAGGATATTTCCATCACCACCTCAGGCTATCAAAAATTAGAAGTCGCTCATCCCGACTCCAGCAAAGGAAATGCATTAGAAGCGCTGGCAGCGTATTATGAAATCCCGCAGGAGGACACCGTCAGCATTGGAGATAATTTTAATGATATTTCGATGCTTGAATATGCAGGGACAGCTGTAGCGATGCATAATGCTGAGCCGGAAGTAAAGGAATATGCAGACCATGTAACAAGAAGTAATGAAGAAAATGGCGTCGGCCATGCATTGAATGAAATCATCAAATAAGGCAGCAGATGCTTTGCTTATAAAACGAAATGTCACTCAGCGGGAGTTTTACGAATTGTCCCCCGTAATAAAAAATCCGAATCTGCAAAATCAGATTCGGATTTTTTATTTGCTTTTATAGACTTTCTTCTTCTACCTTTTCAATCGACTTCTTCTTCACAAATTGGAATAAGCCAACTTCATGGGCTGCTTGAAACGCACTGACAACGAATGGTCCAAAAATAAGTCCGAGTACACCGAAGAAGACAAATCCAAAATACATGGATAAAACGGTTGGCAGTGCCGCGAGTCCCATTTGATCACCGAGCACCTTAGGCTCCGTAATTCGTCTGATGACCAGGAGGAATAAGGCTAATACCATCAGCTGCAGACCGGTTGGCACGTCGCCGATAAGCATCATCAGTCCTCCCCATGGAACCAGAATTAATGCCGGACCGACATACAGCGGAATAATGTCCACGAGCCAGATAATAAAGGTCATTAAGAGCGCAAACCGAGGTGAGATAAATAATAAGCTCACATAGGTAAGTATGAAAATCATTACACTAAGCAGGAATTGCGCTTTCCAGTATCCCCAGAAAACCGTTTTTAAACGCTGGAAGAAGGTCTTTAGTTTTGTAGATGTTGCCTCTGGAAATAGAGAGAAAAAAGCTTGGAACAGCTTTGGCAGATCCAGACTGAATAAAAAGAAAGTAATCAGATAGACAAGCGATACAAAAAGCAGATTAGGAATGGATTGGACCCAGGAACCGAGCATGCCAATCAAACTCTCTACTAAGTCATATCCTGTGTTTAACAGCCGTTCTGATTGACGTTCCAGTTCACTGATAATCGCATCACGCTGTGGCAAATCAGCAATTAAATCATTGAACCTGTTAATAATTTCAGTGATGATGGTCTGAATTTCACTTCCGTACCTGGGAACATTATAACTCCATTCCACGATACGGCTGATGGTACTTGTGAGCATGACATAAATTAATCCGCATGCCACTACCACGAAGGTCGTAAAAACGATGGTAACCGGCCAGATTCGTTTTTCTTGTTTTAATACTTTTTGCAGCAGCTTCACCAGCGGTTCAAAAATAATTGCTGTTAATAATGCCAGCAGGACAGGTATAAACACTGAAAAGTAAAAATATAAAAACACAGCTAGTGCGATAAGTAAGATACCGATAATAATTTTTTTGATTAATGATTGATTTAACAAAAGCTTTCCCCCTGCCGAGTAACACAATAAAATATCATAATATCATTTTATAATCCGGCTTTCAAATTGTAAACCAGATTAGTGGAGTTCAGGAATTATTGCTGTATTATTCCGCCTGTTCATGAATCCAATTGCTGATATCCTTGATAACCTGTTCATCCACATGACCGGGAATATTGTATTCAGCTATCGTGCCTTTATTTTCCCCTTGGGATAGAATAAAGTTATGGTTAAGGTCCGGATAGGTTTTTAATGTTGCCTGCGATTCATTTGCAAAAATATCTTCCCATGCAGCGAAGTCATTCTCCACGGTGACCTGAAAGTCTGCTTCGCCCTGAAGAATAAGCAGTGGTTTATTGGAATCAAGCGCGATTTGGCCGACATCGTATTGATCCATTTCACGAAGGTAATATCCGCTCATTCCGCCAATGTCATATTCCATGGCTTCTTCTGGAGACATATCTTGAAAGCTTTCGGCAAGCTCTTTAAATGCATCTGCTTGTTTCTGCAGCTGTTCTCGTGCTTCTTCACTCAGATTATCAGAAGCTAAATCTAATTGCTGATTGTACAGGATTTCCCATAATGACCGAGGAGAGCCTGCTAAAAGAATCATGCCAGCTGTATCTGCTTCGTCGTCAATGCGCGGCGCCAGCATTCCTCCGAGAGAGTGTCCATTGATGTATACTTGATCCGTCTGAATTCGGTCGTCCGCTTGCAGCATGCGGGCTGCTTCCACTGCATCATCCACCGTTTCTTCCTTAACGGTCAGTGCCGCCCCCAGCTCTTCTACCATTTTTTCTCCATGTGTATACGTACGCTTATCATAACGTAACACCGCAATTCCTTCTTCTGCTAACCCATAAGCAATATCCTGAAAGGGTTTGTAGCTAAAAATAGTTTCATCCATATCATTTGGACCAGAGCCATGTACAAGCACCACAGCTGGATATGGTCCGCCTTCCTCATCAGGCAGGGTCAATTTTCCATTTAAGGGGTAGCCGTCTTCCGCTTCTATCGTGATATCCTCTTCCACTGCAGCATCAGGGAGGGCTAATTCCTCCATTGGGCGCTCTATTTGTAAGCTCTCCAGTTTTTCTTCTTCATTCCAATCCATAGTTACCTCCATTCGTGCATCATCAAAAATGACTTCACCGGAAACAGCTGTCTCGTCATCATCTGCGGTTGCTTCCAAATTACTTATTTCTTCAAATGTACTCCCACGATTGGCTTCCCAGGACAGCTGTAATTCGTCTGCAGGGTATGATTCCTGCAGTTCATCAGAGAAATATTGGTCGGTAATTTGTTGATATTCCTCCTCTTGCAATTGCTGAAGCACTTCTTCTGCGTTCTCTTCCGCTGTGCTTTCCTGACTCGAACAGGCAGAGAGGAGGAAAAAGGCTAAACCAGCCAGAATTATGTATGTTTTTCGCAACATCATCATCCTTTTCATATAGTTTGTGTTTCGCTCAAATGATTGAAAGAGCATATAAAGCCTATATCCTATCGTACGATTTGCGAAGGGGTTATGTTTCAAAACTGCCTAATTATTTGTTGGTTTGTCCATATTTCGTTAAGATAGGATTATAATTGAAAGAACGCATGATAGAATGAATTTTTAGAGGATGTTCAAAAAGTCCAATAAAAATGACACGGCGAATTTCTGCGTTGACGAATTTTTTCCGATACTCACGTATTATAAAGCATACGCTCCGTTCGTAAAAAATTCGTCGCCTTGAACTTCTTGGTCCTTTTCATCATACTTTTTGAACATGAATTTATGGAATGAGGTGGGAGACATGACTACAAATGCAATCGAATTTCAAATAAAAACAACGAAGAAGCAGGAGTTTGTTTTCTTGGATAGCCAGCTGGAAGAGATTCTGGATCAGAGCGGTGTGCAGGAAGGAATCATGCTGGTATATTGTCCGCATACGACCGGCGGGATTACAATTAATGAAAATGCTGATCCGGATGTACGGCGTGATTTATCGCTTGGCTTGAACGAAACCTTTCCAAATAAAGAAGCTTATGTCCATATGGAAGGCAATTCGGACGGACATATGAAATCATCTGTTGTCGGTGCCAGTGAAACATTGATTATTTCCAATGGACGAATGATTTTGGGAACATGGCAGAGTGTCTATTTCTGTGAATTTGACGGGCCGAGAACACGGACAGTGTACGTGAAGATAATAGAAGGGTAAGGTTTGTAAATAAAGGGGAGGCAGAAGCGTGACAACAGAAACTTTATTGTTTAATCCGGAAAGGCATATTGCATTAGAAGGAACACAAAATATTCGTGATTTGGGGGGCTATCCAACGGAGGATGGCAAGCAAACAAAATGGGGAAAGTATTATCGGGCAGATTCTCTGCATCAGGTGAGCCCTCGGGGACATGCCTTTCTGCAAAAGGAAAGAGGCATTCATACCGTTATTGATTTACGCATGAGCATGGAAGGGAAATATCGAAAAGAGGATAAAGCACGTTATGATTTTCATAATATCCCCTTGCTGGATCCCGCTACATTTACGACTAAAATGCCCAAAACTCTAGTGGAAATGTATATCTTGATGTTGGAGACCAGTAAGCCGAAATTTAAACAAATCATGGATATTTTTCTTGAGAATAAAGGAAATCCGGTTCTATTCCACTGCCGGGTCGGGAAGGACCGTACAGGTGTCCTTGCCGCTATTTTATTAGATTTAGCAGGCGTGCCAAGAGATATTATCGTGAAGGATTATGCGCTGACGGGCGAGTATAAGAAGATAACGGATGAAGAGCTTCATCATCGTCCGCCGTTGATGTCACGCAATCAATTTAAAGCGATGCTGAGCTGCGAACCTTCTTACATGGAAGCATTTTTAGATTATTTGTATAAAGAATATGGCAGTGCGGCTGATTTTCTGAAAGTGATTGGTTTGAAAGAGGAAGAAATCACTGCATTGCGAGATGATTTTATAGAGGAAGTATAAAAAAGGGAGAAAAACGGATGAGATTTGTACCGTTCTTCTCCCTTTTTGCTATTTCCCTGTCTTCTAATAATACGGAGGGTAAGGGTAGCCGTTATAATACCCAGGTGGTCCGGGCGGTCCAGGAGGTCCGGGTGGACCCGGCGGGCCATAATATCCCATTGGTCCAGGCGGTCCTGGAGGTCCGGGCGGCCCAGGAGGACCATAATATCCCGGTCCTCCGCCAGGGCTAAAAGCGCTGCCCAATAAACCGCCGGCTAATCCGCCGATGAACGGGAAAAAGAACGCACGCTGTTCTGGTGCATGCTGATTAAACGGCTGTCCCGGGTATGCATTATATGGTGAAGCAGGCATATCAAACTGCTCAGGATGCTGATAATCCATCACTTGATATTCATCTGCATGGGAATACGCATGATTCGGATCAGGTTGCATATACATTCCTCTTTTCTGCATAAGCTATATACCTAACTTATGCAGCTGCTTCAATTATGTTCACCTATTCCTCCGTATCGTCTTTTAGAATCCGGTCATTAACGGCGGAATAGTCGCATGATGAAACTGACAATCACAATAAGGATGATTGCACCAATCAGAGCGGGCACAATAAAGAATCCGCCTATTTCAGGTCCCCATTGTCCAAATATTGAAGAACCGAGCCATGCTCCAATGAAACCAGCAAGAATATTTCCGATGATTCCGCCCGGCAAATCCTTACTTACTATTAATCCGGCTACCCAGCCGATAATTCCGCCAACAATTAGACTCCAAATAAAACTTAGCATAATAATCATTCCTTTCTATATTTTATTTATCCCCAACTATATAAACTTTAAAACGAGAAATGCTTCATTTTTTAACAAAAAATAGAAAAAATGATTCAGAATTCCTAGTATGGAAAATAAAAATGAAATACAGCTATAATTTTTAGGTTGAAAGTACTTTTATAAATAAAAAAGTTAATAGGTAATAAGGCGTGTTCACCCTGTGGAAATCGTGGATATTTTATTGAAATCAATCTTTCATACATGAAACTTTTATCCTTATATACTGTATTTAGATTTTTATGATTTAATGTTAAAGCGTTATTTCTATTTTATTATTTGATTCTAAAGGAATTATAAATTAACTTTATATCCCTTTTATTTCTTTTTATTGGAATTAATAAAAATATTTTATAATATTTATTGTATTTAGATACATTTTTTCAGTTTTCTTCCGATAAATAATTATAGACAATTAGGAGAGATGAAAAAATGAAGAAATTATTTAAAGCCAAAGGAATCCGGTTTAAGTTAGTCTTATCTTTTTTCTTAATACTACTCGTGCCGGGAATAATTGTAAGTACGATGTCATTTTTTACTTCAACAAATACTGTAGAGCAGCAGAAGCGGGACCAGGTGCAGGAATTAACTGCGGTGATGAATCAGACTATCAATAATACTTTTGAGCTGAAGCAGAGGGATATGGAAGTCTTATCAAGCGTAATTACAGCCGATGTTATAGAAGATACAGCCGAATTAGATCGAAGAATGTCTGAGTATATAGAGATTCATGAAGAGGCTCCGGAATTTTATCTTGGAACGACAGACGGCGATTACCATATGCAGCCGGACTTAGAGATGGAGGAAGGCTACGATCCAAGAGAACGTGACTGGTATCTGGAAGCCATGGCAAATCCGGAAGAAGTCATTATTTCTGATCCATACCTGACAGCAAGCGGAGACGGGCAGATAGCGGTCAGTATTTCGAAAGCGCTGGAAGATGGTTCGGGAGCCATCGGCATTGATGTCTCCATGGACTTTATACAACAGCTTGTATCAGAAATGAGCATAGGAGAAAATGGATACGCTATCCTGCTGGATACGAATCAAAACTTTATTTATCATCCGGAAACAGAAGCTGGAGAAGGTGCAGAAGAAGCTTTCTATCAGAATATGTATGGGAATGATTCTGGGACGTTCGACTATGATTACAATAATATGTCTAAAATTATGGTTTATGACACGAACAGTTTAACAGGATGGAAATTGGGAGGAACGATTGACCAAAGTGAAGTGGAGGCTGCAGCCAGGTCTATCTCTACCCCGGTTACCATTGTACAGGCTCTGACGATAGTCATCGGAACTGTCTTTATTTTATTTCTGATCCGTTCGATTATCCGTCCAATCAAGGATTTAAAAGAAAAAGCAGAAGTCATCAGTACGGGAGACTTAACGCAGTCAGTGGAAGTCAAAACAAATGATGAGATTGGCGAGCTGGGCACCGCTTTTAATAAAATGAGTGAGAGTCTGCGGGAGCTGGTTGGCGAGGTGGAATATAATGCGCAGCAGGTAGCCGCCTCTGCACAGGAATTAAATGCAAATGCTGATCAGATGACAAGCTCATCGGAGCAGGTTTCACTGGCTATCCAAGAGGTATCCTCCAGCGCAGAGCATCAGTTAAGCGGTACGGAAGATGGTGTGAATTCGCTGGAAGAAGTATCTACAGGGGTGAACAGAGTTGTCGAAAGCTCTGCCCAAGTAACCGAGTTCGTGCAAAAAATGAATGAACAGGCAGAGGTCGGCGGACAAGCTGTAAGCAACACATTAAATCAGATGACCTCGATTCAGTCATCTGTTGAAAATACCAATGAAAATATTTCATCCTTATTAGAACGGTCGAAGCAGGTCAGCACGATTTTAAATGCGATTACCGATATTTCCGAACAGACCAATTTGCTTGCATTAAATGCTGCGATTGAAGCAGCCCGGGCTGGAGAGCATGGGAAAGGCTTCGCGGTCGTGGCAGATGAGGTGCGAAAGCTGGCTGAACAGTCGAAGCTATCTGCTACGCAAATCAGGGAAATCATTGTAGGAATCCAGAAAGATGTTGAAAATGCAGTGGATAAAATGGGACAGGTTACTTCTAATGTAAACAGCGGACTGGACATATCCTATGATGCCATCGATAAATTTGGTGAAATTCTCCGCTCCAGCGAAAGCATTAAACCGCAGATGGAAGAAGTAACTGCCATTTCGGAACAAATGTCTGCCGCTGTAGGACAGTTAATGGAGACTGTGAATAATCTGGCCTCCATCGCCCGCAATAATGCCGCATCCTCTGAGGAGGTAGCCGCATCTTCTGAAGAACAGCTTGCCTCCATGGAGGAAATCTCGGCATCTGCGAAATCACTTTCTTCCATGGCAGAGGATTTATCGGAGAAAGTGTCAAAGTATAAATATTGAAAACTATATCGCTATTTAACAAGAAGTAAAACCTACAGCTGAATGAAGTTTCACCCTAAAAAAGTGCAGCAGTGAAAAAAACATTGCTGTACTTTTTTATATGGCATTTTTAGGTAATTGAACATAATAAAAAAAGCGTTTACAGGACTAAATAACGAAAAAAAGTGTTCATTTTCTTATTTTCCTGCCGATAGATAAATATAGAAGCTTTTTAGCAGTAGGGGAGGACAACTATGAAGAAGACGGGAATTCGATTAAAGTTAATTGTATCATTTGTTTGTATGCTGTTAATTCCAGGCATTGTTATTGGCTTTATGACGTATAACAGCTCTTTGAATACATTACAAACGCAGCAGGAGAACCAAGTAGAAGAAATTATCACGATTATGAATCAGACCATTGATAATACATTTACTTTAAAGAGCAGAGATGCAGAAGTATTAGCGGGACAGATTCAAGGTGAATCGGTAGATAATGGATCCGAGGACTTAGCTGCAACTTTCAATCAATATTTTAATCTGCATGATGAAGTAGTATCCGTTTATGCTGGTTCTGAGGATGGAGCATTTATGGAAGCGTCGACGGATGAGATAGAGGGAGAGTATGATCCGCGAGAGCGTCCATGGTACATAGATGCAATGGAGAACACAGGAGAAATTATTGTTTCAGAGCCTTATGTTTCAGCGGGAGCAGATAGTGATATGGTCGTCACCGTTTCGAAAGCTTTAGACGATGGTTCAGGCGTTGTCGGTATCGATTTATCGATTGATTTTATTCAGGAAGTAGCGTCAGGAATTCAAATTGGTGAAAATGGTTATGCGATGCTACTAGACGAAACACAGCATTTTATCTATCATCCGACAGTAGATATTGGCAATGAAACAGAAGAATCTTTCTATGATCATCTGTATGAATCAAATACGGGCGAATTTGAATATAACTATCAAGATACAGATAAAATTATGGTTTATGGAACCAATGAATTAACAGGATGGAAAATTGCCGGAACGATTGATTATAGTGAAATTCAGTCAGAGGCAGCTTCTGTTTTTAACACATTATTAATTGTATTAGCTGGTGCTATTGTGATTGGACTGGCTGTGACGGCAGTGATTGTCCGTTCCATCGTGAAGCCGATCAAAGAATTGAAAGAAAAAGCACATATTATCAGTACGGGTGATTTGACGCAATCAATTGAAGTAAAAACAAATGATGAAATTGGTGAGCTGGGCATAGCTTTTAATGAAATGCAGGGCAGCTTAAAAGAATTAATTCGTGATGTGGAATTCAACGCTCAGCAGGTTGCTGCATCTGCAGAAGAATTAACTGCGAATGCCGATCAGATGACAAGCTCGTCTGAACAAGTATCTCTGGCTATTCAGGAAGTATCCTCCAGCTCGGAAACACAGCTGAATGGTACAGAAGACAGCGCGAATTCATTAGAAGAAGTCTCTACAGGGGTCAGCAGAATCGTCGAAAGCTCCTCGCAAGTAGCAGAGCTGGTAAATCAGATGAGCGACCAGGCAGAAATTGGTGGAAAAGCGGTTACGGATACGTTGAATCAAATGACATCGATTCAATCTTCCGTGGATAATACAAATGTCAATATCACCTCGCTAATGGCACGTTCGAATGAGGTAAGCACGATTCTGAAGGCCATTACGGATATTTCGGAACAGACGAACCTGCTCGCATTAAATGCAGCGATTGAAGCAGCCCGTGCCGGAGAGCATGGAAAAGGATTTGCTGTTGTGGCAGACGAAGTGCGGAAGCTGGCCGAGCAATCGAAAACCTCTGCTGGAGAAATCAGTACCATCGTTCAAGGGATTCAACAGGACGTAAAAGACGCCGTTGAAAAAATGTCCCAAGTAACTGCCAATGTAGATAAAGGTCTGGAAGTATCGGATGATGCGATGGATAAATTTAAAGGAATTGTCCGATCCAGTAAAGATATTAAGCCGCAAATGGAAGAAGTTATGGCCATCTCAGAGCAAATGGCAGCTGCGGTACAAGAAGTTTCTTCCACTGCGAATGACCTGGCATCGATTGCCAGAAATAATGCCGCATCTTCTCAGGAGGTAGCAGCTTCCACAGAAGAACAGCTTGCCTCTATGGAAGAAATCTCGGCATCCGCAAAATCATTGTCCACGATGGCAGAGGATTTAACAGAGAAAATTAATCAATACAAATACTGATAAAGACTGGTTTTCGTCATGAAGAGCCGGACCTATCTATTCCAAAGCACTGGAATAAGGTCCGGTTTTTTATTAGCTGTTATACATTAGAAGGATAAAGAATCGTGGGTATTTTGTTTTATTAAGCTAATTTCGTTCTAGAATCGAAGTAGGGAAACAAGGAAAAATGATTCATTTTACATAAATACAGCCGATAAATAATTAGAAGAATTTAGTAAAAAAAGGAGGCTGGAAAGAATGAAGCAGAAAAAAGAAACAAATGGAGTAAAGCGAAAATTAGTGATATCCTTTTCATCTATCTTAATTATACCGATTGTTCTCATTGGCTTTTTAACGTACAACAGCTCTGTCAATACCATGCAAGCACAGCAGGAGGAGCAGGTAAATGAAATCATCACCCTGATGGGACAGAACATTGATGAGACGTTCGAGCTGAAGGGCCGGGATATTGATGTATTTGCCGAAAATACTAGAGGAGATCAGATAGAAGAGGGAGACGATGAATTGACCCTTATTATGCATCAATATTTGCATTTTCATGAAGAAGTAGAAGAAGTTTTCTTTGGTTCAGAGGAAGGCACCTTTTTGATTGATGCGGAAACAGAGGTCCCGGAAGAATTTGATCCGCGTGATCAATCCTGGTACATACATGCAATGGAGAATCCGGGGGAACTGATTATCTCTGATCCGTATCAAACCACAGCAGTTAATGGAGGAATGGTCGTTACGCTGTCCAAAGCATTAGAAGATGGCTCCGGTGTTGCGGGTATTGACTTAACGATCGACTTTGTCCAGGATATGGCATCCACTGTTAACATCGGCGAAAGCGGTTACCCGATTTTAATAGATAGAGAAGGAACAGTTATTTTCCATCCTGACAATGAAGTCGGGACGCAGCTGGAAGAAGCATTTACTTCGTCCTTATTGGAACAGGAATCAGGCGTTTTTGAATATGAACAGGATAATGAAGATAAGATTTTAGTGTATGATACAAATGAACATACAGGCTGGACACTTGCGGGAAGCATTGATTACAGCGAGGTTCAAAACAGTGCAGCTTCCATTATAAAAACACTTATCATTGTGATGATTGTTGCCTTTCTCATCGGTGCCGGGATAAATGCAGTCACGATTCAATCTATCCTTCGTCCGATTAATGGTTTGAAAAGAAGGGCTCAGGTGATTAGCACGGGAGATTTGACGGAAGAGATCAAAGTGGCCAAAAACGATGAAATCGGACAGCTTGGCAATGCATTTAATGACATGCAGCATAGTTTAAGAGAATTAATCAGCGATGTGGAAATGAATGCCCAGCAGGTTGCAGCGTCAGCGCAGCAGCTGACTGCCAATGCTGACCAATTAACAAGCTCGTCCGAACAAGTATCGCTTGCTGTTCAGGAAGTATCATCAAGTGCAGAAAATCAGTTAGATGGAACAGAAGACAGTCTTCGTTCGCTAGAAGAAGTGTCAACAGGAGTAGGAAGAATCGTAGAAAGTACGACCAGCGTTTCCGGCTATGTAGATCAGATGAACGAGCAGGCGAATGTAGGCGGACAGGCTGTAAGCAACACATTGAATCAAATGACATCCATCCAATCATCGGTAGAAGATACAAATAAGGATATTCATTCCCTGTTAGAACGCTCGAAAGAAGTAAGTACGATTCTCAAAGCGATTACCGATATTTCCGAGCAGACCAATCTGCTTGCATTAAATGCAGCGATTGAAGCAGCGCGTGCGGGAGAGCATGGAAAAGGATTTGCTGTGGTCGCAGATGAAGTACGCAAGCTTGCCGAACAATCGAAAACATCTGCCAGTGAAATCAGTGTTATCGTCCAAGGCATCGAAAGGGATGTTCAAAATGCGGTGGAGAAAATGAAACAGGTCACGACCTCCGTAAATGATGGTCTAGACGTGTCCTATGATGCCATAGATAAATTTGGCGAAATCATACGGACAGGCGAAACGATTAAACCACAGATGGAAGAAGTGACAGCTACGTCAGAAGAAATGTCTGCTCTTGTGGAACAAGTGACCTCAACGGCAGATGGTTTAGCATCCATTGCCAGAAATAATGCAGCATCCTCGGAGGAAGTAGCAGCTTCTACAGAGGAGCAACTGGCATCGATGCAGGAGATTACTGCGGCTGCGAAGTCTTTATCTGCCATGGCCGAGGATTTGACGGAGAAGATAAAGGTTTATAAATATTAAGGACCGATATAAATATAAAGAACTGCAGTGAAACGAGATTTCAGAGAGAATGTCGTTATCATCTGCAGTTCTTTTTTGTTAGGTATTTACTCACAATTAAAATGGGGAAAATAGAATGAAAGTTATAAAATAGCAAATTTATATTGAATTCATGAAAAATCAACCGATAAATAGTAGGTATGAAATCTTGGGAATAAGTACTGTATTTTGTAATGAAGGAGTGATGAATTAGGTAATAGATACTGTATGCTTGTTTCAAAGATTAGTTGGCCTGTTCGTGTAAACAGCTGGTTCGATAGATGAATGAACATACAAAGCATGATAGAACATCACCAGAATGAAATATTACAGCGAGGGAGAGTCAGTTGTGAAGAAATTAACCAAACCAAAAGGAATTCGATTTAAATTAGTAGTATCCTTCTTTTTCATGTTATTGATACCAGGAGTAGCAATTGGAATAATGACCTATTTCAGCTCCATCGATTCACTAGAGCAACAGCAAACAGAGCAGGTGAAAGACACTGCAGAGCTGCTGAACCAGACAGTAAATAATGCCTTGGAATTAAGGATAAGTGATTTGAATACATTTGCTGCGCAATTTAACAGCGGGCAGATAGAGGATGATGAAGAGACCTTAGAACAGGTATTAGGACAATATAAGGGAATGAATGAGGAAGTCTCCGAGGTATATATGGCTTCCAATGACGGCGATTTATTTTATAGACAGCCGGATACAGAACTGCCGGAGGGATTCGATGCAACCGAACGTGATTGGTTTATCAATGCGGTGAATAACCCTGGCGAGGTACAGATTTCAGATCCATTTGAAAGTGCCAGCGAAACAGGAACAGTAGTCAGCATCACCAAAACATTGGACGACGGTTCCGGCGTAATGGGGGTAAGTCTCTATATCGATTCTATCCAGCAACTGGCTTCAGAGGTTTCAATTGGAGAGAATGGCTATGCGGTCATTATTGATCCACAGCAAAAATACGTATACCATCCAACCTTTGAAACAGGGGAAGAAGTGGAAGGCGGCGTATTAGGAACGATGTTTGAAGATGCGTCAGGAAGCTATGAATATAGCCATGATAATATATCGAAAATCATGGTGTACCAGACAAATGATTTAACTGGATGGAAGCTGGCAGGAACCATTGATTACGATGAAATCAAAGGAGAGGCGGCATCTACCTTAACGACGATGATAACAATTATTGTCATTACCTTAGTGCTGGGAACAATCATTATTCTATTCTTGATTCGTTCTATCACCCGTCCGATTCAGAGACTAAAGGAAAATGCAAAAGTCATCAGTACCGGTGACCTGACACATTCGATTGAAATAAAAACAACGGATGAAATCGGCGAGCTGGGACAAGCTTTTAACGAAATGCAGGAGGGCTTGAAAACGCTGATCCGTGATGTCGAATATAATGCCCAGCAGGTTGCCGCGTCGGCAGAGGAGTTAAATGCGAATGCCGATCAGATGACAAGCTCGTCTGAACAGGTATCCCTAGCTATCCAGGAGGTGTCCTCCAGCTCGGAAACACAGCTGCACGGTACAGAGGAGAGCGCGAATTCGTTAGAAGAAGTATCTACCGGTGTTGGTAGAATCGTTGATAGCTCCACAAAGGTTTCGGATATGGTGACACAAATGAGTACACAGGCAGAAGTCGGAGGAAAAGCAGTCAGCGATACCTTAAATCAAATGACATCGATCCAATCGTCTGTTGATGATACCAATCTGAATATCGCATCCTTACTGGAACGGTCGAAGGAAGTAAGTACGATTCTAAATGCCATCACCGATATTTCGGAGCAGACGAATTTACTGGCACTGAATGCAGCGATTGAAGCGGCGCGCGCCGGCGAGCATGGGAAAGGATTTGCTGTGGTAGCGGATGAAGTCCGTAAATTAGCAGAGGAATCCAAAACATCTGCAGGCGAAATCAGCTCCATCGTTCATGGTATCCAAGACGATGTCCAAAAAGCAGTGGAAAAAATGTCTCAAGTGACATCCAATGTGAATGATGGTTTAGACGTGTCCTATGATGCCATTGATAAATTTGGAGAAATCCTGCGTTCCAGCGGAGATATTAAACCGCAAATGGAAGAAGTCATGGCCATTTCCGAGCAAATGTCAGCAGCAGTTCAACAGGTAACAGCCACTGCCAATGACCTTGCTTCCATTGCCAGAAATAATGCGTCGTCTTCAGAGGAAGTCGCTGCATCTACTGAGGAGCAGCTCGCCTCGATGGAAGAAATCTCTGCATCTGCTAAATCACTGTCAACGATGGCAGAGGATTTAACAGGAAAAATCGCAGAATATAAATATTAAGAAAGCTGATAGAAAAAGAAGGATTTCCTATATAGGAGAACCCTTCTTTTTCTGTATGATGCTTGCACATCCATATTTTTTAGCTGTCAAGCTGAATTCATATTCATTTTTGGCGTAGACAAACCCTATCGTTTGTCCACACCAAAAAGATGGAGTACAGCCTTATTCTTTCTATACATACTATCCATTCATATGTTGTCTTAGTAGAACATGGCAATTTGTTTTGCTTTTACAAGAAATACAGCAGTGAACAATTATCAGCCAGTATCGCTATGAGCTATCAGCGTCTTCGTAGAATGGGTTTATTTTTACTTATAGGAAAGTTAATTATTTTAGCGATTATTTTGTGAGGGTTGAGTAACTGTAGTTCCCAGAAGTATTTTCTAGCCTGACTAAAATTTTTAAACAATCATATAAGTGCACCGATGTTGATAGGACGAGTAGTGCTTGTCCTAATGAAAGCAATCCTGCGTTAGTTGTTAAGTTGATTTGCTACTTTGTTTTAAAATCTGATCTAATTGGTTCAGTAATTTATCCAGCGATTGTGATATTTTTAATAAATTCGGGTCGTTTGGATTCTTTTCATAAACTGCATACATTTCTTTCCGTTTCGTTTCAATCTGCTTGTTCAATTCATCAATTTCCGACATACTCTCACGCCCTCTCCAATTACCAAATAGAAGTTAATTTGGATGTGGCATAAAAAGATATGATAAGGCTTTAAGCAAAATTCTAACAGGAAACGGGAGAAAAATAAAATAAATCAACTGTTCTAATTAATGGGAAGGTAGTTATAAATAGTAAGTTCATGTTAGAAATATCCTGTATTTTATAAAAAGGTAGAAGGTTTTTGCGGCAAAAGAAGCAGGGGAATGAATAAAAAAAAGAATTTAAAAAAATTATAAAAAAAGCTTAAACAATTTGTCCCCCTTGCCGATATAAGAAATAGGTCATCAAAGGATGATTCGTTAGGGCCTTAACGATTATTATTTATTTTGATATTGACCTAAATGGTTAATATAAATGAGTTCACAAGGATGTGGCTCAAAAATTACAATTACATGGAGGTAAGGAATTATGATTATTAATCACAATATTTCCGCAATTAACGCTCACCGTCAGTTGGGAGTAAACCAAAACGGAGTACAAGGATCTTTAGAAAAACTTTCTTCTGGTCTTCAAATCAACCGTGCAGGAGATGATGCTGCTGGGTTGGCAATTTCTGAAAAAATGCGTGGACAAATCCGTGGGTTGGAGCAAGCATCTGTAAACGCACAGGATGGTATCTCTTTGATTCAGACTGCTGAGGGTGCTTTAAATGAAACACATGACATTTTACAACGCGTGCGTGAACTAGCTGTAAAATCTTCCAACGATACAAATACAGATGAAGACCGTGCTGAAATTCAAAAAGAAGTGACAGCATTATTGGATGAAGTGGACAGAATTGCTGGTCAAACTGAGTTTAATACGCAAAATCTTTTAGGCGGAGAGTTAGAAGTAACCTTCCATATCGGTGCGAATGAAGGACAAAGCATTCAAGTAGCAATCGATGCTATGGATGCAAGTGCACTAGGTATAAGTGATATTGATCTTAGCACACAAGAAGGCGCAGATGCAGCTATTACAACTATCCAAGAGGCAATTGAAACTGTTTCCGGACAACGTTCTGCATTAGGTGCTGTACAAAATCGTCTTGAGCACACAATTAATAACTTAGGTACATCTGCTGAAAACTTAACAGCAGCAGAATCTCGAATTCGTGACGTTGATATGGCAAAAGAAATGATGGAATTCACGAAGAACAACATTCTTTCTCAGGCGGCTCAATCGATGCTTGCGCAAGCAAACCAAGTACCTCAAGGTGTACTTCAATTACTTCAATAAGAAAAGATTATAAAAAAAGATCCCAGCTGGGGTCTTTTTTATTTTATGATGAACTTTATAAAGTAGACTTTTCATCCGATATTATATATATAGAACTAACTTGCATGCTGTGTAAATAGTAAAGGAGTTTTCGTATGGAAAAATTAGAAGAAAAACAAATATTTCAACTAAAAAATATTATTGATACATTATTGGAAGCAACCGAGCATTTTTCTAAATTAATCAAAGAAAAAGAACTCCATCAAAGTATATTTATATTCAATTCTATTGTAGAAGGAGCAACCGCAATTGAAAATTTACTTAATAGAGCTGAAATAAAGATAGACGATATAGAAACAGAGAAAATCAATAAGCCATTATTATTCATTGCACGAGAAATGGAGAAAAACAATTTTTCAAAAGTATCCGAAATAACCCGATTCTCTTTACAGCCGCAATTAAGAGAATTAAAAAAGGCTTTTCAAGAAAGTAATGGCTATCATTCTAATCAGAAAATAACAATTGGTGTTTATCTTGACCCGAACAACCCAAGAAAAAGCTATCCAGAATCTAGAATTAAGGCACTTGTAGTAGAAGCGGAAAAACAAGAGGCCAAATTGTTATTTTTTTCTTCGGAAGATGTTAACTTTGAGACAGAAGAAATAAAAGGAGATATGTACATAAATAATTCGTGGGAAAAAGTTTCTCATTCTTTTCCTGATGTTATTCATAATGTTGGAATTACTCCAAGGATAAGACAATCACTAACAGAAAGAAAATTGAGAAGAAAATTACCATTTACAAGTTTTGGTGTGGAGAATAAATTACATTTACCTAAGAAAATGCTGCAGTATTTGACGTTTGCTGATTTATTGGTGCCTTTCAAAATGGTTACAGATGAATCCATTGTAATAGACTTTGTAAATGAGAATGGAAAAGCTGTTTTAAAACCTATTGTAGGGAGAAGAGGATTAGAAATTTACTTTGTTAAAAAATATAAAAATCATTATATTGTTCAAGATGATACAAAGGAACGCAGATTTAATCAAGCGGAATTAAAAAACTGGATATATGAAATTGCTTTGCGTAAAGGTCGTCATTATATGGTCCAACAATATGTCGAAGCTCGCACTAAAAATGAAGAGCCATTTGATATTCGATCTCATGTTCAAAAAAATGCAGAAGGGAAATGGCAAATCACAAAGATATATCCGCGTATTGGAAATAAAAAGAGTATTTTAAGCAATATTAGCCGCGGTGGTAAAACAGATGATTTAGAGGCTTTTTTAATACATGAATTTGGAGAAAAAGGAAAACAGTATAACAAAGATTTGAAGCAACTATCATTTGATTTAACACAGCATTTAGATAAAATATATGGATTAGTACTTGATGAACTAGGGTTAGATATAACCATTGATAAAACAGGACGTTTCTGGCTGCATGAAGTGAATATGGGACCACAATCTACCTATCATGAGAAAGAACGGGCAGTGAATACTATTGGGTATGCAAAGTATATTGCAGAAAATGGAATTTATTTAACCAATAGCTCGCAGCGGTTAACTAGTAAAGGACAATTTAATGCTAGAAATACCAATTTACCTTGGGCCGAGTTAAGTAAAAAAACAAGTATTGGCATGCTTGTACCGGAACAAGGAGAAAATGAGCTGGCTATTGCATGTGCATATGTAGCCAAATATGAAGATGTTGACTTCTTTTACTTTTCGCCGAAGGATATAGATTATGATGAAATGTTTATCAAAGGATATTTTTATGAAGATAAAGAATGGATTTCGAAAGTAGTAAATTATCCAGATGTCATTTATGACCGTCTCAGATTAAGAGGAGTAAAAGGGCATAATACCATATATGAAGAATTAGAAGGAATTCCTTTTACCAATGAATTTTATGGGAATTCAATCAGTAAGCTGGAGGTTTATGATAAGTTAACGAAAGCTAAATCAGTTGACGATGTAATTATTCCGTATCAAAAGGTTGGTAAAGTAAGAGATATATTTCGTTTTATTGAGAAATATGGGACAGTTATTGTTAAACCAGAAATAGGCTCCTTTGCTAAAGGAGTGCATCTTATTCAAAAAATTGAAATGAATAAATACTTTGTAGTGGATGGAGAAAAAGAAACTTATCATAGTGAATTTTCTTTATCAGATTATTTAAGAAGTATGATAAGAAAAGATACGTTTATTCTTCAAAGATATATAGAAACTAGAACGAAAGAAGGAAATCCATTTGATATCAGAGTCCATATGATGAAAGATGGTAACGGTGAATGGTCTTTTACTAATAGTTATCCCAGAATTGGTATTAATTATGCTACCATTTCAAGTACTGGAAACGGGGGCTATATTGGTGGATTAGAGGGATTTCTAAATAGAAATTTCAATGATAATGATTCAAAGTTAAAGCAAAAAATAGAGAAAATATCTTTAAACATTGCTGCTAGTTTTGAAGATTTATATAAGAATGAATTAAGTGAGTTAGCATTGGATTTAGCAATAGAAAAAAATTCTACTGTTTACTTGATTGAAGTTAACGTTAATAAACCAGGAATTATTTATTATGAATTTGAAGTAGCTAAACATGCGATACCTTATAGTGTTTATTTAGCGGAGTTTGAAAAGCAGAAAAGAATGATTGCTATAGATCCAGATATATCAACAGATATTGAGTAAGTAATTTAAAGGTTTAAGCAAGTGTAAGTAGATAATCAATAACGTATGATAATTAAGAACCGTTGCACAATCAGGGAACTGATTGTGCAACAGTTTTTTTGTGAAGGCAAAAAACTATAAAAGTATACTCTCGTATATTATTAACTTATGACCAATAAAAAATAAATGTACGTAAATTCTCGCTAATTATTAATTATATTTATTGATGGACTGGAAGAAATGATTCTTGCGGTTATTGGACCCGACTTCATTGACTCTTACTATGCCTATTCAGAATTTAAAATCCCCCTCATGAAACGCACAAATAGTCTCTATAGACCTATGAATCACAGGCGGCAGATATCTCGAACGATTTTTAACAAGATATACATTTCTTTTTAACATCGGACTTTCCAGCTTTTTAATATGCACATTTGGATGGTTGGGTGCATTGACATAGTTTTCCGGAACAATGGTAATTCCAAGGCTACTTTCCACAAGGTGATAAGCTGTTTCAAATCGTTCAATTTCGAATTGGATATTGGGATGGATACTTGCGTCTTGAAAAGCCTTTATGATATCAATTCTCGTTTGATAGCCCTCTTTGCATAAAATGAAGGGCAGGTGCTGTAAATTTTCTATCGTAAGCGAAGCTTCAGATTGAAGAGGGTGATTCTTTGGAAGTAATACGACAAGATTTTCCTCATATAAAAAGATGGATTCGAGCTCTTGTGTATCAATAAAATGGTTGGTTATTGCAAAGTGGATTTCATAATTTAATAAAGCATTTTGAAGCTCAGACAAGCTGAGTAATTCTGAAATTTGAATATGGATGGTACTGGAATCCGATTTGATTTTTTTGATTATCTCACTGAACCAGTTTTTTGCCGTTTCAATCATACTGATTGAAAGCTCCAAGGGACCTTCTAATCGCAGCCGCTCCATTTCCTTCTCCATATCATTCATCTGGGTTATGATTTTTTTGGCCTGGTTATAAAAGATTTCTCCTTCCCGGGTAAGCTGAATAGAAGGCTTTCTTCGATGGATCAGGGACATTTGCAAATGCTCCTCCAGCTTCTTGATAGAAATACTTAAAGAAGGCTGTGAAATATGCAGCTGTTCCGCCGCTCTTGTAAAATTTTTTTCTTCAATTACTTTGATAAAGTATTGCAACTGAGTTAAATCCACAAGCAATTCCCCTTTAATTATAGTTTCAAACTATCGAATAATAAATTATATATATTAGTGATTATACTACACTAAATTTATAATGAAGGAAATCAATTTATTGTAACGGAGGGATAATATGTATCACGAACCTGCGAAGGAATACTGGAAAGGCAGGATAGACAGCACCTCCGATAAAGACAGCTTTCGTTTCCATCAAACGATCTCATTAGAAACAACGGAAACCATGGATATAGAAGAGAAGACGATTGCACTTATCGGTTTTGAGTGTGAGGAGGGGGTCCGCCGGAATAAGGGAAGGCTCGGCGCGAAGGAAGCTCCTAATAAAATTCGGAATTTTTTATCGAATATGCCCAGCTCTGTTTTAGGAGGTTATTCTCTTTCCGATGTTGGTAACGTTTCCTGTGAAGGTGAGAATATGGAAAAGGCTCAGATGGAGCTTGGTGTTCATTTGAAAAAAGTCTATTCTCAAAACACGGTTCCGATTGTTATCGGCGGCGGGCATGAAACGTTATTTGGACATTATTTAGGCGCAAGATGCCATTTACAAAAAGAGGCGCGTCTCGGAATTATTAATATTGATGCTCATTTTGATATGAGGCAGGAGAAGCAGCCTTCTTCCGGGACGATGTTTCGGCAAATTCTTGAAACTGATGAGAATGCGGGCTATCTCTGTATTGGAATTCAGCCTTTCTCCAATACAAACGCGTTGTTTCAAACAGCAGATGAATTAGGATGCCGCTATTTTCTGGAGAATGACGTAAAAGAAAATATGGATGCCGTTTTTCAAGCTATCGATGCATTTAGTGCGGAGCATGATGCGATTATTTTTACATTATGTACGGATTCCATTTCTGCCAGCGAAGCTCCGGGAGTCAGCGCGCCTGCTGCGTTTGGTCTGTCTGTTTCCGATGTCCGGAAATTATTAAGTTATATTGCTTCCAAAGATAATACGATCAGCTTTGATATTTCAGAGGTCAATCCGGCTCTGGATGAAAATGACCGGACATCGCGCTTGGGAGCAGCTTTGATTATGGAGGTTATTAACGCATTTACTAAGAAAAACTAAGAAGGAGAAAGGGAGGACAAATAAGATGATAGAATTTGATCAGGTTACCACGATATTCTTTGCATTAGCTGTTTTTATGTTAGGAACGTTTCTTAACTATAAAATGCCGTTTCTCAATAAATTCTGTATACCGGCGCCAGTGGTAGGAGGGTTGCTGTTTGCTTTAGTGATTACCCTTTTACGCGGATTCGATATTGTAGTTATTAATCTGGACACGTCATTACAAAATTTATTTATGCTTACCTTTTTTACAACAGTCGGTTTAGGAGCCAGCTTCAAGCTGCTTAAAGTGGGCGGGAAGCTGTTAATTATTTACTGGCTCGCTTGCGGATTTTTGGCTTTGGCTCAAAATGTTATCGGTGTTTCCATGGCCAAGCTGCTGCATCTTGATCCTTTAATTGGTGTTATGGTAGGTGCGGTATCGATGGAAGGCGGTCATGGAGCGGCAACTGCATTTGGCAGTACCATTGAAGAGATGGGAATAGAAGGAGCCTTGTCCATTGGATTAGCAACAGCAACAGTCGGCTTGGTTGCCGGCGGTCTGATAGGCGGTCCTATTGTTAAATTCTTGATTAATAAATATCAATTAAAGCCAACGGAAGCTGAGGAAATCTCAAACGAGGCGATGGGAGAAGTACCCCAGCAGAATGAGAAAATAAATTCCAGATCATTTATGGTCCAAGTCTTTATTATTGTGTTTTGTATGGCTGTCGGAACTTACTTGGGAGATTCCTTTACCTCGTGGACAGGCTTTGTCCTTCCTGGATATGTAGGAGCGATGTTTGTCGCTGTTATCGTAAGAAATATTATTGAACGCGTTTCGGAGGATGTTATCCAAATGAAAAGCATCGGTATTATTGGGGATATCACATTGGGTATCTTTTTATCGATGGCATTGATGAGTATTCAATTATGGGAAATTGTTGATTTAGCTTTACCGCTTTTACTGATCATTTTGGTGCAAGTGATCTTTATGGTGTTATTCAGCATATTTGTCTTATTTAAAATGTTTGGCAAAAACTATGACGCTGCCGTGATGATTGGCGGATTTACCGGTCATGGACTAGGTGCAACGCCGAATGCGATTGCCAATATGGATGCCGTCGTATCGAAGTTTGGACCATCACGTAAAGCATTCTTGATTGTTCCGCTGGTCGGTGCCTTCTTAATTGATGTTTTTGCAGTGCCGATTATCATTACAACGATTAATTTATTTAGCTAGTTCACTGTATCATTTTTGATTAAAATATGAATCCTCTCCTTCTTTATTATATTTAGAAATAACAACTCTATCATGCAGGGTTGAAAGGAAAACTGTCGCAGAATTATATTTTGCGGCAGTTTTTTTCTGTTCCACGTTAGGAAAGTATAAAACTTTAACGCAGAAGAATTTCAATGTAGTAAAAATTTTTAGGTGCCAAGTATAAGTGCAGCGGTTTTGATGGGGCGAATAACCGCTGCCCCAACTAAGGCATTCGCCGAAAGGCTTAGCGAATGCCAAGATTTCTTTGTGTATTTTTACAAGTGTCTCTAATGGAGTTCGGAATCGATAACCTCTCTGAAAGGATTACAATATGCAGAGAATTTACGAGAGTTAAATTTGATGTCAAACGCCATTAGTGATTTAACGCCTTTATCCAACTTAGTGAATTTAGAAGGGTTAACTTTATGGGATAACGATGTCAGCGACATAACGCCGTTGGAGAACTTGAGAAATCTATCTTATTTAGATTTAGATAATAATGCGATTGAAGATCTTACTCCTTTATCGGATTTAAAAAATTTAGAGACTTTACATTTGGATGATAATGCAATTAATGACATTACTCCATTAAAAGAATTATCCTTAAAGGATATGTATATTTCTCTGTATGGGAATAATTTCAACGATGATGATACAATCCAATATTTACGTGATAATGGAGCTATAGTCGGCTATTACTCTACAGAGAGTGATGAAGAAGACGAAACAGAAACACCTGACCCAGATGATGATTCCACCGATCCAGAAGGGGAAGGCGATACACCAAATCCAGAAGGAAACGAAGATGAAAACGGAGAAACAAATAACGGCACTCCGGACCCTGAAGAAAATGAAGAAGGAACCGGAAACTCAGAAAATGAAACGCCAACTCCAGCAGAAAACGAAGAAAGAACTGGAAATTCAGAAGATGATACACCAGCTCCAACCGAAGTAGAAGGCAGTAATGGGGAAGCAAATAATGCCGCTCCCAATACAGCTGGAACAACGGGCGGCAGTGAAGCATCTGGAAACAATTCCACCGCTCAGGAAAGCCAGAGTGATGTACGCGGGGAATCAACAGCGGAAAGGCTCCCGAATACATCAACCAATGCGTATAATTGGTTCTTGACTGGAGCGATATTTCTTTTCGCAGGTAGCTATATGTTAATTTTTTATGCATATAGACATAAAAGGCTAAAACACGGATAAATAAAAGAAGCAGCGCTCGTCCTTGCAAGGAATGCAGAGGAGAGCGCTGCTTCTTTGATATTAGCTTCCCTGCTGATATAGATGGCTATGATTTTCTCTAAAATCAACCCAAAATAATAAAAAAACCTCCTCAATCACTTCACTTACCTGCCAAATCAACCGATATACCTAATAACAAGTAAGATACACCTTAGGAAAGGTGGAGTTATTATCGATGCGTCTCAACAATAATGTAATGGCGTTTACGATTTACAATAATATGAATAATCATTTTGCCATGGCTCAGAAATCGATGCTCCGTATCGCAACGGGCAAGCGGATTAACAGTGCTGCAGATGATCCGGCAGGGCTGGCGATTTCCGAGAAAATGCGTGCGCAGATTCGCGGGTTGAATATGGCCATTCGGAATGCACAGGATGGCATCTCGCTATTGCAAACGGCGGAGGGTGCAGTGAATGAAACGCATGCGATATTACAGCGGATGCGGGAGCTGAGCGTGAAGTCAGCGAATGGGACTTATTCGGAATCGGACCGGAAAATCATGCAGGATGAGATGAATCAGCTCCGGGAAGGGTTATCACAGATTGGACGGGATACCGAATTTAATACACAATCTCTATTAGACGGTTCCTTTACCAATAAACGTTTGCAGATTGGCGCCAATGCGGGGCAGTATATAGAGATATCGATTGGCGATGTACGGGCAGCTGCGCTGGGTATAGATGAAATCGATATTACGACACAAGAAGGCGCAGATACAGCCATCGGCATTTTAGATGAAGCGATAGAGAAGGCATCCTCACAGCGTTCCAGTCTTGGAGCTGTACAGAACCGGCTGGAGCATACGATCAATAACCTCTCCAATACAGTTAACAACCTGACTCAGGCAGAATCGCGGATTCGGGATGCGGATATTGCAAAAGAGATGATGCTTTACACCAAGCACAGTCTGTTGGCGCAGGTTGCCATGGCCATGCTGGCTCAGGCAAACCAGCAGCCGGGGATGATATTGCAGCTTTTACAGAATTAATTTTAAAAATGAGAACCTGAAAAAATATCTTTGCAGTCTATGAGAAATATAGATATAGTGAAAAATTAAATAAAAAGTGCTCTCACTAAAAGTAAGAACACTTTAACTCTACCCATGAAACGGGCAGCCTTTCCCTTGCCGATAAGCCTTATCCTGATAAAAGAAATTTGGCTTTTTCAGCTCATTGCTGTAGGGCTGATGCCAGACATGCGTGGTTGCAGGGGAAACAGGTGGAATAAGCCAGGTCCATTTTCCGGTTACCTCCCGTTCGGCTTTTGCTTCCTGCTTTTCGAAAATACGGAACTGGGAAGCGGCGGTATGATGATCGACAATGGATATCCCTTGTTTCTTAAAGGAGTGAAGCACCATTTCATTCAATTCAATGAGGGCACGGTCCTGCCATAAATTACTGGCATGTTTTGTCGATAATCCCATGATTTCCGCTATTTTTGGCAGTAAATTGTAGCGGTGCTCATCTGCAAAGTTTCTGGCGCCGATTTCTGTTCCCATATACCAGCCGTTGAAGGGAGCAGATATGTAATGCAGCCCGCCGATTTCCAGACGCATATCTGAAATAATCGGGAGGGCATACCATTTCAAATTCAGGTCTGCTACCGCTTCATATTCTGGATGTTCCATCGGAATTTCTGGGATGAGCGCTTCGGGAATGGTTCTCCAGACAGGGGGATGATCACCGATTTGAATAACAAGCGGCAAAATATCGAAATGTGTTCCTTCCCCCTGCCAGCCCAGCCGCTCACATATTTGGGTGAATTCCAGGGAATCGGAATCACCGATAATTCCTTCTTCTGTTTCATAGCCTGCATAGCGCAGCAGCTGATGATTCCAGATTTTCACGGTTTCCTCCCTGGCCGAGGAAGCAGGGAAGATGGTGATGTAGGGTTTGATTCTACCTTGATTAAAGGCGTTTTTTAAATGACTGAACAGGAATTCGAATATCTCTTCTTCTGTTATTGCCTGTCTGGCATCTGCCACGTCGATGCGTTCCCAGAACAATCTGCCGATACAGCGGTTTGAATTTCGCCAGGCAAGCTTTACTCCATATACCATTTCTTCATAGGTTTGGGTATAGGTGCCATGTGCATTTATCTCGGCTGTAACTTCTTTAATTCGTTCTGCTGATTTTTCTGCAGGAGCACCAGTTTCTGTATAGTAGGTTGTCAGGAAACATGCCGCTTCCTGCTGCATTTCATCTTTATTCAACGGAATGACCTCCAGCTGTTCACAATGAATCGTATGCTTTCTTTTCCATTGTAGCGAAGAGTAAGACGAATTTCTATGTTATTCGACAAATGAAAAGGGGAGCATAGACCTTTGTTCAATTGTCTGTCACATGATAAAGTAAATTGTAGTTACCTTTTTTGAAAATGTACGTACTGATTTGCTGGATGGTTAAATCGTTATTAATAGAATATACGCTGTATTTTATGGGATTTTGTCAAAAAAATGATACGATGATTAAAAAATTAATTAAGGTTTAAATAATCGATAATTGTTTAAAACCATCGAAATAGATGTGTTTTTGTCTATTTTACATGATATATTAAAACTAGATGTAATTGCCGTGTTGGTGCGAGGAGGAAATGAACTTGGCTCAGGCTGTATTTAAGATTCGGAATAAAAAAATATATTTTACGGAACTGTTATCTTGGGATGTATTAAATGAGTCAAAGGATATCATTTCTGGAAAAGATTATGATAATATACTTTCTCATTATATCGGACCTCATGTCGCATTAGAATTTTCAAAGCTTGTTGATGGTGAGGAAGAGCAAATTCATTTTAATGCAACGGTTAATAGAAAAAACGGAGAAATGGTGCTGCTGAGTATTTTTGGCTATCAAATTCAATCAGAGGATGGGGTAGAAGTGTTCGGAATCATTTCTGATGACAGGGAAGCAAATAATCAATTAATGAAGGCATTAAAAGAGCTGTCAGATATTAAACATGCGTTGGATCAATCTGTGATTTTAGCCATTACAGACCGGCAGGGAAAAATCATTCATGCAAATCACCGCTTCAGTGAAATATCGGGTTATTCTCATGACGAGTTGATTGGGAATACCCATCAGCTGATTAATTCAGGCTATCATTCAAAAGCGTTTTTTAAAGAGATGTGGCGGACAATCGGATTTGGCGGAGTTTGGAAAGGCGAAATCAGAAATCGTGCGAAAGACGGCTCTTTTTATTGGGTAGATACAACGATTGTGCCGGTGAAGAATGAAAAAGGGAAGCCGGTGCAATATATTGCGATGCGCTATAATATCACGGATAAAAAAGAAAATCAGGAAAAGATTCGGATGATGGCCTTCTATGACCATTTAACGGGACTGAAGAATCGCCGTAAATTTGATGATAATTTAATCAAAAAAATAGAATATGCTGAAAAAAATCAGGAAAGATTCGGGATCATGTTTGTTGATTTGGACGGCTTCAAGTATGTGAATGATACCCTTGGCCATATCGTAGGCGATGAATTGCTTATCGCTGTTGCCCGCCGGCTGGAGGAAATTGTCGGTAAAAATGGGGTCGTTGCAAGGCTCAGCGGAGATGAATTTGCTATCCTTATTGATTTTATAACTGATCCGAGAGACATGCAGCGCTATGCGGAAACCATTATTACAAATTTTAAAGAACCTTTTGCTATTGAAGGCTATCAGCTGAGCACGACAGCAAGTATCGGAATATCCACCTATCCGGAGGCTGGTTCAGATGCTCCTACTATGATGAAGCATGCTGATTTGGCAATGTATCGCGTGAAGGGTTTGTCTAAAAATGATTACCGATTTTTTGACAGAGAGATGCGAATCTCGAACCAAAGAGCCTTTCAAATAAAAAATGACTTACGAATCGGGTTAGATAATAATCAATTTTATCTTGTGTATCAGCCTAAAGTATCTCCGGAGAAAGATATTGTCACAAGCTATGAAGCGTTAATCCGCTGGAAGCATCCGGAATTTCAGGAGGTATCTCCGGGTGAATTTATTCCTTTAGCGGAAGAATTGGGCATGATTAATGAAATCGGTGATTGGGTGCTGGAAAATGTTTGCAGGCAGCTGAGGGCATGGAAAACCAATGGTTACGATTTACTTCCTGTATCTATTAATCTATCATCCAGCCAATTTTTGCAGGCCGATTTTGTCGATAAATTCTGGTCTGTTCTCCATGCGTATCAAGTGGATCCAGCTTGGATTGAGATTGAAATCACGGAAAGTCTCTTTATTGATAATGAAAAATACGTGCAGCAAATTTTAAAAATAATGAAGGAAAATGGAATCAAAATCGCGCTTGATGATTTTGGAACAGGGTACTCTTCACTGGCCTACCTGCAAAAGCTGGATTTAGATATTTTGAAAATTGACCGTTCGCTCATTAGCGGCATCTCCAATTTATCTACCAAGCGAAAAATTGCAACAACTATTGTTCAGCTGGGGAAAAGCATGGGGATGAAGGTGGTTGCTGAAGGAGTAGAAACCAAAGAAGAACTTGATATTTTACGCGAGCATGGTATTAATGAAATCCAAGGTTATTATTACAGCAAACCACTTGCGGTATCAGAAATGTCGGAAGTACTGAAGACAAAGAAGCTCGGTAAATAATGGGATGGTATGCGCTTGGGGAGAATGAATAACGTCATCCCGAAAGGTTTTACAGTTCATTCGGAGATGACGTTTTAGCAGGATATACTTGGTTTTTACCTGAATGTTTTGCTTTATATAATGCTTCGTCCGCCTGATGGATGATTTGAAGCGGGTTGCTGCAGGTGTCGGGATAAGTTGCCGCACCAATCGAGACAGTGATATAAATACTTTCCTTTTTAGAAATCTGGAAGGGGTGCGCCTTCACGTCCTCCAGTATGCGTTCGGCTACCTCCAGCGCATTTTCAATACTGCAGTTTGGCAGCACAATTGAAAATTCATCTCCGCCATTCCGGAACGCCATATCAAATGAACGGATATTTCTTGATAAAATGTCACCAAATTGCGTTAAAATTTGGTTGCCTGCCGGATGCCCGTATGTATCATTTATCTGCTTGAACTGGTCAATATCCAGCGATAATATAGTCAGCTTCTCCTCTTTTATGACTGCTTTATTGACAACCTGTCCCCACACTTTTTCGAAGGAGCGCATATTTTGCAAGCCTGTTAAAAAATCTGTGGATACTTCCTCTTTATACTTCGCCAAAAGCATTTCAGTTTTCCCCAGATATCTTACGAAAAACAGAGAAGTCAGTCCGCCGACAAATGATATAAAACAATAAACAGGTAAAAAGCTCAGCAGAGATAGATAATCATTTTGAAAATGGAACATCATCGTGATGGTAAATACGATATTGGAATAGAAAATCATCACGACCGCTTTTATATATGTCCTTTTTCCTTTGTGCGGCTGGTATAGCTTATGAATTAATTGAAATCCAATCACTAATGCAATCATTAAAAAGACAGCGGATACGGAAAAGTCTGACATTCCGCCGATGAGAAATCTGCCGGCAATCACCACGATACTGGCAATGACAGCAGGAAATAATCCTTCCAGCAGAATCATAAGCATAATTGGTATGAAACGCAGGTCTACTAGTGCTCCTTCTGCGACCTCAATTGAAAATATTATTAACATCACACTGTTTAGCCCGCATAGAACCCCGTCGATGATTCCTTTTTGCCAAAATGGCATGGCAGTAATTTTTAACTTTGATCGGATCGGTACGTATAGCACAGTTAAAGTGATGATGACACAAAGATTAATAAAAAAATCATCTAAAAAAAAGAACATGATATATCCGTTAGCCAAACGGTTTCCTCTCCTTTATTCCATGATCATGCAGATTGGATGGCTTGAAAGCACGGCTGTATAGGGTTTAGCCGGATTATAGAAGCTGCAGTATTTACTAAAGGAAGCGTCAGCTCCTGTTTCTAGTCATTATGTATGTTTTTTATGTATATTTTTAAGCGATTATCCATTACAGACACCGCTTATCCCTATGCAGCTGATGCTTTAGAAATAGTTCTATATTCTAATACTAGAATTTTATCATGAATCGAAGTGCTTACCAATGTTTTAGATACGTTTTTAAAATATTCTATTCTTTTCAATGGGGAAAATTTCATAAATCTCTTCAATACACGACCCGCTCATTTTCCTATTCCCGTTTTAGTAGAAAATATGCATCATTTGACAGAAAACTGTGTTAAAATAAAGGTAATTCGTAAATCTTTCAGAGTGAGGTGAATGGATAGGTGGATGTTGGAAAAATGTCGATGATTATGAGTCAGGCTAATTTGCAGACACAGGTGTCCTTCAGCTTAATGGGAAAAGTCATGGATCATGCGGAAGCGCAAAATGCAGAGCTGATTAAAATGCTGGATCAGCCGCAGCATCCGAATTTAGGGCATTCCATTGATGTGAAGGCGTAACACTTTTTCTCTGCATGGATGAAGAAAGAAGCTGCCCCGTTTCCGTGTGAAGAAGCGGGGTTTTTTACATATATATATGATAGGAATAAATGATGTTTACGGATACTAAAAAATTATGTAATCTTATAGTGAATACATAAAGTATCCTTCACCTTAGAAAAGGGGGCGTGGACGTTATTTCGAATTCTAAAAATCGAGCCCAAATTTTGCAAGAAGAATTGATTGAATTATTAAAAAGAGATCTTATCAGCATGGAAGATTATAAACGCATCTTAACAGCCCATCAGGAATATGCGAAACAGGTAGATAAAAGTATGGATGGGATAGCGCGTGAGGATGCGGAAGAGGAAGCTTCTAAAGAAAGGTTTCAGGCTGCAGAACAAAATCAGCCGGAGGAGGCAGAGGCCTCTTTTTCACAGTCAGACAGCAAGCCTGTTGAAAAACAATCAACCGGGTTTTTCCAGAGCAATAAGGATAAAAAAGAATGGCTGTTGGCTCCAGAAGAGCGGGAAGCGGCAAAGCAGAAGAAAGCAAAGCCGGTCCGCGAGCCGAAAACAGCGGAGCAGGTCAGGGAAAGGAATATTACCTGGCTGCTGATTTTAGGAGTTTCTTTTCTGTTAATCAGCGGGTTAGTTGTGGCCACCAGCACCTGGGATCAGATGGGAGCCTTGTTAAAGGTTGCGACACTGCTTGGCGTTTCGATTTTCTTTTTAGCTCTCAGCGGTTTGTCCTCCCGTTTTCTTAAAATCGAAAAGACAGCTTTTGCTTTTTTGACGTTGGGAAGTTTATTATTGCCGATTGCAATAATTGGTATTGGCTTTTTCGGGTTGTTTGGCGATTATTTAACGTTAACAGGGGAGGGGCGCTATTGGCTGGGAATGCTGTGTACCCTTGTCCCGCTTCCGTTATACGCTTGGAACGCTTATAAGACAAAAGCGAAATTATTTGTATGGATTTTTTATATATTCTTATCCTTTTTTATCGGCTTTTTCCTTGCAGCGCTGCAAGTTCCAACGGATGTGTTCTTTTTCCTGATGATGCTGTATAACGGTGCTTTGTTATTCGTTTATCATCGTTTTCGGAAAGAGATGGGCGAGGTATTTCGTGTGTTTTTACATGAACTGCCGGCCTATGCACAGTTAAATCTGATTGTTTCCACGTTATTAATGCTGTTTGTCTATAATCAGGCTGTGTTTTATAGTTTTAATGTGCTTTTGACTGCATTTCTTTATATGGCGATGGTGTTCGTCTATCAGACGAAAGGCTATCAGTTTGTTTTTGCTGCTTTATTTGCTTATGGCATTTACCAGCTGACAGAGAATTCGTTTTTATATACAGCGGATACGTTAATTTATGCATTGATGGGGGCAGCTTATCTCGGATTTGCCTATGTGATGCGGAAGGACAGCTTTGCAAGTAAGGCGTTTTATTATATAAGCGGCGTCATTTCGGGCTTTGCTTTTCTCTACATCAGCTTTCAAGGCTTGATTATCCGTGCTGACGGGGATTCCTGGTTTATGCTGCTGGCGTATATTGTTATTGCTGCCACCTATGTCTATCTTGCAGAGGTGACGAAACGGGGCGTTTTTCGCTGGATTGCTCCTGCATTCTTTATTGCGGTCGGGATACAGTTTTGGTCGTTAGCAGTGCATCCGTTTTTTCCGGAAAGCATACTTAACTTTATGTTTTTCTATATGATTATTTTATTTCTGTTTATCGGTTTTCAAAATCGGATTCCATATATGCAGGCTGTACAAAAAAGCATGTATTTCTGGTCGATGCCGGTAATTGGAATCATTATCCTGGGTAAGCTGATTCTGCTTGAGTTCGTGGAGATTGCAATTATATTTGCCTTGCTAGGCGTCGTTGCTTTCTATATGACTGTGGTATTGAAAAAAACGTTGGAGAAGCAAGTTGCTTCCTGGGCTGTTCCAATTAATTGGCTGTTGGCCATGTATATTCTTTACTTTGAATTTGCGGAAGCATCCTATGTTTACCGCAGTCAGCTGGATATTCCTTTTCAACTGGCGGCCGCCGGTGTCGTGCTGCTTGGAATCAGCCTTATCTGGAAGCAGAGAAAGCAGCAGGAATTGACCCGGACAACGTTCTATACGGGTCAAGGAAGCTATCTATTCGCTATGCTTCTGCTGTTTGTTGGATTTACCGGAGATGAAATATTTGTAAGACCTGCCATTCTGCTGATAGGAATCGGCATCGTTTATTGGCTGGTCCGTTTTACTGGGAAGCCTGTGTTTTGGGGTCTGGCTGCGGCGGTAAGTTTAGGATTTTATGTATCGCTGCTGCGCACATTTTCGATTGATACGTTGGATGGCTTTGTCTGGTTTATGCTTGGCCTGCCCATTGTATTCTTAGCGGTGGAACGCTATTTAGGGAAATGGGATGCCGGCTTAAAGCCGTATTTCTTCTATTTTGCGCATGCGGTGCTTTTATTCCTTGTCTTCCTTATTGCAGGGGACAGTGTAGCACGTCCTATCCTTTATCCGGCAGTCTGGCTGGTGCCGCTGGCAATCTATACCTATACGGCACTGACAAAGGAAAAAGAATGGGAGATAAAAACGGCTTTATATGCTGGGTTACTGATGCTGCTTGGAGCAGTAGTATCCTTCATTTCTCATTATGAATGGATGGCAGCTATTTCATTTGTTTATGCATGGCTGATTGCAGGGATTGTTATGATGGCAGTCTGGGCAGCAGTATCAGCGGTGTGGAAGCGGCGGATAGAATATTTTCTCATTCCGTTTATGAATCTGGTTTTAGGTATGGGCGTATTTTTATCTGCAGTAGAGGTGTTTTGGCAGCTTCTCATCTTTGCCGGACTGATTATAGTGAATTTATATTTCCTGCATATGCGAAGCTGGACATTATACCTTGTGGTGCCTTTATTTTTCTCCATCTATTTATGGCAAATACAAGGGGTATTTGAGGAAACGATTCAATTATGGCTGATGTATACCATTGGATTTGGCATATTAACAGCGGCCGGCAGATATTTATTCTCAAAACTGTATATTACTTCTGAGGGAATTCTGCGGGCGGTAGACTGGTATTCTCTGATGGCAGTTGCCTATCTCGTTTTTGCATTGAACTGGGCAAATGAGCTGGATACGATTTGGCTGACTGTCATTCCGCTTGGCTTGTTCGCTTCCTGGTTTTTCCTGCAGCAGGATCGTGTGGGGAGTCAGATGCTGCAGAAAATATGTATCAGTCTTGGCGGCATAGCTTGTTTACCGCCGTATTATCTGGTGCTTGATCATTATATCAATGCCATTCCTGAAGTGCTTTATGCGGAGCTTCATGCGCTGCCGGTTCTTGCTTTGGCAATTATTTTGTCTAAGAAAACATGGAATGATTACGAGCCGGTGATGCGGCATGTGCAGACCGTGCTGTTGATTCTGGTTACGGTGTACCTGATTGCGGATGCGATTCAGAGTGCTACGATAATGGATGCATTGATTATCGGAGTGTTATCTATTGCTTCCTTGCTTGCAGGGATGCATTATCAATTGAAATCCTATTTCTTTGTCGGAATTGGAACCCTCTTATTTAATGTGATTTATCAGACACGGCCTTATTGGGGCAATCTCCCTTGGTGGGCGTATCTTCTGATTGCTGGAATATTGTTTATCAGTATCGCCAGCTACAATGAATGGAAAAAACAGCGTGAGGGAGAAGGAAAGCTGGAGAAAAAGCTGAAGCAAATGATTGCCCGGTTTAAAGAATGGAATTAATGAAAGCAGTTTGGGGATGCTAAATCATAACGCAGCTCCAAGCTGCTTTATTTTTTATAGAGAGGGATAAGCGTGCTTATAAAATAATTGCTTCGGGGAAATTTGGGATTGAATCTGGAGAAGGTTTTTATAAATATCCTGATCCGGCATATGAAAATCCTGCATTTTTGAAATAAATAATAGTGATCAAAACAAAGCTGCCCGTGCTGGACAGCTTTTTCTAATCATTATTATATTGCTGATATGCCTGTTCCAGCTGCTGATATTGCTCTCTAGTTTTATCTGCCTGCCCCGTATTTATAATAACAAAGCTGTCCTCGGTATGAACAACAATAAATGGGGCCTCATTGGAACGGATAAATAGTTTCCCGGATCCCCATTCCTCGATGCGATAATTCCCAAGATGTTTGCCAAACAAGGAAATGCCGTTTGTGCGTATCGTGGTTTCAGGAAGTTCGTCGTAGAGGGAGATATCTTCTATATCCGAATACGCCCATGCTTCTCCATATAAACCTGTCATTTCAAAGGAGCCTTCGTTTATTTCCAGTGTATTTGGTATAAAAGGGATGGCGAAAACGACAATAACTAATATGAGGGAGAGGCCTAACACCGTTTTGTTTATCCTTCGAGATTTCTTTTTTATCTTTTTCGTCATCCAAAAGGATTCAATAAATATAACGATAAGCATCACGATATATGAACCCTCAATTGCATAAGGGACATGAAAAAGCTGGAGCAGGAAGCCAAGGGTTAAAATAATGGCTATATGCATCGTCATCTTGCCGACAGCACGCGGATAGCCTGCCTGAATCATTTTCTGCTGCTCCTCTGATGTACTCGAATGAAATCCGCTGATGATATAATAGTTTTTGCGTATTAAAATAAGATAGCTGAAAAGGAAAAACATCAGGATTAAAAAGATTTGAATAATGGATATATACTCCATACGTTTCTTACCTCCCAAATTTATCTGCACTATAATTACGGATGAAAGGAAGAAAAGTTTCAATGAATAAGGAATTGGTTATCCCAAAATACTTGCTTTCTCCGCTGGTAAGGATTAAATTATACATGTTCTATTCATATGAATAATGTACGGATAAAGGTATGGTGGTACGATGAATTATCTATTTGTGATGATCGGGGCTTTTTTGGGAGCAATAGCCCGTTATGGAATCAGTCTATGGTTTGGCGATCTGACTTTTCCAACGGCAACGATGACAGTAAACATCATCGGCTGCTTCTTGTTAGGCTTTTTACTGACGCTTGTTTCGCTTTCCAGACATGATCGCCAGGTATGGGCTTTGACGTTTGGCACCGGGTTTCTAGGCGCATTTACAACATTCTCTGCCTTTGCATTAGATGCATTGCTGTTAACCTTGCCCATGGCTTTGCTTTATATTGGGATAAGCGTGGTTGTGGGAGTCATTTTTGCCGGGGCAGGAGTTTGGACAGCGCGTGTTGTCTATGTACGAATCAGGAAAGTATAACAAGCAGAAGGAGGCATCATTCCAATGTTTTTAGTAGGGGCAGGCGGTGCCTTTGGTGCATTATTGCGTTACATCATCAGTGAATATATGAAGCCGTTAAAGGCAGAAAAAGGCATTATCTTTCCTGTCGCGACCTGGATTATTAATGTGTCCGGCTCTCTTTTGCTGGGAGTTCTATATAGGCTTGATTTGCCTTTCGAGCTGTGGCTGTTGTTAGGCGTCGGCTTTTGCGGCGGATATACGACCTTTTCTACTTTTGGGAAGGAAGTAATTGATTTGCTGCTGGATAACAAGTGGCTGGCAGCTTTCTGGTACGTTATCACATCTGCTTTATTAAGCATTGCAGCGGCTTGGGCGGGAATACATAGTGTTTTCATTTTTTCTTGAAAATAAAGGTGCTGCATCAAAAAAGCCAATTATTTGTAGTTTTGTAAGCGTTTACGTAAAATAGAAAAGAAGATACTATAAAGGAGAGGTGTTATATGCGAGATAAGGTGGTATTAATAACTGGTGGAGCCGGCGGAATTGGTCAAGCAGCTGCAAAATTATTTCTGAATGAAGGTGCAAAGGTTGTTTTAGTCGATATTAATGAATCATCCTTAGCAAAAGCAAAGGAATCTCTCACGGATAATCCGGAAAATGTGGGCATAATTCAAGCCGATGTAACGAAGGAAGAAGACGTAAAGAAGTATGTTCAGGAAACGGTTGATCAATTTGGCCGCATCGATGTTTTCTTTAATAATGCAGGAATTAATGGTCCTGTTGCGGAAATTACTGATTTGGATAAGGATACCTTTGAACAGATTATGTCGATTAATGTTACCGGGGTGTTTTTAGGTTTAAAACATGTGCTTCAACAAATGAAAATACAAGGACATGGACGAGTGATTAATACAGCATCTAATGCTGCCTATATCGGTTCAGCGGGAATGGTCGGTTATATAGCCTCCAAGCATGCGGTTGCAGGAATAACGAAGACGGCAGCATTAGAAACTGCTCCGTTAGGGATTCGTGTGAATGCGGTAGCCCCTGCTGCCATTGATACACAGATGCTTCAAGATATTCAAAATAATTTAACGCCCGGGGAACCGGAAAAATCAGGAGAAGCTTTAAAACAAGGGATTCCGGTCGGAAGGTTTGGCGCGCCTGATGAGGTTGCACAGATTGTCCGATTCCTGGCATCGGATGAAGCGTCGTTTGTGCATGGTGCATTGTACAATGTAGATGGGGGAATGCAGGCGGATTAGATTTATTTGATAAAAAAGCAGTTATCTCACATACCCGAGATAACTGCTTTTTTAAAGACTTAAATGCCAGTGTTTTCTACTACGGCATCTTTATTATTAAATTTCTTCTCATCCAGGTTGCCGAGCACTTTGGAAGTGACAGTACCTGAAACCATGCTGCCGTTGACATTGACTGCGGTACGGCCCATATCAATAAGCGGCTCAACGGTAATCAACAGACCGGCTAGTGCGATTGGCAGTCCCATAGAGGACAGAACGATAATCGCTGCAAATGTTGCTCCGCCGCCGACTCCAGCGACACCAAAGGAGCTGATTGCTGTAATTAAGACAAGCTGTACAATAAAGTCAAGTGACGTTGGATCAATACCGACAGTTGGAGCAATCATAACGGCCAGCATCGCAGGATAAATACCTGCACAAGCATTTTGCCCCATGGTTGCGCCAAAGGATGCGGACATATTGGCAGCTCCGTCATCCACGCCCAGCGCTTCCTTCTGTGCCGTAACATTCAACGGAATCGCTCCTGCACTGGAACGGGAAGTAAAGGCAAACCCGAGTACCGGGAACACTTTTTTCATAAAAGTAATCGGATTTAATTTGAATCCGCTGACGATGAGCATGTGAATAAGAACCATGACAATCAATGCGACATAGGACGCAATTACAAATTTACCAAGTTGTACAATGCCTGCAAAGTTTGTCGTGGCCACCATATTCGTCATCAGTGCTAATACGCCAAATGGAGTTAAGCGCAAAATTAGTGTTACAAGCCGCATGACAATCGCAAATACGGCATTCACCATTCGTGTAAACCGTTCTGCCTGTTCCGGCTGTTTCCTGCTCACCCCAAGTGTGGCTATCCCGACGAGAACAGAGAAAATAACCACGGCAATAACGGAGGTAGAACGTTCCCCAGTCATATCTAAGAAGATATTGTTTGGAATAAAGTTAATAATACGCTGCGGGGTTGTTTCTTCTTCCATGGATTCAAAGTTTTCCTGCATGGAAGCACCGCGTTCTGTTTCTTCATGCCCTGCTTCGATTTGTTCTGCATTCAAATCAAAGACGAGAGAGGTTACAACACCGAGTGTTGCTGCAACAAGTGTTGTCGAAATAAGTACGCCAATCACCCATGCGGCCATTTTACCAAGCTGCTTGGTTTCATTCAGATTAATAATGGCACGAATAATGGAAACCATAACGAGCGGAACGACAATCAGCATGAGGAAACGAATATATCCGCTGCCGACAATATCGTACCAATCAAGCGTGCTTGTAAGAATATCGGACCCTTCTCCATAGATAACCTGGAACAGAGCTCCTA
Organism: Oceanobacillus sp. FSL W7-1281; assembly: GCF_037969835.1. Taxonomy (GTDB): domain Bacteria; phylum Bacillota; class Bacilli; order Bacillales; family Amphibacillaceae; genus Oceanobacillus; species Oceanobacillus oncorhynchi. The sequence goes on along the minus strand of NZ_CP150214.1, from coordinate 3,876,742 downwards.
ACACAATTCCAATTCCCATACCTGTAAATACACGTTTGGCAAAGGAGACATGTTTTTTCTGCATATAGATAAGTAAACCAATTAATGCCACTAAGACAACTATATTTAATAATACAAACCAATTATCCATTTGGTAATAATCCTCCTTCAATAAAATGTTCTTCAGAAATCCAACAAAAATAGTACGGATTAAACTATACAACGATTCTATTTTGATTTCAAGATAGTTGCTTTGGATGTGTTTTTATTTTTTTCTGTGGGGTCTTCATCCTGGGATTGTGCTTATCGCGAGCAAAGAAAATGCTTTATTTTGAAATGATAAGAAAATATCCAGTTAAAGCACAATTTCTAGAATAGATATATATTTAAAACCAAGTGATTTTCTAGGATTTTATATTCTATGCACGTTATTGGGAAATGGCTATTCTTTATCGCTGTTAGGCGGGCTGTAATGTAAGTCTTCTATTACAAGAAATCAAGAAAATACGTCATTTTAAAACGGGAAATCAGACAGGCAGTAATGGTCCGTTTCGTTTTATAAAAAAATAATTCCTCCGCTTAGTATGTACGAACTTTGAAATAACATAATTGATTTTAAACAAGAAAAAGAGAAGAGGCATTCAGACAGAAATCGATACTGTCTAAATGTCTCTTCTCAAGATGGAGTTGATTATTTAAATGTTTCTTTCTGAACCGTGTATTTTGCTAATTTCTCACGGTTAACTTCATATCCGATTCCCGGAGAAACAGGGACTTGTACGATTCCGTCTTTGACAAATACTTCTGGGTCAATGATATCTTCTTCCCAATAGCGGGAGGAAGCTGCGGTGTCTCCAGGTAGCGTAAATGCTGAGAGGGAGGTAATTGCAATATTATGTGCACGGCCTACGCCTGATTCGAGCATGCCGCCGCACCACATTGGCACATTTGCTTCTTTACATAGCTCATGAATTCGTTTCATTGTTGTAATCCCGCCGACACGGCCGACTTTCATATTAATGATTTTACCGCTTCCTAATTGAATGGCTTGTCTTGCATCATCATAGGAATGAATGCTTTCATCCAGACAAATCGGTGTTTTGATATGCTTTTGGAGCTCCGCATGATCAATTAAATCGCCGGCGGTTAACGGCTGTTCAATCATCATCAGGTTATACGGATCCAGCTGCTTTAAGGTTTCCACATCATCCAGTGTGTAAGCAGAGTTCGCATCAACCATCAGCGGAATATCAGGGAAATGCTCGCGGATTTCCTTGACAACTTCTACGTCTTTGCCAGGTTTGATTTTCACTTTGATTCGCTTATAGCCTTCTGCTGTTTTTTCTTTAATGTTGGTAAGCAGACGCTCCATATCATCTTCAATGCCGAGGCTGACCCCGACTTCAATTTCTGTTCTGCATCCGCCGATAGCCTCTGCCAGAGAAACACCCTGCTGTTTAGCATAAATATCCCAGGCAGCTGCATCAATCGCTGCTTTTGCTAAGTTATTGCGCTTAAACGGCTCGAATAGCTCTGTCAGCTCATCGGGATGGCTAATTTCACGGCCGAGAGTAAGAGGGATTAAATATTCTTCGAGCATCACCCAGGCAGCTTTTGTAAATTCTTCAATATAAAGAGGGGACTCGGAGGTAACACATTCTCCCCAGCCAACGGTTCCATCCGCATCCTTTACTTCTAAAATGATAAATTCACGATCCTGTTCTGTTCCAAAACTTGTCGTGAACGGGTTTTTCATTCGCATATTCATCCGATGCATCGTTATTTCTGTAATTTTCATTTCCAAGACTCCTTGTATTTTGTTAGTAAATAGAAAGATACCTATTGTAAAAGTTCAACTTCTTCTTATGTTCTAGTATATGGAAGTTTGTTCTCAATAGCAATATGGATGCTGAGGGAGGATTTATTTCTGCAAGACTGACGATGAATTGAACATAAAAAAATCAAAGGCTGTCAGCTCACAGCCTTTGATCTCTACTTTCAAGCAAATACATCCATCGCCTGTTCAAATAATTTTAATTGGCTATTCAAAGCTTCATCATCCGGCTGAACATGCGAATAAGTGCCGTCATTTGCCTGCTGCCGTGCTTTTTTAGAGTCACGGAGCATGATGTCGAGGATATCATTAATACGATTTTTTATCCGGGGGTCAAAGATAGGAAACATCAGCTCTACCCGTTTAATCATGTTTCGCGTCATCAAATCCGCGGAGGACAGGAAAATATTGATGTCACCATTATGATGGAAAAGGTAGATGCGGCTATGTTCCAAGAAACGCCCGACAATGCTCAGTACGCGGATATTCTCGCTGACGCCTGGAATGCCGGGACGTAGACAGCAGATACCGCGGACAATCAAATCCACTTGCACGCCGGCTTGAGAAGCTTCGTAAAGCTTTTTGATTAAAGGTTTATCTGTCAGCGAATTCATTTTGGCAATAATCCGTCCATTGTTATATTCCTTGTGAAACGTGATTTCCTGATCGATAAGCTGAATTAGGTCATTGCGAATATCAAATGGCGCCATGGATAAATGATGAAAATCAGGCTTTTCGGTATAACCGCTCAAATAATTGAAGAAATTGGTGGCATCGATGCCGTATTTGCGCTTGGTCGTTAAAAAAGACATGTCTGTGTAAAATTTAGCCGTCTGGTCGTTATAATTTCCGGTGCCGAGATGGACGACCCGTTCAATCCGATTTTCATGCTTTCGGACAATTAACGTGATTTTACTGTGGGTTTTCAATGAAATCATTCCATAGATGACATGGCAGCCGGCGATTTCCAGCTGTTTTGCCCACTCTACATTATTCGCCTCATCGAATCGAGCTTTTAACTCCACCAGGACGGTTACTTGTTTCCCATTTTCCGCCGCCCGCTTTAAACTGGCGATAATCGGCGAATCCCCGCTGACACGATAGAGTGTCTGCTTAATCGCCAATACGTCGGGATCATCTGCCGCTTCACGCATTAAATCAACAATCGGTTCAAAGGATTCATATGGATGATGGAGGAAGAGATCTCTTTTTCTGACAGCTTCCAATACCGTTTCATCCTCATGGATATCCTGTGCCGGCTGCGGGATAAATGTTTCATAAATAAGATACTCAAAGTCATGCTTGACTTGATCATAAAAATCATTTAAACACGTTAAATCGAGCGGGCCATCTACAATGTACAAATCCTTTTCATGAATTTCCAGCTCATGCAGCAGGAAAGAAGTAATGGAAGGGTCCTGCTCCATGGCATTCATTTCTAAACGGACAGCCTCTCCAAATTTGCGCTTCTTCAGCTCTTTTTCAATTTCCTTTAATAAATCATGCGCGCTATCCTCATGGATATTCATATCTGCATTGCGGGTAATACGAAAAGTGCTTGTTGAAATCACCCGATATCCCTTAAAAAGTTTATGGATAAAAAACCGAATGACATCTTCTAACAGCACATAGTGGTGCGCATCATCAATCTGGATAAACCGGTCTAACAATGCAGGTACTTGGACAATCGCTGTTTTCTTCTGATGCTGTTCTTGTTCATATTCGTCTTCCAGCTGAATGGCCAGGTTTAACGATTTATTTAACAGCATTGGAAAAGCGCGATAGGCATCGATGGCCATCGGTGTAAGAATCGGATAAATTTGTTCATCAAAATACTGCTCCAGTATATATAATGATTCTGCAGATAATTCCGACATTTGAAAAAGACGAATCTGCTGTGTTTCTAATTCCTCCTGCACCTGTTTAAACAGGTGATACTGCTGCTCTACCAAGTCATGATTTAAGGATGCGATAGAAGAGAGCTGCTGCTTTGGCGTCAGGTTTGATTTGTCATCCGGCCGGTTAAATCCTGCTTTTACCTGATCCTTTAATCCGGCTACCCGGACCATAAAGAATTCATCTAAGTTGGATGAAAAGATGGATAAGAACCGCAGCCGTTCGAGCAACGGGTTGCTTACATCGTCTGCTTCTTCTAATACACGTTTATTAAATGAGAGCCAGCTCAGCTCCCTGTTATTGTAGGAGGCTGATGAATTGACATTTTTTATTTGTTTGTCCATATCACACCATCCCTTTTTTAGTCCTATATATATCATAATCCTTTTCCGCATAAAGTATGTTAAAGAGGTGTAAAGTTTGTGTGAACAATTTGTTTTGGCAGGAGGGGTCTGTAATCAATGTTGTCAGGTTCTTGCGACCGCTGCGGAAAAACACTACGCTTTCCATGGGCTTGCGCTCAGCCTCCTCGAAAAAAAGAAGTTCGCTTTTTTTCTGCGGGGTCTTCACACTTCGCTTTCCCATAGGAGTCTACGTATTTTTCCTCTGGGACTGCGATTACTCGTCCCATCAAAAACCGTCGCTAGATAGGTTTTATTACTATCTGTGTAATATTTAAGAAAATTCATTAACCTGACAACATTGGACCTGTAATAGTGCCCATGCAAGCTTACCTTCTTACCATTACAAATCAATAAATTCCAGATCTGCTTCTTTTCCAATTGCTTTTTCCAGATGCTTTTTCTGTTTTTCTGCCTGGTATTCTTCCGGCATGGGATTGCCTTTTGTATATATACGAATAATGAGGGTCTTTTTCTTTGATGTAAACTCTATTTTTTCGACAATCTGCCTTTTGGTCGCGTCTAAGCAATAAGTGAATTTTAATAAAGATCCCAAATCTAATAATTTCTGGCGCTCTTCCTTTAGGAACCATGATTTATAGGGCTGAATAAATTGCTTGAAGACGGTTTTATTTTTAAACGAAGCAACCAGTGCAAGCTTCAGACGTTCCCGGTGCTCTAATCCATCAATGGTACGATTAGCCAGAAGGTAGAAGGTATGCTGCGGGCTTGACTCGGAATCAATATATTCTCCGAGATTAAATAAATAGCTTGCCATTTTAAGCAGCTTCCGGTCCTGCTTGTCCAGATGAATCAGTCCATTTTCTTTGCAAAAATTAAATACTTGCCCGGTCAGGTTTTGGACATGGCTGATATGTTTACGATTCAGGTCAAAGTCATTCACGAGCTCCTGAATGCTTTCCTCTAATACATTTGGAAAGAGGGAGGAATCGGATTGCTTGGCTAAATGCTCATACAATACGCCATCCCGCAGCCCTTTACGGCTTAGGATCAAGCTTTCTGCCTGAACCGTCTGATAGAGGCAGTGAAAGACTTCGATTGCTGGAATAATAATGTCCGCTCTGTCTTTGGAAAGTCCTTCTACTTTAGCTAATTTAGTTGGTTTCAGGGAGGTCAAATGATTGCTTACTTCCATAATATCCTTTTGGAACATTTGATACTCATGCAGACCTGCAAGCGGATAAGACTCCAGATTTTGATGGACTTGAGCCAGGTTACGCGCACTTCCACCGATAGCAACCAATTTGACCTCTTTGTCCGCCAGCCATGGAAGTGTTGCAAATTGTTCCTTTAAATAATGACGCAGCTTGGAGAGCTCTTCGGTTGTCGGAATGGGCTTGTGGAAGAAATCCTTTAAGGTAAGCGCCCCAAAAGGAAAACTGTGTGATTCCTTGAGTTCGCGGTTCTCAAAATAGGTCACTTCCGTACTTCCCCCGCCGATATCTACGGTAACTCCTTCTGTGAGAGAGGTAGAATGGATAACTGCTAAATAGCCATAGTAGGCTTCTTCCTGTTCACTTAAAATACGGATATTTAATCCTGTCCGCTCCACGATTTGGGTTTCAATTTCTTTTTTATTCTCTGCTTGCCGGACAGCTGCTGTAGCCGCACAGATGGTGTCCTGTAAGGTATAGGTAGCCAGCACTTCCTGAAAGCTTTTCAATGTATCAATTAAACGGTCAATCCCGGCCTGGTTTAAGGTATTATCTTCTTCTAAGAAGGTACGCAGTCTGGAGGAGGCTTTAACGTTTTCTATTTCTTTCAGCCGGTTCCCCTTTGTTTTTTCGTAAATGACTAAACGCATAGTGTTGGAGCCAATATCGATGATTGCATAATGTTGCTTCTTCATTTCTTCCGCCTCCTGTTGTTTTGTCTGATTTTTCTTTTAGTTTAACACACTTGCAGAAAAAATAAGTTGTCTGCGGTGGGAATAAAAATAAGAAAAGCCTTCAATTATCACTTCCCTGGGTAAATGCATATCTTGGTAGGAAGCAATGGAAGGAGGGCAATGGAATGAATGAATTCAAAGTACCTGCAGAAAATCAGCAGGGGATGTATCCATATAACTTTTATAACCCTGCCGGATTAAATAATCAATTCAATTATCAAGAAGTCAGAAGGCCATATCACCATCCAAGACCATTTTATGGGAATCCTGTATTTGGATTTGGCGTGCCTTTTTTGGGAGGATTGGCGACAGGGTTACTGCTAGATGACATAGGAGGACCGCCGCCATATTATCCTTATCCTCCATACTATCCATATCCGCCGTATGGCTATTATCCCTATTAGTGATATTATTTTTAGAAAAGGTAAGCAAAGTATTTTGTTGCTTGCCTTTTAGCATGGTAGCAATTAAAAAAAGACTTGTAAAACGCTTTCTATTGATTTATACTACACCTAAATCGATTTACTAAACCGATTTATAAATAATGAGTTAAACAGGTGAAGCAGATGAAAACAATAACAATGGCAGATGTTGCTAAGCATGCAGGAGTGTCTAAAAGTACAATTTCTCAATATTTGAATGGTCGTTTCGATTATATGAGCAAAGAGACACGTATCAAAATTGAACAGTCTGTGAAGGATTTAGGTTATTATCCAAATATGGTGGCTCGCAGCCTAAAGCAGAAAACCTCAACGACCATCGGTGTTATTGTAGCAAATATTCTTCATGTATTTTCAACACAGGTAATACGAGCAATTGAGGATTTTTGTCATGACAAAGGATTCCATGTGATTGTATGCAATGCAGATGATCAACCTGAGAAAGAAAAAAAATATATTGAAATGCTAAAGGCTAAACAGGTGGATGGAATTATTGCTTTTCCTACTGGCGGTAATGTAGAGCTATATCAACAGCTTTTGGACGAGGAGTATCCATTAGTGTTTATGGACCGAATTGTAAAAGAATTGAAGGTAGATTCGATACTTTTGGACAATGAGGAAGCGTCAAGACTAGCTGCCGATACTTTATTGGAGGGTGGTTATAAGCATATCGCAATGATTAGTCCGCCTTTACTTGAACAGGTAACACCAAGAGTGGAGCGTGTAAATGCTTTTCAAAAATTTATTCAGCAGAAAGGCAAAGACAGTCCAAAAATTTCTTTAGTTACCGGGAAGATCAGTACGATATATGAAAAGCTAGATGCATTGTTTCAAAAGGACAAACATCCAGATGCTATTTTTGCCATTAATGATCGTGTGCTGCATGAGATACTCTCATTTTTAAATAAGAGAAATATGAGGATACCAGATGATGTAGCAATCATTAATGTGGATGATGTATCTTTCGCGGATTTCTATAATCCGCCCCTTACAACAATTTCTCAGCCTGCTTTTGATATGGGAAAAAAAGCAGCTGAAAACTTATTTGAAGTCATTTTAAAAGAAAAAACTGATAAACATTCGGAAACAGTACGATTCAAGCCAATTCTTGTACGAAGAAAATCTTGTTAAGGAGGATACTCTATATGAAAGATATATTGGAAACAGTAGCTGGAGAGATGCAGGAAGTATTGACACAGGTTGATGCAAATCAAACGGTAGAACTGGCGGAGAAAATTCAAAAAGCAAATCGAATATTTATTGCGGGAACAGGCAGATCTGGTCTTGCGGGGAAAATGTTTGCAATGCGTTTGATGCACAGTGGCTATCCGGTATTTGTAGTAGGAGAAACAATTACACCAAGTCTGGAATCAGGCGACTTATTATTATTAATATCCGGTTCTGGCGGAACAGTATCTCTTTTACATTATGCGAAAAAAGCAAACGAAATTGAAGCGTCCGTTGCATTGGTTACAACAAATCCACAATCAGCAATTGGCGAGTACAGCAATTTGATTGTCCGCATTCCAGCCGCTACAAAAAAACGGTTAGAAGCAGAACCAAAAACCATTCAGCCGCTAGGAAGTCAGTTTGATCAGTCTGCGCATCTTGTCTTAGACAGCATGGTTGTTTATTTATTGAAGGCATATCCAGGAAATCGCAGTGAAGCAAGTCTGAATCAAAAACATACTAATTTAGAATAGGAGACTTTGAAATGACTATTATTGAAGGAATCAAAAAAGAGAAAGTAGTAGCTGTTATTCGCAAATCTAGTGAAGAAAATATTGTAGGAATTCTGGAAGCTTTGGCAGAAGGCGGGATTCATCATGTAGAAATTACTGCGGAAACACCAAATGTGAATGCGATTATTAAAAAAGCAGTCGCAAATGTAGATGAATCGATTAAAGTTGGTGCTGGTACTGTACTGGACCCAGAGACAGCACGTTCTGTTATTTTAGCAGGAGCTGCGTTTGTTGTTGCGCCGACATGGAATCTAGAAACATTGCAGCTTTGTCAGCGCTATGGAATAGAGCATATCCCAGGTGTTTTAACACCAACTGAAATAACAACTGCATATGAACATGGCGCCCGGATGGTAAAGGTATTTCCTGCTGATGCAATGGGGCCAAAGTATATTAAAAATATCCGTGGGCCGCTTCCTCATGTAACAGCGATGGTAACAGGCGGAATTACCAAGGATAATTTGAAAGAATATCTGGATAATGGCAGTGCGGCAGTCGGCCTTGGCAGTAACTTAGTTGATGCTTCTAAACTAAAAACAGAAGAAGATTATCAAGAATTGACAGCACGTGCGAAGGAATTTATAGAATTAGCAAAGTAAGAAATAGATAAATAGAAAAGTGAATTGCAGAAACGAGGTTAAAGTTAGGGCCTCATCTTGATTAGTACTCGTTTCTGCTAGCAACGCTTTCATGCATTTCATTTTTAATTATATAGAAGGAGGATACACACTATGAAATTTAATAAATGCGCTTTCATTTTTAGTGTGTTTACTATAGTATGTCTTTTCTTAACAGCTTGTGGGAATGACGAACTCGAAGTCGAGGACGATGGTACGCTGAAAATTATTGCAGCACACAACCAGACATCACCAGATAATCCTTACCAAGCTGGACTTTTGAAATTTAAAGAAGTCGTGGAAGAAGAGTCAGATGGCAAGATAGAAGTGGAGGTTCATGCTGGAACAATTGGAACAGAGGAATCTGAACTAGTGGAAAAAATTCAGCTGGGGGCTGCTGATGTTGTCGTTGTTTCACCTGGATTTATGACACAGGCAGGTATTCGAGAGGTTGATTTATTCTCTGCTCCGTACTTATTTACGGATTATGACCATTGGCTTCGTACGGTAGATGGAGAAGTTGGAGAAGAGATGGCACAAATTATTAATGAAAAATCGAATAACTCATTTAAGCTTTTAGGTTATTGGTCAGCAGGGACAAGGCATTACTATGGGAAAAGACCAGTTGAAACAGTGGAGGATATGAGAGGATTATCGTTTCGAACACAGACATCAGGCGTAGTATCTGACTTCTGGACGCAGGTGGGTGCTATTCCATCCGGGATCTCGTGGGGAGAATTATATCAAGGGTTACAGCAGGATGTGGTAGATTCTTCTGAAAACGCATACCCTTTCTTTGTACAGCAATCTCACCATACCACACCAAATGGAAAGTATATCAGTGAGACGGCGCATGATTATACCACACGTTTTCTTCTAATGAATGGAGAGAAGTTTGATAATTTAAGTGCAGATCAGCAGCAAATTATTTTGGATGCGGCAGAAGCTTCTGTTGAAACAGAACGAGAAGTGACTTTAGAACAAGATGAAGAATATAAACAGCAGGCAATTGATGATGGAGCTGAGATCAATGACGTAGATCGGGAACCATTTATTGAAGTGGCGCAACCTATTTTAGATGAATTTGCAAAGGAAATTGAAGTAGAAGAAATGCTTGAGAAAATCCGCACTCTAGCAGAAGAGTAAGGGGGAGATCACATGAAAAAATTTATACAAGCGTTGGAGAAAGTACAAATTGTTATCGGAGTTCTTTTCCTATGTGTCTTCTTTTGTGTCATTGTTTTACAAATTATAACGAGACATTTAGGAATCTCCGTCATCTGGACAGAAGAAGCGGCAAACTATTCATTTATTTGGGCAGTATTTATGGGAGCGGCTATTATGGTAAATCGCCGAGAACATTTTAATTTTGATTTCCTGCAGCAAAAGCTTCAAGGGAAAAAACGTATTTATTTAAGTCTTTTTAATGATACCGTTTTAATTATTTTTAATGTATGCATCTTTTTACTAGGTTTACAGATTGTCAGTGAATTTTGGAATTATACATGGTCAACGCTTCCAGACATGAAGATGGGGTATGTATGGATTGCGATACCAATTATGGCAGGGACAATGTTGATTTATACGTTGTTTCACATGGTGCAGCATGTACAGAAGCTTAAAGTCAAGGAGGTGCATGAATAATGGGATTTTTGCTCGTAGGTTTATTCTTAGTATTAATGATTATCGGTGTACCGATTGCTTTTGTAATTGGAATTATTGCTTTAATCGGTATTTTAAGTATCCCTTATACACCAGAAGCAACCGTTGCTATGTCAATGGTGAATGGCCTTGATTCGTTCGTACTATTAGCTGTTCCGCTATTTATTCTGGCAGCCAACTTGATGAATTCGGGAAAAATATCTGAAAAATTGATTGACTTTGCGTTAGCCATTGTTGGACCGATTCGTGGGGGGCTAGCACATGCGAATGTGCTCGTTTCGATGATGTTTGCAGGTGTATCTGGGGCAGCACAGGCAGATACAGCTGGTGTAGGTAAAATTCTTATTCCAAGCATGCTTCGTAAAGGCTATGATAAAGAAACATCTGTTGGGGTTACCGCAGCATCTTCAACAGTTGGAGTGGTTATTCCTCCAAGTATTCCGATGATTATTTTTGCTGGACTGACGAATGCTTCGGTGGGAGCTCTATTTCTGGGAGGAATCATCCCGGGGATTTTAATTGGTTTAGCTATGATGATATTAATTTACGTGATAGCTGTTAAAAAGGACTATCCAAGAGATAAACGTGTGGAGATGAAAAAACTTTTCAAATTATTTCTCGATGCTTTTCCTGCATTATTAACACCTGTCATCATCATTGGCGGTATTATAACTGGGTTTTTCACAGCTACAGAAGCTGCAGCAGTAGCATCGATTTATACAGCAATTGTTTGTATGTTCTATTATAAAACATTAAAAATAAAAGATTTTCCAAAGATATTATTTGATACGTTAGCTCTTAGCTCTCTATCTTTATTTGCACTTGCGGCAGCCAGTGCACTTGGAGAATTAATGAGTTATTATCAGCTAGGGGCAATAGCGCAGGAGTTTTTCGATAATAATATTGGTTCACGTTGGTTATTTATTATTATTATTATTGCCTTCTTCTTGTTTGTTGGCACATTTATGGATGCCATTCCAGCGATGATTTTGTTTGTTCCGATTATTTTACCAACTGCTTTAGAATTTGGAATAGACCCAGTGCATTTAGGATTAATGGTGGTTATTACACTTGCTATTGGCCTAATTACGCCGCCGTATGGGCTCTGTCTATTACTCGCCGCGAAGATAGGGAATATGTCGATAGAACGATCCTTTGTAGCAGTAATTCCATATATTGCAATTATCTTGATCGTTCTGTTGTTCGTTGCATTCTTCCCGAATATTGCATTCTATATTCCTAAATTAATTAATCCAGCCTTGTTTTAATGAAGAACTCTAAGAGGAAGGAAGTTTAAAATGATGGAAATATCAGATAAACAGCGTGCTGCAGAAAAAGCAGCTGAAAAAGTAAAAGATGGAATGATACTTGGAATAGGGTCTGGTTCAACGGTAAATTATATGTTAAGAAAACTTGCTGAGCGAATAGAAGAAGAAGGAATTCAGATAAAGGGGATTCCTTCTTCTAAAAAATCAGAGAAATTAGCAAGGGAACTTGGAATTCCGCTGACAACTTTTACTGAGAATAATTATATAGACCTTGCTATTGATGGAGCAGATGAGATAGATGAGCAGCTTCATCTTTCTAAAGGAGGCGGAGGTTCACTTTTTCGTGAAAAGATGGTAGATAATATTGCCGATTATTTTATTGTTATTGCAGGAGCAGATAAACTGGTTAAAAGATTAGGAGCATTTCCTTTACCTGTAGAAGTAGTTCCCTTTGGCTGGAAAATAACTGAAAAAAGGATCCAAAAACTAGGATGTCGAACAACCTTACGCTATCGGAATGAAAAGCAATTTGTTTCGGACAACGGCAATTATATTATTGATTGTCAATTTGAAACGATTGATGAGCCAGAAAAACTGCATAAGGAAATAAAATCGCTACTTGGTGTAGTAGAAACAGGAATATTCGCAAATATGGCGGATGAAGTGATTATTTCGGAAAACGGAAAATTACGATCAATTAAACGCTAGAAATGAATTTTGGAGGGAATAGAATGAAAGATGTTATTACTATGGGAGAGGCAATGATTGTTTTTAATCCAGATGCGACAGGTCCGATGAAATTTGTAAATGGGTTTAAAAAACATATCGGAGGTGCCGAACTTAATGTTGCGGTCGGCTGTTCCAGACTCGGCCTAAATACAGGATATATCAGCCGTCTGGGAAATGATGAGTTTGGTAAGACGATTCTTACCTTTGCAAGAGGCGAAGGAATTGATGTAAAAGAAGTGAATTTAGTAGACGGTTATCCTACTTCATTAAATTTTAAAGAAATTATGGAGGATGGCAGTGTAAAAGTTTTTTTTTACCGTGATAAGTCGCCTACATTAACCATGAAACCAGAAGCATTAAATGAGTCATATATTAAAAATGCACGTGTACTGCATTTGACAGGTATCTTTCCAGCAATTGGCGGAAACAATTTAGAAGTCATGATGGAATCTATTCGTCTTGCCAAAAAGCATGGTGTGAAAATTTCTTTTGACCCCAATATCCGTCTTAAAATGTGGACAAAAGAAGAGGCGAGGAAAGTATTATTAACTATTCTTCCACATGTGGATATTTTACTTACTGGTGAAGATGAAATGGATATTATTGTCGGAGAGAGTGAACCGGAAGCAATTATAGAGAAAACAAAGGAATTTAATATTCCAACCGTTATAATTAAACGCGGCGAGCTTGGGTCAGTTGGATACCATCAAGGAAAGACAATCAAAGCGGATCCTGTGAAAGCTTCAAAAGTTGTGGATACAGTCGGTGCGGGTGATGGATTTGATGCTGGATTTCTTTATGGTTTTTTAAATGGCTGGGACTTAGAGCGCAGTCTGCACTTTGCTAATACGATCGGTTCCATGGTTGTCAGTATTGCTGGAGATAATGAGGGACTTCCATACTACGAAGATGTTCAAGAGAGACTGGGGGAAGTAGAACGTATTGAACGTTAAGGAGGACAGACAATGAGACTGCAATTAGCATTGGATAGATTATCAAGGGGCAGATGTATTCAACTGACAGAGGATACAAAGGAATATGTCGATATTATTGAAATTGGTACAGGAGTTATTAAAGAATATGGTATGTCCATTATTCGTGAGATGCGTGAGCTTTTTCCATATAAAACAATTCTGGCAGATATGAAAACCTGTGATGCAGCGAAACATGAGGTGAAACAGGCCCTGGAAGCAGGGGCAGATATAACGACAGTGATGGCCTTCTCAGCTAATGCGTCTATTAAAGATGCATTGCAGGAAGCAGACAAACGAGGCGGACAAATAATGATTGATTTACTGGGCATGCAATCCAAACATCGAGTAGAAGAATTAGCTTCATTAGGGACAGAACTGGTATGCCTTCACGTAGGAAAAGATCAGCAAAGTACAGGAGCTTTTCATAAAGATTTATTCAAATTAACAGAAGGAACAGGCTTAGCAGTAGCTGTTGCTGGCGGGATTAACGAAGGTGTAATGCCAGACATTGTGGAAAACCATCCAGATATTATTATTGTCGGCAGCACGATAACTGGACAGGAAAATCCAAAGAAAATAGCAGGTAAATTAAAATCTTTTATGTAAAATATTTTACCAAGAATAACACAGGTTGCAGGAACCTGTGTTATTCTATTAATTAAGCAATATTCTGCCGATTTTTTCTTATAAGGAAAAAACATGCTATTTTTTAAAATTCGAATGATTTTTAGTATAATGTAAAAAATAGCTCAGATAACAAATATTAAAATGAAAAGTTATTAAATCACAGGAAAGGTTGGTTAGTATGAAATTAGGCACAATTGGATCAGGTAAGATTGTTCAGGAGATGCTGCGGGCAATAGAACCGGTTGAAGAAGTAAACTGTGTTGCTGCATATTCCAGAAAACAAGAAACAGCGGATGGATTAGCCGACGAGTTTCAAATCCCGAAAACCTATACATCTTTGGAAGAATTTTTTGCTGATGAAGAGATAGATACCGTATATATTGCTTCCCCTAATCAACTGCATAAACAGCAGGCGCTTCAAGCGATAGAAAATAAAAAGCATGTTATTTGTGAAAAGCCGTTCACGCCGACTGCCAAGGAAGCGAAGGAGCTGAAGGAGGCAGCGATACAAAATCAAGTGTTTGTTTTTGAAGCTATCCCTACTTTGTTTTTACCTAACTTTCTAGAGCTGTCCAAGCATATTGAACGATTAGGGCCTATCCGGCTAATTCAATGTAATTACAGCCAGTATTCCAGCCGCTATGATCAATTAAAAGCTGGAGAGGTGACCAATATGTTTAATCCTGCGTTTGCAGGCGGTGCATTGGCGGATATCAATATCTATAATCTCCATTTTGTATTGCGTTTATTTGGCAAGCCGGAAGAGGTTACTTATAAAGCGAATTTGTATGAAAATGGCATAGATACTTCCGGTATCGCTTTACTTTCCTATCCAGGTTTTCAAGCAAGCTGTGTCGGATCGAAGGACACCACTGGTGAAAATTTTGTATCGATTCAGGGAGAAGAAGGGTATATGTATATCAAGCCTGGCGCAAATGGTGCAAGAAATGTCAAAATCACGATTGATGGAAAAACAAAGGACATCTCTGTAAAACAGGACCGGGCAAGACTTTCCTATGAGTTTATTCATATCAATAAAATTATTAAAAATCATGATGAGAAAGTATTTGAGGAATTAATCGATCATACGATTGCAGCCGCTGAAGTGTTAGAGGATGCACGGAGTCAGGTCGGATTATAAAACGGAACTTCATTTAATGGGAGTTTTTTGCTTTTTTTCATGATAAAAGAATAAAAAAATCGCTGTATGAAAACTGTCATACGGCGATTTTTATTGGGGAATTAATTCGCAGAAGCAGGCTTGCTGCGAATTTTCCTGCAGTTCATTGTATGACTTTGTCAGCTGCTTATTAGTCTTCAATATCTATTATATGGGGAGATATGGATTGATTTGGGATTTTTATGATTAAAATTCCATTCTCAAGGGTTGCCGTGATGCTTTTTTTTGGTATATTAAAAGGGAGTGTAATAATGCGTTCTTTCCGCTCGATGGCTTTTTTATTTACGTTTTCTTTTTCAGTCTGTACGGATAGGCTTTCGTCCTTATTTAATATTATTTTTATTTGATTTCCTATGATTTCAATTTGAATATCCTGCCGGCGGTATCCAGGAACTTCTGCTTTTACATAAACGTGATTTTTTTCCTCTATGATTTCTGCGGGAAAATCATTAAGTATCTGGCCCTGGAATGATTTAAAAGAGCGTGAAAATAAATTATCCATTCGATCGACGAACTCTTGGAAGGGGGTAAAATCAATATTCCAATTTTCAGGGAAAACTTTTTTCTTATCAGAACGGGAATCATGCTTATCGGAATCCATTAAAAAACCTCCTAAAGATAACTTTTGATTATTTCTTACACGAGGCGGGAGCTGTATCTATTATGGAATCAGCCTATGGTTGTGACGTGATAAGAATATTGTATGCAGGCAGTGCAGAAGCTGTGCGCATATGACATATAAGAAAAGAGTGCAGAAAATAATGTTGTAATTTTCTGTTTCCTGTACATAGGCATTGTTAAAAAACGAGAGGAAGCGTTTGTTTTTCCATTATATATAAGGAAAAGCAATAGGCGTTCATGCTACGAAAAAGAGGGAGAGAAAAGATTGAGTAAATTTTGTAAAGAATGTGGAAAGCCAATTGGGGACGGAGCGCAATTTTGTAAGCATTGCGGAACAAAGGTAAGCAGCGAGGCGCCAAAACATAAAGCCATAGCGCCGGAAACGGAAAAAGAAGCTGCAGAGAAGAAAACACCGATAGAGCAAGCTGGCAAGGAAGAAAATCAGACACGAAGCGAGCAGCAGACACGACAGGTGAATAAAGAAAAGAAGCCGATGACAAAAAAGAAAAAAATATTGACAGGAATACTTGGCGTCATTGCATTATGTGTCATTGGTTTAGGTATTTGGGGATATAGGTATTATTCTGAGGAAAACACGGCAGATCGTTTTGCAAGTGCGATGGCTGAGGGAGATACTGAAACGATTCAAAAGATGATGACAGTAGACGGCAAGGAGCTTTCTGCTGAGGAGGCCAATGCTTTGGCTGCGATGAGGGAAGAGGAGGAATTCGCTTTTATCAGTGAGGGAGATTCCGAAGTGCTATTTGACGAACTTCCTGTTTTTGATATGGAAGAATCCAATGAAAAAGCATTCTTGTTTTTCACGCAATACGATGTAGCAGCCGAGCCGCAGTACGTTACTGTCTATTCTAATGTAGAAGGGGTGACAACAACCTTTAACGGCGGCAGCATTGAAGAGGCCGATGCATCCTCTGATTATATTGAATATGGTCCATTAGCTCCCGGGATTTATGAAGCGGCAAGCAGTTTTGAAACAGATTACGGAGAAGCTTCGAAGAGCCAGAACGTCCGGTTAATGGATACGTATAACAGCTATGATTCGGAATTAGAAGTAGGCGAAGTGACTTTCTATGAAATGTTTGCTGGTGATTTGCCGTACAATTCGATGGAATTATTGATTAATGAAGAACCCCTTGAAACGAATATGGATAGCGGTTATGTATCAGCCGGGCCGCTGTTGCTGGATGGTTCCATGGAGTTGACAGGGGTTGTCAAAGCAGATTGGGGAGATCTTGAAATTGAACCGATCGCGATTACAGACAGGGAACATGATGTGTATATTACGGATTACTTCAATGAAGAAGCTGAAGAAGAAATCAAAGAAGTCATCACAAACTTTAGTGAAAATTATGTAGAAGCAACAGCCAAGCTGGATGCATCTGTGATTGAAAATGTTTCAGATGAATTAAGTGAAGTATTAGAGGATGAACTTTTTACGTATTATGATAATGGATTCAGCGGCAGATTAGATGAAATCGGGATTGCTTTGGCAGATGCAGAATATTATGCAACAGATAACCCTGCCTTCCAAATTCCTGTGCAGCTGAATATGACAGGTACCTATGACCCTGATTCAGAGTACGAAGAAATAGAGCTGGAAGCTGTTTTTATTGTTCAATATCTTGCAGACAGCGGCGAATGGGATATGCATTATTTTTCGGATAATTTTGCTCCGGGGAATGTTGATTATGAATTTTTTGCAGCATCTGGCGAGGAGTATGAAGGTGTTGTGCTGGAGGATGAAGATGATGCTGACAGCGAGGATAACCAAGACAGCAGCTCCGGCGAAGCAGAAATTGCAGATGTTGAATTAGCCGTCGACTATTATGTTTACAGTTTAGTAGATGCGATTAACACAGGTGATTATGATCTGGTTGCTGAATACATTGCTTCTGGAAGCAGCTTAGAAACGATGCAGCGTGATTTGGTGGAGCGTTTATCGGACAGCGAAATGAGGCAGGAGGTACAGTCTGTTTCCGTGGAAGATGTGGAAGAAGTAGACTCCGAAACATGGGAAGTAACAACAAGTGAAACGATTGAATTAATATACGCCAGCGGCGAGTCAGAAACAGAAGATTATCAGTGGACTTACACGGTGGAGCTGACAGATGAAGGGTATCAGCTGACGAATTTAGAATAACCGTTACAGCCAGAGGGGAAACTTTGGCTGTATCCTTTTGATAAAACACTTGACCAGATGTGTTCTTTTCCGATAATCTATCCTTAAAGCCAAGAGGACTCCTTCCTCAAAAATTTCACGGAATTTTAGGTGGGAGGTGAATTGACGGTTTAGTACTTTAGAGGTTAAGAAAATATAAAGAATTTCTTCTTCTTTCTTCTTCTTTCTTTAAAGCAAAAGCATCATTCAGACTATCCACAAAATCTTTGTTCAGGGAAGTGGTATTTCCCTTCCTTTAATGATATTATAAAAGGTATAAAACATATGTTCGTTTTAAAAAGGGGTTAAAATAAATTGGCTGCATATAAAACCATGCAAATTTGGGTAAAAAAAGGTCATCGGATGCATGTGTATTTTCAAAACATGTGTCAACATGGAAAAAATATGCATAATACAACTAACTTTTATATCCGACAAGTTTTTACAGGTTTAAAACAAGAAAAAGGACTGCTGCCGCTTCAAGAAGAAATATTGGAAACAATCCGAAAACATTTGCCCGAAATGAATGATAACCAAATGATAGCCTATCAAAGGATGGTTGCGAAAGAAAAGGGAAAAGCCGAACCCCGGCAAAAGGAAATAAAATGTCATTTATTTGAGATGCCGTCTAACAATAATCCATATATTTATTACCGTTTTTTGGATGCATTGTTTAAAACGATGAAACAGAACGATTATCAGTCCTTACCAATCCAGTCGAGTCAAGGGATTATGAAAAAAGTATTTCAAAATTGGAAATCCTTTTATAGCAGTTTGAGAGAATATAAAAAGAACCCCACAAAATTTAGAGCATGTCCTAAAATACCAGGATATTGTCGTTCAAAAGAAAAGGAAATATCCTTTTCAAATCAAGATTGTGTGGTAAAAGAAAATAAATTCTTGAAGTTTCCTAAAACAAAAGAACGCCTAAATATTGGAAAATTAGGTTATTCTGAGGGGAAACTTAAGCAGGTCCGAGTGGTTCCAAAATATGGTCATTATGTCGTGGAATTAATTTTTCAGATTCATACAGAAGTAGAAAGGAAAGAATCAAAAAAACGTTTTCTGTCTGTTGATTTAGGTATTGATAATCTTGCAACCATTGTCACAAATACTGGCAAAAGACCGGTCTTATTGAAGGGCAAAAATATCAAATCTGTTAATCAGCGATATAATCAGTTAAAAGCCTATTATACGGGCATTATTCGGCAAGGGAAAAATACAAACGAGGGTCTGTTTACATCGAAACGTTTGGAGAAAATCAGCCAAAAAAGATTTCTTCAAATCAAAGACTTATTTCATAAGGCTAGCTTTCAAATCGTGAAAATCGCCTTGGAAGAGGATATTGATACCATCATTATCGGTCAGAATAAAGCGTGGAAACAACGCTCTGATATGGGGAAAAGAAATAACCAATCCTTTACCACTTCCCGCACAGCCTGCTTATTCAAATGATCACATACAAAGCAGAGAAGCATGGGATAACCGTGGTGTTGACAGAAGAATCTTATACGTCGAAGGCAAGCTTTCTAGATAACGATGAAATTCCTGTTTATAGTCAACACAATAAAAATGATTTATTTTCAGGCAAGCGCATCAAACGTGGTCTTTACCTTTCGAAAAGCAAAGAATGTATCAACGCAGATGTAAATGGTGCTGCAAATATAATGAAGAAAGTTTTCAAAGATGCATTTAAACATAGCTTTTCCAGTATTGAAGCTTTACGAAGGCCAGTATCTTTGATTGTAAAATAAAAGTAATCCCAGAAGGCAGGACCAATGGGATAGCGGGGTTGGGTGTTTTTAGCACACCAATGTGTCAACTCCACTGGTGGTTAATCGTCATTTTGAGAGTCGATACTCCAGAAACCCCCACTTCAAATTTCGGATGAAATTAAGTGGCGGGAGTTTTCATAGTTTACGAATATAAATAAAGTGAGGAAATTAGACAGTGAATATGTATACAGATAAACGGACGGATTTTTATAAAGACCGTTACGAAAATAGAGCAAGATTAATGATTAAATGTCCAGATCAGCCGGGAATTGTGTCTGCAATCTCTACATTTTTATGGAACCAGCAGGCAAATATCGTCACATCTAATCAATATACCCAAGATCCAAAAGGCGGCGAATTCTTTATGCGCCTTGATTTTGAATACCAGACCGGGACAGACGTGGAAAAACTGAAGCAGGAATTTCAGGAGATTGCCGATCGTTTTCAAATGGACTGGCGCCTGAGCCTGGTTCACGAGTTGAAAAATATCGCGATTTTTGTTTCGAAAGAGCCGCATTGTTTATTAGAGCTGTTATGGGAATGGCAAAGTGGCGATTTAATGGCAAATATTCCAGTGGTTATCAGCAATCATGAAAATTCCCGTAAAATGGTAGAAGCATTAGGGATTGATTTTTACCATCTGCCCGTTACGAAAGAAACCAAACCGGAGATAGAAGCGAAGCAAAAGGAAATCTTAGAGGACTACGATATTGATTTGATTGTATTGGCACGCTACATGCAAATTCTTTCTCCAACGTTTGTGGAAGTATTTAAAGATCGAATCATTAATATCCATCACTCTTTCCTGCCGGCATTTATCGGAGCCAAACCGTATGAACGTGCCTTTGAACGGGGAGTGAAAATGATTGGTGCGACATCGCATTATGTAACCAATGATTTAGATGAGGGGCCAATTATTGAACAGGGAACAGAGCCGGTCAGCCATGAGCATAATGTGGAGGACTTAAAAAAGATTGGACAATCCATTGAGCGCAGGGTATTGGCGCAGGCTGTTAAATGGCATTTAGAAGATCGAATTATTGTGCACGGAAATAAAACCATTGTATTTGAATAAAGAGAAAAGGGAATGCTGCAGATTGTTTTTGCGGCGCTCCCTTTTTTATTAGTTAACGATTTTTCTGATTTTTTATTTTAGAAAGCGAAATGATATTAAATATCGACCTGATACCAAAACCTAACAGGATGATGGAGAATGAGATAAACAAGAGGGAGGACGAGCTTGTGTCATCGGCTTTGTTAATAAAAAGAAGATAAACCAAACCTGCTAATGCTGCAATTACCAGAAGCATATTAATGCATAAAGAAATAATTAAGAATCTTCTGTTTTTATTATTCACAATATCCCCCCTCATATTACGGATGGTTTCTAAATATGGAAATGTCCAATCAAATGAAGCATTCCATCGATTGACGCTTCATTAATCCGGAATTTCTTGCATTCAACATATGCCCTAATCACAAAAAATAATAGCTATTATCCGTCTTCCCGGAAGATGAAAGCTATAAACACGAAGTAACTTTTCTTAAGCAAGGCCGCTCCCGAAGTTATGTACGATTTCTACTTGTATCCATAGAAAAACCATAGCCGGCAAAAGCAGCTATGGTTTCTTTGGATATGATTATTGTTTCTCGGTTTCCCGTTCCCAGCATTCAATGCCGGTCTGGTCGTCCAGAGTATCTTTATAGAAGACAGGGTCTTTTCCTTCTTTCCGCTGCCTCATATAATCCTTTAATAAAATATTGGCTTTCTTAAACAGGACAGTGATTGCAAAAAGGTTGAGCAGGGCGAGCAATGCCATGAATATATCTGCTAATAACCAGACAAGATCAAAGGATGCAAATGTACCAAAGATAACCATTAATAATGCAGCGATTCGATATAGGAAAATCAACACTTTGGAATTTTTGATATAAGCCAGGTTATTTTCCCCATAATAATAATTTCCGAGAATAGATGTGAAAGCAAATAAGAAAACAGAGATAGCAATAAATATACCAGCCCAGCTTCCTAACATTTGAGTGAAGGCACTCTGTGTTAAAGCAATACCATCTGCCTCACTGCCTGCAAATCCTCCAGCTGACAGAATAACTAGCCCGGTTGCCGTACAAACAAGCAATGTGTCGAAGAAGACACCTAATGCTTGTACTAGCCCCTGTTTCACCGGGTGACTTACATCTGCAGTCGCCGCAGCATTCGGTGCCGCCCCCATTCCAGCTTCATTGGAGAAGAGTCCGCGGCGAATGCCAAGCATAATCGCTGCTCCAAAGCCGCCGCCAGCAACTTCACGGACACCAAATGCATTTTCAAAAATCAATACAAACATATCCGGGATGGCAGTGATATTTAATGCAACAATAATCAATGCCAGGCCGACATATATAATTGCCATAAATGGAACAATAATCTGGGAAACATTGGCGATACTTTTTAAGCCGCCAAAAATAACTGCTGCTGTAAGAATCGTCAGGATAACAGCAATCCAGACTGGGCTGACGTTAAATTGTGAATCAAATGCGATACTGATTGTATTTGACTGTACAGAGCTAAATACAAATCCATACGTAAATGTAATCATAACTGCAAAGGTGATGCCCAGCCAGCGCTTATTCATTCCCTTTTCCATATAATAAGCGGGACCGCCGCGGAATTGGTTATTATCTTTTTCTTTGTATAATTGCGCTAACGTACTTTCAACAAAACCGGATGCTGCACCAATAAGGGCGATAATCCACATCCAAAATAAAGCGCCAGGCCCTCCTAAAGCTACAGCTGTAGCAACACCTGCCATATTACCAGTCCCTACCCGGGAAGCAGCACTGATTGCAAATGCTTGGAAAGAGCTGGTCCCTTTCGTTCCAGATGCATCATAGGAACGTTTATCAAATACAGTCCGAAACATTTCCGGCAGTAAACGAAATTGGACAAATTTAGTTCTGAAAGTGAAATAAAGACCTAATCCGATTAATGCAAAAATCAGGATATATGTCCATATAAAATCATTAAAATGATTTAACATCGTATATATGAAATCCATTAATATCTTCCTTTCTTATTGAGAAATGCTTCTTTACGCTGTGTGGTGACATTTCAAAATTGGGTGTAAAATAACAAGGAATGAAAATATATGCCGATAGGATTAGAAGAAGATAATATATTATAGCATAGATTTATTATAATTCCATTAATTTTTAAAAAGGGCAGGAAATGTATGCGTTACAGAGAGACTTTCTAAGAAATTGAAAATAACAGCTGCATACCCATAGCAGTTAAAATGTCTATGGATAAGCAGCATCATTTTATCCAGACTGAAAAATAGCGATAAGATGTTGCACGGCCCTTTCGATGTCACCTTCTTTTAGTCCTGCAAAGCCAATAACAAATTGTGGATGAGAGACAACAGCATTTTTAGAGGCGTAATAAGAAATAGGATATAGTTTGATTCTTTGCTGTCTGGCTCTTCTCATTATCTCCTCTTCTGTCAGTCCGTTTCGTACTTCGCAAACAATGTGCAATCCAGACTGTTCGCCCAGCAGTTGAATAGCAGGCTTATAAGCTTCAAAAAGCTGATGGACCAGTTCAAATTTCTTTCTATATATTTTCCGCATTCGATTCAAATGCTTTTCAAAATAACCCTCCTGAATAAAATGCGCCAGCACATGCTGATCCATTCGCGAAACGGTAGAATGGTGAAAAGTAAGCCTGTTCCGATACTGCTCCAGTAATGCTTTTGGCAGGATCATATAGCTGATTCGCAGGGAAGGAATCAATGATTTGGAAAACGAACCAAGGTAGATAACCCGGTCATTGAAATCCATTTTTTTCATAGGAGGTATCGTTTTCCCTGTATAACGAAACTCACTGTCATAATCATCTTCTATAATATACCGGTCAGCTGTTTCATTTGCCCACTGTAACAGCTGATTGCGCCGGTTGATGGAGGTCACTGTTCCATATGGAAAATGGTTGGACGGAGTGACATAGATGTAATCAGGCTCTAAGAGACGGACGGCTTCAATGGACACGCCTTCTTCATTCATATCTAAGGCTCGTCCTAAAAAGCCGAAATGGGTAATCAATTTCATCATCAACTGATAACCTGGGTCCTCCACGCCGAATATAGTCGTTGCGGGAAGCAGGGAAAGCAGCTGCTGCATTAAAACTTCAATACCTGCTCCGACGACAATTGTGTCCGGATCACAGTCGATTCCCCGTGCGTGATATACATAGTGGGCAATAGCTTCACGCAGCTCTTTATCGCCTTGGGCATCACCAAGCAGCAGTAAATCATGATGGGATTCATCAATGACGTGCCGGTTTAGCTTTCTCCATGCCGAAAAGGGGAATGCCTCCGTATCAATTTTATTGGGAGAAAAATCAAATAAAACGGATGGTTCTTTCTCCGCATCAGCAATCTCCTTTTTCCCTGAATGCTCTACAAATTCTAAATCGCCATGTGCCAGTACATAGAATCCCTTTCTGGGCTGTGATGCGATATAACCTTCCGCAACAAGCTGTTCAAAAGCAGTTTCCACTGTATTCTGGCTTACTTCCAAATGATTAGCGAGCTTTCGTTTAGAAGGCAGTTTTTGACCATAGGGAAGCCGCTCCTGTACAATTTCCTGTTTAATAAACTCGTAAAGCTGTTCGTATAAAGGGGTATTGTTTGTTTTTTCTAAATGAACAGATAATAAATCCATTTTCTCTCTCCTTTGAAAAACTGACCTCATTAAATGATGCGAAATTGGCACTTTCATTCATATCATATTATTTTTATAATAATAAAAAATCAATCAAAAATCTAGGAGGAAATAAAATGGCAGATCGAGTAACAGGTACAGAGCGTGTAAAAAGAGGAATGGCGCAAATGCAAAAAGGCGGCGTCATTATGGATGTTGTTAATAAAGAACAGGCAAAAATAGCGGAAGAAGCGGGCGCTGTTGCTGTCATGGCCTTGGAGAAAGTCCCGTCTGATATTCGTGCTGCAGGCGGGGTAGCGAGAATGGCAGATGTCAGTATTGTAGAAGAAGTGATGGAAGCCGTATCCATTCCAGTTATGGCAAAGGTGCGTATCGGTCATATTGTCGAAGCACGTGTTTTAGAATCCCTTGGTGTGGATTATATTGATGAGAGTGAAGTACTGACACCAGCGGATGATTTATTCCATTTGGATAAAAAGCCGTTCACTGTCCCATTTGTATGCGGATGCCGTGATTTAGGAGAAGCAGCCCGCCGGATTGGAGAAGGCGCGTCGATGCTTCGGACAAAAGGAGAGCCTGGAACGGGAAATATCGTGGAAGCAGTACGCCATTTACGCGAAGTGCAATCACAGGTAAGAAGAATTGTACATATGAACGAGGATGAGCTGATGACAGAAGCTAAAAATCTTGGAGCACCATTTGAAGTGCTGCTGCAGGTGAAGGAAACAGGCAGGCTGCCAGTGGTAAACTTTGCTGCAGGCGGAGTGGCAACTCCGGCAGATGCAGCATTGATGATGGAGCTTGGAGCAGATGGGGTCTTTGTCGGATCTGGCATCTTTAAATCGAAAAATCCGGAAAAATTTGCACGTTCTATTGTCGAAGCAACAACGTATTATCAAGACTATCAAAAAATTGGCGAGCTTTCGAAAGACTTGGGAGAAGCAATGAAGGGTATCGATATGAAAACGTTAAGAGCAGAGGAGAGAATGCAGGATCGGAGTTTCTAAGTCGCTGAAAGGAGCGGATACGATGAGTGAACAAAAATATCGAATCGGAATTCTTGGCATGCAGGGAGCGACAGAAGAGCATGCGAGTCATCTGCAACAAGCAGGACATGAGCCGATTCTGATCAAAAATAAAGAGCTGCTTGAAACGGTGGATGCTTTAATTATTCCGGGAGGGGAAAGCACAGCCATTTGGCGCTTGATGAAGAAAAATAATCTTGTAGAAGCTGTACAGCAATTTGCCCAATCCAAGAAGCCGGTTTTTGGAACCTGTGCCGGCCTCGTTTTGCTTGGTAAGGGTCAGGTAGATGCAGAGCAGAGTCTGCATTTAGGTCTGATGGATGTGCAGGTCAAACGGAATGGTTTTGGAAGACAGCGGGACAGCTTTGAAGCAAATCTGGATGTGAACGGAATGAAGGAGCCGTATCCAGCTGTATTTATACGTGCCCCATATATTGAATCGGCAGGAGAGAATGTGGAAGTTTTAGCTGCCTATGATGATAAAATTGTGGCTGCAAGAGAAGAAAATTTAATTGTAGCGGCTTTTCATCCGGAGCTGACTGATGATAATCGCTTTCTGGAATTATTCCTTTCGATGGTGGGGCAGCAGCCGGTATTAACGGTATAATAAAAAGTTTTGCATGTTTTTATGATAAATCATAGAAAAAGAGCTGATACGTGAACCAGCTCTTTTTCGCGTTTCAAAGAGAATGATGCAGCAAGTTTTTCTTACCATTAATAAAGTCTCTTGGATGGAAAGAAAAAGGAGGTAAACTATTTCTTTTTTTTCAGTTTACTATTCTTTTTTCGATTTAATAGAGCTTCCCGCAGGTTACTGGACACTTGTTTTTTCTTCTGATCTGTTTCCGGATCAAGCTGAATTACTGGGTTTTGCTTTCCTGCGGATTCTTCTACAATTACCGCTGATTTCACTTTACAGTCACTCGGAAGCTCCTTCTTTGGAACAAGTAATTCCCGATTCTCCGCTTCCACTAAAATAACAGCCGATTCGCCTTCAAACCGGTCGATAATTCCTTTCATGCTATATCCCTCCTTTAAAAGTCACAAATCAGACCCTCGGCTTCCATATCTGCGATTCTGCTCGGACCGATTCCGTCAATTTCCTCCAGCTCCTCAAACGTATCGAACGGGCGTTTATCTATTATTTGATTGGCACGTTCGTCACCGATATGAATAATCCCGGTTAATTCCTCTTGGGATGCGTTATTGATATTAATACAGCTGCTATCCTTGTTTTCCTCGTTTGAGGCAGAAGTGTCTTCGGAAGCATCCTGATTCTCCTCCTCGGCTGCATCCGGTTTGGAAACAGTAATATCCTCGCCCATTTCGGTTTCAATCGAATAGGATGATCCATCTGTCGTGACAACAATGCTTCCATCTACATCCGTTCCGTACCAGTCAATGTTTTCTTCATCTAATAAATCAATAACCTCTGTACTCGGATGACCGTATGAATTATCTTCTCCAGCGCTATAAATTGCAGCCTGCGGATCGACAGCATCTAAAAAGGCAGGGTCTGTGGATGTATTGGAGCCATGATGCCCTAAATGTAAGAAGGTGCTGTTAAGCGAAGAAGCTTCTATCATTTCCTTTTCTTCCTTCACTCCGGCATCTCCAGTCAAAACAAAGGAAACCTGATCATAGGCTAAACGAATACTGACCGACTCTTCATTCGCTTTTCCGGAAATGTCCTCAGGGTACAGCACTTCCAAGTCAATCGGGCCAAGTTCATACTCCTCGCCGGTCCGCGGTTCATGATAATTGATATCCTGGGATAAGATTTTTTCCATCGCAGTCTGGTATGTATTGGAGGTGCTTTCATTGCCGGACATCCAAACTTCATCGACAGCAAAATGATCCAGGATATTGGAAAGCTGACCGATATGATCTGCGTCCGGATGGCTGATAATGACCAGATCAATTGCTGTGATTCCCTGTGCCTCTAAGTAAGGAACCACTTCATTACCCTGCCAGTCCCCCGTATCGAACAGGATTGCCGTTTCTTCCTCTCCGTCGTCGAAAGTGAATAAGGTGGAATCGCCTTGCCCGACATCAATAAAATGTGCTTGAAAATCTCCGTCCACGCTATTTGATTGTGCTGCTGTATCTGTGTCTGCGTTACAGCCTGCCAATGCAAAGATAATTATAAAGCTGAAATAAATAATGTTTTTCAAAATGAATTCTCCTTGTTCCTGTTATTCTTTTTATTCATCGTAATATAATGCACCGACAGCACCGGCATGGCCTCCTTTTTCTAAAAAGGTTAAATTGTAATCAAACATACTTTCAAAAGAGCCTATCACTTGCTTTAAAAGCGGGTTTCCGGTCAATGCACCGCCGATCATGACGATTTCTTTTGTATCTAATGAGTTTGCCGTTAAGCTGGAAAGCAGTACAATCGTCTCGCCAATAAGCTGGGTTAATGCGGCCAGCTGGTCCTCAGCTGAAACGGATTGATCCAGCTGATCTTTTCCAAAATTAGCAGCGGTCAAAGAAGCCTCGACAGGCGAATAGCTGGATTGATAAATATCTGAGACCATCAAATCACTGCTGGTCCTGTCTCCTTTAGAGGCCAGATCTACCAGCGAATGATAATCAGAAGTACCCGCAATAATTGCTCCGAGCCCCGTAAATAACCCGCCGCCGACTCCTGTTCCCGATAAGCGTTTTTGTTTGTGGAAAAAAGAAGTTCCTGTGCCGATGTTCACTAAAAGATAATCCGTATCCGGCAGCTTTTTTTCTTCCGATAATAAGTACTTTGTTCCCTCTATTACACATGTGAATTCCTTAAAAATAGAAATAGATTGGTTGTCAGCTTTAATCTGTTCAGCTCTTCCGCCTGTCACCTGAAGCGCTGCTTCCGGTGCAGTCATCTTCAACCAGGAAATGACCTCATGGGTTTGCTTGGCAGGAAAAGTTTTTAATCGAAGCCTGCCTCCCTTTTCATAGGCAATTTTTATTAAAGATCCGCCTGCATCAATACCAATTCGTTTCATTAAAAATCCCTCCATGAATGTAAGTCTGCTAATTTCGGTTCGGCAAATATAAGAACATTCATTCTTATATTATCATATTTTTTAATATAAAGATAAATTAAACAGGGGTCTCTTTAAGAGGAAGAAGAGAAAGCTGCTGTTAAAGATTTCTTACTGCAGGTGAGATATGAGAAAATAATTTATGTAACGGGTTTTAAATAAAAAGAAATTGAAACTTTTAAAAGCCTCGTTCGTAATAGTATAATAAGAGTAAGAGTATAGACGATTATACTTAGGATAGAATGATTAATCACGTAGGAGTGAGCATATGCGAGCAATTATGCAATTTTTAATGCAGAGCTTTGTTGGTGCTGTCAGCCTGACAGCTATATGGCTTGTTAGCTTTTTTATATATGGACAGACTGTCCTGTTGACCAGTCTTTTTGCTGCAATTGGGGGCGTATTGACCTATGCAGCCACAAAACAGATTATGGATTATCGATTTGTTAAAAGTCAGGGATTGACTAAAAAAGAATATAAATTTATTGATGCCAATTTAAAAGAGGCAAGAGGAAAAATCACACGTATGCAGAAAGCTTTATTCAAAGTAAGGTCTTTCCAGCATGCGCGGGAGAATTTAACGATTGTAAGAACGGCTCAAAAAATATATAACAACGCAAGAAAAGAACCGGTACGATTCTATCAGGCGGAGCGTTTCTTCTATAATCATTTAGACTCGCTTGTCGAATTATCAGAGCGTTATGCGTATCTTTCCAGCCAGCCTTCTCCATCGATCGAGATGCAAAAATCATTAAAGGAAACCAGGCAGACGCTTACCGCCTTTAGTCCCACGATTAAAAAGGATCTGCAAGTGATGCTGAGGGATGATTTAGAAACATTGGATTTTGAGCTGGATGTAGCTAAGAAGACGCTGCGCCGATCTAAAAAATAAGGAGGATTCTACATGACTGCAAAAGACCAATCTAATGATTCAATAAATGATTTATTAAATGACCCGTTTGGAGAAAGAACAGAGGTTTCAACGGATATCTCTGAACAAAATATGGAAAGCTCGGAGGCGCCAAGACTGGTTGACAGACTCCCCGGCGAGCATCGTAAAAAAGCAGAGCAGTTAAAGCAGCAAATCGATACAACCAACCAACAGTCTTTAGTGAAATATGGCGTAGAGGCACAAGCAAAATTACATCAATTTTCACATGAGATGCTGGAGCATGTTCAAAAGCAGGATGTCAGCCAAATTGGTTCGATTCTAAATGAGCTGATGAAAAAGCTGGAGGATATTGACCCTTCTGAACTGCAGGAGGAGAAAACAGGCTTCTTATCACGTTTGTTTGGAAAACTGTCGAAATCTGTGAATGAGGTATTATCCCGTTATCAAAAGACAAGCTCCCAGATTGATCGTATCAGTGTGCGTCTGGACCGAAATAAAGATTTACTCTTGTCGGACAATGAAATGCTTGATAAATTATTTTCTACCAACCGGGATTATTACGATGCTTTAAATATTTATATTGCTGCCGGCGAATTAAAGGTGGAGGAAATCAATAATGAGATTATCCCGCAGCTTCGCCAAAAAGCAGAAACAAGCGGAAGTCAGATGGATGTTCAGGAAGTAAATGATATGCTTCAATTTGTGGACCGGCTGGAAAAACGGACGCATGATCTCCGGTTAAGCCGTCAAATTACAATGCAAAGTGCTCCACAGATCCGTCTTATCCAAAATACGAATCAGGCACTTGTCGAAAAAATACAATCCTCTGTTTTAACTGCGATTCCACTATGGAAAAATCAGGTGGCCATTGCCTTGACCCTATTAAGACAGCGTCATGCGATGGAAGCACAGAAACAGGTATCGCAAACAACAAACGATTTATTATTAAAAAATGCGGATATGCTGAAAGAGAATACGGTGGAGACAGCCAAGGAAAATGAACGAGGCCTTGTCGATATTGATACATTGAAGCAGACGCAGGAAAAATTAATGTCTACCATCGAAGAAACACTGCAAATTCAATCAGATGGACGTAAAAAGCGTAATGAGGCAGAAAAAGAATTAATCGGCATGGAAGAGGAATTAAAAAATAAAATGCTGGAATTTAAAGAATAAAGACAGAAAACCAGGTGAAACGCCTGGTTTTTTTATTTGGATGGCAGAAAAGGATTATGTATGATGGCGGTATTTTTGATAAGTTGACGCAGTCCACGTCTTGTACCAAGCGCTTTTGGTTTCCAATTGACACCTTATTTTTAATCGCTTAATATAGATTACTGCACTGACAAATTGATTTTATATCGAACTGTAAGATAAGATAGAAGTGTACATCGTTTAAAGATGCTGGCGTTTTTTACAGACTGCCATCGGGAAGCTAAAAAATAAAGCTACTTTAAGGAGGAAATTAAATGCATCAGACACAGCAAATAAAAGAAGCAAGAGAGTTTATTCAAAGTAAAACAGATATGACCCCGGAAATCGGTATTATTCTTGGTTCTGGACTAGGCGGCTTGGCAGATGAATTAGAAGACGCAGTTGTCGTTCCGTATGAAGAAATCCCGCATTTTACTAAATCCGCAGCTGTTGGACATGCCAATCAGCTTGTTATCGGTACATTACATGGCAAGCGTATTGTAGCGATGAAAGGGCGTTACCATTATTATGAAGGCTATTCCTTGGATGAAGTGACTTTTCCAGTACGTGTTATACAGGCGCTTGGTGCGGATAAGCTGATTGTTACCAACGCAAGCGGAGCAGTAAATAAAGATTTTAACCCTGGCGATTTAATGCTGATTACAGATCATATTAACTTAGTTGGAACGAATCCATTAATTGGCCCAAATAATGATGACCTGGGAACTCGTTTTCCAGATTCTTCGCAAATATATAATCGTGAACTTCGCGATTTGGCTAAAAATATTGCCAAAGAAAATCAGATTAATTTGCAGGAGGGTGTATATACCTGGTGGAGCGGACCAGCTTATGAAACACCGGCAGAAATTCGCATGATTCGCGTGCTTGGAGGAGATGCAGCCGGCATGTCCACCGTTCCTGAAGCACTTGTTGCCGTCCATGGCGGAATGAAGGTATTAGGTATTTCCTGCTTAACTAATATGGCAAGCGGTATTTTAGACCAGCCGCTGAGTCATGATGAAGTGATTGAGGTTGCTGCACAATCGCGCAGTAAATTTGTGAAACTTGTGAAAGAAGTCATTCATCAGATATAAGTACAGCAGTCATATGGCATAACGGAGACTTCATTCAGCATCAAAGTGCGGGATGAAGTTTCTTTTTAAAGAATAAGAAAGTATATAAAAGATGTTGAATATAGCCGCTACAATGAGTTTCATTAAGAGAGTAATCTTCAATGTTGTCAGGTTAATGTGACCGCTGCGACGGGTTATGGTGGGGTGAGTAATCGCAACCCCAGAAAAACACTACGCTTTCCATGGGCTTGAGCTCAGCCTCCTTTAAAGAAGACTTGCTGATTGGCAAGCCGTCAGGCGCAGACAGAAGCAAAGTCGCACTTATGCCCCGAGGGTAGAAAAATAGAAGTTCGCTATTTTTCTGCGGGGTCTTCACCCTGGGACTGCGATTACTCGCCCCACCGAAGACCATTGCGCTTTCCCATAGGAGTCTACGTGTTTTTCCTCCGCTAAATAGGTTTTATTACTATTTGTATAAAATTAATAAAATTCATTAACCTGTCAACATTATTGCGATTACTCGCCCCATCGAAAACCGTCGCAGCGGACATCTCTTCGGCGAGAACATTGATGTTTTAAAGACCAAGCGGTATTCTTGATTTTTCTTAGCCATTGATTTTGAAAGCGTTCTTATATATAATGAAGGTGATAAAGGATTGTTACTGTGAGGCAGGCAAAACTTGAATGAGTTAAACGGCATAGAGTGCGCTCTATCTGTTTAATTTGTTCAGGTTTTCTTTTTTGAAAGAAGAATAAGCATAGCTGGCATTTGAAAAATACCGGCTGCATGACATTTCTTTTGGTATAGAGGGCCGTCATAAATAGGGAAATGGAACCGTTGACATATTTTCTTTTTTATTCTAACCTAAATATAGATTGAATATTGGCAAAATGGAATGTTACCTTATTGGGCATAACCTGGATTGTTTTGAATGCACGTGAAGTGTGTTCAAAATAATTCAGGTTTTTTATTTCGAAAAAGGCTGAGGAGGTGGAAGGGAAATGTAGCAGGAGCATGGCGTATAACAGTATCAATATTACAGTTGGGCAAAAAGTGACTTATAGAATAAAAAAATAAATCTATTTTGGAGGAAAAGAGACATGAAAAAGATATGGGGAATCATGGCAGCACTATGTTTTGTATTCGTATTGGCAGCTTGCAGCAGTTCCGAAGCAGAGGAAAATAATGATGGAGATGCAGAGGGAAATGAAGAGGAAGTCGTAGAAGCAGAATCAAATGATGAATTAACCATTTACATTGTCCGTCACGGGAAAACGATGTTAAATACAACGGATCGTGTGCAGGGATGGTCAGATGCGGTGTTAACACCAGCAGGTGAAGAAATTGTTACGCAAGCAGGAATTGGTTTAAAAGATATCGATTTCCAAAGTGCTTACAGCAGTGACAGTGGAAGGGCTATTCAAACAGCAGAAATCATCATGGAAGAAAATGAAACATCTTCGGAGCTCGATTTGCATACAGATGAACGTTTTCGTGAATTTAATTTTGGAACATATGAAGGCGATTTAAATGAAACCATGTGGCAGGATATTGCAGATTTACAAGGAATTACACTGGAGGAATTTTTAGAAAATCTCGAACCAGAAATGTTTTCAAACAGTGTAGCAGAGCTAGATGAAGGAAGAGATGAAGAGGGGCTTAATTGGCCGGCGGAGGATTATGATGCCATTACAGCACGGCTGACAGAAGGCCTGGATGAGTTAGTAGAAGCAGAACAAGGACATGAGGGATCTGGAAATGTTTTACTTGTCTCTCACGGATTAAGTATATCTGCTTTGCTGGATACGTATTTTGATGATTATGAGGTGCCAGAAGGCGGTCTTGATAATGCAAGTGTATCTGTTATAACGTATCAGAACGGAGAGTTTCAGCTAGATTCTGTCAATGATATGAGTTATGTTGAAGAAGGACAAAAGCAGGAGGAAGAATAATAATGACTCAAGGAGGAGAGTAACATGACAAAAGCTTTTCCAGAAGGATTTTTATGGGGCGGCGCAACAGCAGCCAATCAATTAGAGGGTGGATTTCACGAAGGAAATAAAGGATTAAATATAGCCGATGTGCTGCCTGGCGGAAAAGAAAGATTACAGGTGTTGCGTAATCCGGGATTTCAGTTTGAAATAGAAGAGGGAAAAAGCTATCCGAATCATGAAGCAATTGATTTCTATCATCGTTACAAAGAGGATATTGCGTTATTTGCAGAGATGGGCTTTAAAGCATTCCGTTTATCCATTGCATGGTCACGGATTTTCCCGAATGGCGATGAATTGGAGCCAAATGAGGAAGGGTTGGCTTTCTATGATAAGGTCATTGATGAGCTGTTAAAATATGATATCGAGCCGGTCGTCACCATTTCGCATTATGAAATGCCTCTGCACTTAGTGAAGGAATACGGCGGCTGGAGAAATCGGGAGGCCATTACTTTCTTTGAACGATATACGGAAGCTATTTTTACCCGTTATCAGGGAAAAGTGAAGTACTGGATGACCTTTAATGAAATCAACAGTGGATTAATGATGCCAATCATGGGGTTAGGGTTTGCGATTAAAAAAGAGGAAGATCGTTATCAACCGACATTCCAGGCATTCCATCATCAATTTGTTGCGAGTGCGAAAGCAGTGAAACGATGTCATGAAATCATGCCGGAAGCCCAGATTGGATGTATGATTATTTACGCTCCATTCTATGTCTATGACAGCAATCCGGAAAATGTCATGGATGCATTGGAGAAGGATGAACGCTTTAATTATTTTTGTACAGATGTACAAGTAAGAGGAGAATATCCAGCTTATATCCAGCGGTATTTCCGGGAGCATAACATTGAATTGGAGATAGAGGATGGCGACTTGGATATTATCAAGGAAGGAACGGTTGATTACATCAGCTTCAGTTATTACATGTCTAAAACGGAAAAGAAAGCAGATGGGAATGGCGAGGAAGCAGATGGAAATATTCTGCTTGGCGGTGTTAAAAATCCATTTTTAAAAGCTAGTGATTGGGGCTGGGAAATTGACCCGATTGGTTTACGCATCTCCCTCAACCGGCTGTACAGCAGATACCAGATGCCATTATTTATTGTAGAAAATGGATTGGGCGCCTATGACAAAGTGGAAGAGGACGGTTCGATTCAAGATGATTATCGTATCGACTACCTGCGGGAGCATATGAAACAAATGCTTGAAGCTGTAGAAGATGGTGTGGATTTAATGGGATATACGAGCTGGGGATGCATTGACCTAGTAAGTGCCTCCACCGGGGAGATGTCGAAACGCTATGGTTTTATCTATGTGGACAAGCATGATGACGGAAGCGGCACACTGGAACGAAAACGCAAAAAATCATTTTATTGGTATAAGGATACCATCGCTGCTAATGGTGCAAACTTAGCCAGCGAGTAAAAGAAATTATTTTAAAAAAACATAGGAAAAGCGGCTTTACCTTCATTGTTTGAATGTAGAGCCGCTTTTTTTCTGCGGGTCTTCACACTGGGACTGCGATTACTCGCCCCACCGAAGACCATTGCGCTTTCCCATAGGAGTCTACGTGTTTTTCCTCCGCTAGATAGGTTTTATTACTATCTGTATCAAAATTAATAAAATTCATTAACCTGACAACATTGAGACCTGCGATTACTCGGTCTATTAAAACCGTTGCTGCGGTTACTTGCCCCACCGAAAACCGTCGCTAGAATCAGCTTCATTTCTTTGTAAGAAAGCAAATAAAACATAATTCTTCTTAGATGGGACCGGAGGGAAGTCGACTCCTGCGGGAAAAGCAACAGGTGAAGACCCCGCAGAAAGCGACTTCCCGGAGCGGACATCTCCTTGGCAAGAACACAATGTTTTAAAGAACAAGCGGTATTTTTGCTTTTTTGGAGTTTGCGTGTTCAAATCATTCGTTTCTGCTAAAAAATAGGTGTACAATATGAATACAGAAAGTTCAGAACAAAAAAGGCAGGTGATGAACGATGTATCCTATTCAACTATACGGAGACCGCGGTGTACGAATTCCCTTTGGCAATGCCATTGACAGACAAGTAAATAACGCGGTGCATCGCTTTGGCGCTCTCTTAGAAAAATATCCAATACAGGGAGTATCGGAGTGGATTCCTGCATACACTGCCATCACAGTTTATTATAACCCGAGTGAAATCACTTATAGAGAGCTTGAAAAAAAGCTTACTTATTTACAAAAAATAATGGAGGAAACAGCTCCTCCAGCAGCTAGAAAGATTATGATTCCAGTATGCTATGACAAGGAGTTTGCCTTAGATATGGAAGATGTTGTTGCCCGCTCTAACCTTTCCATCGAAGAAGTGATTCGTCTGCATACAGAGCCGCTTTATTATGTTTATATGATGGGCTTTATGCCCGGCTTTCCTTATTTAGGCGGTTTATCTGAAAAGCTTGCCGTACCAAGGCTGGATAATCCAAGAAAAATGGTAGAGCAGGGGGCAGTAGGGATTGCGGATAAACAGACAGGGATTTACCCGCTGGAATCCCCCGGAGGCTGGAGAATTATCGGCAAAACTCCCGTACGTCTTTATGATGCGAAGGGGGAGAAAAAAATCCTTATCCAATCCGGAGATTTGCTCCAGTTTGAAGCAATTGATCTGCAAACCTATTATAAAATAGAAGAAGCAGTAGAAAACGGAAGCTACCAGCCTCAGATAAGCGAAGAAAAGGAGGAGCAATCATGAATTTGCATATCGTTTTGAACGGGAATTCAGAAAAGAACTGTGACGCAATAAATGGACTTACGGCACGCCGCGGGAGTCGATGCAGGGGTGGGAATCCGCATGGTGCGCTGCATTCGAAGGTAGCTGCGGCAGGTGATTCACGTTGAAAGAAATCTTGGAAGTCATGAAACCTGGATTATCGACCAGTATCCAGGATACTGGAAGGGTTGGCTATCAAAAATATGGTATTCCGACGGCAGGAGCAATGGACACTTTTGCCCATCGCATTGCAAATCTGCTTGTCGGCAACCCGGAGGAAGCAGCAACATTGGAAATCATGCTGATGGGACCCCGATTAAAGTTTTTACAGGATGCGGTCATTGCTGTCGGCGGCGCAGATTTGTCAGCCGCTGTTGACGGAGAGCCTGTCTGTCCATGGAAATCCTTCCGTGTTTATGCAGGCCAGATGCTGTCATTTGGCAAGCCGATTCATGGAACCTATGCTTATCTGGCAGTGAGCGGCGGATTTTATGCCGAAACAGTCATGGGGAGTAAGTCTACCTATGCGCAAGCCAATCTTGGCGGTGTAGAGGGAAGAATCTTGCAAAAAGGAGACCGCCTATCCGCAGAGGATAGAAAACTGAAATCTGTCCGGGCAGGAAGGTATTTAAAAAAGATAGATATACCAAATTATGAACAGCACCGTCCAATCCGAGTCATTGCCGGACCGGATATAACTGCTTTTTCAGACGCAACCTATCAGCAATTTTTTCAGGAAAGCTACCGTATTACCGAACAGTCCAATCGTATGGGCTATCGTTTAGAAGGGAAGGCTTTGTCTCATGTGGATAAAGCGGACATTCTCTCGGATGCTGTGCTTCCAGGGACGATTCAGGTGCCGGCAAATGGTCAGCCAATCGTGCTTTTAGCGGACCGGCAGACAACAGGAGGATACGCACGTATTGCTACGGTCATCACCGCAGATATTCCCCAGCTGGTGCAAAAAAAGATTGGGACAGAGGTCCGGTTTTTATCAGTTCCTTTAGAAAGAGCCCAGGCAGATTATCTGGCACAGCAGCGTTATTTTAAAATACTTCGGGAAGCTGTCCGGTCAGGGGAGTGATTGCTGATTTGGAGGGAGCTTTAATACAAGGTGATTCCATGGTAAAGTAAAGAGAACACGAACGTATAGGAGCTAGTCAATAATGAGTAAACAATTCGTCAGTCCGGCGTTAGTCATTTGTATCATTGGTTTTACGATGGTCCATTTTATCACGTATTTTTTTCAGGTTACTCTGCTGTTAACGCTGTTAGTATGGTTTGGGTTTGGAATTATTTTCTTTGGAACATTATTTTACGGGCCGCTGCATTTGAAAATGCCATTAGGCTTGTTCTTAACAGGAGTAATTATCTTTCTATCTGTAGACACCTCTTTTCTTTCGGGAATGCGGGAAGGGCTTTTGCAGATGCGGAATATGGTCGGATTATTAGTTATCATCCCTATGGTCAGCTGGGTATTGCGGGAAGAAGCATTTTTAGAATCTGCCATCAGCTATGCGCATGATTTTGTGGATACGAGTAAGAAATTTTATTTTGGAATGGTTTCCTTTACACAAGTTATCGCTTATTTCCTCTTATTTGGTGCAATTCCTATGCTGTATCAATTTGTATCGATGATCTTAAAGGATGAAAAGGGCGAGGCGTGGGAGCGATATAAAGGGACAGCGATTCTGCGCGGGTTTGCGTTATCGGTCCTGTGGGTGGTCAGTATTCCGAGCTTTGCCTATGTGGTGGAAGCAATGGAGGCTTCTTTATGGAAATCAATTCTGCAAGGGCTGGGAGTAGCTGCATTAGGAACCATCGTTGCGATTTTGTTCTTCCCGCTGGAGAATAAAAAGTATCATGTTAACTTTACAAGAGGCCTCCAGCATGAAATTGATGAGATTATGCAGCATACGAGAAATAAACGGGAGACAAAGCGGATCGTCCGTGAATTTATGATTCTCTTTCTCTCTCTTTTCGGTTCTATCTTTATCCTGAGCGCTTGGGTGAACATGGAATTGCTTGTCCTGATCCCTTTAACCATCCTCGTATGGATACTTAGCTATTATCTAGTGAAGAAGCGTTTATATAAATTAACACATATTGCAGCACTTTATGTAAAAGAAGAGATGGCGGGCAAGTCGTATCAGCTATGCGTGATGGTTGGGGCAGGAATGCTGATTGCAGGATTGACTAAAACAGGCTTTGCCGGCTGGGTTGTCGACAGTCTCTATGCCTTAGAAGCAGTCGCTCCATTTATCAATCTATTATACCTGCTGCCGTTTATGGTAATTATCTTAGGCTTTGCCGGTCTCGGTCCGTTGACAGTAATGGTATTGGTAGCTGGTATTTTGCAGACTATCCACCTGCCGTATCCTCCAGAGCTGATTGTGCTTTCAGTGACGCTGGGAAGCTCAATATCAATTTTATTATCACCGGTGATTATGCCAATCATTGTCTTAAGCGGCTCCAATGGTTTGAGCGGCTTTAAAAATGGTTTTCAGTTTAACGGTGTGTTTGCTGTGGTGCTATATGCTTTGGTGATGACATATATTCAATTAATGGCATATATGGCCGGATAATGTTTATACAGCAGGGAATGATTGGGGAAATGGGCTCAGGAGGCAATCCCCTGCTTGCTTCCCTCTTGACATTCATTTTTGAACAACATAAAATGAATGTTGAAAGCGTTTACTTTATTTGGGTGATTTCCATTTTTATTGAATCACTGATAAGGAATATTGATAGGGGTCACCGGAAATCGATTTGCTGTGG
Source organism: Oceanobacillus sp. FSL W7-1281 (assembly GCF_037969835.1). Classification (GTDB taxonomy): domain Bacteria; phylum Bacillota; class Bacilli; order Bacillales; family Amphibacillaceae; genus Oceanobacillus; species Oceanobacillus oncorhynchi. The sequence goes on along the minus strand of NZ_CP150214.1, from coordinate 3,837,454 downwards.
ATGATAATAATAGATTCATATCCTTTCCAAATGAAAAAGGAGGAGTATCGATGCGGGATGCGGTGATTGTAGAGGCAGTACGTACACCTATTGGTAAACGAAATGGTTTTTTGAGTGAGATAAGGGCAGAAGAATTAGCCGCAGCGCCTTTAAAGGAATTAGTTAAACGAACTAATCTGGATACAGCGGCCATTGACGATGTTATTATGGGATGCGTCACGCAGACAGGAGAACAGGCAGTGGATGTGGCAAGGCAGGCTGCGCTTATTGCCGGCTATCCGGTCAGTGTTCCTGGAACAACGATTGACCGTCAATGCGGATCGAGTCAGCAGGCCATTCATTTTGCTGCACAGGCCATCTTGAGCGGGGATATGGATATTGTGGTAGCAGCCGGGGTGGAAAGTATGTCCCGTGTGCCAATGGGGACCAACCAGCAGGGGGTAAAGTGGAATCGTGCTTTACTAGATAAGTATGAGATGGTGCATCAAGGTGCAGCCGCTGCCCATATTGCTGAAAAATGGGGTATTTCCAGACAAAAAATGAATGATTATTCATTCAAAAGTCATCAGCGTGCGATAAAAGCCCAGGAAAAAGGCTTTTTTCGACAACAAATGCTGCCCATTTCCGTCAAGCGTGCGGATGGAACCACAGCTCAATTTTATCAAGATGAAGGGCCGAGAAAAGACACCTCGATGGAGAAACTGAATGCATTGCCTGATTTATTTGTAAAAGAGAGCGGAATTACAGCGGGAAATGCCAGTCAGATGAGTGACGGGGCAGCAGCACTTTTAATCATGTCTGCTGATAAAGCCAAAGAGCTTGGCTTCACTCCGCGTTTTCGTATTCTCGCCCGCATTGTGATTGGTTCGGATCCGACAGAGATGCTGTCAGGTCCAATCGAAGCTACTAAAAAGGTTCTTAAAAAAGCTGGTTTATCGATGGAAGATATCGATGTTTTTGAAGTGAATGAAGCCTTTGCATCCATTCCTTTAATGTGGATGAAGGAATTAGGGGCAGATGAAGAAAAAGTCAATATCGACGGGGGAGCTATTGCCTTAGGGCATCCTTTAGGTGCAAGCGGAGCCAGATTGATGGTAACGATGATGCATACCATGGAGCGGCTCGAAGCACGTTTTGGTCTGCAGACGATGTGTGAAGGACTTGGAATGGCTAATGCGACAATTTTGGAACGATGGACAGGGGAATAGGGAGGAATTTTAAAATGATGCAAACCCAATTAAATTTAACGACAATGGTGAAGCATGCGGAGAAATATTTTGCTGATAAAACAGTTATTTCGCGTACACTGAGCGGAGTCCATACCATTCCGTACAGTAAAATAACCGAACGGATTCACCGGCTGGCAGGTGCTTTAAAAAGCTTAGGCGTGGGAAAAGGGGACAGAGTCGGCACAATAGCCTGGAACCATCACCGTCATTTGGAGGCTTACTTTGCGATTCCGACGATGGGAGCCGTACTGCATACAATCAATATCCGTGTTTCGCCAGACGATTTAGCCTATATTATCAATCATGCAGAGGATAAAGTGTTATTGGTGGATGAGGATTTATTTCCATTGATCGAGCGCGTGAAAGACCAAATTACGGATGTAGAAAAAATTATTGTAATGACGGATAAAGAGGAGCTGCCGGAAACAAACCTTACAAATATAGCATCCTATGAATCCTTGCTTGAAGAGGCAGACCCAGACACAGAACTCGATGATGCTATCGATGAAAATGCAGTCGCCGGTCTATGTTATACCTCTGGAACAACGGGCAGGCCAAAGGGTGTCGCTTATTCTCACCGCGGGATTTATTTACATAGCCTGGCTCTGGGATTAAAGGACACCGTAGGATTATCAGAGGAAGATATTGCGATGCCTATTGTTCCGATGTTTCATGTAAATGCGTGGGGGATGCCATTTGCTGCATTATGGTTTGGAACAACCCAGGTGTTGCCGGGGCCGATGCCGACACCGCAGATTTTAGCAGAACTGATTGAGGATTATAAAGTGACGATGGCAGCCGGCGTGCCAACGATTTGGATGGGCTTTCTACAGGCGCTGGAGCAGGGAAATTACGATACAAGCAGTCTGCGCTGTATTCTTTGCGGCGGATCAGCTGCTCCAAAAGGGATGATTCGCACATTTGAATCAACCTATCACATTCCTTTTGTCCATGCATATGGAATGACAGAAACCTCTCCGATTGTGACATTGGCCCGTTTAAAAAGCTATCAGCAGGAGCTGGATGAAGAGGAGCGTCTGGAATTACGCTCCCGTCAAGGCATGGTCGTGCCCGGAATTGAAATTAGAGGAATCAATGAACATGGCGATATCCCTCATGATGGAAACACAATAGGCGAATTGCTTGTCAGAGGACCGTGGATCGCCGATGCATATTATAAAAATGATCGCAGTGATGAATCCTTCCGGGACGGCTGGCTTCATACAGGCGATGTGGTCAATATTGATGAAGAGGGCTCCGTGAAAATCGTGGACCGTACCAAGGATATGATCAAAAGCGGCGGGGAGTGGATTTCTTCGGTCGATATCGAAAATGCGTTAATGGCACATGAGGCCGTATTTGAAGCCTCAGTTATTGCGGTTCCGGATCCAAAGTGGCAGGAGCGTCCGGTAGCATGCGTGGTATTAAAAGAGGGGAAAACATTAACGGAGGAAGAAGTGAAGCAATTTTTAACACCGCAATTTGCAAAGTACTGGATTCCAGACCGCGTCCTATTTATGGAAGAAATCCCAAAAACATCGGTAGGGAAATTCTTAAAACGGGCATTGCGGGATCAAGTGGAAGAAATGCTTTCCTTATCTGACTCTTCTTCCTGATATCAAATTTTTTCAACAGGAAGCGCGGAGCGGCGCTTCCGTGTTTTCTAAAAGAATAGGAAAGTATATAAAAAATGCTGAATATATCCGCTCCAATGGGTTTCATGGAGGAAATAATCTTCAATGTTGTCAGGTTAATGCGACCGCTACGACGGGTTATGGAGGGGTGAGTAATCGCAACCCCAGAAAAATACTACGCTTTCCATGGGCTTGCGCTCAGCCTCCTCGAAAAAAAGAAGTTCACTTTTTTTCTGCGGGGTCTTCACACTGGGACTGCGATTACTCGTCCCATCAAAAACCGTCGCTAGATAGGTTTTAGTACGATCTGTATAGTATTTAAGAAAATTCATTAACCTGACAACATTGAGACCTGCGATTACTCGCCCCATCAAACTCATCTGTCGCTAGAATTTGCGTTATTTCTTTGAAAAAAAGCAAATAAAACATAATTCTTCTTAGATGGGAGCGGAGGGAAGTCGACTCCTGCGGGAAAAGCAACAGGTGAAGACCCCGCAGGAAGTGGTTTTCTTCCGAGGAGGCTGAACGTTGCCCGCGGAAAGCGACTTCCCGGAGCGGACATCTCTTTGGCAAGAACACCGATATTTTAAAGACCAAGCGGTATTCTTGGTTTTTCTAATGGAAAAGGAGCTGGTTAAATGCAATTGACAGATATAAAGAAAAAAATGGAGCTGCCGGTTATCATGGCCCCGATGTTTTTAATTTCTAACCCAAACATGGTTGTCGGGGCATGTGAAGCAGGGATTATTGGAACATTTCCGGCTCTGAATGCACGCACGAAGGATGTTTTAGACAGCTGGATGGCTGAAATCAATGAGAGATTACAGGAAAAAGAAGCAGCAAATCCAGATACAGCGATTGCGCCCTGGGGCGTCAACTTTATCAGTCACTCCTCCAACAAACGATTTTACGAGGATTTGGAGCTGATCGAGAAGCATCAGCCGCCAATCGTTATTACTTCGTTAGGAGATCCATCTCCGGTTGTAAAGATTGTTCATAGCTATGGAGGACTTGTTTTATCCGATGTGGTGAATGTGAAATTTGCAAGAAAGGCATTGGAAAAGGGCAGTGACGGGTTGATTTTAGTAGCTAGCGGGGCTGGCGGGCATGCTGGAACGTTAAATCCTTTTGCTTTTATGGATGAAGTACGCAGCTTTTTTGATGGACCTGTTGCTTTAGCAGGCACCATTACAAAAGGAGAGCAAATATTGGCCGCAGAGCTTTTAGGAGCTGATTTTGCTTATATTGGCACCCATTTTATAGCGACAGCGGAAAGCGGGGCAGCCGCTGCTTACCAGGAATCGATTATTCAATCTGCGGCTGCTGATATTATTTATACGCCTGCGTTCAGCGGGATACCTGCTAATTACTTAATCCCCAGTATTGTCAAAGCTGGATTGGATCCAGAGAACTTACCGGAAAAGGCCGGACTTGATTTTAAAAAGCTGTCTGACTCCTCAGCTAAAGCGTGGAAGGATATTTGGGGCGCTGGGCAGGGAGTTGGCGGAACAACAAAAATACAAACGCTGCAGGGAGCCGTAGATGAATTAAAAACAGCATATACACAAGCGAAAAAAGAACACCAGCTGACTTGATTTAAAAAGGGAGAGAAAGCAATGACAGAAGCAGTGAAATACGAAAAGAAAGATGCGATTGCTTTGATAAAGATGAACCGGCCGGAGAAACGCAATGCTCTGTCGATTGAAATGGCGAGAGGCCTGGTGAAAGCGCTGAAGGATGCAGAAAAAGATTCGGATATCAAAGCTGTCATCATCAGCGGAGAGGGAAAAATATTTTCAGCCGGCGGCGATTTGGAAGTGCTTCATACACTGGATAACAGCGCGAAAATAATGGAATATATGAAGCAGGCATTAGAGATTATTCAGACGATACGGGAGCTTGATAAATATGTTATCAGCGCAGTCCATGGCTTTGCCGCAGGAGCAGGCTTCAGTATTGCTGTTGCAGCAGACTTTGTTGTAGCTAAAAAGGATGCAGCCTTTCTATGCAGCTTTACCGATGTAGGCATTATACCGGATTTAGGCTTAGTAAAAAAACTGACAGATAACCTGCCAAGTGCCGTAGCGAAGGAATGGATATCTTCAGGAAGACCTGTTTCAGCAGAAGAAGCATACCAGCGCGGCATTGTTAATCGCGTAACAGAGGAGGAGGTTGTGGAAGCAGCCATCGATTTTGCCGGTTTTATTGTTAACGGGCCGCCGCTTGCCAACAAATTTGTAAAGCATATGGTAAACCACGCGGATGAGTGGAGCTGCGGTACAAATGATTTGCAGGAAACGGCTATCCAGACCTTATTGCTGCAGACAGAGGATAATAAAGAAGGAATCCAATCATTTTTTGATAAAAGAAAACCGAGCTTTAAAGGAAAATAAAAGCGGATTGCATAGAAGGAAGTGACGCCGATGTTAGATAAATTAGGAATAAAGCGGATTACTTTAGCATTGCCGTTCCGCTTAAACCATGTTCATTGCTTCATCGCGGAGGAAGCGGACGGCTATAAGATTTTAGATACAGGTCTGCATAATGCAGCTGCAGAGAAAATATGGGAAAAGGAAATAGAAGGGAAACAAATTACGGATATTATTGTTTCCCATTATCACCCGGACCATTTTGGTTATGCAGGAAAACTGCAGGAACGAACCAATGCGCGCGTGTGGATGTCTGAAATTGATTTACAGGCGGCGCTGCAGGCCTGGGAGCAGCCCTTTTTAGAAAAGTTATGGGAGAATTATTATCGGGCGGGCATTCCCGAGGAGATAAGCAAGGCTTTGACGCAGAATACTGCTGCATTTGCACCATTAGTAACCCCTTATCCAAATGTGGAAAACATTTTAAAGGAAGGGGAAACGATTCAATTTGGGAAATATGCCTATGAGATTATACATACACCAGGTCATTCAGACGGTTTAGTCACCTTCTATAATCAGGAAAATAATGTGCTGCTGTCAACGGATCATGTTCTTCCGAGGATTACTCCGAATATTTCCTATTGGTTTCACGGTGACCCAAACCCGTTAGAAAATTATTTGAATTCCTTGGAGAAAATCAAGAAACTCGACATCGAATGGGTCATCCCGTCCCATGGTGACCCGTTCCCCAATGCATCCAAGCGAATTCAAGAAATAGAGGCCCATCATAAAGAAAGGTTGAGCAGTCTGAAGGAAATGCTGAAAACCGGCTTAACGGTCTACGAAACAATGGAAAAGCTGTTTCCAAAAAAGCTGGCAGTCCATGATACGCGGTTTGCGGTAGGTGAAACGGTCGCCCATTTAGAATATTTACGTCTGGCTGGAGAGTGCGAGCGCGAGTTGGCAGACGGTGTGTATATTTATCACGTGAGAAGCTAGCAGGCGATGTCGCCCATTTTAGAGCGGCAGCATTGTCTGCTAGTTCCTTTTTCTTTCTTTTCCGTGATTAATTGTTATAAGATGATAGAAAAGATAGGAAAGGATGGATGTCTGATATGAGTAATCACCTGCAGGATACAGTCACATTAAATAATGGCGTAGATATGCCTGCGTTTGGACTGGGAGTCTATAAAGTAGAAGAAGGGCAGACAGCAGTGGACGCAGTGAAAACTGCGCTGGAGCATGGTTATCGCAGTATTGATACCGCTTCTTTTTATCAGAATGAAATCAGTGTCGGGCAGGGTATCAAGGAGTCTGGCGTACCGAGAAAAGATATTTTTCTGACGTCAAAAGTGTGGAATGATGAGCAAGGCTATGACTCTACATTAGAAGCGTTTGAAAGAAGTCTTGAAAAATTAGATACCGATTATTTGGACCTTTACTTGATTCATTGGCCTGTAAAAGAAACGTTTATAAATACGTGGAAGGCAATGGAAAAGCTTTATCATGATGGGCGTGTCCGTGCCATCGGTGTGAGTAATTTTCATGTTCAGCATTTAGAACGGCTTTTAGCAGAAGCAGAGGTTGTTCCGGCAGTTGATCAAGTGGAATTTCATCCGCATCTGACGCAGGAAGGCTTGCGTGCTTTTTGTGAAAGACATGGCATTCAGCTGGAAGCTTGGTCTCCGCTAAAACGGGGAGAGCTGCTAAATCATCCAGCGCTTGTTACGATTGGAGAGAAATACGGGAAGAATGCGGCGCAGATCATCTTAAGATGGGATGTCCAGCATCAAGTTGTTACCATTCCAAAATCAATTACTCCGGAACGCATCATTTCCAATGCGGATATATTTGATTTTGAATTAACGGGTGAGGAAATGAAACAGGTCGATGCGTTGAATGAAAATAGCCGCTCTGGTTCCAATCCAGACGAATATGATAACTAATTCCCGGGCTTTTATCAGGGAGAACTGTAAAAAAATGCACTGCGCTGAAAAAATTCTGCGCAGCGCATTTTTTCTTATCGATCCCAAAAACGCTGTTTTGCCATTGCATTGACAAAGGCTTTATAGAAGCCGTCGGTCGGGGCTCTGCTTGTCAAGACGCCGGGGCGGTTTTGAAGATGAATTTCTTCTATCCACTTTGCTCCCTCATCAATACCGCCAATAGGCTTATAATGGTTAAACTGATCCACAATAAATTGATTCGTCATAAAATGAAAATCCCTGGTAGCGTATGGTCCGCCGATAACAAATAAACCATCGTATAGAAGCGGCGAACCGGTTAGAAATGTATCATCAACGGAAATCGTATCTCCGTCTGTTCCTTTCAATGTTCCGAGCCTTCTGCTTACAAAAACAGGCTCTAATCCTGCTTTTTCCCACGACGCCATCGCATTTTTTAAAGCATTACTGTCATATTGTTCGTCAATAATCACCCCGACCTTTAACGTATCCGCTCGAAATACTGTGTTTTGCATACTTAAAGCCGGCGAGGAAGCGGTCACATCGGATTCTGGAATATCTTCCGGCGGAGCAGGTACGCCAACCTCCTCGGCAACCGAAACAGCCAGCGGCCTGCTGATATGGGCAATCAGACGAACCGCACGTTCCCGGACTTCCGGCTTTTTCACTTTTCCAAGCTCGAAACTGAATGCCTGCAGGATATGGCTTCTTTCCACCTCACTCATGCTGTTCCAAAAAAGTCGTCCTTGAGAAAAATGATCCTCAAAACTGGGTGCTGTCTGACGTACCTTTTTTCCTTCGACCAGAGAAGGATAGGTGACAAATCCGCCTTTATCGCCCGGCACAGGGGAAGGTGTATTATTCGCCAGATAATTTTGATGGTAGGCAACCTGTCCTTTATCAATCACATAACGTGCTGCACCATCACGATGATTATTATGCGCTGTGTGGATAGGGCGATTAATTGGGATTTGTTTGAAATTAGTGCCCACACGGTAAAATTGTGTATCTGCATAAGAGAACAGTCTGCCTTGCAGAAGCGGATCATTTGTAAAATCGATTCCGCGAACAATATTTCCCGGATGAAGCGCAACCTGTTCTGTCTCTGCAAATACATTCTCGACATTTTTGTTTAAAGTCATTTTCCCGATTTTCTTCAGGGGAATAAGCTCCTCCGGCCACAGCTTAGTAGAATCCAGAATATCGAAGTCAAAATCAAACTCCTGGTCCTCTCGAATCACTTGAATCCCAAGCTCGTATTCCGGGAAATTTCCTTTTTGGATATTTTCCCATAGGTCTCGCCGATGAAAATCTGGATCAGCACCGCCAATTTTCTGTGCTTCGTCCCAAATCAGAGAATGAACGCCTAAAACTGGCTGCCAGTGGAATTTACAAAAATGCGAGACACCTTCTTTATTGACGAGTCGGAATGTATGCACACCAAAGCCCTGCATGGTTCGAAAACTGCGGGGGATAGTGCGGTCGGACATAATCCACATCATCATAGCGGCAGATTCTTCATTACTGCCGATAAAATCCCAAAATGTGTCATGCGCTGTCTGGCCCTGAGGGATTTCATTGTTTGGTTCTGGTTTTAGCGCGTGAATCAAATCGGGAAATTTAATGCCATCCTGAATAAAAAAGATTGGGATATTATTGCCGACTAAATCAAAGTTCCCTTCCTCCGTATAAAATTTGGTGGCAAATCCGCGCACATCCCGGAGCGTTTCATTAGCACCTCTGGAACCGGCAACCTGCGAAAAACGGACAAACACAGGTGTTTTTCTGCCCGCATCTTGTAAGAAATGTGCTTCTGTTAAATCGGATTGTGATTCATAGCATTCAAACACACCATGCGCTCCATAGCCGCGTGCATGAACATTTCTTTCCGGGATCCGTTCTCTATCAAAATGGGAGAGTTTTTCCCGGTATATAAAATCCTCCAATAACTGCGGACCGCGGTCTCCAGCACTTAGTGTGTTTTCATCATCCGAAATTTTAACCGATTCATCTGTTGTCATTGGTTTTCCTTCATTATCCCTATAAAATTTCTCCAGCTGTCTGATTTTTTTATTTTTTTCCGGTTCCAGGTTATTGTGGTCTGTCATGTCTTATCCTCCCTTTAAATGAATTTTTTTCACAGTAATAAGAGGATATTCGCTGGAAGAGGGAAATATGACCAGATGGGAGAAGGAAGGCGATTTGGTGTCGTTATAGCTTTTAAATAATTGGTTTGATTTATCAGGTTAATATAGTATTCTTAAAATAAGACAGACATGAGAGAGGGGAAAGGCATATGGGCTGGATAAATCTTGTCATGTTTATTATATTGGCAGTATTGGGATTGTGGGGGCTGATTTCCCGAGGGAAATGGCTGGAGGACGAATCAAAGAAAAATAAAAAATCTTAATATTTACAGATTTATCCTTGTTAACATTGTCTTGCCTGATAACAGATAAAAAAAGAGCCGTCCCCCGCGGGGATAGGCTCTTTTTTCCGTTGTAAAGGGAATGATGATGTTTGGCTGAATGCTTAGTCTTTCGGAAGCAGACCATGATGCTGTAATGCGTATAAAATGCCATCGTCACTTACATCCTTCGTAACAAATGCGGCTGCTTCCTTCACTTCCGGCAGGGCATTTCCCATGGCGACGCTGTTAGGAACGAGCTGAAGCATTTCTATATCATTTAAACCGTCTCCGAAGGCGTATTGTCTTTCTGCCGGGAAATTGAGATACTCCAGCAGCTTTTTAATACCTAATGCTTTTGATCCGCCCTTTGGAAGGACATCTAATGATTTTGGATGCCAGCGGACAAAATCTAAGTTTGTGAATGTATCCTGATAAATCTTTTCCTCGCCTTCTGTGTTGAAAAGGAGGCTCTGATAAATGTCACTTTGCTGAGCCGTATTATGCTCTTCCTGTTCTGGATAAGCATCTACCTTTAATGTTGCAATGCTTTCTTCTATATATGGATGATCATTTGGAACGTTGGTTGTCATTTTTTTATCGTTCATATAGACAACAGGATGGTTATTTTTTAAAGCAAATGCGGTTAATTCCTCTAACGTCTCTGGGTTGATTGTATTTGCATAGACAACTTCCCCGCGACACACAACATACTGCCCGTTATAGCTTATGTACGTGTCAATACCTAATTCGTCGCGTAAATCATCAAATAAGAATTTTGCCCGGCCTGTTGCGATGGCAACCTCATGACCAAGTTCCTTCAGCTTGAAAATGGCTTTTTTCGTTGATTCAGGCAGGGTTCTTTCCTCTTCTGTCAATAATGTTCCATCAATATCAAAAAACAGAATACTTTTATCTGGTACCATTTAATCCCTCATTTCACCTTCATTATACGCTTCCTATTATGATGGAACTGCTGTATAGATTCAACTGTTGACCATTATAATAAACAAATTTATCTCTTATGATTATATTTCACAAATATATGTAAATCGCTTACAATAAAGATAGATGAGAAATAAGGAGTTAATTCATATGAAACGTCTGGTATTACTAATGATGATATGTATTCCTTTGTTCCTGGCAGGCTGTTTAAGTCCGAATAGCGCCCGGATAGTCAATGATATGTATCAAGCTGCGATTATGGAGGAAGAAGAAAATGTAGCTTCCTACTTTTCAGAGGAGTATTTAAAAGAACATCCAATTGATGAATTAACGAGTGAATTAGCTGAAGATGCGCGGACCATGTACGGTGTCAATATGATGAATATCACGCATATCCGCGAGAAAGAGCTGCAGGACAATTACATCGAATCGGCTGGGCTATCCGATAATCCGGATTTATCTGTTGTTACCGCACAGACAGACGAGCGGGAGGTAATGGTCTGGATGGTGGAGCGGGGGAGTGCCCAGTATACGATAATTCAAGGGGAAAGGTATGACTTTGATACATATAATGAAAATGTTCTTGAGTAAAAACACGGCGGGGCGCCGTGTTTTTTTTATTGGGCTTTCGAATATCCGCTTAAAAACGAACTCAGAATGTTTTTCTAAAATATTTCCATAGAGCATGTTTTACACTTCCACTGCATAGGATATAGAAATCGTTGTAAGATGGAGGGAGCCTGCGATGGATATTTTAAATAAAGTAAAAAACGATAGAGAAGCAGAAAAGCAGCTGGTATGGGAAGGCACGTTTGCGGAATACTTAGAGCTGGTGAAAGAAAACCCGACAATCGCACAGACTGCACATTCCCGGGTATATAATATGATCAAGAGTGCAGGGGTCACGGAGAGAGATAACCATAAAATGTATGAGTTTTTTGGGTCAGCTATTTTTGGCCTGGAATCAGCAATTGAAAGCTTAGTAGAAGAGTATTTTCATCCGGCAGCAAGAAGGCTGGACGTCAGAAAACGGATTCTGCTGTTAATGGGACCGGTCAGCGGCGGGAAATCGACTATTGTCAGTTTGCTGAAGCGCGGTTTGGAGCAGTATTCACGTACCGATGAAGGGGCTGTGTATGCAATTAAGAATTGCCCAATGCATGAAGACCCTTTACACTTAATCCCACAGCATTTGCGGGAGGACTTCCATGAAGAATACGGTATTCGAATCGAGGGCAGCTTGTCCCCGCTGAATACCATGCGTTTAGAAAAGGAATATGGCGGCAGGATTGAAGATGTTAAGATACAGCGAATCTTTTTCTCAGAGGATAAAAGGGTAGGAATCGGGACATTCAGTCCGTCCGATCCGAAATCCCAGGATATTGCCGATTTAACCGGAAGCATCGATTTTTCCACGATTGCTGAGTTTGGGTCTGAATCCGATCCGCGTGCTTACCGGTTCGACGGGGAGTTAAATAAAGCCAACCGCGGAATGATGGAGTTTCAGGAGATTCTAAAAAGTGATGAAAAATTCTTGTGGCATCTGCTTTCACTGACACAGGAAGGAAATTTTAAAGCCGGAAGATTTGCGTTGATATCCGCAGATGAGCTGATTATAGCGCATACGAACGAATCAGAATATAAATCATTTATTTCTAATAAAAAGAATGAGGCACTTCATTCCAGAATGATTGTGATGCCGATTCCATACAACTTAAAGGTCAGTGAAGAGGAACGAATCTATAAGAAAATGATTCAGGAAAGTGATATTGCGGATGTACATGTGGCTCCTCATGCTTTACGGGCAGCGGCGATATTCTCCATTTTGACCCGATTGAAAGAATCGAAAAAACAGGGGATCGATGTCGTGAAGAAGATGCGGCTCTATGACGGGGAAAGTGTGGAAGGATATAATCAGATTGATATAGAGGAACTTTCAAATGAGTATACGGATGAGGGAATGGCAGGAATCGATCCGCGCTATGTCATCAACCGTATTTCCTCTACGATTATCCGTAAAGAAATCCCTTCTATCAATGCGCTGGATGTATTACGCTCGCTGAAAGAAGGGTTAAATCAGCATCCGTCTATTTCCAAGGATGATCTGGATAAATATTTAAATTATATTTCGATTGCACGGAAAGAATATGATGAGATTGCGAAAAAAGAAGTGCAGAAAGCATTTGTTTATTCGTATGAAGAATCAGCGAAGACCTTAATGGATAACTATCTTGATAATGTCGAGGCATATTGTAACCAGAATAAATTACGTGATCCGCTCACTGGAGAAGAAATGAATCCAGATGAAAAGCTGATGCGTTCCATTGAGGAGCAGATTGGCATCTCGGAAAATGCGAAAAAAGGCTTCCGGGAAGAAATCTTAATCCGTTTATCTGCTTATGCGCGTAAAGGAAAACGATTTGATTATCAATCACATGAGCGTTTGCGTGAAGCGATTCAAAAGAAACTATTTGCTGACTTGAAGGATGTTGTGAAAATTACAACCTCATCGAAAACACCGAATGAATCGCAGCTGAAGAAAATCAATGAGGTAATTGCCCGTCTGATTGATGAGCATGGGTATAATTCAGTGTCTGCAAATGAACTGCTGCGTTATGTAGGAAGTTTACTGAATCGATAAAGCATTGTTTATATTTATTCCATCTTAGAAAAATGAAAAGTGGTATCCAGACGAACATGGATACCACTTTTTAAGTTACCTGATAAAAGAAATAAGCTTTTCTAAAACTCAAATTCTTTTAATCCGTCTGCAATAACTTATCCCCTCTTGCATACAATAGATAAAGCATGTTTCTAAAACTGTTTGTACCGTAAACTGATGATTGGAAACAATTCAAATATAAGGAGAGGATTCGAGTGTCCAATGAGCAAGAGCATAATTTCGTCGTCTCCCAAGAAAACTGGTCTCTCCATCGAAAGGGTTATCAGGATCAGCAGCGCCATAATGAGAAAATAAAAGATGCCATCAAGAAAAACCTGCCTGACCTGGTCAGTGAAGAAAACATCATTATGTCCAATGGCAAGGATGTAGTGAAAATCCCGATTCGTTCGCTGGATGAATATAAAATCAGATATAACTATGAAAAATCAAAGCATGTAGGGCAAGGAAATGGAGATTCAGAGGTTGGAGATGTCGTCGCACGCGCGCCTGGAGACGGGCAGCAGGCAGGAGCAGGGAATGGCAAGAAAGCCGGGGATAAGCCGGGACAGGATTATTATGAGTCGGAAGTATCCATTGCAGAGATAGAAGACGCATTATTCCGAGAATTAGAGCTTCCTAATCTGCAGGAAAAAGAAAAATCAGAGATTATTACGGAAAAAGTCGAATTTAATGATGTACGCAAAAAAGGATTAATGGGAAATGTAGATAAGAAACGAACGATATTAACCGCATTAAAACGGAATGCCCGGGAAGGAAAGGCACAAATTACGCCCATTTATAACGATGATCTCCGTTTCAAAACCTGGAATGAAGTCATCCGGCACGATTCCAAAGCGGTTGTCCTGGCGATGATGGATACAAGTGCTTCGATGGGCGCATTTGAGAAGTATATTGCCCGCAGTTTCTTTTTCTGGATGAACCGGTTTTTGAAAACAAAATATGAAAGTGTTGAATTTGAATTTATAGCACACCATACTGAAGCAAAAGTGGTGACAGAAGAGGCCTTTTTCTCAAAAGGAGAGAGCGGCGGAACGATTTGTTCATCCGCTTATTATAAAGCCCTGGAGGTCATTGAAGAAAAATATCCCCCGTCCCGCTATAATATTTATCCTTTTCATTTTTCAGACGGAGAGAATATTAGCTCGGATAACAAGACATGCATTGAGTTAGTCCATCAGCTGATGGAGAAATCGAATATGTTTGGTTACGGAGAAGTCAATGGCTATAACCGCTATTCTACGTTGATGAATGCTTATAAAACGATTGACCATCCGAAGTTTAAGCACTATGTATTAAAAGAAAAAGCGGATGTCTATCATGCGATGAAAAGCTTTTTTCAAAAGGCAGCAGAACGTGTATAAAAAATAAAACGAACAGCTCAAAGAAATATACTAATCTTTGAGCTGTTTTATAGGAATGGCAAGATTTCATTCAGAGGACATAGACTAGTAGTAGCTGAATAAAGGGAGGAATCTACTTGAGCGAAACAAAAGAGTTAACAAAAGCTATCGAAGAAATTACGGAGGTAGCCAAAGGGTTTGGTCTGGATTTTTATCCGATGCGCTATGAGGTTTGTCCGGCGGATATTATTTATACATTTGGCGCGTATGGGATGCCGACACGTTTTACCCATTGGAGCTTTGGTAAGCAATTTCATAAGATGAAGCTGCAATATGATTTAGGCCTGAGCCAAATTTATGAGCTGGTAATCAATTCGGATCCTTGTTATGCCTTTTTATTAAATACGAACAGCCTGATTCAAAATAAGCTGATTATTGCCCACGTCCTGGCGCATTGTGATTTCTTTAAAAATAATGTCCGGTTTGCGAATACGCGTAAGGATATGGTGGAGAGTATGACAGCAACAGCGGAGCGTATCGCCCATTATGAAATGGTTCATGGCAAAGAAGAGGTGGAGAGCTTTTTAGATGCAATTTTATCGATTCAGGAGCATATTGATCCTTCGATTGTCCGGTTTAAACTGCCACCCAAAGCAGCGGATAATACAATGGAGGAGGACACTCATAAAAAACGCGGTGAGTACGATGATTTGTGGAGTTTAGATCAGCGCGGCAAAAGCTCACAGACGAAAAAGGTAAAAAGACAAAAGAAAATTCCCCCCTCTCCGGAAAAGGACTTATTATTATTTATTGAAGAATACAGCAGGGAGCTGGAGGATTGGCAGCGTGATGTATTAACGATGATGCGCGAGGAAATGCTTTATTTCTGGCCACAGTTAGAGACGAAGGTAATGAATGAAGGCTGGGCATCCTATTGGCATCAGCGCATTATGCGGGAATTAGATTTAACCTCCTCGGAAACGTTAGAATATGCAAAATTGAATGCCGGCGTCGTGCAGCCGTCCCGGACATCCATTAATCCATATTATTTAGGAATAAAAATCTTTGAAGATATTGAGGAGCGTTATAATAACCCAACGGAAGAAATGATAAGAAATGGATGTGAACCGAATAAAGGAAGAGATAAAATCTTTGAAGTAAGGGAGATGGAATCTGATATTTCCTTTATCCGCAACTATTTAACGAAGGAATTGGTCGCAAAAGAGGATATGTATCTTTTTGAAAAAAAAGGGAGAGATTATCGGATTACAGAAAAGGATTATGTAGAAGTACGCGATCAGCTTGTTTCCCAGCGTGTAAACGGCGGTTTTCCATATATTACGGTAGAAAACGGAGACTATCTTCGTAATGGAGAGCTTTATCTGCGCCATGGATTTGAAGGTATTGAGCTGGATATTAAATATTTGGAGCATGTTTTACCATATGTCTATCAATTATGGGGGAGAGCCGTTCATTTAGAAACAATCATTGAAGGAAAAGAAACACTGTATACGTATGACGGGAAAGAGATGCATAAGCAGCGGATTTGAAAAGGGTGAAGGCTGGTCAGATAGTTGACCAGCCTTTTATTTATTGCTTTGTAACTGGCTGCAGTACTGCTGCAATTAATAGGGGAATGAACAATCTAAATGAAAGTTGCGTTAATGTAAGCTAATTGCGTTCAGAGAATGGAACTTCATTAGAATAACATTCCAGATGGAAGATAGACGAGTAAGCCATAGCGGAAAATAACATAAAATACAGTAGTTGTTATGACTGCACCGCTAATTGATTTGAGCAGACGAATCGATGCTTTCGTCTCACTCTTTTGCAAATACCAAGTCATGAAACCAAGATATAGAAGGCTGCTGATAAAAAAGCCGATGAGCCAAATAAGGACGACATACAGAATAAGCGCAATTGCAGTAACAACTGTCCGAGTTGTAAAAATAATTCCCTCGGAATCCTTTTGTTTTGACTTACCAGCAATTGTTTGTATCAGCAGAATAATAGATAAAATTAACATCGTAATTAAAATAAAGAGTGGGAAGCCGATACTTAGTCTGTTCATAGACGATACGGTCGTTAAGCAAATAATACTCAACAATATAAACGTAATCGGGGTAGCCAGATCTTTGGATATTTTCATAAAATAACACCCACTTTACTAAATACTAGTTTTTGTCTACGCATTAGTACTGCGTTTCGTAACTAACTTCGTTATCAAAGGACTGAATAATGAAAGAAAACAGAGCGTCATGATACCGACGGTTAATGGTCTGGAGAAAAACAATGATAATAGTCCAGGAAACCCTTCGCTTATTAGATAAGCTTGTATAATTCCTTTTTCAGCAATTGGACCCAGTATAATACCGAGTACAATAGGAGCTGGAGAAAAACCACGTTCTGACATCATATAGGCAGCTAAACCAAAAAGAGCCAAAACGATAATATCCATGAAATTATTACGAATGGCAAAAGCGCCAATCATGGTTAAAAATACAATTGTAGGTACTAAATAATAAATAGGGATTTGAATGATTTTTCCAATATACTTTGATCCGAAAATAGCAAAGATGAGCATTAGAATATTTGCAATAATAAATCCGCCAATAAAGGTGTAGATAAGTGTAGCGTTAGAGGTAAATAAATTTGGCCCTGGCTGTATTCCTTGAATAAGCAGTGCGCCAATAAGAACAGCAGAGGGAGGGCCCCCAGGAATACCCAGAGATAGCAGTGGAACAAGTGAGCCGCCTACTTCAGCATTGTTTGCAGTTTCAGAAGCAGCTACCCCTCGTTCGTCCCCTTTTCCAAATAGTTTATTTTGTTTAGAAAAACGAACTGCAGCGTCATAGGATAATAAACTAGCAACATTTCCGCCGGCGCCTGGTATCAATCCGACAGTAATACCGATAAGTGCAGAGCGCAGTAATAGTATAGGCCGCATTATCATTGATTTAAAAACTGTAAAAATATGAGCTTTTTCACTTTTAATTTTACTCATTTCTTCTTTTTCAGAATCCATTCCTTTAATCATGCGCATGACTTGAGGGATACAGAAAAAAGCAATAAGCAGTACAATAATTTCTAAACCACCTTGTAATGAGGAAGAGCCAAATGTAAAACGCGAGGAGCCTCCAAGGATAGAGATGCCAACTGTACTAAGCAGCAGTCCAAAACTTGCGCCAAGAGCCCCTTTTAACAGCGAACCCTGAGATAGAGTAGCTACAAGGGTGAGACCAAGTACAGCAATCCAGAAAAACTCAGAAGGTCCAAATTGCAGGGCAACATGTGCTAACAACGGACTTAAAAATAAGAGAGCTATACCGCCAAAGACCCCGCCAATCCCTGAACCGATAGAAGCAGTGATAAGTGCTTGTTCCGCCTTCCCTTTTTGAGCCATCGGATAGCCGTCAAAGGCTGTTGCAATGGAGGACGGTGTTCCCGGCGTATTGATTAAAATGGCGGCAATACAGCCTCCGAATATAGCACCGACATAAATCCCGCCAAGGGTGACGAGAGCAACATCTGGTGCCATGGAAAACGTAAATGGCAGCATAACTGCTAGAGCCATGGTAGCAGTTAATCCTGGAAGTGACCCGATAATTATCCCGCCAAGTACGCCAATCATTAGATAAAAAAAAGTCATTGGCGCAAATAGTGCAGCAAGAACTTCTGATATGATATCCATAAAGATTCGCTCCTCTCTAAGGGAGTTCCCCCATCATTTTTAAAGTTTCTTCTAGTTCTACCCGTTTTTGATCAATAAAAGCCTGGCTTTCATCCGCACCCATTTCCAGTGGTTCAAACCCTTCGCGAATCATTTCTTCTTGGATTTCGGGATCGGAAAGTATTTCAAGAAATGCGGTTTCTAATCGTTCAATTTCTTCGCGACTCGTACCGGGGGGCACAGCTACACCTCGTTCAATGCTGGCTGTAATATCTAACCCTAATTCTTGAAATGTAGGCACATCAGGCAAAGGTTCAAATCGTTCTTCTGAACCAATAGCCAAAATGTTGAAGTCATCTTGATAACTAAGTAAATCGGGTGAATTGGCAAGAACAGCAGTGGTTGTTCCGCTTAAAACGCTTTGAATAGTTTCGGATGAACCAAGAGATGGAACCGAGATAAGATCCACATTGGCTTTCGATTCTAGTTCTAACGCTAGTAAGTGCGAACCGGAGTATGAACCAGTCACAGAGACAGTTACAGACTCATTTTGCGCCTGTTCAATAAATTGTTCCATTGTTTCAATGCCACTGTCCTTGCTGACCGCTATTCCAATGGGCGTTCGCTGAAATAATACAACAGGTTCAATTTCATCAGTTTCATATCCAGTATCGTCATTTGTTAAGGGCTGTAAAATGATATGTGGTATATTAATACCTGCGAAAAAATGTCCGTCTGGAGGCTGATTCACAAGCTCTGTCCAGCCAATAGCACCTCCAGCACCGTCTTTGTACATAATCGCAACGCTTTCATTCAAACTATTTTCTAAATAGGGAAGCTGCCGTCTAGCGTCTACATCAGATTGTCCTCCAGGCATAAATGGAATACTGTAAGTAAGCATGCGGTTTGGAAAAGTATCCTCGGCATCTTCATCCTCGTTCGGACTATTACAGGCACTAATGCAGATAAAAGGCACCATTATAAATAAAATAATCAACCAATGTTTATTCACCTAACCCCTCCTTGTAAGCGATTACAATATTTCGGTTAAATGACCCAACCAATGTAAGTATCATTAAATCATAATAGAGAATAAAAAGTCAATCATAATTCAAATTAATATGAAAATTAAATCTATAAAATTAATTTAGAAATTTATTGACGTGTTTTCGTTACTCTGTTTTAATTAGTTTATATTTGCTGGGTCATTAGTCTGACAGATATAATAGTTAAAGGAGACTCGGATGCTTGCTGTATCTTGTGTAGAAGGGATGTGAGCAAATGAAACCATCATTTAAAGAAAAGAAAGGTATATCAGAAAAAGTTGCTGATTATATTAAAGAACAAATTCGGTTAGGAGTTTATCCAGAGGGAGATAAAATTCCAAGTGAACGTGATATGGCAATTTCACTTGATGTGAGCCGTAATACAGTCAGGGAAGCATATAAAATTTTAGAGGCATATGGTTATTTAAAGGCAGAGCATGGCAGAGGAGTCTTTATCGCTTCGGAAGCAGAGCAGATAAGAAAAATGACCGATGCGTTTTTTGTGTCGGGTGATCAAATTAATGATCTCTATGCAGTAAGACTGGTGCTGGAGGAAGCGGTTGTTGAATGGGCGGTTTTAAATGGTACAGATGAACAAATTGCTGCATTGGATTCTATTGTCAATGATGCAGTCGCGGCTGTAAAAGCTGATAGCAATTCAGCAGATGTAGCAAATTATGATCTCCGTTTTCATCTCTGTTTAGCTGAAATGTCTAAAAATGAGGTTGCTAACCGTATCATGCATCACTTAATCGATTTATTAGCAAAAGCCCGAACGCAATCAATGCAAATCCCTAAAAGAGCTGAACAATCTGTTCAAGAGCATAGCGTTATCGTAGAAGCTATAAAAAATCGCGATGTAGATGGTGCAAAAAAGGCAATGAGACATCATATTGAAAGTATTGATAAGTCAGTTAGAGAAAAAAAGAAAACATAATCGCGGCACATATGTTATTATTTGTGCCGATTTTATATCCTAACTTGAACAGTTACTCTATTGTAAACAATATTTCTGAGAAATTGTATTAAATTCAGGAAGCATAGAAGTTGGAACGTCATCGATTTTACGAATTGTTAAATTTAATGTGATGATATAAAATATTCAGAATTTGGTATTGGGTGGTAATGATGGAGAAAAATAAAGTTACTTTTACAGAAAATGATAGACTTATTCTAAAATCATATAAAACTATGATTGAAGGTTTAGCTGATTATTTAGGGAGCGGTTATGAATTTGTCCTTCATAGCTTAGAAAATTTAAATGAGTCTGTCGTTCAAATAATAAATGGACATCATACGGGCAGGAAAGTAGGCGCTCCGGTAACGGATTTAGCATTATCTATGCTTACAGAACTGGAACAAGAGGAAGACAGTGGACATATTTCCTATAATACAACTAATAAAAAAGGAGAACCTTTAAAAGCAATAACCATTGTAATAAAAGGAGAGGATAATAAAAATATTGGTCTGTTATGTATTAATTTTTATTTAAATACACCATTATCAGATATAATTTCAAATTTGAGTAATTCTAAGGAGCATAATGTAGGGAATACATACGCTAAAGAGAGCTTTGTTGATAATGTCGACGAGTTAATTTTTCAAGCCGTAAGTCAGATTCAAAAAGAAGTTGAAATGGATGAAAGTGTACCTCACTTATTAAAAAACAAAATTATCGTATCAAAACTGTATAAACAAGGTGTTTTTCAATTTAAAGATGCTGTGGTAAAAATTGCTGAGATATTAGGCATCTCAAAAAATACAGTTTATATGCATTTAAGATCAATTAATTAGCTGACTAAAAAATTTTACAATATAAGGAGACAACTAAATAATAGTATGAACTTTTATTTTATATTTTTCTTTAAACCCACTGCTAACCTAGATGGGTTTAAATTTTGCATAAATTAAACGTTAAAAAAATGTATTGACTAAAATATATTTCACTGATATTATGAAATGCATCAACTATATTTTATTTATTATCAACTGAAAAGACGAAATATTAATTATTCAGAGAATAATTAAAATAAATAAAAGGTGGTTAAGCTCATGGAAACGATTCGTACAAATGAAGCACCGGAAGCAATTGGACCTTATTCTCAAGCAAAAGAATTGAATGGAATAATTTATATGTCAGGTCAAATTCCTTTAAGTCCCTCTGACGGTCATGTTGTAGGAACTAGCATAAAAAAACAGACGGAACAAGTTATAAAAAATATTAATGGTGTACTTGAAGCTGCAGGATTATCTTTTAAAGATGTTGTTAAGACTACGTGTTTTTTAGCAAGTATGGACGACTTTGCAGAATTTAATGAAGTTTATGGAGAATATTTTGTTTCTAAACCTGCACGCTCCTGTGTTGCTGTGAAACAGTTGCCAAAGGAGGTTTTAGTAGAGATAGAAGTAATTGCATCTAAGAAACAATTATGAATGGAAGCTTTTCAAGAGCATTGTAAATAATAAAATAGAATTAAGCAAATAATGTTTGTGATTTATGTAAAGTTATTTTAAGAAGTACTATAAAAGGGGAAATTTTTTCTTGACATTGTAAGCGCTTTCTAATAATGTGTATTTAAATTACTAATTTGACCTATTGTTATCTCTTCAAAATGTATACGTATACATTTTGAAGAGATAACAAATTATAATTAATGTATACGTATACATTATTTGATTAATAGGAGGGCACGAATAGAAATGGTTTCTTCATTAGATGTTGCAAAATTTGCTGGTGTTTCACAAGCAACTGTATCAAGAGTATTAAATAATTCGCCTAAAGTAACTGAAAAAACAAAGAAGAAAGTTTATGCTGCGATTAAAGAATTAGGATATTATCCGAATTTAATTGCAAGAAGTCTTGTTACAAATGAAAACCGGACAATTGCTTTAATTTCAGGAGCAATAAATAATGATTTCTATGTAGAGACTACGGAATCTATTGTTAATAAAACAAATGAATTGGGATACAGAGTAATTGTATTTTTTGCAGAAGAAAATCAACCTGTAAATATTTTAGATTCTATTAAAGGAAGTAATGTTTCAGGAATACTTTTATCTTCAATATTTTTAGAGGATTCTCTTTTAGAGGAGTTAGAAAAGTCAGGAATACCATATATCTTTTTTAACCGAAGACCGACTAAAGGGGGGAATTATGTAGTCTTGGACAATAAAAAGGCATCATTCCTTAATGCAGAACACCTCATTAAACTTGGTCATACAAGAATAGCTTATATATCGAATGAATTTAGTAATATCTCAACTTTGTATGAAAGAAAATTAGGCTTTGATAAAGCGATGAGAAAATACAATTTGAATAATGATAAATATATAAGAATTATTGAGGGTACTGAGGAGGATTTAGAACTGACGATAGAAGAGTTATTAAATATGAAAACTCCACCTACATCAATAATCTGTACTACGGATCATATGGCTATGATTGTTATGAATTACCTGATTTCAAAAGGACTACGAATACCTGAAGATATTAGTCTTACTGGTTTTGATAATAATAAAATTACAGCTCACCAAGCAATTCAATTAACTACAGTATCACACAAAGAAAAATATAATATCGGTCGAATTGCTGCAGAAAAGTTATTTGAGATGATTGAAAATCCAACAAGAGAAAACCAAAATAATATTCAAATTGTTCTTGAACCAAAGCTTTTTAAGAGAAGTACTGCTGGAAAGAGTATATAAGCTTTATACAAATTATAAAATCAAAATACTTTGTTACATTTTAAAGTAATAAGAAGCCGAATGAAGCATATGTATTATTTTTAAATTTGTTGGGATGAAAAAAGTAACAAAGAAGCGGGCTAAAAAATATTCTATGAATAATTAGTAACTTATATAGTTGATTGCAATTTCTCTGTTTGAAGCAATTTCAAAAAAATATAAGGGGTAAAACTATGAAAAATAATTCTATGAAAAAAGTTGCAAGTGCAAGTTTCTTAGGTGCTTTTCTTGAATGGTATGACTTCTTTCTTTATGGTACAGCCTCTGCAATCGTTTTTAACCAACTTTTTTTTCCAAGTTTTGATCCGGTTGTTGGAACGATAGCGGCATTCGGTTCGTTAGCTAGTGGTTATTTAATCAGACCCATTGGTGGAATAGTCTTTGGACATTTTGGAGATAAAATAGGGCGAAAAAAAATTCTTGCGATTACGATGATATTAATGGGGGGAGCAACATTTTTAATAGGCCTTCTTCCAACTTATGCAACTATCGGTATATGGGCTCCAATCTTGCTAATATCACTTCGTATGGTACAAGGTTTTGCTTTGGGCGGGGAATATGGCGGTGCTGCACTATTATTAATTGAATATGCCCCAAGAAAAACTCGTGGCTTTTGGGGTGGTTTTTTACAATCAGCAACACCTTTAGGATCACTTGCTGCCACAGGTATATTTGCAATCATGGCTAGTATGCCAGAGAGCTTCTTTTTATCAATTGGCTGGAGAATTCCATTCTTAATCAGTATTGCACTTACACTGGTAGGACTATTTATTCGATTTAGTATAGAGGAGACACCAGCATTTAAAGAAGTTAAAGAAAGTGGTGCAGAAGAAAAATTTCCTTTACTTGAACTTTTTAGAACCTACTCTAAAAGTGTGTGGATAGCTATAGGAGCTAGGATGGCTGAAGGTATAAGTTTTAATATATTCAATGTATTTGTCATAACATATGTCACTACACAGGTTGGGTTACCAAATAGTATAGCTCTTATAGGTGTATCCATATCTTCCGCAGTAGCTATGTTGGTTTCTCCAATTTTGGGAAAACTATCCGATCGAATTGGAAGAAAGAAAGTTTATTTGATAGGAGCTATTTGGTTTACTGTATTTGCATTCCCTTTCTTTGCTTTGTTGGATACAGGAATTGTTTTTGTAGTTTATATAGCAATTGCTTTAGGATATGCTTTAGGAACGACTCCTATGTTCAGTATTCAATCTGTATTTTTTACTGAAATGTTTGGTACACGAGTTAGATATAGCGGACTTTCGTTTGTCTACCAGCTAGCTGGGATTGTAGCTGGAGTCACCCCACTTGTTGCAACATCGTTATTGCTATTGAACGATGGAAATCCATTATATATAGTTCTTTATATTATGGGGATGGGAATCATAACTGTGGTCTCTGTATTCTTTACAAAGGAAACATATAAAATGGATGTTTCTGAACAAGAAAAGGCTGCAATGGAAGAAGTAAATGTAAAATAAAGCTGATAAATATCTGGTTAGGTGTTAAAAAATCATAGTAAATTATAGTTTGTAAAAACAGAATAATCTTACAATTTTATATTTAAAAGTAATTAAAAATAATGGGAGGATGATTTACAGTGAGTATGAAAAAAATGTTTATAAACGGTATTTGGAGTGAAGCAATATCAGGTGAGAAATACAAAGTGAAAAACCCGGCAACAGGAAAAATAATTTATGAAGTAGCATATGGCGATGAACAAGATGCAAATAAAGCAATTGAGGCTGCAAATGAAGTGTTTGCAACCTGGTCTGCAAAAAGTGTGAATGAACGTTCCAAGTATTTATATAAACTCTACCAAATAATGCTAGAAGAAAAAGAGAGCCTTGCAGAGGCTATTACACTTGAAATGGGGAAGCCAATTAATGAATCACGCGGTGAAGTGAATATAGCTGCTGAATATGTTTTATGGTACGCAGAAGAAGCTAGAAGATTATACGGTGAAATTATTCCAGCATCAACAACGAATAAACGTCTACATGTGCTAAAACAACCTGTAGGTCCAGTTGCTGCAATTACGCCTTGGAATTTCCCTGTTTCAATGCTCACTAGAAAATTGGCTCCAGCGTTAGCTGCAGGGTGTACTGTAGTGTTAAAGCCAGCAAGTTATACTCCAAATAGTGCAGTAAAGCTATTTGAATGTATTGAAAAAGCTGAATTTCCAAAAGGAGTGGCTAACTTGGTTATGGGAAGATCGAGTCGTATCGGCGGTGCCTTCACAAACAATAAGTTGATTAAGAAGATTACTTTTACTGGTTCAACAGATGTCGGAAAACAACTGATGGAGGCGGCAAGTAAACAAGTGAAGCGCGTATCAATGGAACTTGGCGGTCACGCACCGTTTATTGTATTTGAAGATGCAGATCTTGAAAAGGCAGCAGAAGGAGTAATCATAAGTAAATACAGAAACGCTGGTCAAACTTGTATTTGCTTAAATCGTTTATATGTTCACCGTTCCATTAAAGAAAAATTTGAAAAAATCTTAAAAGAAAAAGTAGAACAGTTAGTCATAGGGGATGGGATAGAGGAAGCTACGGAAGTTGGCCCATTAATTGATGAAAGTGCTTATGAAAAGGTAACATATCATGTGAAAGATGCGTTAGATAAGGGGGCGGTTCTTGTTACTGGTGGCGAGCTTGAAAAAGAAGGAACGTTATTTTATAAACCGACTGTATTAACACACGTAACAAATGAGATGGTAATTACAAATGAAGAAACCTTTGGTCCGGTCTGCCCCATTTACGAATTTGATACGGAAGAGGAAGCAATTCAAAAAGCAAATGATTCTATCTATGGTCTTGCTGCTTATTACTATACAAGAGATCTCGGAAAAGCACTGCGTGTTGGTGAAAGATTAGATTACGGAATAATTGGTGTTAATGATGCTGTACCTACAACAGTTCAAGCCCCATTCGGAGGTATGAAGGAAAGTGGAACTGGTCGTGAAGGCGGTCGTCAGGGGATAGAAGGATTTTTAGAAGATAAATTTTTATCAATAGATATTGAGTAATTACACTGCATTTACCAATCAGTTTTTAAATAATTAACAAAAAAATATATATTTAAAATAATTGATTTATTTTAAAGAGTATGATTTAATGGAAACATCATTAATGGTTGGGTCACTGAACCATTAATGATATGAATTTCCTCTAAACTGAATTACTTTGCTATATTAAAATATGTAAAAATAAATTTATGGAGGAATAATATATGAAAATCGGATTTATTGGATTAGGAAAAATGGGTGGGGGCTTAGCGCGAAATTTAATCTTAACTGGAAATGACGTTAAATTATATGACATAAATGAAGATGCAGTAGCTGCTATTCTAAAAAACGGCGGAGCTAAGGCTTCCTCTTTGGATGACCTTACTGATAGTGTTGATGTTTTATTTACTAGTTTACCTCTGCCAATCCATTTGACAAAAATGCTAATTGAAGACGGAGTATTAGAGAAGATGAAAAAAGATTCAGTTGTCGTTGATGTAAGTACAATCAATCCGCAAACAGCAACGGAAATCAAGAATGAAGCAAATAAATTTGGAGTACAATTTCTTGCTTGTCCATTAGGGAAAGGACCAAAACAGGCTTATGAAGGAACACTTCCAATTTTTGCAGGAGGAGATGAGTCTACTTATAAGCGTTTAGAAAAGATTTTAAATCAAATTGGTGAACCCTATTACTTAGGGGATGTAGAACAATCAACTGCGTTTAAATTAATTAGCAATATGATTGGTATGACCAATTTACTTGTTATGTCAGAAGGGTTAAAATTGGGATTTGATGCTGGTATAGACCCCGAACAGTTAAAGCAGCTCCTACATGATACTGGGGCGGATTCAGCTCAACTAAATTTAAGAGGACCATTAGTGCTTGATAATAATTATGATCCAATGTTTTCAGTGAATCTTGCATTGAAAGATGTCGGTCTAGGGCTAGAAATGGCAAAAGCAAGCAATAATAAAACGGAATTAAGCCAGATTACATTAAATTATTTAGAAGAAGCCAGCAAACAGGGGTATGGTGATAAAGATTGTGCTGCCATATTTAAAGTCTATTAGTTTGTAATTTTTCCTGATAAAAAATAATTTTATGTTTATAAAGAGATAGAAAGAAGTACTCTATTTAATTTTTTAGACAAGGAGGTTTTCGTTTGAGAATTCTTATAACAGAACTAATTTGGGATCAGGGAATCGAGAGGTTAGAGCAAGAAGGATATTCCATTGATTATGATAAAGAGCTGGGGAGAGACAGAGAAAAACTATTATCGATTATTTCAAATTATGACGGGTTAATTGTTCGAAATGAAACAAAGGTAGATTCCGAACTGTTGGATAAAGGCACCAATTTAAAAGTGATAGGTCGATTAGGAGTAGGCCTGGATAATATTGATTTAAATACAGCACGTAATAAAAAAATACCAGTAATTGCAGCTAAGCATGCTAATGCAACTTCTGTTTCGGAGTATGTTCTCAGTGCAATGCTGGATGCTTATAGGAATATTTCAGTAGCGGCTCTGGATGTTCAGGAAGGAAACTGGGCACGAAAAAAGTTTACTGGGGTTGAATTAAGCGGGAAAACATTAGGGTTATATGGGTTGGGTGAAATAGCACATCGAGTTGCTAAAAGAGCCAATGCATTTGGAATGAATGTAGTTGGATACGACCCGTTTATCACACCATATGAGCATATTATTTCAGAAACAGGTGTTAAACGGGTGAGCGCTTTTGAAGATTTAATTACAATGTCAGATTTTATTTCCATTCATGTCCCTTTGACGAAGGAAACGGAGAATATATTCAATCTAGAAGCATTTTCAAAGATGAAGGAAAGCGCATACATCATTAATACAGCACGAGGAGGGATAGTAAATGAAGCTGATTTATGCAAAGCTGTGGATTTCAAAGAAATAGCAGGAGCGTATTTGGATGTTTTGGAGACAGAGCCTGTTCAGCCAGATTCTTTACTACTAAATATAGATTCTATTCATCTAACGCCGCATATTGCCGGCCTGACAGAGGAATCACAGCTGAGAACTTCTTTACTTGTAGCGGAGGAAGTATCGAATATCTTAAAAGGAAAGCGATCACTCTGCAGCGTATGATTCATCCGTTCAAAATGCGTGTTATATTTACAAAATTTAAATAAAGGTGGAATAGCAGATGAATTATAGTTACGTTTCACATTTATATTGTCCGAAGTGTTCCAAAAAATATGAAGCTGATGTAGTCCAGAATTTATGTGATTGCGGATCGCCGTTACTGGTAGAATATGATTTGGATTCATTAAAAAAGGATTGGAAAAAGTCAGACCTGAACGGAAGAGAAAATAATCTGTGGCGTTATCATGAATTGCTGCCAGTAAAAGATAAAAAAAATGTTGTTTCCATGGGGGAAGGAATGACGCCTCTTATTGAAATGCAGGCAATTGGAAATGATATGGAGATCGAAAATTTGTATATGAAGGACGAAGGAATTATTCCTACGGGGACTTTTAAAGCGCGTGGCGCTGCTGTAGGGATTTCTAAAGCAAAAGAATTAGGCGTCAAAGAACTGGCTATGCCCACGAATGGAAATGCTGGAGCATCCTGGTCATTATTTGCCGCAAGAGCGGGGATTTCCTCTACTATCGTCATGCCGATAGATGCACCTAAAATTACAAGAAATGAGTGCGCTGTCTCCGGAGCGAATTTGTATTTAGTAAACGGATTGATTAGTGACGCCGGGAAAATTGTTGGAGAAGCAGTAAAGGAACACGGCTTATACGATGTCTCTACTTTAAAGGAGCCCTATCGTATTGAAGGTAAGAAGACAATGGGGCTTGAGATTGTAGAACAGTTCAATTGGGAGATACCTGATGTGATACTTTATCCTACAGGCGGTGGAGTTGGATTGATCGGCATTTATAAAGCGTTAAAAGAATTACAAGCACTTGGCTGGATTGACGAAGAGAAAATGCCGCGGCTTGTAGCTGTTCAATCTGAAGGCTGTGCGCCGATTGTAAAAGCATGGGAGAAAGGGAAAAAAGAATCGGAATTCTGGAATGAATCGGAAACCATTGCTTTTGGGATTAACGTGCCTAAAGCATTAGGTGATTTCTTGGTACTCAATGCAGTATATGAAACAAATGGTTGTGCAGTATCTATTAGTGATGAAGCTGTTTTAGAAGAACAAAAGCTGCTCTCACAAAAAGAAGGAACCTTTGTATGTCCAGAAGGAGCCGCAGCTTTTTATGCAGCACGCCAGTTACGAAAGAATGGCTGGATAACAGAAGAAGAGAAAGTAGTTGTACTAAATACAGGTGCCGGAATTAAGTACCCAAATACAGTGGAGGTAGATGTTCAGGTATTAGAAAAAAATGAATCGATACAACCAGCTAATGATAGAACTGCAAAGAAACTTTAACTATATAAGTTGAATGATTTAATCATTGGGTCTGTACGGATTAGGAGAAGATCACATGAGAATAAAAGATGTATTCAATCAAGTGAAAATATTAACTCCTGGAATACTAATCTGTTTTATAGTAATGATAATTGGAGTATATCTTGCAGAGTTAATCGGCATTTTATTGGTAAAAGCTGATTTGCTCCCTGCAGGAAGTGCCAGTCCAATATCTGGGATATTTGTTGCGATTTTAATAGGGGTAATTATTCGTAACTTTATTGGTTTGCATCAGGTATTTATGGATGGAGTTAAATTTTCATTAACGTATGCACTGAAAGCAGGAATCATTTTACTTGGTTTACGTCTTAGTTTAGTAGAGGCATTGAAGTTGGGAGCCTGGGGCCTGCCGCTTATTATTCTATGTATATCTTGCGGGTTGTTTATTACACTTTATTTTACAAATAAAATGAATCAATCGAAGCGGTTAGGAGCTTTAATAGCCGGCGGAACAGGAATATGCGGGGTAACTGCAATTATGGCTATATCACCTGTAATCAAAGCAAAAGACAATGAAATTTCTTATGCTGTTGCGAATATAACCATTTTTGGTTTAGTTGGTATGCTATTTTATCCATATTTAGCAAATGTATTTTTTAGTGATAGTCCAATCAAAGCTGGTTTATTGCTTGGTACTGCTATACATGATACGGCTCAAGTAACTGGCGCATCACTTATTTATAGTCAGATGTACGATATGGAAACGGTTATCGATGTCGCTACCGTAACCAAGTTAACTAGGAATTTATTTATAATTGCTGTTATCCCTTTGCTATCTTTCTTATTTTTTAAAGGAAGCGATAAAGCGGAGAATCAGGTATTACCTAAATGGTATAAACTAATCCCGCTGTTTGTTATTGGTTTTTTATTTCTTTCTTTGATTCGAACAGTGGGGGATGTGACCCTGAATGACTCTGGTGCAGCTTTTGGGATATTTCAGGCAGCAAATTGGGAAAGCTTTTATAACTTTTGGAGTTCGCTTGGAACGACTTATTTTCTTGGAACAGCAATGGCAGGTGTAGGGTTATCAACAGACTTTAAAATGTTCAAAGGGCTGGGGATGAAACCTTTATATATTGGTTTAATTGCTGCGATAGCTGTCGGAATGGTAAGTCTTTTACTTATATCAATCTTTGGGGATTTAATTGTTATTTAATGAAAATATAATTGGTTGAAAGGTTGATTTTATCATGAAGTTATCAAATAGAGTAAATTCGTTGACACAATCTTCAACGATAGCAGTTTCATCAAGAGCAAAAGAATTAAAAAATGCTGGGCAGGATGTGATTGCTTTGGGGTTTGGGGAGCCTGATTTTAATACACCCCAACATATATTGGATGCTGCCAAAAAAGCAATGGATGATGGATTTACAAAGTATACACCATCTGGAGGGGTCCCTGAATTAAAGCATGCTATTATTAAGAAGTTTAAAAGAGATCAAAATTTAACTTATACAACGGGGCAAGTAATTGTTACTGCCGGAGCGAAATATGCGCTTTATGCACTTTTTCAGTCAATTTTAAATGATGGCGATGAAGTTATTATTCCTGCGCCATATTGGGTCAGCTACCCGGAACAAGTAAAACTGTCAGGCGGTGTACCTGTCTATATCGCAGCTTTAGAAGCGAATGACTTTAAAATTACAAGTGAACAGCTGGAGAAGGCAATCACCCCAAAAACGAAGATGTTAATTATCAATACACCCAGCAATCCGACAGGCATGATGTACAGTAAAGAGGAATTAGAAGAAATTGGCCAGGTTTGTTTAAAGCATGATATTGTCATTGTTTCTGATGAAATATATGAACAGTTGATTTATACAACGGATCAGCATGTATCCATTGCTTCTTTATCAGAGGAATTGAAAAATCAAACCGTTATCATCAATGGGGTGAGCAAATCATACGCTATGACAGGCTGGCGTATAGGATATGCAGCTGGACCTGAAGCAATCATTAAAGCAATGGTAAATTTAGCTTCTCATGTGACCTCGAATCCGACATCTATTTCTCAATATGCAGCAATCGAGGCATACGAGAATCATCGAGAAAATGTAATTCCGAAAATGAAGGAGATTTTTTCCGAACGGTTACAGGTTTTTTATGACTTATTAGTTGATATACCAGGAATTACTTGCGTAAAGCCAAAAGGGGCATTTTATTTGTTTCCCAACGTAAAAGCAGCAGCAACAACAGGTGGTTTTCATTCTGTTGATGATTGGGTAAAGGCGTTATTAGAAGAAGAAAAGGTAGCGCTTGTACCAGGATCTGGGTTCGGAGCTCCGGATTATGTGCGGTTATCCTACGCTGCTTCTGCAGAATTATTAGAAGAAGCTGCTAAAAGAATAAAACGTTTTGTATTAAATACGACATGACCTATGCTGATATTTTCATTACTCCGTTTCGTTTAAATTACTTCGTTGTTTGTTGTATTGGACATCGGAAAAGCTTCTTTTTTTAATAAATTATATTTTAGAGGATAGTTGGAAATACGGGCTGGCTTGTGTATAATAATATTAATTTTCACATAAAAATAAGTGGGTGTTTATGGACGATTTTCTGTAAATGGAGAAGGAGGAGAAGCAATGCAAGAGAGCCCGTTTATTCCGTTTCCTGTGCTAGAAACCGATCGGCTGTGTTTAAGAGAAATGAGAAAAGACGATTTGCAGGATATTTATGACTATGCTTCCAAGCCTGAATTGACAACATTTTTGACTTGGGAAGCCCATAGAACTTTGGAAGATACAGAAGCGTTTATCAATTTATTAATTGAACAGTATGAAAAAGGAAAAGGAGGGGCTTGGGCAATTGTTTGGAAGGAGAATAGCCGGGTTATAGGCACCATGGACCTGGTCTGGAACCCAAAACAATATTCTGCCGAACTTGCTTATGCTCTCTCTTTGGATTATTGGCGGAAAGGAATTGGAACAGAAGCGGCAAAGGCTGTTCTTACTTTTGGATTTGAGAAATTAAAATTGGAACGAATTCAAGCAAGATGCCACCCAGATAATATGGCTTCCTACAAATTAATGGAGAAATCTGGTATGACTTATGAGGGAACGTTAAGAAAATCAATGCAGCGAAAAGGAAATCAGGAGGATGCAAAGATATATTCCATTTTAAAAGATGAATTTAAAGCGTTAAATATATAGTTTATAAAAGTAGACGGGAACGATTATTCAGCAAGTTAACTGTTAATCCTTCCCGTCTACTTTCTTTTCTTTATTCTTTTTATACAATAACGATATTTCGAAAAAGGCAACACTTGTAAAAATACTAAATCCTAGCACAATCAAGACAATTCCTGTTGATATAGCATCAACAAACCAGATGATTGGTATTAATAGGAGGACTACTACGCAAGCTTCTAAATAATTCTTTTTTCTTTGCGTCATAAGAACGCTCCAATCCAGATAGATTTATCACAATGTAACCGGAAGTAAAATCCCTACGGAATGAAGTTTCGTCTGTTTATTCCTTCTCCTCCTGTTTCCCCCTTTTATAAAAATAACTATAAAGAGACTTCAGCGTCTCTGCATTCAATTCAATATTATTTTCATAAGCATATTTCACTGCATATCCCATTGCCAGTGTCATTCCGCCTGCAACACTGCCGCCAATAACAGAACCTGCCCCTGGGACAAATTTGGATACCTGGCGGAAGATGGTTTTGCCAATATTTCCGGTAATGGTCGCAATTGTCAGTTCCTTCGCTTTCTTCTTGGATAATGGTTGTTCATACAATGTTGCGAGTCTGATCATTAATCCAACTTGAATTCCGGTTAAAGGAATAAAATCAGAACCGGGAAGAGGAGCCGCTCCTACAGCAGTTGCTGAACCAGAAGCTGCTAAAATCCATTTGTTCGCCGTCGATGATTTTTCCTTAATAAGCCTAGCGAATTGAATTTCCTTCTCTTTTTTTTTCAGAATTTCTAGTATCTCATTCCGTAATTTATCAATATTCTCGCCAGTCCGGGATGAAATCGGGATAACCGGATAGCGTTTTGACGTATGCTCCTTCACATATTGAACAAGTGCCGGAATATCATCTGCAGCATCAATTTTATTTAAAACAAAAACAATCTGTTTATTCTCTTTTTTGATGGTTTCAAATGATTTTCTTTCTCCTTCCGAAAAAACTGTTCCCGCAGCATTTAGGAAAAATAAAATGACATCTGCTTCGCGGTAAAAACGAAAGGTTTCTTCCGAATTTGTATGGTTGATATCATCAAGACCGGGTGTATCTGCGAAAATAATTTTGTCACGGTACACATATTTATCAATACCGACCGTTTCTCCGGGACGTGCACCAACTTTAGCGACATCGTCGCCGATAAGCCGATTAATAGTAGATGATTTCCCAGTGTTGATATCGCCGATCATGGCAAAAATAATATCTTTATCCAGTTGTCTATTTATTTTTTTGGTTTCTTCATTATAAGCTTTATCGAAATCTTTCTCATTAAATGCTGACATCAGCAACACTCCCTTCTGTTACTATTCCCTTTTAATTATTATCATACACCATTATTTGCAGAGGGATATAATTTTAGCTGCTTGAAGGCGGTAAAGCAGGATTTTAAATCTTTACATCCTATCAGAAAATTTAAATCCTTTTGAACTTGTTCTTATTTCTTGATATAATGACTAACATATAGTACGAGGTACTAATATGAGGAGGAATAAAATGAAAAAATCAGATTTGATTGCACCGGCGTTATATAATATTACTTCTGAATTTGAAAAATATGCTGCAGATGAAGGAAGAAAAGCGGTTATTTTAGAAGAAGAAAATGGAGATATAAAAGAAATAACTTATACGAATCTGATAAAGAATGCAAATAAGGCAGGGAATATCCTGTTAAATCACGGCTTAAAACGTGGAGATAAAATAATGATTATGCTTCCGCGCTGTATCGAAGCGTATGAACTATATATTGCAGCTTTAAAAACAGGAATGATTATTATACCAAGCTCTGAAATGCTGCGGACCAAGGATTTGCAATTTCGTATCTCACATGGCGAAATTGATGCAGTAGTTGCGACAGAAGCATGCGTGGATGAGTTTAAAAGAGTAGTAGAGTATGAACAGCTTGCCAAATTTAGTGTAGGAAAAGAGATAGAAGACTGGGTATCGATTGATAAAGAAAAAGCACAAGCTTCTGATCAGTTAGAAACGGTAGAAACATCAAGAGACGATATTGCCATTTTATCCTATACATCAGGAACAACAGGGAATCCAAAGGCAGTTATTCATTCTCACGGCTGGGGATTTGCACATATGTCCTCTGCTCCTCGTTATTGGCTCAGTATTCAAGATGGCGATACGGTTTGGGCAACTGCTGCACCCGGATGGCAGAAATGGGTATGGAGTCCATTTTTATCCATTATGGGAATGGGAGCAACAGCGTTTGTCTATTCAGGCAGATTCGATGCAGCAAAATATTTGGAGCTGCTGGAAAAGCATCAGGTTAATGTGCTTTGCTGTACACCGACAGAGTACCGTTTAATGGCGAAGCTTTCTAATTTAGATGATTATAATTTGAATGCACTGCATAGCACAGTTTCTGCCGGAGAACCTTTAAACCGTGAAGTGATTGATAAATTCAGACGTCATTTTGATGTGACAGTCAGAGATGGATACGGGCAGACAGAAAGTACCCTGCTGCTCGGATTCTTAAAAGGAATGGAAGTACGTCCGGGTTCAATGGGAAAACCAACCCCGGGAAATGATGTTGTTATTATCGATGAAGACGGCGAGCTGGTGAAAACTGGTGAAGTAGGAGATATTGCCATTCCGCTTGATACAGCTGCTTTGTTTAAAGGGTATTATAAAGACGAGGAAAAAACGAAAAGAACCCAGCGCGGAGATTATTATGTTACCGGAGATCAGGCAAGCATGGATGAGGACGGCTATTTCTGGTTTGAAGGAAGAAGCGATGATATTATTATCAGCTCCGGCTATACGATTGGACCCTTTGAAGTGGAGGATACGCTCGTAAAACATCCGGATGTTAAAGAATGTGCGGTTGTTGCCAGTCCAGATCCAGTAAGGGGCAATGTAGTAAAGGCATTTGTTATTTTACAAGATAATATTATTGGAAATAGCGAAGTCGTTGCAACCCTGCAGAGCTATGTGAAGCATGAAATCGCACCATATAAGTACCCGCGGAAGATTGAGTTTGTTTCTGAGCTGCCGAAAACCTCCTCCGGTAAAATACGCCGTGTGGAGTTAAGACAGAAAGAATATAATAATTCTTTTAAGTGAGGGGGACAGCATGAAGGTAATCGATACGCATTGTGACGCATTACTTAAATTACAGACAGCCCGTCTAGGGCAAAAACAGCTTGATTTTCGAAATGCGCCGGAGATAGAAACAAATTTGCAGCGGTTAGAAGCAGGAAATGTTGCTGTTCAGTTTTTTGCGATTTTTGTAGACCCGGAAAATGTTGCTACGACAGATCAATGGAAGTATGCGCAAGAGCAGGCTGCCATTTTTCATGAAGAAATTGTGGGAAAGAATGAGAAGGTAAGGTTTATCCGAAACTGGAAGGATATTCGATCACTGGCCCCGGATGAAATTGGCGCCGTATTGACGTTAGAAGGAGCAGAAGCGATTGGCAATGATCTTGAAAAACTAAAGACGCTTTATCAAATGGGAGTGAAATCTGTTGGATTGACATGGAATCCGGCAAATCTATGTGCTGATGGCGCTGAAGAACCCAGGGGAGCCGGACTTACCAGATTAGGCAAGGAGGCAGTCCAGTTAAATAATGCGAATGAAGTTTTGACGGATGTATCCCATCTTTCAGTTCAAGCTTTTTGGGATGTGATGGAGCTGGCTGATTATCCAATTGCTTCGCATTCGAACGCCAGGGCAATTTGTGACCATCCAAGAAACCTATACGATGATCAGTTGAAAGCATTGATTGATAAAAAAGCGCCTATTCATTTTGCACTTTACCCTGTCTTTTTGAAAAAAGGGGCAGAGACAGCAACGGTTGCTGACCTGTTGGAGCATATTGATCATGTCTGTGCTCTTGGCGGAGAGAAGAATATTGGTTTTGGATCGGACTTTGACGGCATCCGCTCCTATATAGACCATATTCCAGACGCCTCAGGCTATACGTATTTGCTGAATGAACTGCAAAAACATTATTCAGAGGAGCAGGTCAAAGGCTTTGCTTATCAAAATATAATGAATATGCTGCCGGGCTAGAAGAATCCATCTATAAATAGATAGCAAAAGAGCCAGAATATCCGGATATTCTGGCTCTTTTCATACCTGATTTAAAATTTTTGCCCATCGTATTTATCGAGTGAGAAGCCTCTCCCGAGAATTTCGGATGCACTGATGAAAATAGTGAAAGCGTCAGGTGTTTCTTCCTGTAATAATCTCTTCAGCTTAACTGCTTCTGCCTGCTGTGCAACCACCAATATCATGGTTTTATCCAGTTTCGAATAGCCGCCGACAGAACGAATTTTCGTAAGACCGCGGTCAATACCGTTCTGAATAAGCTGCTGTACTTTTTCTTCCTCCTCCGTGATAATCATCACCAGCTTCGTTGCGGATGTCCGTAATTGGACAACATCGATCGCTTTACCGCTGATATAAATTGCCATTAATGCAAACAGCGTCAGCTCGAAGCTGAATACAAAAATCGAAGTAATGACAACAAGCCCATCCACGATAAATTGTGAATAGCCGCTGGAAATACCAGTGAATTTCTTCACAATTTGGGCAATAGCTGCTGTACCGCCCGTAGAGCCATTTCCTTTATATACAATCCCT
Organism: Oceanobacillus sp. FSL W7-1281; assembly: GCF_037969835.1. Taxonomy (GTDB): domain Bacteria; phylum Bacillota; class Bacilli; order Bacillales; family Amphibacillaceae; genus Oceanobacillus; species Oceanobacillus oncorhynchi. Next base: position 3,800,162 of record NZ_CP150214.1, on the reverse strand, counting down.
AATCCCGCACCAAGAATAAGTCCGCCGTAAAGTGCGCTCAGAAATGGATTGGTCACTGTAATCGGAATATCCGCTGATAAAAAAATGACAAATGGAACCCAAAACGTTCCAATCAATGTTTTTAGGCTGAAATCCTTCCCTAAAGTAATCCATCCAATAATAAAAATAGGGATATTAATGATAAATTGGCTGAGAGCTGGATTAATCGTATATAATTCAAATAATATTGTGCTGATTCCGGACAAACCTCCAGCAGCTAATCGTGCTGGCAGGAAGAAAATATTATAGGATAGTCCGACAATGGTTGCTCCAATAATAATATAGGCATATTGCTTCCATGCATGCGATTGTTTTGCGTTAACCATGTGCTATGTTCCTTTCCCAACAATGATAATTAGACCTATATAAATGTATCACTGTTGAGAATAAGAGTAAACAGCATAGCTTTAAAGTGGTAAAGCAACAGAATCAGCTTCTGTCAGAGGCTTTGCAATTCGCTGGACAAACTTTTCCAACAAGCCGGGAAGGAGAGAGCCAATCAATGGTGCGCTTATTTTTCCTGTTAAACCTTTTAATTCAAGCTCTAATAGACAGGTCAGTGTGGAGGAACGGGAAGAAAGCTGGGAAAGCTCAAAACAGCCGCTTCCTAAACAACGGTCTTCTGAATCACGAACCCGAAATTGAACGGTAGACGGAGATGTTATTTCTATGATTTTGACATAGAGCTTTACATCCTTAGTAATGGAGCCTGCTTTTCCATGAAGCTCCCAAATCGAGTCTGTCGGGGAAATGTTCTTATGTGTTTGATAACCGGGCACCTGCTTCGCCCAATTAGACCAATCTTCTAAATAACGCCATACGTCTGATTGAGGCAGGTTCATATCCATACTGTAATCTGCTTTTAACATCAAGTAGTTCCTCCTTAAAAATGCTTTCAGCTTTTTTAAATCACCTTGATATACATATGTGCGATTTTAAGCACTTATGCTAAAACTTCTTGTATAGTTTATAACGTTCTGCACAAGATAAGAGCAAGCAAGTATTGCACTTGCTTTTGAATAAAAGAGGAGGGTCTCTGGTGGCTGACAAACGAAGAAATGCGTTGTTAGTACCGCAAGCAGAACGTGCAGTGAATCAGATGAAAGAGGAAATCGCTGATGAAATGCATGTGAATTTAGGAGCTGACACGACTGCTCGTGAAAACGGTGCGGTCGGCGGTGAGATGGTTAAACGAATGATTCAAATGGCTGAGGGCAGCATTGCGAATCGGAAAAAATAACCTGACTTTCAGCTTGAAAAATTACCCGCTCTAATGTTCTAAATAGAAAAACCTGTAGTGAGAAACTCCTTCTCACTACAGGTTTTTCTTCCATCCTCCCATCAAGAAAAAAGTAAAACAAGCTCGGATTATTATCGGGAATGTCGAAGCTTGTGATAAAATAGAAAGCAGGGAGGGAATTATTATGAAGCGTATACAATTGGGAAACAGCGAATTATCTGTTCCAGTCATTTCTTTAGGATGTATGGTGATGCAGCAAAGTACGAAAGAGCAAGCGAATAAAGTGATTCATAATGCATTGGATCATGGAATCGATTTTTTTGACCATGCAGATATCTACGGAAAAGGAAAGTCTGAATCGGTATTTGCGGATGCGATTAATATGAGCCCCGCTATTCGCGAAAAAATGATAATTCAGTCGAAAGCAGGCATCCGTAACGGATTTTATGATTCTTCCAAGGAATATTTGATTTCATCTGTTGAAGAAAGCTTAAAGCGTTTGAAGACAGATTACTTAGATGTATTTCTGATTCACCGTCCGGACGCGCTGATGGAGCCGGAAGAAGTGGCAGAAGCATTTTCAGAGTTAGAAAAAAGCGGGAAAGTCCGGCATTTTGGGGTAAGTAACTTCCGGCCGCGTCAAATCGAGTTATTAAAAAAATATGTGGAGCAGGATCTCGTGGCTAATCAGTTGCAGTTAAGTGTTACAAATTCCGGTATGATTGATCAGGGATTATATGCAAATACGGCCTTTGATCAGGCAAAGGATTTAGATGGCGGAGTAATTGATTACAGCCAGATAAATAATATGACAATTCAGGCCTGGTCCCCGCTTCGTTACGGTTTCTTCGGCGGGTTTATTATGGATCGGGATGCTTATCCGGAATTAAATAAAGAGCTGGACAGGCTTGGAGAAAAATATGGTGTTGCCCGTGAGACGATAGCAATAGCATGGATTTTGCGTCATCCTGCTAATATTCAAACAATTATTGGGACGATGACTCCAAAACGTTTGTCGGAAATGGTAAAAGCAGCGGATATCACGCTGACGAGAGAAGAATGGTATCAATTATGGCAATCTGCAGGTAATAAATTACTGTAAAGAAAGCTCTAAAAATGTATACAGCATCAGATAATTATTGATTATCACGGAGAATCGTCCGTAAAACTCCCGCCTCAAAATAAAGAGTGAAAATAAATTTATTTAGGCAGGAGATAACGGACGCTAACTCCCTGAATCACTTAGGCTAATTCAGCGGGAGAGAAGCAAAAACTCCCACTGAATGAAGTTTCGTTTTATATTATGAAACTAAAAAACCAGGCTGGATATTTTTCCAGCCTGGTTTTTTAGTATTAATGCTTCACAGGGCTTTCGGTTTCAATATTTTGCATCCAGTTAAAGGGATCTTCCATATGGCCATATTGAATACCTGTAATCGTATCGTAGACTTTTTTCGAGATATCTCCTGTTTTTCCATCGTTGATAATCAGTTGTTTATCTCCCCATTTTAATTCGCCGATCGGAGAGATAACTGCAGCTGTACCAGAACCGAATGCTTCTTCTAATTCTCCTCTTTGGTAAGCTTCATACAATTCTTCGATAGAAATGCGTTTTTCAACTACCGGGATATCCCAGTGCTGTAACAGCTCGATGACGCTGGAACGTGTAATTCCGGAAAGGATGCTGCCGTTCAGTTTAGGTGTGATTACTTCACCGTTGATTTTGAAGAAAACATTCATGCTTCCAACTTCTTCAATATATTTCTTTTCTACACCGTCCAGCCAGAGAACCTGCGTATAACCGGTTTGAGCAACCAGCTCCTGTGCTTTTAAGCTTGCAGCATAGTTTCCTCCTGTTTTCGCTTCGCCGGTACCGCCTTTTACAGTACGTACGTATTCATCTTCTACTGCAATTTTAACCGGGTTGATGCCTTCTTTATAGTAAGCCCCTACCGGTGATAAAATGACGATGAATTTGTAACGTGTAGATGCAGATACGCCGATATAAGTTTCTGTTGAAATAATAAACGGGCGAATATATAGCGATGTACCTTCTGTATGAGGGACCCAATCACGATCAATTGAAACCAGTTGTTTAATGGCTTTTAAAGCAAATTCTTCGTCAATCGGAGGGATACATAAACGATCATTTGATCTGTTTAAACGTTCCATGTTTTTCTCTGGACGAAATAACTCAATGCTTCCGTTATCCGTACGATAGGCTTTTAAACCTTCAAAAACAGATTGTGCATAGTGGAATACCATTGCAGAAGGTTCAATTTGTAGTGGTTGATATGGTACAATGCTCGCATTATGCCACCCTAATGGTTCTGAATAATCCATCACAAACATATGGTCTGTGAAAATCTTCCCAAAGCTTAATTGATCATCCTGTGGCTTTTCTTTTTTTGTCTCACAACGCTGCACGCGAATAGTTTGTTCTTCCATATCAAAAGTCTCCTTGCCATTGATTAAATTTCTATATATCATAAGACATATCAAAGATTTTAGCAAGACTAAATTTTAAATTAATTTTAAATTATGATTACGAGTATGATTAAAATGGAAAAGTGAGGAAATGAATAATGAAAAAAATGGTATTATTTGATTTGGACGATACAATCTTATGGGACAAAAAAAGTGTACAGGATGCTTTTGATTTAACATGTCGGCTGGCGGAAAAGGAAGCAGGTACTAATCCGGTTGAATTGGAAAAAAATGTTCGTGCCAGGGCAAGAGAATTATATGCTTCTTACCCGACCTATGCCTATACACAAAAAATTGGCATCAATCCATTTGAAGGTCTGTGGGCAACGTTTGAGGACCCGGGGGAGGAATTCCGAAAGCTGCGGGAAATCGCTCCTGTATATCAGGAGAAAGCCTGGCTGGAGGGGTTAAAAGATACTGGTACGGATCAGCCGGAGCTTGCTAAAAAATTGGCAGAGGCTTTTAGATCATACCGGATAGAGAGCCCGCATTTATTTGAGGATGCCCTGTCTGTTCTTGCAGAGCTTGGAAAGGATTATCGCCTTGCTTTGCTTACAAATGGTTCGCCAAGTCTCCAAAACCTTAAATTAGAGATTTCACCTGAATTACCTCCGTATTTCGAGGAAATTTTTATCTCTGGAGATATCGGAACAGGAAAACCAGATCCGGAGATATTTCATCATGTTTTACAGCATCTCGCTATTGATCCGGAAGAGGCAGTCATGGTCGGTGATAATTTAAATACAGATATTATTGGAGCTAATCGGACAGGTATTGATTCTGTCTGGTTGAATCGATTTGATGCAGAAAATAAGACGGACATCGAGCCGGTCTATGAAATCAAATCACTTACAGAATTAAAAAATATCCTGCATTAAAAAATATCCTGCAATCTTAAATTGGGTGAATAGCCAATCTCTTATTATAACGTGTTTTATCCATAAAAAAAGCCGTTTGAACACAGCTTCGCGCCGTGTTCAAACGGCTTTTTACGTTTTACAAATCAATCGCAGTAACAGATTTAATCTCGTCTAATAATGCAATTTCGGAAAGAGCTTTATCTTCTAAATGACGATCGATGGTCAGCAGCATAATGGCATTTCCGCCTACGTCTGAACGATCCACCTGCATGGTAGCAATGTTGATATTATGCTCTGCAAATGCACTTCCCATGCGTCCGATAACACCAGGCTGGTCAATATGCTGGATAACAACCATATGCCCTTCCGGTGTCGCATCCACCTGATAGCCATCAACACGGACAAGGCGTGCTCCCAGGCCGTTTAATAGTGTTCCGGCAACTTTTCTGCTTCCGGAAGGTCCGGTTACTTCTATCGTAATCAGATTTGTAAATCCTTTTTGTGCCGATGTTTTGCTTTCGCTGACAGTAATTCCTTTACGGTCCGCCAGGTATAATGCGTTGACATCATTTACACGGCTGCCGAGGAAGCGTTTTAGGATACCTTTCACTGCATTGCGAGTGACCGGGCCTGTTTCAATGTCACTTAATTCGCCGGAGTACGTAATACGAATGTCATTTATGGCTTCATTCGCTAAATCGATAATAAATGTACCCAGTTTTTCCGCTAAATAGAAATAAGGCTCGATTTGATGCATTGCTTCACTAGGGATAGAAGGCATGTTCACTGGATGGCGGACTGCTTTACCTTCTAAGAAGCGGATAACATCATGGCTGACATCGATGGCTACAATTTCTTGCGCTTCGATTGTGCTGGCGCCTAAATGCGGTGTTGCCACAACCTCTGGCAGGGTGAGCAATTTATGTTCTGTAAAAGGCTCCTGCTCAAATACATCCAATGCCGCACCAGCTACTTTTCCAGAAACAATCGCGTCATACAAAGCATCCTCATCAATAATTCCGCCGCGGGCGCAGTTAACGATTTGTACGCCATCCTTCATCAATTCAAAGGCTTCCGCATTAATTAGATGTTTTGTTTCTTTTAACAGCGGTGTATGAACAGTAATGAAATCACCTGCTCGAAGCACTTCTTCTAACGTAGCATTTGTTATTCCCATCCGCTCTGCTTTTTCATCGGTTAAGAATGGATCATAAGCAACTACATTCATGCGCTGTCCTTTGGCGCGTTTCGCTACTTCGGCACCAATTCTTCCCAGTCCTACAACGCCCAGTGTTTTTTGTTTTAATTCCACACCGACAAAACGTTTGCGGTCCCACTGCTTTTGTTTTAAAGCATAGAAAGCCTGCGGGATATTTCTGGACAAGGACATAATCATAGCCACAGTATGCTCAGCAGCAGAATTGGTATTTCCGTTCGGTGCATTTACGACAATAATTCCATTTTCTGTTGCTGCTTCCAAATCAATATTATCTACGCCGACTCCGGCACGTCCGACAATTTTCAAACGGGATGCTTTTTCCAGTAAAGGACGCGTAACCTGTGTCTGACTGCGGACGAGTAAAGCATCGAATTGGTCGATATTTTCTAAGAGCGCTGCTTCATCCCAGCCTGGATTTTTAACAATCTCTATATTTTCGATTTCTCTTAATGGTTTAATTCCTTCGTCACTTAATGGGTCACTGACTAATACACGATATGTCATGAGTTACTTCTCCTCCTGTTGCAAATAAATTTCTTGGGCAGCCTGAACCCCTTTGCCAAGCTGGATATCTTTTCCGATTTTCACAAGACCGATTTCGATTAAGCTGATTGTTTGCAGCACGTCAGCAGGAGAGCAATAGCCCATGTGCCCGACACGGAAAATCGATCCTTTCAGGTGCTGCTGTCCGCCGGCCATGGTTAAATTGAACTGTTCCTTGACTGCAGAACGGAGCGCCTCTGAATCAAAGTCAACCGGCCGGACCGCTGTTACGGTTGGAGAAGCATCTTCATCTGCTGCCAGTAAAGGAATATCCAGTGCTTTAAAAGCAGCTCTTGTCATGTCACGCATGACGATATGCCGACGGTACACGTTTTCCAGGCCTTCCTCTTCCAGCAGATTCAGAACCTGATCGAGTCCAAATAAAAGAGAAAGCGCAGGTGTATACGGTGTAGATACTTTTTCTAAGTTTTTCCGGTAAACGCGCATATCTAAATAGAAGCGCGGCTGCGGATTGTCCTCAATAACCTTCCAGGCACGCTCGCTCGCTGCAATAAACATTAAACCGGCCGGCAGCATAAATGCTTTCTGCGAACCTGTTACATAAATGTCGACACCCCATTCGTCCATGTTAGCTTCCACGCCGCCCAGGCAGGACACACCATCCACAACGAAAAGAGCATCAGAAGATTCATGTACGGTTTTGGCAAGCAGCTCGATTGGATTTAAAATACCGGTAGAGGTTTCACAATATGTAGCAAAGACCACCTTGATTTCCGGATGTGCTTGTAAATATTCTTGAACGGCTTGAGGGTCAATTGTATCTCCCCATTCTACATCAATTCGGTGCAGCTTTAATTGAAAAGCTTCGCATATTTTTGCAAAACGATCACCAAATGCTCCGCTGACGATAACAAGAACATCATCTCCCGGATGTGCAGCGTTGCTGACAGCCATTTCTAATCCTGCTGTCCCGCTCCCGGCAACAGGAATCACATCCTGCTTCGTTCCAAATACAGATTTTAGCTTTGGAAGAATCCGTTCTAGTAATTCTTTCGTTTCTTTCCCGCGGTGGCCGATCATGGTCTGGTTCATTGCGCGCCCTACACTAGGAGGGATAGGGCTCGGTCCAGGTATTCTTAGAATGTGCTGATCTTTTAGCATGAATGGTAAGCTCCTTTAAAATGAATTTAATAAATGGAATATCAATAAGTACCAAACTGGTATTATTGGATATGATAGCAACTTTTCAAGAATCCAGTTTTATAAAAAATACAATGTCTTTAAAATGTTTTATTGGCAAACAATGTAACGTTTTTTATAAGGTTAAGATACTTTTGTGAGGTTAAAAACGGATGTTTATCGATATCCAATTAATAACATACGGATATTTTAACATAAAAGTATTTGAAAATGCAGATTCATATGAAAAAGTATTTCTTACCAATATAGCAACCTCAACCGTATTGTCAACATAAAGTTACATATTATGTGGGTACAGCAGAGAAGAGAATTATCCTTAAAGGCAGAAATTAAAAAATAAAAAACCCATTCTCCCCGGCATAGAAATCGCTTTCGAGGATGTTTAAAAAAAAGAAAAAACACTAAATAAATTGAACTATGCGAATATTATACCTATAATAGTCGAAAAAGGAAGGTGTAAAAATGGAGAAAGATTTAAGGATAAAAAGTAAAGCTTTTGACGGCACCATGCGAGCTCCTAATAGGGCGATGCTACGTGCAGTCGGGGTGACCGATGAGGATTTTAAAAAACCGATGGTCGGAGTTGCCAGTACATGGGCAGAGGTAACGCCGTGTAATATCCATTTGAATGATTTAGCTTTAGTTGCTAAAAAAGGAGTAAGAAAAGTTGACGGTGTGCCGTTAATTTTTAACACAATCACCGTATCTGACGGTATTTCTATGGGAACACAGGGAATGCGCTATTCTCTTCCAAGCAGAGATTTGATTGCTGACTCCATTGAAACAGTTGTCGGCGCGGAGAACTTAGACGGTCTTGTTGCGATAGGCGCTTGTGATAAGAATATCCCTGGATGTATGATGGCAATTGCCAATGCAGAGGTTCCGGCAATTTTTGTATATGGCGGAACCATTGCGCCGGGAAACCTTGATGGAAAAGACATTGATATTGTTTCTGTATTTGAAGGTGTCGGTCAGCATAATGCAGGGAAAATCGATGATAAACAGATGAATCGGATTGAATGTCATGCCTGTCCGGGCGCAGGGGCATGCGGCGGGATGTATACCGCAAATACGATGGCTTCTGCAGCAGAAGCAATGGGATTAAGTTTACCGGGAAGCTCTTCTAATCCTGCAGAATCACAGGAAAAACTTGGCGATGTGGAAGCAGCAGGGGAAGCTATCAGAACATTGTTGGAAAAAGGAATCTATCCAAAAGATATAATGACTAAAGAGGCTTTTGAAAATGCGATTACTGTTGTGATGGCATTAGGCGGCTCTACCAATGCTATTCTTCACTTGCTGGCAGTTGCGCATGCAGCAGAAGTGGACTTAACCATAGACGACTTTAACCGTCTTCAGGAAAAAGTGCCGCATCTTGCTGATTTAAAACCAAGCGGGCAATTTGTATTCCAGGACCTTCACAATGTTGGCGGTGTTCAGGCAGTAATGAAAATGCTTTATGAAAATGGCTATCTGCATGGAGACTGTATGACGGTTACTGGAAAAACCATCAAAGAGAATTTAGAGGATGCGCCATCATTAAAAGAAGGTCAAAAAGTAATTATGCCATTAAATGAACCAAAAAGAGAAGATGGACCTTTGATTGTTTTAAAAGGGAATCTTTCTCCAACAGGCGCGGTAGCAAAAGTATCCGGAGTGAAAGTAACAAGACATACTGGTCCCGCTCGTGTATTTGATACTGAAGCAGAAGCAACAAAAGCCGTGATGAATAATGAAATTAAAGACGGCGATGTACTTATTATCCGTTACGTAGGTCCAAAAGGCGCACCAGGGATGCCGGAAATGCTTTCTATTTCCAGTATTCTAGTCGGGAAAGGAATGGGAGAAACCGTAGCATTGCTGACAGATGGACGTTTTTCTGGGGGCACACATGGTTTAGTAGTAGGTCATATCTCTCCGGAAGCACAATCTGGCGGACCAATCGCACTCCTTGAAGAAGGCGACAGTATCACTATCGATTCATCCACGAAAGAAATCTTTGTGGATCTGTCTGATGAAGAATTGGACAAGCGCCGTAAAGCATGGGAAGCGCCGGAATTATATAAAAAAGGTATCTTAGGCAAATACGCACATAATGTAAAATGTTCTTCCAAGGGTGCTGTAACTGACTATTTGAACCGTGATTAAAAAATAAATAGAATTGCACTTAGAGAACCTCAATCAGGTGATACGTTTATTATCTGATTGAGGTTATTTGTGAGAATAAGAATGTTTATACAAATAGCTGGAAATATAGCCGCTCCAAATCCTGTGAGTCCCGAGCTAAGTCTCCTCGTATTTCTTCTGGGACTGGGACTGCGATTACTCGCCCCGCCGAAAACCGTCGTAGCGGACATCTCTTCGGCGAGAACACCGATGTTTTAAAGGACAAGCGGTTTTTTTTGGTTTTTCAAGTGTTTAAATGGAGTGAAGAATCCTGATGTTCCGCAGATTAGTCCTAATGGAAGATTCATCTTAAGTGAATTAGTCGAAGCGTCTAGGGTAAAACAGCAGAAAAGCATTTTTCTAGAGAATACCACCTAACAAAAGCAAGCTGTAATCTAATTTTAACAAAAATACGATGACAGTACACAACAACGATGTAAACGCATACATAAAATCAGACTAAATAGAATTATTAAAAAAATTACAAAATACTATTGACTATCATACGGAAACAAGATATGATTGTTCGCAATATAAGATATTTCTTAACGAAACATTTTTAAAATATCAAGAAGTTATTTCTTCACCAATATATTGAATACGTTGACGGGAAAAAAGGAAAAGACCATAGCTTTTACAGAGATCTGGGGGTGCTGGAAGCCCAGAATAGCTACTTATTCCGACATCGTCCCTGAGTGTCACATGGAAAGGAATATTCCAATTATATGTGACCAGGTGCATGACAATCTATGTACCTGTTATCAAACATAGCTCTAGCAGCTATTGAGGCAAAGTTTGAAAGAACTTTGTAAAACTGGGTGGTACCGTGAAAAGCAGATCCTTTTCGCCCCATACATGATAGGAAAGCATGTACATGGGGGGAAAAGGGTCTTTTTTAATTATTTTCGTAAAAACCCGAAACCAATCGCATGACAAATAGTTAGTTTAATTGAAAATTTCAGTTTTTTTAGCAAATAGGAAAATATCAGCGTATTCCATTTGTGTAACAAAATCATTCATCCGAAAGCGTGGTGAATGGCACGTTTTCTAAAAGAAAAAGGAGGGGCATTGTTGTGAAAGTTAATGCAAATCAAGGGGTAGAAGTGAAGAGTAATTTGGTCACAGGGTCTGATTTGTTAGTGCAGGCATTGGAAAAAGCAGGTGTTGAAGTTGTGTTTGGTTACCCGGGAGGTGCTGTTTTACCAATTTATGATGCGCTGCACCGTAACGATACAACCTTCAAGCATGTACTTTCGCGACATGAGCAAGGCTCCATACATGCGGCGGAAGGTTATGCAAGAGTGTCTGGGAAACCAGGTGTTGTTATTGCAACCTCAGGACCGGGAGCAACGAATTTAATTACAGGAATTACGGATGCCATGATGGATTCGATTCCATTAGTTGTATTCACGGGGCAGGTTGCGAAGCAGGTTATTGGAACAGATGCTTTTCAGGAAGCAGATGTCATGGGAATCACGACACCAGTTACAAAGTATAATTACCAGGTAAATGATATCGCGGACTTGCCGAGAATCGTGAACGAGGCATTTCATGTTGCAACAACAGGCAGACCGGGCCCGGTAGTTATTGATATTCCTAAAAGTATTTCCGAAACTGTAACAATCAATGATTACGAGGATGATTTTTATTTGCCGGGCTATCAACCGACAGTTTATCCGAACCCGATACAAATCTCAAAAGTAACGGATGAGCTGAGCAAAGCAGAAAAGCCGGTCATATTGGCTGGAGCAGGAATTTTAATTGCAGGAGCAACAGAAGAGTTAAAGCAATTTGTCAACAATTGGGAGATTCCAGTTGTCACGACACTGCTGGGACTGGGAAGCTATCCCGGCGGAGATAATCTGTCGCTTGGCATGGGCGGAATGCATGGAACGTATGCAGCAAATAGAGCCATTTATGAAAGTGACTTGCTTATCAATATCGGAGCACGGTTTGATGATCGATTGACTGGAAATCTGCAGCATTTTGCTCCTAATGCAAAAGTAGCTCATATCGATATTGATCCAGCTGAAATAGGGAAAAACGTTGAAACAGCAATCCCAATCGTAGCAGATGCGAAACAGGCGTTGAACGTACTTCTGCAGCAGGAAGTAAACCGCGGAGATTATACAGCCTGGTTAGATAAAATCAAGAAGAATCAAAAAGAATATCCGTTATGGTACAACCGCGAGGATAACCCGATCAGCCCGCAATGGCTAATCGAGCAGGTATATGAAAAGTCGAATGGAGAAGCGGTTGTGACAACCGATGTAGGACAGCATCAAATGTGGGCAGCTCAGTTCTACACCTTCAAGAACCCGGATAATTGGGTGACTTCAGGAGGACTTGGCACGATGGGCTTTGGTTTCCCTGCAGCAATCGGCGCGCAAATCGCCAAGCCGGATAAGATGGTTATCTCTATCGTAGGGGATGGCGGTTTTCAAATGACATTGCAGGAGCTGTCTATCTTGAAAACACAGAATTTGCCAGTAAAAGTGGTTATTCTGAATAATGAAGCACTTGGAATGGTAAGACAGTGGCAGGAAACATTTTATGAAGAACGTTACTCTCATTCCTTATTTTCAGAAAACCCTGATTTTGTGAAACTGGCAGAGAGTTATGGAATCAAAGGAATGCGTGTAGAGGATGAAAAGAATGTTCCAGATGCGCTGGAGGAAGCTTTCTCACATGATGGCCCGGTTGTTATTGACTGCCGGATTGAAAGACAGACATGTGTATACCCGATGATTGCACCAGGCAAAGGAATGCACGAAATGATTGGGGTGACAAAATAAAATGAAACGGATAATCATTGCCACCGTTCAAGATCGCGGCGGGGTTTTAAATCGAATCACTGGCATGCTGCACAGACGCCAGTTCAATATTGAAAGTATTTCTGTCGGCGCTTCGGATGTAAAAGGTATTTCCAAAATGACATTTGTTGTCGAAATTTCGGATAAGCAGAAGCTGGAGCAATTAACGAAGCAGCTGAATAAACAAATTGATGTCATTAAGGTTTTAGATGTCACAGACAAAGCTATTGTGACCAGGGAGCTTGCTTTAGTAAAAGTGGTCGCAAACAATCAGACGAGACCTGAAATTATGACACTGATTACGGCCTTCCGTGCAGACGTCATCGATATCAGTAAAGACAGCCTGATGATACAGGTTACCGGCAAGCCGGAGAAGGTCGATGCGTTGATTGGATTGCTCCGGCCGTATGGCATTAAAGATTTAACAAAAACAGGATTAACAGCATTTCCAAGAGGTTATCAACCTGAACAAGGTTTTAGTGAGCTGAACAATATTTCAGCTCATGGATAATAGATAAAAATAATAATAGACAAAGACGAGAGGGAGATTACATTATGGCAAAAGTATTATACAACAAAGATATCAATCAAGAGGTATTAAGAGATAAGAAAATCGCAATCATTGGTTATGGTTCACAAGGTCATGCACATGCAATGAACTTAAGAGATTCCGGATTCGATGTTATCGTCGGCTTACGTCCAGGAAAGTCACAGCAAAAAGCAGAAGCAGACGGTTTTGAGGTATTTTCAGTAGCAGAAGCAACAGCTCAGGCTGATTTAGTAATGGTATTGCTTCCAGATGAAATGCAGCCAAAAGTATATGAAGAAAGCATCAAGGATAACTTGCAGGAAGGAAATGCATTAGCATTTGCACATGGATTTAATATCCACTTTACACAAATCGTTCCTCCTTCAAATGTAGATGTATTCTTAGCAGCACCAAAAGGACCTGGACATCTAGTACGACGCACGTATGAAGAAGGAGCCGGCGTACCAGGATTATACGGTGTGGAACAAAATTATACTGGGAATGCGACAGAAGTAGCACTTGCTTATTCTTATGGTATTGGCGCAGCAAGAGCAGGCGTATTGGAAACCAGCTTCCAGGAAGAAACAGAAACAGATCTATTCGGAGAACAGGCTGTACTGTGCGGTGGAGCTACTGCACTTGTGAAAGCAGGATTTGAAACATTGACAGAAGCAGGCTATCAGCCGGAAGTAGCATACTTTGAGTGTCTGCATGAATTAAAACTAATCGTTGACCTGCTTTATGAAGGTGGATTAGAAAATATGCGTTATTCTATCTCCGATACAGCACAATGGGGCGACTTCGTATCTGGACCTCGTGTTGTTGATGAAGGAACAAAAGAGCGTATGAAGGATATTCTTTCTGATATCCAAAATGGTACCTTTGCGAAGGGCTGGATTTCTGAAAACCAAACAGGCCGTCCGCAGTTTAACGCAATCAACCGTCGTGAAAATCAACATCAAATTGAAGTTGTTGGAAGAGAGCTGCGTGCTTTAATGCCATTCGTTAAAAAACCAATTAACGATGTTTCGGAAAAAAATGAAAAAGCACAAGCTCAAAATTAAGTTCTTTGATACGACTCTTAAAGATGGTGAGCATTCACCAGGAGTTAATTTAAACTAATAATCTAAGCAGCTTGAAAAATAGAAGAGGGATTGAATGGAGGCTGGATTTCCAGCCTCCTTCAATGGAAGTATGAAATCAGCTATTCAGGTTTTCCTTGCAGCCCTGTTTGTATATAGCGTATCAATCAAAAGAAGGCACCTGAGGAAATTGTCGAAACAGGTGTAAACAGGTTTTGATAGGTGAAAGGGAAATTTGGAGATGCCGAATGATTTGCAGGAGATGCGACGTGTTTCGACAAACTTCCATAAATGCATTTGTTCAAGCGGTGAAATGTTACTTTGTTCAAAAGAATACTACTATTAAACAGCTCGTTCACGAGTAAGAAGAAGGAGAAATAATAATGGAAAAGAAAATTGTCCTGTTACCTGGAGATGGAATTGGTAAAGAAATTATGGATTCAGCAAAAAAGGTACTCGCAGCGATTGAAAGTGAATATCATCATCGGTTTATTCTCCAGGAGTGTGCAATTGGCGGAGATGCTCTTGACCGTTATGGTGTGCCATTGCCAGATGATACACTTCATGCATGTAACGAAGCAGATGCTGTCTTGCTCGGGTCAGTGGGAGGTCCGAAATGGGATAATCAGCCACCGGAATTCAGACCGGAAAAAGGATTACTGGGAATTCGTAAAGGGTTAGGCTTATTTGCAAATCTGCGTCCTGTGAAGACATTCCCGGCCCTGTTACATGCCTCTCCTTTAAAAGAAGAAATCGTCAAAGATTCTGATATGATGATTGTCCGTGAATTGACTGGAGGTTTGTATTTCGGCGAACCTAGTGAACGCAGAAACAATGGAGAAGACGTGGTAGATACACTCGCTTATTCAAGACATGAGATTGAAAGAATCGTAGAAAAGGGTTTTGAATCTGCACAAATCCGCAATAAGCATTTAACTTCTGTTGACAAAGCAAACGTATTAGAATCCAGCCGGGTTTGGAGAGAAATCGTGAATGAAAAAGCAGCAGATTATCCAGATGTAAAGGTAGAGCATTTACTGGTAGATGCCGCTGCAATGAAGCTGATTACCAATCCAAGCGGATTTGATGTAGTTGTCACAGAGAATTTATTTGGCGACATTTTAAGCGATGAAGCTTCGGTTCTGACAGGATCACTGGGCATGCTTCCATCAGCAAGTGTCCGCACAGACGGTTTAGGAATGTATGAGCCTGTCCATGGTTCAGCTCCTGATATCGCAGGAAAAGGGATTGCGAATCCAATCGGCATGATTTTATCCACGGCATTAATGCTGGAATACTCCCTGGGAATGCAGGAAGAAGCGAAAGCAATCGAATCCGCTGTGATGGATTGCCTGGAGCAGGGCTATCATACAGCAGATTTAAAAATTAAAGAAGGCAAACAAATGAGTACAGATGAAATAACAGAAGCGATTATCGAGAATTTAACGACAAAGTGTATTTCTGATTCAATTTGTAGCTCTTATGTATAAGTGCGTGTTCAAATCTTAAAAGGACACTATATATCGTTTCGGAGGTGTAGAAATTGGGAAAGGCTTTGACAGCATTTGAAAAAATTTGGAATAAGCATGTTGTAAAAGAAGAGGAAGGAAAGCCGGCTCTTTTATATATTGACCAGCATCTTGTCCATGAGGTGACGTCTCCGCAGGCGTTTGAAGGTTTAAGACTGAATGGACGTAAGGTAAGACGTCCTGATTTAACCTTTGCTACAATGGATCACAACGTTCCAACTATTAACAGGGAAAATATGAAGGACGAAATTTCCAAAAAACAAATGGAAGCTCTAAAAAAGAATTGTGCCGATTTTGGCGTGAAGCTGGCGGATATGTATCATCCGGATCAAGGGATTGTCCATATCATTGGGCCGCAATTAGGTTTAACCCAACCGGGAAAAACCATCGTTTGCGGGGATAGCCATACATCCACACATGGAGCATTTGGAGCATTTGCATTTGGGATTGGAACCAGTGAAGTAGAGCATGTTCTGGCAACACAGACAATCTGGCAAGACAAACCGAAAACATTGAATGTTCAAGTCGTTGGAGATTTAGGCGTTGGAGTGACAGCGAAAGATTTGATTCTGGCGATTATTGCAAAATTCGGCGTTCGTTTTGGAACAGGATATGTAATGGAATACACTGGTGACGCTATTCGTAAATTAACGATGGAAGAAAGAATGACGATTTGTAATATGTCCATTGAAGCTGGCGCACGTGCTGGTTTAATCAGTCCGGATGAAACAACTGTAGAGTTCCTTCGTGGTCGTGAAATGGTTCCGGAAGGAGAAGCTTTTGAAGCTTTAGCAGAAGAATGGTTAGCACTGGCAACAGATGAAGGTGCAGAATATGATCATACCGTTACCATCTATGCAGACGAAATTGAACCACAGGTAACTTGGGGAACAAACCCTGGAATGGGCGTGCCAGTCAATGCTTCTACACCGACAATTGCCGACTCAGAGTATCCGGACGAAGTAGAACGTGCTCTGACCTATATGGATTTAGAAGAAAATCAGCCGATCACATCGATTCATGTCGATCATGTCTTTATTGGCTCTTGTACGAATTCCCGATTGAGCGACCTGAAAAAAGCCTCGAAAATTGTCGAAGGCAAGAAGGTAAAAGACGGTATTAAAGCAATCGTGGTACCTGGATCATTTTTGGTAAAACAGCAGGCGGAGGAAATCGGCCTTGATAAAATCTTTATAGATGCCGGGTTTGAGTGGAGAAATTCAGGCTGCAGTATGTGTCTGGGAATGAATGATGATATTGTCCCTGCTGGCGGCAGATGTGCATCAACGTCAAACCGGAACTTTGAAGGAAGACAAGGAAACGGGGCGCGCACACACTTGGTAAGTCCAGAAATGGCGGCTGCAGCAGCAATTGAAGGGCATTTTGTAGACGTGAGAAAATATGTGGGAGTACCGAGCTAGGAGGAGTAGATGATGGAAGCTTTTAAAGAGCATAAAGGAATTGCTGCTCCGTTAAATCGCAGTAACGTAGATACAGATCAGATTATACCGAAGCAATTTTTAAAACGAATTGAACGCACCGGATTTGGTGAATTTTTATTTTTCCATTGGCGTTTTGACGATGACGGAAACTTACGTGATGATTTTGTTTTAAATCAGCCCAAATATGAAAATGCTACAGTGCTTTTAGCAGGCGATAATTTTGGCTGCGGCTCCTCCCGTGAGCATGCACCATGGGCATTGGAGGATTACGGATTTAAAGTAATCATTGCTCCGGACTTTGCCGATATTTTTTATAATAATTCGTTGAAAAACGGCATATTAGTAATAAAGATGAATGAAGAACAAGTCCAGCAATGGATGAAAAAAGCGGAAGATGGCTTAACCCTGGATGTTGATCTAGAAAATCAGAAAATTACAGATGCAGATGGCACGGTTGTTTCTTTTGATATTCCAGCTTACCATAAGGAAAAGCTTCTTAACGGCTGGGACGATATTGCACTGACGCTTTTAGAAGAAGATGCGATTCAGGCATTTGAAGAAAAACGTGCTTAGAGATGATAAGCAGCTTTAATTATGAGAAAATAGAGAAATAGATAGAAAACTATAATGAATAAGAGGACTGAAGGAGTGTGGATTCACTTGGGGATCGCTTAACTGGTGAAAAAGTATATCAAGCATGGAAGAAATTAAAGCCGATTGTTCATCAAACACCGCTGTTAACATCACATACAACAGATGAATTAGTAGGGAAGCATGTCTATTGTAAGATGGAAAATCAGCAAAAAACGGGTGCATTTAAGTTTCGGGGCGCAAGCTACAAACTGATGCAAATGACAGATGAAGAGCTTGAGAATGGTGTTATTACTGCATCTGCCGGAAACCATGCGCAAGGAGTTGCACATGCCGCTTCCAAATTAGGTGTGAAGGCAACAATATTTATGTCAGAAGGCACACCGCTTGCGAAAGTGAATGCAACCAGAAATTATGGGGCAGATGTTATCCTGACAGGAGAGAGCTTTCAAGAAGCTTATCAGGCCTCACTGGAGCATCAGCTGAAAACTGGTGCAACCTACATTCATCCTTTCGACGATCATGATATTATGGCTGGACAAGGTACTATTGCTATGGAGCTGCTGCGTCAGGAAGACCGCATCGATACGATTTTAGTACCAATTGGCGGTGGCGGTTTAATCAGCGGCATTGCAGTTGCTGCTAAGCATATTAACCGAAATATCAAAATCATTGGTGTACAGGCTGAAGGAGCTGCCGCTATTTATGACAGCTACCGCACCAAACAGGTGAAAAAATGGACGCAGGTGAACACCATTGCAGAAGGCATTGCAGTAAAGGAACCCGGAAAGCATACTTTACCGATCATCCGGGAATATGTGGATGATATTGTCACTGTAACTGATGAACAAATTGCTGCAGCGATTATATATATGCTTGAACGGAATAAAACATTGATGGAAGGAGCTGGAGCAGCCGCTCTGGCAGCCCTATTCGCACATCATCACCAGCTTCGTTCTAGACATTGCGGAGTCATCGTGAGTGGTGGGAACCTCGATATCGGAAACATGCAGCGAATTCAAGAGTTATCCGAAAAGTATAAGCCAAAAAAAGTAAAATCATATGTCGCTTTGTAAAATGAAACTTCATTCCGTGAGGGAAACCTTATGGGATGAAGTTTTTTGGTGTCATGAAAAATGACAGAAATAATCGTATTGCCTGCAGATAAAATCAAATTTTGTTGCATCTGCTCAGATAGTTTAGGAAAATAGATACTGTATACTCTTTCGAATATCCATTTTTACCCTTAATTGAAAGTATATTTACCTTTCAGTGATTGTTAATATATGTTAAAAGTGACGATATATAGATGATTCTATTTGATAAAACGACACGAAATAAGAAGGGAAAAATTTAAAAAATTATTCCGATTTTTGAAGTAAATTATTGGAATAAGTCCTTGGTTTTAAAGGATTTTAATGACGTAAAGGGAAAATGTAAATCGTTTCCAATTTTATTTTTTGCCAAAACCTATTGATTTTAGGGAGGTTATAAACTATAATTTCAAAGTATATTAAGGTTTGTTTACGATAAGTTTTCGAACTTTAACTTTTTGAAACAAAAATGCAATATTTTAGAAGAGCCAGAGATGAGAGAAAAATAGAATAGATTTTACTGTGTTAAAGCGATAAAATTCTCGTTTATTTACGGACAATTTTCAGAAAAATTTCAACAGTTATACTTTTATCATACTACATAATGTTATACGAGATAAAACAGTCGCTTAATCGGTGCACTAGATTTATATCATAGATGATTGCTGCAGCAATTATAAAACGAAACTTCACTCAGTGGGAGTTAAGTGATTCAGGGAGATAATGGACGGTTCTCCGTGATAATAACAGATATGATTTAGTAGAAGAGCAGAGCTTAGACCAGAAATGTTTGTACGTATCTTTTTAGTTAGGAATTAATTAAAATGAATGAATGTACATGCATTTTTTTATTCAGAAATTACTCAAATTTTTGTCATCTGAGTATTCAACAATCGAAAAGGAAGGGGCTGAGAATTTAAACGAAGAAAAGCATACATCGTAGAGAATACAATTTGAGTAAGGGGGATACAGGTTTGAGTAATGAACTGCTAAAAATAAAAAACCTTAAAACATCTTTTCGGATCGGCGATGAATATTACGCAGCGGTGGATGATGTAACGCTTACGTTGAATAAAAATGAAGTATTGGGGATTGTTGGAGAATCCGGTTCAGGAAAAAGTGCCTTAGCATTTTCAATCATGCGTTTACACACGAGAGCGAAAATAGAGGGAGAAATTTCGTTAAATAATCAAAATATTGTTAAGATGCCAAAATCGAAGCTGAATAAAATACGCGGAGACGAGATGGCGATGATTTTCCAGGATCCGCTGACTGCGTTAAATCCATTGATGCCGATTGGCAGACAAATTGAAGAGAACTTATTTTTGCATAATAAAAAACTGGGGCAGCAGGGCAGAAAGAAACGTACGATTGAACTGCTTAATTTAGTAGGCATTCCAAGGCCAGAGCGAGTTTATGAGCAATTTCCGCATGAATTATCCGGAGGGATGAGACAGCGTGTCATTATAGCAATAGCAATTGCCAATGATCCAGAGCTGTTGATTGCTGATGAGCCGACTACTGCTTTGGATGTGACGATTCAGGCGCAAATTCTTGATTTAATCCAAGAATTAAAACAAAAAATACATGCAGGGATTATTTTGATCACTCATGATTTAGGCGTTGTTGCGGAAATGGCTGACCGGGTGGCGGTTATGTATGCTGGGCAAATTGTAGAAATAGCACCTGTGGATAAGTTGTTTGCTAATCCGCTTCATCCTTATACAAGATCCTTATTAAATTCGGTGCCGACAGAAGGACAGGACAGGCTTCATGTGATTCAAGGTGTTGTGCCGACGTTAAAAAACCTGCCGAGAACAGGCTGTCGTTTTGCAGAGCGTATCCCTTGGGTCGATGCATCTCATCATGAGGAGAACCCAGACTTACATGAAGTGGAACCTGGGCATTTTGTCAGATGTACTTGTTATAAGCATTTTTACTTCCCGGATAATAAGGAGGAACAGGAAAATGGCGTTTCTTGAGGTGAAAGATTTACAAGTATACTTCCCGATTAAGGGTGGAATTTTAAATCGAACAGTTGACCATATACGTGCGGTTGACGGGGTGTCTTTTGAACTGGAGCAAGGGAAGACATATGGATTGGTAGGAGAATCCGGTTCTGGAAAATCAACCACAGGGCGTGCGATTATTGGTTTGGAAGATGTGACCTCTGGACAAGTTTTGTTTAATGGAAAAGACGTTACTGATAAAAAAGCAAAAACCAAAGACTTCCGAAAAGATGTCCAAATGATTTTTCAAGATCCTTATTCTTCGTTAAATCCGAGGAAAAGGGTATTGGACATTGTGGCAGAGCCTCTTCGGAACTATGAAAAATTATCGAAATTAGAAGAGAGGAAACGTGTACAGGAGCTTTTAGATATCGTTAATGTGAGTTCTGACAGTATTTTTAAGTATCCGCATGAATTTTCTGGCGGGCAGAGACAGCGTATCGGAATTGCCAGAGCGATTGCTTTAAAACCGAAACTGATTATTGCAGATGAACCTGTGTCTGCTTTGGATGTTTCTGTACAGGCGCAGGTGCTTAATTTTCTTCAGGAAATCCAGAAAGAATTGAATCTAACCTATCTCTTTATCAGCCATGATTTGGGAGTGGTAAAGCATATGTGTGACAATATCTCAATCATGTATAAAGGAAGGTATGTGGAACAGGGCAGCACAAAAGACATCTTTGAAAACCCACAGCACATTTATACAAAACGGTTAATTGCAGCTATTCCCGATATTGATCCTAAAAATCGTGAGAGGCAATTTAAATTCCGGCAAGAAATAGCAAAAGAATATCGTGAGTCTTATGATAGGTATTTTGACGGTAACGGGCTGGCTTTCGGTCTTCAGTCTATTTCTAGCACTCATAAAGTTGCTTTGCCAGAGAAAGGTTGATTCGTCTATGTGGAAATTTATTGTTAGAAGGCTATTAATTACATTTCCCCAAATTGTATTTTTAAGTGTACTTGTATTTATTATGGCACAGCTTATGCCTGGGGATGCACTCACCGGTCTGATTGATCCGACGATTACACAGGAAGCTTTGGAAATTCAGCGTGAGCGGTTAGGGCTTAATAATCCATGGTATATCCAATATGCAGATTGGGTTACTGGCCTGGTACAGGGAGATTTAGGACAGTCCTATCGATTTAAAACGGATGTAACAGCGGTCATTTCTGAGCGATTAAATAATACAGTCCTGTTATCTGTTGTTGCACTTGTATTTACATATTTAATTGCCATCCCGCTTGGACTTATCAGCGGGCGTTATAATGATTCGCCTTTGGACTCAGCAATTACAGGCTACACCTACCTTGGTTTTGCTACACCTATTTTTATATTCGCTTTAGTTATTCTTTGGATTTTTGGGTACCAGCTGGGATGGTTTCCGACAAGTGGCAGTGTGGCTCCTGGAATGCAACCCGGGACAATGGAATATTACCTGAGTAAATTAAATCATTCACTTTTACCAGGAATATCCATCGCATTGATTTCTGTTGTCGGCACGGTGCAATATTTAAGAAGTGAAATTGTTGATACAAAGCAAAAGGATTTTATTATTACAGCAAGAGCAAAGGGAGCTTCTGAAAACCGTGTTTATAACAGACATATTTTCCGGAACTCAGTCCTGCCGATTGCAGCTTTCTTTGGCTGGGAAATCACATCTTTAATTACAGGTACTGTGTTTGTCGAGAGAATTTTCGGTTATCCAGGGATGGGGCTTTTATTCTTAGAATCAATCGGGCAGCGTGATTTTAGTGTTGTGACAGCACTTACCTTATTATTCGGTATTGCCAGCATCTTAGGTGCTTTATTATCGGATATTATCTTAGGTATGGTAGATCCGAGGATACGTATTAAATAGAATTTTGACAGACACTGAGGTGAATAATATATGGAAGCTAATACGGCTAAAATTGCTGAACAAAAGAGTCCTTCTTCCCTTAATATCTTATTAAGAGAGTTGGTTCGGGATAAACTGGCTTTGGTTTCACTGATTTTCTTAATTTTAATTACCGCTTTTGTATTTGGAATTTCTTTATTTCTAGATCGAGCAGAAATTGTGACGGTAGACTTATTTGCTATTAATGAACCGCCTTCTGACCAATTTATATTAGGAACAGATTATGGCGGACGTGATGTATTTGGCCAATTAATTATTGGCACACGTAATTCTTTGGCAATTGGGTTTTTAGTAACATTTATAAGCGGTGTATTCGGAATCGCTTTTGGTGTTGTCTCTGGTTATTTTGGAGGGCACATCGATAATTTCATGATGCGTATTATTGACTTCTTTATGGTATTGCCATTTCTAATGATTATTATTGTTTTTGTAACGATGACACCAAGTTATGATATCTTCACTTTCGCTGTCATTATGGCAGCCTTTAACTGGATGGGAATAGCAAGATTAATCCGCTCCAAAGCATTGCAGGAGAAAGAGCTTGATTATGCACAAGCATCGAAAACATTAGGCTCTTCTAACTTTAGCATTATTTTTAAACAGGTTTTACCCAACATTACATCGTTAATTATCGTAACGATGACGTTAAATTTAGCGCAAAATATTGGGATAGAGTCTGGATTATCCTTTCTAGGATTTGGTTTTCCAGAGGATACGCCAAGTTTAGGAACATTATTAGCTTATGCAACAAATCCGCAAACATTGGAATTTCGCTGGTGGATATGGGTGCCGGCTGCAGTATTGATTTTATTATTAATGCTAAGTGTACGTAATGTCGGAGAAGCATTGCGGCGTGCGGCAGATGCAAGACAGCGGAGAGGTTAGAAATTTATTTTGTTACTTACATCAATTGCCTACAGCAGCTTGGTGTTTAGTATATATTGCCGGTAGTCCTTGCCGGCGTAAAAGAAATATAATTAAAAGGGAGGTTTACAAGGATGAGTAAAGCAAAATTTAGCAAGCTTTTATTTGCAATGATGTTGGTTCTACTTCTTGTACTTGCAGCCTGCAGCGGCGGTTCTGATGATGCTGAGGGTGACGGAGGCGGAGACAGCGGAGATAGCGGTTCAGAAGAAAATAATGATTCAGGAGAAGCTGATGGAGAGATATATGATATAGCTGATTTTAGTCCTAGTAAAGAAGGAGAACCAATGGAAGGCGGAGAGCTGAATTTTGGATTAGTAGCAGATTCTGTTTTTGCTGGAACATTAAACTTTAATTTTTATTCAGATGCTTATGATAAAGAAGTGCTTGACTGGTTTGACGAGGCGCTTTTAGAAGTAGATGACACGTTCACTTATACTCAAGAGGGTGCAGCCCAATTTGAGGTTAATGATGAAGGGGATGAATTTACTTTTACCATCCGTGATGAAGTTAATTGGCATGATGGTGAGCCAGTAACTGCAGAGGATTGGGCATTTGCCATTGAAGTTATAGCTGACCCAGATTATGACGGTCCGCGTTACGGAGATGTGACAAATATTGTAGGTGCAGAGGAATACCATGATGGAGAAGCAGACAGCATTGAAGGGTTAGAAATTATTGATGATAAAACATTGAAAATGACCTTTAAACAAGCCACACCTTCCTTACTTTCAGGCGGAATATGGTCTTATGCGTTACCAAAACATATCTTTGAAGATATTCCAGTAGCAGATATGTCTTCGTCTGATGAAGTTCGTGTAAACCCGGTTGGAATAGGACCATTTAAAGTAGATTCTATCACTGCTGGTGAGTCTGTAACCTATACAAAGAATGAGGATTATTGGAGAGGAGAGCCTTCTTTAGATAAAGTAACACTAAAAGTAATTGCTCCTCAAACTGTCGTACAGGCCTTGGAAACTGGAGAAGTAGATATGGTGGATTCTTTCCCTACGGATCAATATCCAGATGTAGTAGATTCGTTAACAAATGTAGATTTCTTAGGAAGACTCGACAGATCTTATTCATATGTCGGTTTTAAAATGGGAACCTGGGATGATGAGAATGGAAAAGTAGATATGGATTTAGAAAATTCAAAAGTCGGCGATGTCGAATTACGCCGGGCAATGTGGTATGCAGTAGATAATGATGCTGTAGGAGAACGGTTTTATAATGGATTACGTTGGAATGCAACCACATTAATGCCTTCTTTCTATGAAATTTATCATGATGATTCTATTGAAACGCCAACTTATGACCCGGATATGGCAAATCAAATTTTAGATGAAGCCGGCTATGAAGATGTAGACGGAGATGGTATCCGTGAAAATCCAGACGGAGAAGAGCTAGTGCTTAATTATGCAACGATGGAGGGTGGAGACACCGCAGAACCTTTAGCAAATTATTATATCCAATCATGGGAACAAGTTGGAATTAAGGTAGAAAAAATTGATGGACGTTTATTAGAATTTAATGATTTCTATGATCGAATTGGACAGCAGGGTAATGATGATCCAGACATTGATGTTTATTCAGCTGCTTGGTCAGTAGGAACGGATGTTGACCCGACAGGCTTATGGGGACCAAATGTAATATATAATTTCACTCGCTGGGAGGATGAAGAAAATACACGTCTTCTAGAAGAAGGAGTTTCTCCAGAAGCGATGGATCTAGAATATCGACAAGAAGTGTATAGTGAGTGGCAAGAATATATGGTAGAACAAGTGCCTGTATTCCCAACGGTTTACCGTGCTGAATTAGCTCCGGTTAACGAACGCGTAGTAAATTGGGATATTCGACAAGAAGGACAGGAAATACTTCGTTATGAAGTTGGTGTGACTCAGGACGAACCAGTATTGCCTTAATAGAATGACTGGGAAAGACCCGCAGCCTGCGGGTCTTTTCTTTTGGAGGTATTCTTTGTTATGAATCTTTATTTATGACACTTTTGATCCTGTGTCACAAAAATCTCAGACGGAGGCTGTTTGTTTCATTGATAGAGGTGCTAAAACGTATATTTCTAAATGTACAAGAAAACACGGGCTGCTACGTGTTTTGTCTATTTCAAGTATCGTTTTACGTTTTCTATCATTTCAGCCAAGAGGACTCCTTCCTCAAAAATTCGATGAAATTTTAGATGGGAGGTGAATTGGCGGTTTTAGCTTTTTTCGCTAGAATTTTTATTCCCTTTATAGTAAAATAAGTTATAGAACACTTGTTCGATATGGAGGGGTGGAAAGTAAATGGCGAATTACCAAACGATGCAAATATGGGTAAAAAAGAATCACCGTATGTACGGATATTTCAAAGAAATATGCCAAAATGCAAAAAATATGCACAACACAACCAATTTTTATATCCGGCAAGTTTTTACAGCTTTCACGCAGGAAAAAGCGTTGCAGCCGCTTCAAGAAGAAGTGTTAGACGCTATCCAAAAACATATGCCAATAATCAACGATAACCAATTCGTTGTTTATCAAAAGAAGGTCGTAAAAGAACATTCCAAACCCGCCCAAGAACGAAAAGAAATCAAGTGTCATTTATTCAAAGAACCTTCCAGAGAAAATCCGTATGTTGGTTACAATTTTTTGGATGCTCTTTTTAAATCCATGGCACAAGAAGATTATCGCTCTCTACCCACGCAATCGAGTCAAGGGGTTATGAAAACGGTGTTCCAAAATTGGAAAGCATTTTATGGCAGTTTACGAGAATATAAAACGAACCCTTCCAAGTTTAAAGCAAGACCAAAAATTCCAGGATATCGTCGTAAGAAAGAAAAAGAAGTTCTTTTTTCAAACCAAGATTGTGTCATAAAAGAGAATAAGTTTTTGAAATTTCCTAAAACGAAGGAACGTTTAAACATCGGTAAATTAGGGTTTACGGAAGGTAAACTGAAGCAAGTCCGCATCATCCCAAAGTATGGTCAATACGTGGTAGAGCTTGTTTTTCAAATTCAAGCAGAACAAGAAATGAAAGCATCGAAAAAACGGTACATGTCCGTTGATTTAGGAATGGATAACCTTGCAACCATTGTCACAAACACAGGACGAAAGCCTGTTGTAGTGAAGGGCAAAAATATCAAATCCATCAATCAACGCTACAACCAATTGAAAGCGCATTACCACGGAATTCTTAGACAGAGTAAAGACACCAATGAAGGTCAGTTTACGTCGAAACGATTGGAGAAAATCAACTACAAACGCTTTAATCAAATCAAAGATTTATTTCATAAAGCGAGTTACCGAATCGAAAAAATAGCCCTGGAAGAGGATATTGATACCATCATTATTGGGCAAAATAAAGCGTGGAAACAACATGCCAAAATGGGGAAACGAAACAACCAATCGTTTACAACCATTCCGCATTGTCTTTTGATGCAAATGATCAAATACAAAGCCCAGAGACATGGAATCAAAGTTATTGTGACAGAAGAATCCTACACATCGAAAGCGAGCTTCCTTGATCAGGATGAAATCCCTGTTTACGGTGAAAAGACTTCCAAAAAAGCTTTTTCAGGTAAGCGAATAAAACGCGGGCTGTATCAGTCCAAGCATGGAGTTATGGTGAATGCCGATGTCAATGGAGCCGGAAATATTATGAGGAAAGTCTTTCGGGAAGCATTTGAAGAACCCTTCGCTTGCATTGAGATGCTGCTTCGACCGGCAGCAATCATTCTTAAATAAAAGTAGTCCCAAAGGCAGGACCAATGGGATAGCGGGGTTGGGTGTTTTTAGTACACCAACGTGTCAACTCCACTGGCGGTTAATCGTCATAAAAGTCGATACCCCAGAAACCCCCACTTCAAATTTCAGTAGAAATTGAGTGGCGGGAGTATTCATTGTTTCAAATTCATCGATATGGTCCATCATGGTTTCTAAAGTGCTTATTTCTTATTTGTGTATCTTTTGCTTTATATCCTCTGAAGGTGGAGCTACGAATTTTGTGATTAATCGAATAGCAGTATTAGTTAGTGCTGTTTTTCCTTCCGCTTTGCCTTCATTCCGAAAAATCTCTGCTAAACTCATTGCCAGTTCACTCCCTTCTCGATAAGTGTTCCCTATATGGTGGATTATATAATAATAATGCTTCCTTGTAAGTTGACGGTTGATGCGGGAGCCATCATCATTGTTTGCCATTAAATTCACTCAAATCACATATTTGATTATTTCTAAAACCTCTCATTTGCGCTATAATGGATACGGATACATAATGAGTAATTTACAAGCGTCAGATCATCTCGGATATTAAGAATCTTCATTCAGGAGGCAAATATGATGAATACACAGGAGCAATTAAAAAAAGCAGTTGGCGAAAAAGCGGCGACCTTCGTGAAGGATGGAATGAAAGTCGGTTTAGGATCAGGTTCCACAGTATATTGGCTTGTTCGCGCTTTAGGTGAAAGAATTGAGCAGGAAGGCATTCAAATAGAAGGAATTCCATCTTCTATTCAGACCGGTGCATGGGCAAAGGAATTCGGCGTTCCTCTGACTAATTTTGCGGAAACAAAGGAATTGGATGTAACCATTGACGGCTCAGATGAAGTGGATCCGGATTTTCAATTAATCAAGGGCGGTGGTGCAGCGTTATTTAGAGAGAAAATCATTGCGCAGGCTGCCGAGAAGTTAATTATTATCGTGGACGAGTCAAAAATGGTTGACCATTTAGGAGCGTATGCTTTGCCGGTAGAAATTCTGCCATTTGCCTGGGAACGTACAGCTCATGAAATAGAGAAGCTTGACTGTGTGCCGGTGCTTCGTTTGAAGGATGAGGAGCCGCTTGTCACTGATAATGGAAATTATATTGTAGACTGTCCATTTGAAAGGATAGAGGACCCAGCTGACTTAGACCGGAAAATACAGGCGATTGCAGGTGTGGTGGAAACTGGTCTATTCATTGATATGGCGGATACTGTCATCATCGGAAGCTCAGAGGGTGTATCGATAAAAGATAAATAAATTTGCAAATGAAGGATCATCGTGAAGATGGTCTTTTTATGCAGGTAAGAAAGTGTATAAAAAATGCTGAATATAGCCGCTCCAACGGGTTTCATGGGGTGAGTAATCGCAACCCCAGAAATACACTCCGCTTTCCGTGGGCCCCGAGCTCATCTCCTTTAAAGAAGACTTGCTGATTGGCAAGCCGTCAGGCGCAGACAGAAGCATAGTCGCACTTATGCCCCGCGGGTAGAAAAAAAGAAGGTCAATTTTTTCTGCGGGGTCTTCACTCTGGGACTGCGATTACTCGTCCCACCGAAGACCATTGCGCATTCCCACAGGAGTCTCCGTGTATTTCTTCTGGGACTGCGATTACTCGCCCCATCAAAACCGTCGCTAGAATTAGCTTCATTTCTTTGTAAGAAAGCAAATAAAACATATTTCTTCAAAGATGGGAGCGGAGGGAAGTCGACTCCTGCGGGAAAAGCAACAGGTGAAGACCCCGCAGGAAGCGGTTTTCTTCCGAGGAGGCTGAACGTTGCCCGCGGAAAGCGACATCCCGCAGCGGACATCTCTTTGGCAAGAATGCCGAGGTTTTAAAGGCCAAGTAATGTTCTTGGTCTTTCTTTTGGCGAAAAGTATGAAACGAAACTTTAAGATCATCCCCTAATACCTTCATAACAATCCATTTTTCTAACCAAACATCCCTCTGGTTATGCACGAACTTGGCCGGCATAGCATAGGCTAATGTGGAGCTGGAGACATTGCCAGAGAGGATGAGGCCATTTGTGTGGAATTACCGGATTCATTAGCTGGGATAAACGTGCGAGGGACGAGAGAGAAACATTAGAAAAGATGGCAGCTACATTGTCTTTGCGCGGTCCAGATGCAACGGATTATTGGCTGGATGGTCATGTAGGATTTGGCCATACCCGTCTTTCTGTTATTGATTTAGAGGGCGGCAGACAGCCAATGACCAAAGAGGCGGAACATAAGCAATACGTTATTTGTTATAACGGAGAGCTTTATAATACAGAGGAATTACGGAAAAGCCTGATGCAGCGTGGATATACATTTACGACATCCTCGGATACAGAGGTCCTGTTAACAAGTTATATGGAATGGAAGGAAGACTGTGTGGACCACTTAAACGGTATTTTTGCGTTTGCTATTTGGGATAATGCGGCGGAGAAGCTGTTTATTGCACGTGACCGTTTAGGGGTAAAGCCGTTTTTTTACAGTGAAAAAGGAAAGACATTTGTGTTCGGTTCCGAAATAAAAGCGCTCCTTGCGCATCCGCAGGTAACAACAAAAATTGATCGGACCGGGCTCTCGGAGGTCTTTGGTTTGGGGCCTTCCAGAACACCGGGGCATGGGTTGTTTAAAGATGTCAATGAATTAAGAGCCGGGCATGCGATGACTGTTTCGAGAGAAGGAATAAAGGTCTGGCGTTATTGGAATTTAGAAAGTAAAGAGCATAAGGATTCCTTAGAAGAGACAGCAGAAAAAGTACGGACGCTGTTTATCGATTCCGTTCAAAGGCAGCTTGTAGCAGATGTGCCTGTGGCTATCTTCCTGTCAGGCGGTTTAGATTCCAGTGCAATTACAGCCATAGCGGCAAATCACTACAAAGAAAAAGGACTGGGCGCTTTATCAACCTTCTCCCTCGATTACCAAGGTAATAAAAAGCATTTTCAGGCGAGTAAGTTTCAGCCTTCCAGTGATCAGCAATGGATTGAAAAAATGGTAGAAGCTTTCTCAACCGATCATCATGAAGAAGTGATTACCGGGATAGAGCTTGCTTCCCTGCTGAAAGAAGCGGTCGAGGTGAGAGACCAGCCGGGGCAGGCAGATATTGATTCCTCCTTATTGTGGTGCTGCCGGCAGATGAAGAAGCATACAACCGTGGCGTTGTCAGGGGAATGTGCAGATGAAATATTCGGCGGGTACCCTTGGTTCCATGACCCGACAGCAGCAGGAGATAGTTTTCCGTGGATCCGGTCTTTAGATGGAAGAGTTGAATTATTGCATGATGATTGGCAACGTAAATTACAGATTGCAGATTATGTGCAGGACAGATATCAAGCGACGATAGATGAAACGCCCCGTTTAGACGGAGAAAGCAAGGTAGATGCAAGGCGCAGGGAATTGTTTTATTTAAATATGCAGTGGTTTATGTCCCAGCTTCTGGACAGAAAAGATCGAATGAGCATGGGAGCAGGTTTGGAAGTGCGTGTTCCATATGCTGATCATCATCTTGTGGAATATGTCTGGAATATTCCCTGGGAAATGAAAATGGCGAACGGCAGGGAGAAAGGGATCTTACGAAAGGCGATGGAAGGCGTTCTGCCGCAAGAGGTGCTTTACCGGAAGAAGAGCCCTTATCCAAGGACATTTCAGCCGGAATATACGGAGCAGGTGTCGCAGTGGATGCGGAAGATTTTAACCGACTCCGAAGCAAGGATCTTTGAGTTTTTGAAGAAGGATAAGGTAGAGAAAATTGTAGAAAGCACTGGAAAAGAGTTCAAGGACCCATGGTATGGTCAGCTGATGAGAGGGCCGCAGTTAATTGCCCATCTCTGCCAGATTGATTATTGGTTACGGAAATATGATATTGAAATCAGTGAATAGGCTATGCGGTTGATATAGCAAAAAAAGTGTAGGAAGCAGATGTTTTATGATACCTCTGTTTCCTATGCTTTTTCTTTTTTGGGAGCCTGTACCATAATGTTCAAAATAATATCAAAAAAGTGTGAAAAAGCTGTATTGACGTGAAATTTGTCGAATGATAAGATATTATCATGCTTTAACACTTTAACATGTTGAAAAGGAGCGTTCAGAATCCATTATGTTTTTTAAAGAGCAATATCAGCTGATAAAAGACGTGGCAGAGGATATTTATTACCACCCGGAATTAGGCTATAAAGAACAGCGGACAAAAGAGAATATCATCCGCTTTTTAAAGGAAGTTAATCCAGATGTGGACATCGAGCATTTCAGTACGACAGGATTCAAGACGACATTAGGGCCTGAAGAAGGGGATACACATATTGCGTTTATTGCTGAGCTGGATGCAGTGTATGCACCATCACATATGTACGCTGATAAAGAAACCGGAGCGGCTCATAACTGCGGACATTATACGCAGGTCGCTATCGCACTGGCAATCTATCGTTATTACGTGAAGACAAATGCCAGCAAAAATTGGAAAAATAAAATAAGTTTTATCTTTGTCCCAGCAGAAGAGTATTTAGATTTGGCTTATCGTGATGCATTGATTGAACAGGGAACGATCACGCATTATGGCGGCAAGCCGGAATTGATGAAGCTGGGTGTTTTTGATGATATCGATTTAGCTATTTGCGTGCATGCCATTGGCGGCGAGTTTGATAACCGGACAGTGAATGTGAATTGCGATTTAGCTGGTTTTCTTTATAAAAAGTATACCTTTAAAGGAAAAGCAACGCATGCGGGCTTTGATCCGTTTTCCAGCAAGAATGCGTACAGCATGTCCACAGTTTTCAATACCGCAGTCGGTTTAATGAGACAGCAGCTGGATGAGAGGGAGCATGTTCGTATTAATCCTATTGTCATGGGCTCCGATATGTCGACTAATGTGGTTCCGAATGAAATCACAGTTGGCACCGATCTCCGGACAAAAACCGTGGATTATTTAAAAGAAGCAGCAGCCAAATTGGATGATGCAGCTAAAGGAAGCGCGATTGCCCTGCAGGGGGACGACGTGGGAACACATACACAAATGGGATATCTTCCTTTTGTTCAGAACAGATACCTTTCCACCTTTGTACAAGCTGTTTTTGATAATTTTTCGGAAATTGATGAAATCGATAACGAGAGCTTTATTAGTGCAGCTGGAGATATTGGGGATTTATCGTATATGATTCCATCTATCCAAATCGGCTATAGCGGCTTTACGGGAACGATTCATGGTGATGATTTCATTGATGTGGATCCGGAATTTATTTATAGTATTTTCCCGGAATTTGTTGCGGAAGTATTAGAAAATATAGATGAAAATGTGGACAAGGAAAAATTGTACAAACGTTCTTATTCGGAATATCTTTCGGTGATTAATCAGATTGTGGATGGTTCCAACTAGTTGCGTTTAAAAGGATGTTCAAAAAGCCTAATAAAAGGGGCTTTTTGAAAGCATAGGAAAGTATATAAAAAATGCTGAATATAGCCGCTCTAACGGGTTTCATGGAGGGAGTAATCTTCAATGTTGTCAGGTTAATGCGACCGCTGCGGAAAAACACTACGCTTTCCATGGGCTTGCGCTCAGCCTCCTCAAAAAAAAGAAGTTCGCTTTTTTTCTGCGGGGTCTTCACACTGCGCTTTCCCATAGGAGTCTCCGTGTTTTTCCTCCGCTAGATAGTTTTATTCTATCTGTATTAAATTTAAGAAAATTCATTAACCTGACAACATTGCTGCGATTACTCGCCCCATCAAACCCGTTGCTAGAATTTGCGTTATTTCTTTGTAAAAAAGCAAATAAAACATAATTCCACATAGATGGGAGCGGAGGGAAGTCGACTCCTGCGGGAAAAGCAACAGGTGAAGACCCCGCAGGAAGTGGTTTTCTTCCGAGGAGGCTAAGCCGTTGCCCGCGGAAAGCGGCTTCCCGCAGCGGACATCGCTTCGGCGAGGACACCGGTGATTTAAAGACCAAGCGGTATTCTTGGTTTTTCTTTAACACGTACTTTAAGAATTGGGGAATAGATATGGTGAAAAATTTTGTTTATTTTGTATTGTTTGTCCTGGCAGTTATTGCGACGGCTGAGCTGATTGGTATTCAATCGTTTACGGTTGGTTCCATGACCATCTCGATGCTTCCGTTAGTATTTGCAATTGCGATTGCAATGATTCTGGGGATGCCATTCTTGCGAAAAGGAATTTTGAAAAAGATTTACAGCAAGAAGAATGTTGATTTTGCAAGTAAATATTTAATTTTTATTATGCTTCCATTAATGGCCCGGTACGGGTCTGATGTTGCTCCGCAGATCAGAGAGATTCTGCAGGTCGGCTGGGTGTTTATCATTCAGGAGATTGGTAATCTGGGAACTGTTCTTTTCGGGCTGCCGATTGCTATATTGATAGGCTTGCGTCGTGAAGCAATTGGGGCAACATTAGGAATAGGAAGAGAAGGGGAGCTCGCGTATATTTCCGAAAAGTATACGCTTGAATCGCCGGAAGGGCGGGGAGTTATCTCGCTTTATGTGATTGGTACGTTATTCGGGACGATGTTCTTTAGTATTTTTGCGCCGGTTTTACTTGATTTCGGTATTCGTGTCGAAGCACTTGCAATGGCATCTGGAGTAGGTTCAGGAAGTATGATGAGTGCTGCATCTGCCACATTGGTAGCAAGGGTTCCTGAATTGGAAAATACCATTTTAGCCTATGCTTCCGCCAGTCAGCTGTTAACCAGTTTTATAGGTACGTTTACGATGGTATTCCTTGCCGCACCATTGCAGCAGGTTGTATATAAGTTCTTAGTTAGAGGTGACAAAAAATGAGCCCGACCATGCGCCGTTATATCCGATATGCACTCGTACTTTTATTAAGTGTAGCATTAATCTTATTTGCACAAGAAATCAAGCTGATAAAAAATCCAGATTCGACACCAATTACATCCATGACCTTTGTCGGGTTAGGAATCCTTTGGTTATTTTCATTTATGGGTGTAATTATTGCTGATCTTATGAAATTGGTTCCGATCAAAGTCATCCGTGATTTTCCTATCTTAGGCTGGGTATCAATTACGTCTTTAACGATGTGCCTGATTTCAGATTTTTTTGTGGAAGCAATTCAGTCTGTAGACTTTCTTGCGATTACGACACCGATTCTGACTGTTGCCGGGATTTCCGTAGCTAACCGGCTTGTTGATTTGCGGAGAACCTCCTGGAAAATTGCGATTGTTGCTGTCTTTGTATTTGCAGGAACGTATCTGTGCAGTGCCTTATTAGCACAGCTTGGACTTTTTTTCGCAGGTAATTAAATTTGATTTGAAAAGACTTTTCCTATGAATGGCAGGAAGAGTCTTTTTTTTAGATGGATAGATTAGCAAGAACTCTTACAGATTCCAGAACAAGTATGATAGACTTGAAGGTAGTAAAGTCTATCATACTCCATGTTTTTTTGATGGAATATCCGGTTTTCTTTGCCGGTCAGACGATAATAAACAGCCCTTGAAAGGATGAGCAGATGGAGCAGATACATCAAAAATTTAATCCTTATGCAATTGCAAGAGAATCCGTATACGCAAAAAAAGGGATGGTTGCGACGAGCCAGCCTTTGGCAGCGGAAGCGGGGTTAGGAATTTTGAAAAAAGGCGGCAATGCCATTGATGCTGCGATTGCGACAGCGGCCTGTTTAACGGTGGTAGAGCCGACATCCAATGGAATTGGCGGAGATGCGTTTGCCCTTGTATGGACAAAAGGGGAGCTGCATGGTTTGAATGGCAGCGGAAGGTCTCCTGAACATATTTCCATAGAAGCAGTCAAAGAAAAAGGATATGATGCGATTCCTCCATTTGGGTGGATACCTGTAACGGTGCCTGGTGTGCCTAAAGCATGGGCGGAATTATCCAGACGCTTTGGCAAATTGTCCTTAAAAGAAACGCTGCAGCCGGCTATTGAATATGCCAGGGAAGGCTTCCCGGTATCGCCGATATTAGCACGCTTCTGGAAGAAAGCCTATCAAATGTATCAAAAGGAAGAAGGCTATGATTTTGCTGCCTGGTTTGAAACTTTTGCACCCGACGGCAGAGCTCCTAAAGTGGGGGAAATCTGGAAATCAGCTGATCATGCAGCGACGTTAGAAGCGATTGCAGAGACGGATGCAGCTTCTTTTTATGAAGGAGAGCTGGCTGATAAAATTGCCCGGGCCTCAGAGGAAGCTGGCGGCTTTTTAACAAAGACGGATTTAGAAAAGCATGAAACAGAATGGGTAACTCCGATAAAGGTCAATTACCGGGGGTATGATATTTGGGAGATTCCTCCGAACGGGCAGGGAATCATTGCGCTGAAGGCGTTGAATATTTTAAAGGGCTATTCGATGACAGCCAAGGAATCGGTAGATACATATCATAAGCAAATGGAAGCGATGAAGCTGGCATTTGAAGACGGGAAGCGGCATATTACCGAGGAAATCCAAATGCGCTATACAACGAAGCAGCTCTTGAGTGAGGAATACGCGGCTTCGAGAAGGGCATTGATTGGCGAGGAAGCGATCCTTCCTAATGCAGGCAATCCTGCTGGCAGCGGAACGGTTTATTTAGCAACAGCAGATGAAGAAGGGAATATGGTTTCCTTTATCCAGAGTAATTATAAGGGCTTTGGTTCAGGAGTAGTGATTCCCGGAACAGGGATTGCGATGCAAAATCGAGGATGGGATTTCTCTATGGATGAGACGCACGTCAATGTGCTGGCAGGCGGGAAAAGAACCTATCATACGATTATTCCCGGTTTTATTACAAAGAACAATGAAGCAATTGGCCCATTCGGCGTGATGGGCGGGTTTATGCAGCCGCAGGGACATGTTCAGGTTGTGATGAATACGATTGATTTTGGACTTCATCCGCAGGCTGCTTTGGATGCACCGAGATGGCAATGGTTGAAAGAGAAAAGGATAGAGGTAGAGCATCGATTTCCGTATACGATTGCTCAAGAATTGCGTCAAAAAGGACATGATATACACATACAGCTGGAGCCGAACAGCTTCGGACGCGGGCAAATCATCTGGCGCAACCCGGAAACCGGCGTGCTCTCTGGAGGAACCGAGTCCAGAGCAGACGGGCATATCGCTGTATGGTAGAACAGGCTTGAAAATGAGATAAAGAAGGATTGTTATATTCATGAAAAAGCAATGGGATATTTTTATCGCTTTCTTCCGGATAGGAATGCTGGGCTTCGGCGGCGGACCGGCCTCGATCCCGCTTATGCGGAAGGAAGCTGTCGAGAAGTATAAATGGCTGGATGAGGACGAATTTACTGATATGTTATCCATCAGCAATACCCTGCCTGGACCGATAGCCACCAAGCTGGCAGGCTATATCGGCTATCGTGTCTCCGGCTGGATTGGTATGCTGAATGCGTTGGTTGCTTCTGTGATTCCAACGGTTTTATTAGTTATTATTTTATTAAGAACGCTATCAGAGGTCCGCGAATTTGATTGGGTGAAGGGCATGACTGCAGCGGTGGTAGCTGTTGTCGGGATGATGATGGCCGTTCTGACGTGGCAGTTCCTTCATAAAGCGGGAAAAGGTCTCGGCTGGATACGTGCGATTATCATGATTGCGGTGATATTTGTAGTGCTAAATTACCTGCATATTCATCCGGGTATTGTGATTGGCTTTCTCTTAATTATCGCTTTTGCTCTTCCGGTGAAAAAGAAGGAGAAAGAAGGTGAACGCTCATGATTTTATGGGATATTTTTGTTGCTTTCTTTATTCCGGGGATCATCGGCTATGGAGGCGGTCCTGCTTCGATAACCCTGGTCGAAAATGAGGTCGTGCGTAATTATGGCTGGATGTCTGTGCAAGAATTTGGAGAGGTGCTGGCCTTTGCCAATTCACTGCCCGGACCGATAGCCACCAAAATGGCAGGATACGTCGGCTATGAATTAGGCGGTGTGGCAGGCTCCATTGTCGGAATCTTTGCCACAGTTGCCCCTTCGTTGATTTTAATGATTTTACTGGGTGGCATTTTACTCAAATATAAAAAATCAGAACGCGTCCATCGGCTGACGGTATTTGTCCAGCCGGTTATTGCAGTGCTGCTGGGTGTGATTGCCTGGAATTTCTGGACGGAAGCATATATCAGTATTGGTCTGCTGCAAACAGCCATTATTGTTGTTATCAGTTTTTATCTGATAGAAATAAAACAGGTGCATCCGGCGTTTATTATTGCTGGAGCTATGTTATATGGCGGCTTTTTCTTGTGAAATTGCTTGGTCAAAAAAATGAAGAACATGATAATTTGTTGAGGCTTAACAGAGACATTTTGTTGGAGAGGATATATCTTACCTGTCTGGCAGATGTCTCTTTTTTTCCATTTAACGCTATATCGCATCTCTTTTCCTATCCAAGCATGACAACCTTCTAATATTATTTTGGCAACAAACACGTGACAAAGTTGCATTTTGATTAGGTTGTTTTCCCTTGATGACACGGCATAAAATAAAGATAAGAAATGAATTCAAAAGGGAAAGGAGTTTAACAATATGTCAACACAAAACGGTGGATTACGTGCAAAAGTACAAAAATTTGGCAGTAACCTCAGTGGAATGATTATGCCGAACATCGGTGCTTTTATTGCTTGGGGGTTAATTACAGCTTTATTTATTCCGGATGGCTGGATTCCAAATGAAACGATGGCTAGCTTAGTTGATCCAATGATTAAATATTTATTGCCATTATTGATTGGTTTCACAGGCGGACGTATGGTCTATGATTTCCGTGGAGGAGTTGTAGGTGCCATTGCGACAATGGGGGTTATTGTCGGAGCAGAACAGCCAATGTTCCTTGGAGCGATGGTAATGGGCCCATTAGCCGGTTATCTGATGAAGAAAGTGGATGATCTATTTCAGGCAAAAATTCGCCAGGGCTTTGAAATGTTATATAATAATTTCTCATCTGGGATTTTAGCCGCTATCCTTGCGATGATTGCTGTAGCTGGAATTGGACCAATCGTTTCTGGCTTAACAAATGCTTTAGGAAGAGGTGTTGAAGCTATTGTCAGTGCGGGTTTATTACCGTTAACCAGTATTATTCTCGAACCTGCCAAGACACTATTTTTAAATAATGCGATTAACCACGGTATTCTGACACCGCTTGGATCAGAACAGTCATTAGAAACAGGAAAATCTATTCTGTTCCTTCTTGAAGCGAATCCTGGACCTGGTCTAGGAATATTACTTGCTTTTGCTTTCTTTGGAAAAGGCGTATCCAAAGCATCTGCGCCAGGGGCAGCAATTATTCAGTTCTTAGGTGGTATTCATGAAATTTATTTCCCTTATATCTTAATGAAACCTACGCTAATTATTGCAGCTATTTTTGGTGGTATGTCAGGAATATTTACACTTCAATTATTTGATGCAGGGTTGAGAGCTGCTGCCTCACCAGGAAGTATTTTCGCTGTTATATTCATGACACCTGCTAACAGTTATGTCGGAGTTATTTTAAGTGTTATTATAGCAACTGCCGTTTCCTTTGGTATCGCTTCCTTTATCCTGAAGACTTCAAAAGGCGGGGAAGAGGATCTTACCGCTTCTACTGAAAAGATGGAAGCAATGAAAGGAAAGAAAAGCAGTGTCAGCAGTTCTCTGACAGGAGAAAAGGAAGAAGCGGATATCGAAATACCTGTGAAGGACCCAACAGATGTGAATAAAATTATTTTTGCATGTGATGCCGGAATGGGCTCCAGTGCAATGGGAGCTTCCTTATTAAAGAATAAATTCAAGAAAAACGATATTGCCATCGATGTAACCAATAAAGCAATAAATGAAATCCCGGATGATGCGGATATTATCATTACGCAAAAAACACTGACAGACAGGGCGAAAGCAAAACGTCCGGATGCAGAGCATATTTCTGTCGATAATTTCTTAAACAGCCCGCGCTACGATGAATTGGTCGAACGATTAAAGGATTGATGTGTTCTGTGCAGTTATAATAAAGTAATAGCCTTCTCTATTAAGGGAAGGCTATCTGCGGAAGGGAGGTGAATGGCAATGTATCTTACTAGTCGTGAACGAAATATCCTGTCTTTTTTACTATCGGATGAAGAAGAAAAAACAGTAAAACAA
Organism: Oceanobacillus sp. FSL W7-1281; assembly: GCF_037969835.1. Classification (GTDB taxonomy): domain Bacteria; phylum Bacillota; class Bacilli; order Bacillales; family Amphibacillaceae; genus Oceanobacillus; species Oceanobacillus oncorhynchi. The sequence goes on along the minus strand of NZ_CP150214.1, from coordinate 3,760,718 downwards.
GTAGCGGATAAACTGAACGTCAGTACCAGAACCATTCACCGTGAACTAAAGAAATTAGAGGATGTATTAGCAGCTTATCAACTGACTTTTTATAAAAAGGCAGGTTCTGGAATTACGATTAACGGAAAGTTGCAGAAGAAGCAGCAATTAAAAGAACAGGTCGCACTGCTGGACGGGGTCGAATTATCGGAAGAAGAAAGACAATCTATTTTATTAAATACTTTAATTCAGGTTCATGAGCCGATTAAATTATTTACCCTTTCCAGTGAATTGAATGTGACGATCGCTACAATTTCTCAGGATTTGGATAACATTGAGAAGCGTATCCAGACTTTTGATTTAGAGCTTGTCCGGAAAAAAGGATATGGCGTAGAAATTCAAGGGGATGAAGTGAAAAAACGGGCTGTATTAAGTAATTTAATCTCCCGTCATATTGATCTATTTGAATTTGTGGAGAAAATCAAAGCAAAAAATAAGGAAGAAAAAGCAAAGGGTGAAACGATTTCTGACCGGTTATTAGGTCTCGTTGACCCGCTGAAATTAGAAAAAATAGAAGAGCAGGTGCAGGCAATCGGCAGGGAGCTTCCTTATCATTTGGCGGACAGTGCGTATGTCGGGCTGGTTGTTCATTTGGCGCTTGCGATTGAAAGACTGCAAAAAGGAGATACCATCCATTTTGATGAGGGGTATAAACAGGAGATTCAGGGGAAGCAGGAATACCACATTGCAGCTAAATTAATTGAAAAACTGGAGACTGTTTTTTCCATCGAGATTCCGGAGGACGAGATTGGCTATATTACGATGCATTTAATGGGAGCAAAGCTTAGAGAAAATCAATCCTATTTGCTGGAAGAGGCCAGTATGGATCTGGCACATCGGGTGAAGGAGCTCATTCGCAAAGCAGGAGAAGAGCTGCAGATTGATTTATCGGCAAATAACCGCTTTTTAAACGATTTAACCACGCATTTAAAGCCAGCTATCTATCGAATGAAACAGCAGATGAATATTCATAATCCGATGCTGGCAGAAATCAAACGGGATTATATGGAGCTTTTCGAAATAATTGAAGCATGTACTGCATCTGTCTTTCCGGAGTTGCAGATTCCGGAAGAAGAAATTGCTTATATTGTCCTACATTTTGCAGCGACACTTCTGCAGACCGAGGAGCGTCAAGATGTACGTGTTCTGGTTATTTGTTCCACAGGGATTGGGACATCAAAAATGCTGGCCACCAAATTAGAACGTAAATTTCCAGAAATAGAGCTGGCCAGGCACCAATCCATTTTTGATTTAAAGCAAGAGGAGCTTTTAGAATATGATGTCATTGTTTCGACCGTTCTTTTAGAAAATTTGAATCAAAGCTATGTGCACATTTCACCGATGCTGACAGAGGACGAGGCTGCCAAAGTGAAGACAGCCATCCGAAAAGCAGCATTAACACGGCCTTCATCATCAGTGAAAACAAATAAGATGATGGAAGGAGATTTTCTAGTAAACCTTCAAGAAATGCATCGTTATTCAGACATCATTTTACAGGTGTTAAACCGGTTTAAATTATTTCATCTGAAAGAAGGGAAGCGGCCTTTCTTGGCATCTATTTGTCTTCAATTACAGCAGCACGGCCTGATTGAAAATCAAAAAATCCTGTTTGAAAAATTGACCAAGAGAGAAGCTCAGGGAGGTTTAGGGATTCCTGATTCAAAGCTTGCTTTATTTCATACCAGATCAGATACGATTAACGGGCCGGGATTCTATGTTTTTCAATTGCCTAAGAAGGAAGAAGTAGAGGCAATGGACGGAACAAAGATGGATGTATCCCGTATTTTGATCATGCTTGCTCCGGAAGCTGTGCATCCAGAAGCATTAGATATTTTAAGCTTTATCAGCGGCTTGATTATTCAGGATGATACGTATCTGCAGCTGCTTCAGGAAGCAGAAGAAAAAGAAATTAAGCAAGCTTTGACAAAGCAGTTTCAATTATTTATTCAGGAAAAGTTTTACCAAGAGGAAAACCGTTAATTAAGATAAGTAGTTACCTTATCCAAGTTTTAAAAAAGGAGTGCATATCCATGACAAAAGAAATTTTAAGCGCAGAGAATATTGAATTAGGTGTACAGCTCGCATCCAAGGAGGAAGCGGTTCGTTACGTTGGCGGCATTTTATTAAATAACGGCTATGTGAAAGAAAACTATATTGATAAGATGCTGGAGCGTGAAGCGATTGCAACGACATTTATGGGAAATGCATTAGCTATTCCGCACGGTACAGAAGATGCGAAAAAAGAAGTTTTAGCAACGGGACTGTCAGTTGTCACGGTTCCGGACGGCGTTGATTTTGGCGATGGAAATATCGTAAAACTGTTGATTGGTATTGCGGGAAAAGGAGATGAGCATTTAGAAATATTATCGCAGATTGCTATTATCTGCTCAGAAGAAGAGAATGTGGAGAAATTGACGCAGGCAGCTTCTAAGGAGGAAATTATAGCAACCCTTAATGAGGTGAATGACTAATGAAGGCGGTTCACTTCGGTGCAGGAAATATCGGCAGGGGCTTTATTGGACTTTTACTGGATCAGTCAGGGTACGAGGTTACCTTTGTAGATGTTAACGACGAAATTATCTCAAGCATTAATCAAAACAAATCATACCAGGTTCATTTTGCAGATGAAACAAGTGATGCGGTCACTGTAGAACATATTTCTGGTATTAACAGTATAGAAGACCCGAAGGCTGTGACGAATGCGATCATCGATGCGGATATCGTTACAACCGCTGTCGGGCCGAATATTTTGCCTGTCATCGCAAAAGCGATTGCCAAAGGACTTGTGGAAAGAATCGATATTCGCCGGAAACCGCTTGCCATCATTGCCTGCGAAAATATGATTGGCGGGAGTACGTTATTAAAGGAATATGTTTACCAGGAAATCAGTGAAACAGATCAGGAAGGCTTTGACGATTTATTTGGTTTTCCAGATGCGGCAGTAGATAGAATTGTACCGAATCAAACAAATGCGAATTTGCTGGATGTTCGTGTGGAGCCTTATTATGAATGGGTCGTGGAGAAGACATTTATCCAAGGCGAGCTACCTGATATAAAAGGAATCACTTACGTTGAAGAGCTTGGGCCCTATATTGAGCGGAAGCTGTTTACTGTTAATACCGGGCATGCAGCGACAGCTTATTTGGGAAGCTATCATGGATATGAAACCATTGACGGAGCGCTGCAGGATAAAGCGGTGACGGATACCTTAAACGGTGTATTACAGGAGACTGGCCAGGCTTTAATAGAGGCCTATGGATTTGACGCCAAAGCACATGGAGCCTATATTCAAAAAATCATCGACCGATTCCAAAATCCGCATATTTCTGATGAAGTAACCCGTGTGGGCAGAGGGCCGGTTCGCAAGCTTGGGCCGAAAGACCGCTTTGTACGGCCGGCAAGTATGTATTTGGAATTTACATCTGCTGCGCCGACCTATTTAGCCAAAGCGATGGCAGCTGCTTTACGGTTTCAAAATAAAAGCGATGAAGAAGCAGTGAAGCTTCAAAGAATGATTCAAAAAAATGGGCCGGCAGCAGCTTTTGCAGAGGTGAGCGGATTAGAACAGAATCATCCGATTACGGAAGCGGTCATGCTGGAGTATGAGAAGCTGCGCTAAATGATATATTAGCTAGATAGAAAAAGCATGGAAATGCAGCCTTTCCATGCTTTTTCGTTAATCTATTATTTCACCAGACCAAGCTTTTTCAATCCGTTAAAAATACCTGAATCTGTCACCGATGTTGTTTGAAAGTCCGCATATTCCACTAATCTGGAATCGGCATTTCCCATGGCAATGCCTGTGCCGACAAACTGAAGCATTTCTTTATCATTCATTCCGTCTCCAAAAGCAATTACCTCAGAAGGAGAGATATTCAGATGCTCCAGCATGTGTTTAATAGCGATTCCTTTATTGACAGAAGTCCGAAGCACATCATAGGATTCACTCGCATGAGGCACGTTTACCTTGGAGAGGTGGTAATCCTCGGTGATTTCAAAGTCCTTTACCTGCTCTTCTGTCACATTAATTGCGGAAGCAGAAACAATTTTATCTGCGACATCCGGTGTGAAGATTTTATTTTGATGCAGCTGGAATACGTTATTGAAATCCTCCACATACGGGTTCGTTAAAGAAGTGAAGTAATTATTTTCGGTTGTGTAGAGTACCATCTCACTTTCACTTTGACCGGCAATGGATACCATTTTTTCTACATCCTCTTGTTTCATCGGGGCGTTAAAAATAACATCTCCTTGATGAAGCGCGTAGGCGCCATTATAGGTAACCGTGGAGGTGATCTCAAAATTAGAGGCTAAATTTTGGATATCCACAAACGGTCTGCCTGTGCATAAAAACACATCCAACCCAGCAGATTTTACTTGCCGGATTGCTTCTTGCGTGGATGGCGTGTAGGTGTGGTCCGGCTGCAGGATGGTTCCGTCAATATCTAAAAATAATGCGCGATAAGTCATTGTAATCTCCTTTTCTCCTTAAAACTACTCTTATTTTATCATAATGTGAGGGCAAAACCCAGCAGACAAAAAAAGAGAGAAGCCTTCTTTATCAGCTTCTCACCTAAATGTGTTATAGCGCCTGATCGTCAACCTGATCAAGCCAGTTTTCAATAAAATCAACCGCCGCTTCGACCGTTCCTTCTTCAAAAGGAGACGCTAAACCGGCAGATTGAACAAGCTTTAAAAATGGCTTGGAGCCGCCGATTTTGCACAGGTCCAGATAGTCCTGCCATGCTTTTTCCCGATTTTCCTGTGATTTCTTTAAAAATTGAAAGGCACAGATTTGTGCAAGCGTATAATCGATATAATAAAACGGGTCCTCATAGATATGCCCCTGCTTCTGCCAGAAAGCACCTGATTCTAAGCTTTCTATTCCATCGTAATTGCGATGCGGCAGGTATTTCTTTTCCAGATTGCGCCAAGCTTGATTGCGCTCCTCTGGTGTCCAGTCCGGGTTTTCATAAACGAGATGCTGGAATTCATCTACTGCAACGCCATATGGCAGAAATTGAATTGCGTCAGAAAGATGTGCATACTTATATTTGTCTACATCCTCTTTAAAGAAATTTTCCATCCACGGATAGGTGAAAAATTCCATGCTCATGGAGTGAATTTCGGCAGATTCGCTTGTCGGAAAATAATATTCCGGAACAGAAAAATGACGGCTGGAATAAGCCTGAAAAGCATGTCCTGCTTCATGCGTCAAGACATCGATATCTCCAGAGGTTCCATTAAAATTAGAGAAAATAAACGGAGACTGATAATCTTCAATATACGTGCAATATCCGCCGCTTTCCTTGCCTTTCTTTGCCTCTAAATCCAGCAGCTCGCGGTCCAGCATAAACTGAAAGAATGCGCTGGTTTCATCTGATAATTCATTATACATTTTCTTGCCATTTTCAATAATCCAATCCGGATTGCCCTTCGGAGCGGCATTTCCAGAAGCGAAAACAAAGGCTTCATCATAGAATTTCAAGGAATCTACACCAATTCGTTTAGCCTGCTTTTCATAAAGCTTTGTCGCAATCGGTACAATGACTTCCTCCACTTGTTTGCGGTAACGCTGGACCATTTCTGCGTTATAATCAACACGCTGCATGCGAAGATAGCCAACATCAACAAAGTTTTTGAAACCTAGCTTTTCCGCAATTTGTTGACGTGTTTTCACTAAATCGTCATAGAGGCGATCCAGCTTTTCTTTATTCTCTGCAAAAAAACTTTGTCTGGCCTCCAGTGCTTCCTTTCGGGTTTGGCGGTCTGGATCCTCTGCAAATGGTCCGAGCTGTGCCAGCGTATATGATTCACCACGGAATTCAATGTCTGCAGATGCAATTAATTTGGAGTAAGCAGAGGTCAGCTTATTTTCTGTCTGCAGCAGTGGAATGATTTCTTTCGAGAAAGCCTTAATTTCGCATTCCGCCAAATCAAATAATTGAGAACCATATTTATCTCGAAGCTGTGCTTCATAAGGAGATTTCAGGAGTTCTTTATAAAATGCGGTAGATAATTCCTGAATTTCCGGAATATGCGCATCAAAAAAATCCCGTTCCTCGTGATAAAATGCATCGCGGGTATCGATGGAAGCGCGGATGAATACAAGATTATACATGGTTGAAAGGTGATTTCGGATCGCGTTAATGGTATCAATAGCAGTAATTGCCTGCTCCATGGAAGCAGCGTTTTGGAATTGCTCCAGCTTTTGATAAAAATCCTCTTTCACTTTTGGAAGATCCGGTCGTTCATAGGCGTAATTTGCGAACGTTTGCATATTTCCTCCTCCTTGTTTTCATATTATAGAAATATATACCAATTATAAGTATACCTCCATTTATGGGAATTGTATTCTATTTTTGCACTTTAAGTATAAAGAATTAAAGGAATAAAGTATAAGTGCAGTGCTTTTGATGGTGCGAGTAATCGCAGTCCCAGTCCTAACTAAAGCATTCGCGAATGCCAAGTTTTCTTTAGAAGAAAAAGCGTTATCTTGCTTTCCCTGCATGTCACCCTTCTATTTATTCGAATTATTTCAAAATACATATTGCATATTTAATCATTTTAGTGCATATTTATTATATGTTATTTCTCATCAGAAAGTTTCTTACGACAACTATAGATTAGTATATTTTAAGATATTAACTCAACTTTCGCACCTAAGAATAAGCATATATATCTTGCTATTCCAGAGTGAACATGTTCTCCATTACCGTGCTTGCATGTTGGTAAAATATTCCGCCTTTTTGGAATTGGTGATGGTGCATAGCTCCGCTCCGGCCAACCACTCCGCTTTCCATGGGGACGGCTTCAGCTAACTTGAAAAGAAAACCGCTTTTCAAGTGGATCTTCAGCTCGCCCTGCGATGCACAAATGTTTTCGATGGGGCGAGTAATCGCAGTCCCAGGACGTGCAAGTGCAGGCGTTGTGACAACGCTTTTCGATGGGGTGAGTAATCGCAACCCCAGGAGTCACGGGTTTAGCCTGCAAACCACTTAGGAGTCTCCGTGGTTGGCCTGCGCTCAGATAGGATTCTACAGCGAATAACATTTATGCACAGAACACAGAAAGTAATCTTGGCGGAACATGTTACCATGCAGCATGAAAAAGATGTTCTATCTGATTAAACATCCATTTGGTGAGTTGTTTTTCACGCATAGAATATCCTGCTAGCGGAGGCGGACCGTTTTGACTCCTGAGGGATCAGCACCATCTTCAGCTAACTTTTGCCAAGTGCTCTTCTTGGCAAAAGTTAGCTGAAGAGCGTGCCCCTAGGCAGACTAATGTCGCAACGTCCTGTTGCAACGTCTGCACTAGTACGTCCTGTACGTCGGAAAGCAAAATGGTCCGCCGCAGCGGTGCTTTACACTTCACCTTCTATAATCTTTATCAAGGGTGTTAGTGAAGGAACAATCAACTCCTGTTTCTATGGAAATGAAGTTACTTTTTAATGTGCGAAAGTTGAGATATTAAATAAAAGGGGCAGTACATAAAAATGAAAAATTTACTGGAAGACAAGGAATATATTTTAGAAAATATGCCTGAAGGATTTTATACATGTTCGAAAAGTCTGGGAATCAAGGATGAAACGCTGGATTTTACGGTTATATTATCAACAGAGCCGGCAAATGCGGCTGCCATGTTTACACAGAGCCGATTTTGTGGAGCGCCTATTCCTATTGGAAAGCAAAATGTTGCGAATGGTAAATTACAATGCTTTGCAATCAATAGTAAAAATGCCAATGTAGCGACAGGAGAAGAAGGCATAAAAAATGTGATCGAGCTAAACGAATTAATTGCTGCGGAATTAGACATCGCTCCAGAGGATATTTTACCTTCATCAACAGGAGTGATAGGGTACCAGCTGCCAATGGATAAGATGCGGGCAGGCATAAAAAATCTTAAAAATAATCTGGTGGAAGGCGGATTAGATAAATCGGCGGAAGCAATAATGACAACAGACACCTATCCCAAATTAAAAATGTGCAAAATCGGTGACGCTACCCTGGTTGGAATGGCGAAGGGCTCTGGAATGATAGAGCCGAATATGGCTACGATGCTTTCTTATTTTGTTACAGATGCAGCTATTTCTGCAGATGAGCTGGAGAAATTATTGCGGGAAGCGGTTAATCAATCATTTAATATGGTCAGTATTGATACGGACACGAGTACAAGCGATACGGTAGCAATCATGGCAAACGGGGCTGCTGGAAAGGTAGATTTACAAGCATTCAAAGAAGCTCTGACGGCAATGAGTATCGGCCTGGCTCAAGAAATTGCCCGTGATGGAGAAGGAGCAACCAAGCTGGTGGAGGTAACTGTAAATGAAGCTTCCAGTTTTCTGCAAGCGAAGAAGATAGGGAAAAGCATTGTTAATTCACCGCTTGTGAAAACGGCTATTTTTGGAGAAGACGCCAATTGGGGGCGTATCGCGATGGCAATCGGAAAATGTGAAGATGAAATAGAGGTAGATTTGGAAAAGATAGCTATCTATTTTGGGGACACCTTGATTTATCAAGGAAAGCCGATTGGCGATAAGGAGAACCTGGACCAAATTCAATCCTATCTGGAGAATCCGGAAATAAAGATAACGGTGTCTCTAGCGCTGGGGAAAGAACAAGCTACTGTCTGGGGATGCGATTTGTCTTATGATTATGTACGAATTAATGGCGAATATACAACCTGATACCTTTTCAATATTCCTCCCTGTGCAGATGAGATGAATATTGACTTTCTTATTCTTCAATTGTAGACTAAAAGTAGTGTAATTAATTAATGGTGGGGTGAGGAAATGGTAGAAGCAGTTATCACATTTGGAGCTATTTTAACAGCGATTACAGCACTTATCAGTATTTTTCTCGTTAGAATGACTTCCAAAGAATCCCATGCTGGTTATTATCCAAATCTATTCTTGGCACTTGTGGGAATTTTATTGATTCTTGTAGCATCAATCGCACCAAAAGTTGATTTTGCAGGAGCTGGATTTGGCGGAATTGGAATTGCTTGTATGTTTGCGGGAGCAATTGGATTCATTATATCAGCAGTTCTGGACGCTTACAAAAGTGTAGAAGCATAAAAATAAAAGCAATGTCTGTTCGAAAAAGCAGACATTGCTTTTATTTTTATGACTGGATTATTCCACTTTAATGATTTGTTCATTTTCCTGTTTGATTTGTCCCCGCTTTAATAATGTTCCTACTGCACGTTTAAAAGCAGATTTACTGATTTGAAATGTGGCCCGGATTTCTTCGGGATCGCTTTTATCATGAAAAGGGATGGCGCCGTTATTCGCTTCCAGATGCTTTAAAATCGCATCTGCATCATCGGATAAACTATCCTGCTTCAGCGGGCGGAGAGAGACATTAATGGATCCGTCTTCTTTCACGGCAATCACTCTTCCTTCAACTACTTGTCCGACGCGAGGTTCCATTTTTCGCTCTGTTCGATGGATAAAACCGCGGTAGCCTTCACTGGTGATGATCGCTGCCCCTTCTTTATTCGTATAATAAACAGTGCCGATAACCGTCTGCTGGTTCAGCTGTTCCGGTGCGGCAAAGACATTATTCGCAATAATATTTTCAGATGCAGGTACTCCCAACAGGCGTCCTTTTTTATCAAGCTGCAGCGTGATATATAAACGATCTCCGGAACGCGGCCAGCTTTCCTGGAATAAAGGCAGGGAGTCTTTGGAAACAAGAATATCCTTCGAGGTGCCGATGTTGACGAAAACACCTAAACGGGGAAGAACACCCACAACCTCCGCCCAATCATATAATCCAAGCGTGACAGAGGGTAAATATGTAGTGGCATTTACCTGTTCTTTTTTATTTACATAGAGGAAGACATCAACAGATTGGTCCAGCTCTAAGACGGATTGTGCTTCGTTATGATGAAGCAGCACTTCTTCTCCATAAGCAGATAAAACATATCCAGTATCTATTTTTCGTAAAACGGTCATGGCTATAATGGAACCGATTGGCAAGTCTGTCGGCATATTAGATGCTCCTTTCAAAAATATGTGAAATTTGGAAAAGGGATACTCTCTTTAAAGAGTACCCCTTTATGATTAAAGTAACACGTGATATCAAAATTAATTTTAAGTTGGAACATAAAATTCAGGAGAAATTAAATTCATTCCTAAATCATATGATTCGTTTATTTGTCCTGACTCAGTTAGATTTGCTGAGCCATCTATCCGTATAACGCTTACGGAATGTCCGCGGTAAATATTCTAAAATCATCTTTTCTAACTTAAGCAATGCAGCCCCAAACCTTCTGCTGCATCCTTGCGGCCCCTTAGCCGCGCCAGTGTGAATAAGCATTTACAAAAAGCTTCACAGAATGCCAAATCACAACTGTTACTTCTTAACTTTACTAGTATGTACGTTTTCTTTTGATTTGTCAACTTTTTTTAGTGTGTGAGGTTTTTTGAAGGGAATTTACAGCTGATGACAGTTTGGCATAAAAATATAGTTGACGCCATATGATACACTTGAATTAATTGAAAAAAAGCGTGGAGATGTACATATGTTATTATTTATTGAAGTTATTTTACCGATTATGGCTGTTTTTGCAACTGGATTTATCCTGCAGCGTATCCGTGTGTTGGATGTGCGGTCAGTGTCTGCTGTCTGTTTATATATCCTGTCACCAGCGCTGGTATTTGTAACGTTGTATGATGCAGAATTTGATTCTGGATTTTTAGTAATTCTCATTTATATGTTTGCCTTATTTTATGTCATGGTATTTATTAATAAAATGCTGGCAAAAATCTTTGGCTGGGACGGCAATAAAGAGAGTGCAGCCATTCTTTCAACTGGCTTTATGAACTCGGGGAATTATGGTCTGCCGGTAGTTTTATATAGTATCGGCAATGCAGCAGTGCCTTATGCCATATTTATCATGGTAGTTCAGTCCCTGCAGAATAATTTTTTTGGCATTTACTATGCATCCAGAAGTACGAGCGGGATGCGGAGAGCATTTATGAACATCCTAAAAATGCCGACAACCTATGCGGCGATATTAGCCTTTTTCTTTTCGCTGCAATCTATTACAATACCAGATTATATCCATTCTACGATCGAAATGGTCGGAGACGCCGCTATTCCTGTGATGATGATTATGCTCGGTATGCAGCTGGGATCATTAACGGCATTAAAGATAGATTGGCAGGTTGTGCTTTCTTCCGTTACCTTAAAAATGATTGCCGCACCAATTCTGGCAGCCATCTTTGTCTGGCTTGTGCCGATGGATCCGTTGATCGGGACGGTATTGATTATTATTTCTGCCATGCCGACAGCTGCAACAACTACAATGTATGCCATTGAATTTGATACAGAGCCGGAGCTTGTATCAACGATTACGTTTATCTCGACGATAGTCAGTATTGTTACGATTACGATTCTATTAAATATTATTACTTAAAAAAGAAAGACGTTGGCGAAGGAGGAAATTCATGATAAAAGGTGTTATTTTTGATTTCGACGGGCTTATCTTAGACACAGAAACTGCTTGGTATCATGCTTTTAAAAAAGTGCTGCAATCACAATTTCAGTTTGAACTCCCGCTGGAGGAATTTGTGAAAAGTGTTGGTTCAGATGACAAACAGTTTTATCCTTATTTGCAAAAGGAATTAGGGAATCAGCTGAATATAGAGGATATTCAGTATCAGGCTGCAGCACTTCACACGCAATATATCAGAAATGAAAAAGCCAGAGAAGGCGTGGTCGAGTATCTTCGGGATGCAAAGGATGCAGGGCTGGGCGTTGCGCTGGCAACCAGCTCAGATACTTCATGGGCAACATCGCATTTAAAGCATTTAAATCTGCTTTCTTATTTTGATTATGTAGTGACAAAGGATATGGTAGACAGAGTTAAACCAGCACCGGATTTATTTTTAAAAGCACTTGAAAAATTAGAATTGGAATCTCATGAAGCAATTGTTTTTGAGGATTCTTTAAATGGGCTTATCGCTGCACAGGAAATAAATATTCCAACCGTTATCGTTCCGAATCCTGTAACGGCTTCCCTGCCTTTTGAAAATTATCATTTAAAACTAAATTCGATGATGGATATGCCTTTACAGGAAGTAATCCATTCTTTAAATAAATAAGTGTGATGGAATAATAAAACGATAAAAATCCACCGTATCATGAATGTATTTATACGGTGGATTTCTTTTCTTCCAAAAGGTTGCCCTAATGCAACATTTAATGTTTTAAGAACCGCTGAAAATATTCCAGCATCCCAGCGTAATCAGAAATACAGATGGTAAAAAAGATAAACGCTGTAAGGCAGGTATTCTCCATAAATAACTTCCGAACATGATGCCGCTAAATAAAAACAATCCACTCATGCCAGCTGTTAATAAAGCCGTAATCAACGGGGAGTATCCAAGCATCGCAGCGCCGATTCCAGCACCGAATGCATCGAGAGCTAAAGCGAAACCTAATAGAATGGATTCGTTAATAGAAATAATACCAGACTTATCTAAATCGGCTTCTTTTGGACGGGTGAGCACGGTTTTCATATTTTCAAATTTAACATTGGAGGAAGCGTGATCTCCGTTTTTGACTGCTTCCGTTTCTTGTGAGCGAAACATGGAAATAAGGGAGAAGACACCTAAAAAGATAAGAATACCTCCGCCAAGCATACTGGCTCCCTGAGGAGAAATAAAGGAACGCAAGAAATCGCCTACCTCCATCGATAGAAAGACAATCAACCCGGAGCAGAACATAATAACAAATAAAGAGAGAAGAGGCACTTTGATTTGCCGCATCCCATAGGTTATTCCTACACTAAATCCATCCAGACTTACCGCAATAACGAGTAAAAGCATACCTGTATATATCATACGTAACATCCTCTTTCTAATAGTGCATGCTCAAAAAAAATCAACTAAAGCGTTCATTGCTTATCATCCTGGAATTTTTGAACATCCTCTAATAAGTAGAAGTAAAAGCTTCAAAAAAGAGTATGAAGCCATGTCATTCCTGTAATTTTTGTGTATGATATTCTATGTTTTTGGGTGCAATGTGTGCCTTGGGTGAACGTATTAGAAGGAAATATGTTAAAGTAGTAACAGACTAGAATTCGATAAAATGAGGGATAGATATGAGTAAGACAGTGGTATTAGCAGAAAAGCCGTCTGTAGGCAGAGATATAGCAAGAGTCCTCGGATGTAACAAAAAAGGAAATGGCTATCAAGAGGGAAAACAGTATATTGTGACATGGGCGCTGGGACATTTAGTTACCTTGGCAGATCCCGAAACGTATGACCCTAAATATAAAACATGGAATATGGAAGATTTACCGATGCTTCCGGATCATTTGAAATTAGTGGTCATGAAGAAAACGGACAAGCAATTTCAAGCAGTGAAGCAGCAAATGTCACGTCAGGATGTAGGAGACATTGTGATTGCAACTGATGCCGGAAGAGAGGGAGAGCTCGTTGCCAGATGGATTATTGAAAAAGCGCGTGTTAAGAAGCCTGTGCAGCGTCTATGGATCAGCTCGGTTACGGATAAAGCAATCAAGGATGGCTTCCGGAATTTAAAGCCTGGAAATCAGTATTGGAATTTGTATCAATCTGCCGTAGCGCGTTCGGAAGCGGATTGGTATGTCGGATTAAATGCAACAAGAGCTTTAACCACCAAGCATAATGCTTCCTTATCCAGCGGCCGCGTCCAGACGCCGACACTGGAAATGATTGCGATGCGCGAACAGGAAATCAATCAATTCAAGCCAAAGATATATTATCAGCTGCAGGGAAAAACGAAAGGCGGGTTTGCCGTTACTTGGAAGGACAACAAGAACCAGTCCCGTATTTTCTCTAAAGAAGCAGCGGATAAATTAAAAGCAAAGGTATCGAAGGAAAAAGCATTGATTCAGCATATGGATAAAAAGCATAAGAAAAAACATGCACCAACCTTATATGACTTAACGGATTTACAGCGGGATGCCAACCGGATTTATCAATTTTCCGGAAAACAAACTTTATCTGTACTGCAGAAATTATATGAGCAGCATAAGCTTGTCACCTATCCGCGAACCGATTCAAGGCATCTGTCAACGGATATGGTCTCTACATTAAAAGAACGTGTAAGGGCATGCGGTGTGGATGAATATGCGAAAGCTGCGAATAAAATTTTAAAAGAAGATTTACGCACTGGTAAAGCTATTGTGGATAACAGCAAGATAACCGATCACCACGCGATTATCCCGACAGAAGAAACAGTGGATTATAGCGCGCTGTCTAATCAGGAGCGGAAAATTTATCAGCTGATTGTTCAACGTTTCTTAGGAGCACTTTCCAAGCCGTATGAATATGAACAGACAAGTATTACGGTAGAAGCTGCCGGAGAAATCTTTGAAGCAAAAGGAAACAGAGTTGTTGCTTTAGGCTGGAAGGAAATTTACCAGCATCAAGCGGACGATGAAGAAGAGATTCGTTCCAATGTTCCTCAAGTAACCAAAGGAGAGGAAATGGCGCTCAGCTTTACCATTAAAGAAGGGCAGACAACACCGCCGGAACGATTTACAGAGGGAAGCCTCCTGCAGGCAATGGAAAACCCGACAAAATATATGGAAACGAAAAAACAAGAGCTTGTGAAAACAATGAAGCAGACTGGCGGTATTGGAACGGTTGCTACACGTGCGGATATTATTGAAAAGCTGTTCAATAATCAATATATGGAGCTGAAAGGAAAGTATATTTATCTGACGTCCACCGGCAGACAGCTCTTAGAATTAGCGCCAGAAAAGCTCCGTTCGCCTATTTTAACGGCAGAATGGGAGCAAAAATTAGCACAGATCGCAGAAGGCAAGCTGAAAAAAGATGTCTTTTTAAAGGAAATTAAGACATATACCAAACAGGCAGTTCAAGAAATAAAAGCAAGTGAGGAAAAGTTCAAGCACGATAATATGACAGGGACAAAATGCCCGAAATGCGGCAAGCTGATGCTGGAAGTAAAAAACAAGCACGGGAAACGGCTGGTCTGTCAGGACCGAAGCTGCGGCGGGAAAAAGAATATCGCAAAATATACGAATGCCCGCTGTCCTAATTGCCATAAGCGCTTAGAGCTCCGCGGCGAGGGAGAAGGTCAGATGTTTACGTGCTCCTGCGGTCACCGTGAAAAACTGTCCACCTTCCAAGCAAGAAAAGAGAAGGAAAAGAATCAGAAGGTATCTAAAAAAGATGTCAACAAGTATATGAAAAAGCAGGATGATTTTAAAAATAATGCCCTTGCAGATGCGCTTGCGAAATTAAAAGATAAATAATGCAGTGAAGTCCCCGCATGAAAAACGGGGGCTTTTCTGATGGGAAAGTAAAACGCAGCGAGAAGGGAAGCAGGAAATCTGACGAAGCAGCAGTAACATCTACCTGAGTAAAAAGACCGTATTTCCTGAAAAATCCATAATTTGCAGTTTGATTTAAGTGTTATATAATAGGAAGAAGAGACGGCTAAAATGTAGAAGGGATGATTGATATGGATGCCTTTTCTGTAATCAAATCACTCAATAACAATGTTCTTATTGCCGAAGATACGAATCAAAATGAAGTTATCCTTATCGGGAAGGGCATCGGATTTGCTAAAAAGAAGCGAGATCTCATTGAATCCAAAACCGTGGAGAAGCTGTTTGTTCTTCGGGACAGAGAGGAACAGGAAAATTATAAAAAAATTATTGATAATATCGATGAAAAAACACTGCAGAGTATTGTGGATTCGATAGAAATAATCAAAAAACGCATCAATACATTCACGGATGAGCATACGCTGGTTGCATTGACCGATCATATTATTTTCGCGATTGCCCGTTTGCAGCAGGGGTTAGAAATACGTAATCCATTTTTAGCAGAGACGAAGGTGCTCTATCCATTTGAATATGAAATTGCCTCCGAAATTGTAGAATATATGAATCAATTTTTACCAGTCCATTTGCCGGAGGGAGAGATTGGTTTTGTCGCATTACACGTTCATAGTGCAATGGAGGGAACAGCACTAAATGAAATCAACCGGTATTCGCAGCTTGTTTCTAATTTAATTAAGATAATCGAGGATCAGCTCTATATAACACTAGACAGAGACAGTATGGATTATGTCCGTTTTGTCAGACATCTCCGGTATACGATAGAACGAGTTTTAAATGGGGACAAGGTAGAAGAGCCACGAAAAATGGCAGACCTGTTAAAAGAAGAATATCCCGTGTTCTATAATTTGTCCTGGAAGCTGATTAAAATTATGCAGCAGACGTTAAAGAAACCTGTTTTTGATGCGGAATCAGTCTATTTGACGATTCATTTGCAGCGGCTGCATGAAAACATCCAGCTAAAATCAAAAACGAATTAAATTTTGCACTGATAGTCTCTGCCCGTAAAGTACTATTTATTGGTCTTTGTGCACATCCTCTTATACGTGTGACTGATTCGATCAGGCATGAGTAGGAATACTTAGATAACGACGGGTACAGTATTTCTGTATCTGTATGCGCTATCCTTGTGTTTTTACTGATGCCTTTTTAACGGCTAGAAAGAAAGAGAGAGGTGTTATAGATGTTCAAAAAAGCGTTTGGAGGTCTTCAAAAAGTTGGCCGGGCGCTTATGCTGCCGGTGGCACTCTTGCCGGCGGCAGGTCTTTTGCTTGGGTTTGGCAATGCTGCCCAGCAGAACACCATGCTTGGCTATCTTCCGTTTTTGGAAGCAGACTGGATTCAGCTGACTGCAACCGTAATGGAAGACGCCGGCGGTATTATATTTGATAATTTACCGCTGCTTTTTGCAATTGGTGTGGCGATAGGACTGGCAAGTGACGGAACGGCCGGTCTTGCTGCGCTGGTAGGTTATTTGGTGATGAATCAGGTAATGGGTTCGTTTATGCAGGTAACCCCAGAATTGATAGCGGAGGATCCCGGATTTGCAAGTGTGCTTGGAATAGGAACCTTACAGACCGGTGTATTTGGTGGAATTATTGCCGGGGTGATAGCTGCCTATTGTTTTAACCGGTTTCATCATATGGAGATGCCATCCTACTTAGGATTCTTCGCAGGAAAACGGTTTGTCCCCATCGTGACTGCAGCTGTTTCTTTCCTTGCCGGCATTTTATTAATGTTTATCTGGCCGACAATCCAACATATCATGAACAGCGCTTCCTATTGGCTGATTGAAGAAGGTACATATATTGCTGTATTTATGTTTGGATTTATTAAACGTCTATTGATTCCTTTTGGACTGCATCATATTTTTCACTCTCCTTTTTGGTATGAATTTGGCACATATACCAACCTTGCTGGTGAAATCATTCGTGGAGATATGACGATATTTTTTGCGCAATTAAGAGATAATGCAGAGATTACGGCAGGGAATTTTATGGCCGGTGAATTTCCGATTATGATGTTCGGGTTGCCTGCTGCAGCACTTGCGATGTATCATACGGCACGACCGGAGAATAAAAAACTGGTGGCGGGACTGCTGGCTTCAGGAGCTTTAACGTCCTTCCTAACAGGAATTACCGAACCGCTTGAGTTTTCATTTTTATTTGTATCGCCATTCTTATTCTTTATTCATGCCGTGTTGGATGGACTATCCTTTGTATTGATGACATGGTTCAGTGTCAATGTCGGCTATACCTTCTCAGGAGGTGCAATAGATTTTGTGCTGTTTGGTGTATTGCCGAATCAGGAATCATGGTGGATAGCGATCATAGTCGGGCTTCTGTTTGCTATCCTTTATTACTTCTTATTCCGATTCTTTATCAAGAAGTTTAACCTGATGACGCCGGGAAGGGAAGAAGTAATTGAATCAGCAAACAGCGGCGAACCAGCGAAGCCGGCTGATTTAGCTTATCATGTGCTGGAGGCCATGGGCGGGCGAGAGAATATTACGCATTTGGACGCTTGTATTACAAGGTTACGTGCATCAGTAAATTCGATTAAACATGTTGATAAGAAGCAGCTAAAACAGCTTGGAGCCTCAGGAATACAAGAGGTAGGGGATAATATTCAGGCTATTTTTGGACCGCGTTCAGAAATCATTAAGGGACAAATGCAAGATATCATATCCGGGAGGACGCCTAGACCAGCATTAGAAAGTTTGGATGTATATACTGCGGAAGAGACAAATCATCAAAGACAGCATCCAGATAAGGCGGAAGGGATTGCTGCTCCTCTAAGCGGAAAACTTCTTCCCATTACAGACGTTCCTGATCAACTATTTTCCAGCAGGATGATGGGAGACGGCTTTGCAGTTGAACCGTCAGATGGAATCGTTGTTTCCCCGGTAAATGGAAGAGTCAGTAACATCTTTCCTACCAAGCATGCAATTAGTCTGGAATCAGAAACAGGTAAAGAAATCATGATTCATATCGGAATCGATACCGTGCATCTCAAAGGAGAAGGATTTGACATACTTGTCAAAGAAGGCGAAGAAGCGGAAACAGGCCAGCCTTTATTAAAAGCAGACTTAGAATATATCGGTAAAAATGCCAAGTCAACGATTACACCTATTATCTTTACCAATCTGGAAGAAGGACGGCAAATCGAATTACTGAAAACGGAAGGATATGCTGGAGAAAAAGGGGTTATTGAAATCAAATAATGGTAAAGCTTTATTTTTTCACAGAAAATACACATAAATAAAGGTGAAACAGTTTACTTCATTCTTTAAAAGAATTATCATTTAAGGTGAACCATGTTTATTCATGTAAGGAGGGTTTTCTTTCCATGGCTTTTGTTATTCTTGATCCATGCAGAGGTGAAAAAGCAGGAGAATGCGTCAGTGTTTGCCCTGTTGATTGTATAGAAGAAGGTATCAAGCAATTTTATATTGATCCGGATATTTGCATTGATTGCGGCGCATGCAAAGCAGTTTGCCCCGTGTCTGCAATTGAAGAGGAGTATGATTTGACTCCAGATCAAGAGAAGTATTTAGAAGAAGCAGAAGAATTTTTTGCGAATCGTTAGGTACTTTTGATTGGAGCGTGTTATGAAAATAGCCCGTCTGTTTTAAAAGCAGACGGGCTATTTTTGTATGTTCTGATCAAACCGATAGAATGATACTCTTGAAAATCAATCCAGGAAAGTCTAATTTTTATTGATGCACCTGTTATTCATCTTCAGAGATTTCTTGTACTTCCTCAGCCAATTTACTGGCAATCCAGCGTTTTGCTGTTTCTTCGTCGATTTCATATTCTTTGCCGGCACGTAGTAAATCTCCGTGGTAGGCAGTTTGTACGTTCATTTTTACTTTCATGGGGATGCTCCTTCTGATGGGCTGTTTTCTCTATGATATCATAGAAGGAAGTCAATGTGTGTGGGTGCATAGTTATGTGCTTCAAATTTTTACAAACGTGGAATGGGTACGGTATTACTTGATATATTAAAAATACTTTTGTACGTAACTTTTGAGTTTTTAAATACCGATATTTGGTAATTCGATTAAGAATCTCTACCGACAGAGTTCTTTCTGTTCTTTGGAGGAAAAGATTCCCTTTACGTTAATTTTCATGCAAACTGAAAGGATGACGTAGAGTTTTATTTAGAAAGAAAGTGCAAATAGCTCGATACTAAATTAAAGGAGAATACTTATGTCTCATAAACTAAACGGAAAAGTGGCATTGGTTACAGGAGCTTCAAGAGGACTTGGAAAACATATAAGTAAAACATTAGCAGAAGCAGGAGCTACAGTCATTGTGAACTATGCGAATAATCACCAAAATGCGCAAGATACGGTTGATTTTATTGAATCGGATGGAGGAAGAGCGATAGCCATTCAAGGGGACGTACGGGATGAAGAATCAGTAGAAAAACTGATAAAACAGGCAGAAGAAGAAACACAAGGAAGTATTGATATATTGGTGAATAATGCCACAGGTCAACAGCCCGTATTGTCCATCGAAGAACTAGCATGGCAAGATTATTTAGAGCAACTCGAATTCTTTGTGAAAGCGCCGTTATTATTAACAAAGGCTGTCCTGCCAGGGATGAAAGAAAAAAAGAATGGACGAATTATAAATATCGGAAGTGAAGTAGTTCAGTTAGGTATTCCTAATCATTCAAACTATGTCATGGCAAAGGCTTCCCAGCTAGGGTTGACACGCTCTTGGGCAAATGAACTTGGTCCTTTTAGTATTACTGTTAATATGATTAACCCTGGGTTTATACCGGTTGAACGACATGAAGCAGAGGATACGAGTGAATATCGGAGTGGAGTTCCACTTGGCAGAATGGGAGTCCCTCAAGATATAGGAAACGCTGTTTTATTTCTTGCCTCAGACGCAGGGAATTTCATCACTGGCCAATCGTTATCTGTAAATGGAGGGAATACGTTAGGGATATAAGAGAGAAGCGAGCGGTTGCACAGTCAATTATCTGATTGTGCAATCGCTTTTTGAATCCAAAAGAAATAATCAAAATTTGCATGATAAAGCTTTCTGTTTCATTAGAAAATATTAGGTTATACTCTCAAAAATTATTGCTGAGATGTAAATTCAAAAATCGACTCATCCTCATATAAAACAGTTTTCTATTGCTTTTATCGAATTATGTATTATGATAAAAATACAATGTAAAGGATTACATTTAGTTCAATTACTTTTTTAGAGAGGTGATATGGCTTATAAAAAGGTATATTTATATGTTGAAAAGGGGGGATTATATTGCCGACAATTCAGGATGTTGCCAAACATGCAGGGGTGTCCGTTGCTACTGTATCGCGAGTATTAAACAATCCTTCATCGGTTGCAGAATTAACACGCAAGAAAGTCGAACAATCCATCCGGGAATTGGATTATTCACCAAATATCCTAGGCCGGAATTTACGGAATGCGGAAAGTAAGATGTTATTAGTGTTATTACCTAAGATATCTAACCAATTTTATTTGAAAATTGTAGAAGGGATAGAAGAAAAAGCACTTGAGTATGGTTATAATATTCTGCTTTGTCAAACGCATTCTAAATTGGAAAGGGAAAAAGTATATTTCGATTTATTAAAAAATCAACTGGCTGTGGGAGCGATCACGATGGATCCAACAATTGACCGTCAAGTATTGGTTAATATGGCAAAAAGGTATCCATTTGTACAATGCAGCGAATATGTAAGTTCGAAAAATTTGCCTTATGTAACAATAGATAGTGAATTAGCAGCTTATCAAGTAACAAAATATTTATTAAAGCAGGGGCATCCGCGTATAGGACTCATAAATGTGAGCGAGTCTTTTCTATATGCGAGGGATAGAAAAAAAGGATATCTTCGAGCGTTAAAAGAATTTCATATTGAACCGGAAGAAGACTGGTTCTATTCTGCCAACGATGTATCACTTGAATCGGGACAGCAGGTGATGCGTTCTATATTGAATAAGAAGAAGAATCTTACAGCAGTGTTTGCTGTTTCAGATATGTTAGCTATTGGAGCATTGAAAGAATTAAATACCAGAGGGATTGATGTTCCAAATGAGATGGCAGTAGTCGGATTTGATAAGATTGAATTTACCAGCATGACGTATCCTTCTTTAACTACCGTTGCACAGCCGATGTATAAAATGGGGGAGATATCGGTGGACATGCTGATAAAAAAAATACAGGGCGAAGAGGTAGAAGACATAATCTTAGAGCATGAGCTTATTATAAGAGAGTCAACCTGATTAGAGACATACCTATTGTTACAAATGAGAGGGGGATTTAATTTATCTGACTCTTGCTATTACAATTTAAGTACATGAACTGCTATATAAATTGAAGTAACAAATTACACTTTTGTTTTTTTATAAAAATGACGAAATAATGATTGAAATCAGTAACTAGCGGAAGAAAAACACGGAGACTCCTGTGGGAAAGCGCGGAGGGAAGACCCCGCAGAAAAAAAGCGAACTTCTTTTTTTCGAGGAGGCTGAGCTCAAGCCCACGGAAAGCGTAGTGTTTTTCTGTAGCGGTAGCTAATAATATTAATTTATGAAAGATGATTTAATTCAAAACAAAGACTGAAAATTTAAAAAGAAACAATTGACCGGGCGGAACATTCTGCTATAATAAATGTAATCGATTTCATAGAAGGTCGACTAATAAAAAAGAGGAGGATATCTAATGCCGCAGATAAAGAAAATATTGCTGTTTGGAGTATTATATTTATTAGTTATTTTTATGGTTGCATGCAGTGGAGATAATGGTTCCGAGACAGACAGTTCAGAAGCAGAAAGTAATGAAGAAAATGAAAGCGCTTCCGATGAAAAGGTAACGATTGTCTATGCGACAGGTGTAGATACAACAGGTGCCACGGAAAGTCAAATTGAAGCATTTGAACAAGAACACCCGCATATTAACGTGGAGTATCGTGAAATGCCGGCCGATACAGGCCAGCAGCATGATCAATATGTAACGATGTTTGGTTCTCAGAGTTCGGAAGTGGATGTATATAATGGAGATATTATTTGGGCAGCGGAATTTGCTCAAGCCAACTATGCTTTGGAGTTAGATCGTTTTATAGAAGCAGACAGCTTTAGTTTAGATAATCACTTTGATGGTCCCATTCAAGCAGGTAATTACAATGGCAGACAGTGGGCCTTGCCGATATATATGAATGCTTCCTTTCTTTATTACCGTACAGATATAACAGATACACCGCCTGCGACTTGGGATGAATTAATTGAGCAAGCAGAAGAAATGCAAGGAGAAGAAGGAACAGAATTTGGTTATTTAATGCAAGGCTCTCAGTATGAAGGGATGGTAACCAATTTTATCGAAATTATCGCTTCTTATGGGGGAAGCGTTATCGATGAAAATAATAATGTAGTAATTAATAGTCCTGAAACCATTAAAGGTTTAGAAAAATTTGCAGAAATTGCACAATCTGATTTTGTACCAGGTAATATCTTGAATTTTCAAGAGATTGAAACAGAAAATGCATGGATTGCAGGGGATGCTGTATTTGCCCGTAATTGGACATATATGCAGTCTTCATCCAATGATGAAGAACGTTCAGAAGTCGCAGGAAATGTAGATATTGCACCTATTCCTGCAGGTGATGAGGGCAGCACCTCTGCACTTGGCGGATGGATGGCAATGATTAATCGATATTCTGAACATCCAGAAGAATCCTGGGAATTAGTAAAGTTCCTAGCAAGTGAAGAAGGTCAAAAAATTGGAGCAGTAGAAGGCGCACGTGCTCCAACTGTAGAATCCCTGTATAATGATCCAGAGGTACAGAAAGCTGGACCATTATTTTCAAATCCAAGTTTCGTAGAAGGCTTAAGTGTGGCTGTGCCACGTCCGGTATCCCCAATTTATCCAGAGATATCTGAAATTATTCAAATTGAGGTTTCTCGAGTATTAACAGGAGAACAGACGGCTGAAGAAGCGGTAGAAAATATGGAAGCACAATTGGAGGCAGCTTTAGAAGAGTAATGATAGATTGTTCATCTTGCTTTTTATTTACGTATATTTTTTATGAAAAAAGTGTCTGTTACATCTACTGATATCATTTAATTGAACTATTTATTTGAAAAATATAGTAGAAACAAGTAATAACTGAAAATTTTTAAAGAAACGATTGACTGGAAGGAACATTCTGCTATAATAAATGTAATCGATTTCAAAGAGGGGTCGACTAACAAAACGAGGAGGGTCTGTAATGCCACAGGTAAAGAAATTGTTATTGTTTGGAGTATTATTTTTATTAGTTGCTTTTATGGCTGCGTGTGGTGGAGATGGCGGTTCAGGGACAGATGATTCAGAAGCAGAGAATAATGAAGAAAATGAAAGCGCTTCCGAAGACGGCGAGCAAGTAACGATTGTTTATGCTACAGGTGTGGATACGACTGGTAAAGTAGAAGCACAAATAGAAGAATTTGAGGAATTAAATCCAAATATTAAAGTTGATTATCGTGAAATGCCTTCAGATACAGGACAACAGCATGATCAATATGTAACCATGTTTAGTTCGCAAAGCTCCGAGATCGACGTGTTTAACGGTGACAGCATTTGGCCGGCTGAATTTGCCCAGGCAAACTATGCACTAGAATTAGACCGTTTTATTGAAGCAGACGGCATTGATTTAGAAGAGCACTTTGAAGGACCGATTCAAGCAGGTAATTTTAATGGCAGACAATGGGCGCTTCCATTATTTATTGACGCATCATTCCTCTATTATCGTACAGATGTAACGGAGGAACCGCCAGCTACTTGGGATGAATTAATCGAACAAGCTGGTGAACTGCAAGGTGAAGGAGATACAGAGTTTGGTTATCTATTACAAGCATCTCAATATGAAGGCTTGGTGACAAACTTTGTTGAAATCATTGCTTCTTATGGCGGCGCTGTTTTAGACGAAGATGGTGAAGTAGTGGTAAATAGTCCAGAAACGATTAAAGGTCTGGAAAAATTAGCAGAAATTGTTCAATCTGATTTTGTACCAGGTAATATCTTAAATTTCCAAGAAATTGAAACAGAAAATGCTTGGATTGCTGGAGACTCCGTATTTGCCCGCAACTGGCCTTATATGCAGTCTACTTCTCAAGATGAGGACCTTTCTGAAATTGTAGGGGATATGGATATTGCCCCGCTTCCAGCAGGCGATGAAGGAAGTGCTTCGGCATTAGGCGGCTGGACAGCAATGATTAACCGTTATACAGAGCATCCCGAAGAGTCATGGGAATTAGTCAAATATTTAGCTGGTGAACAAGGACAGAAAACAGGAGCAATTGTAGGAAACCATGCTCCAACTATCGAAGCGCTTTACGATGATCCAGAAGTACAAGAAGCTGCCCCTTTATTCGGAAATCCAGAATTTGTTGAGGGACTTAGTGCGGCTGTTCCACGACCAGTATCACCGATTTATCCTGAAATTTCCGATATCATTCAAATTCAGGTTTCACAGGTGTTAACAGGTGATCAAACAGCTGAACAAGCTGCAGAGAATATGCAGACACAAATTGAAAATGCTATGGAAGAATAAAGCTTTCTAAAGAGGTGAGCAAGATGAACGCTTTGAATTTCATCTTGCTCTTTCTATTAAGTACATCAACATGTGTGCTTAACGGAAAGGGAGGGGAAGAAATGTGAAGAAATTTCATTTGAATGAAAAGCGGCTGGGTTATTTGATGATACTTCCATCTATCATACTTGTCGTATTAATTACATTGTGGCCAGTTGCCCAGTCCTTTTATAATAGTTTATTTGATTATCGCTTAAATGATCCGACGAGGTCGGAGCGGATGTTAAGTGCTAATATGGATTTGGAACGTTATGTGGATAATTACTTTTATATTGACGGTCAGCTTAGCAATTTAGAAAGCAGTGCTGATGGTGATGACTTAGCGGCTATTCAGCAGGCTAGAGAAACAATTGAAGGATTTCATAGTGAATTGGAATCAGATAGCGAAATCAATGCTAAAATGGAGCAAATTGATGAGATGCTGATGAATTTCGAGCCGATTTCCGACAGCGATTTGAAATATGCAAAATTGGATAATGATTTTGCCGAAGATTATCGCACTGCTTTGAGTTCTCTCTCAGAAGAACTGCAGGTGATGGCTGCAGAGGCAGACAATGAGGATTTAGCACAGAATTATGAACAGACAAGCTCCTTAATTGAGGCTACCAGCACAAATATTTTGGAATCTAATTTTATTGGCTTCTCTAATTATGCTAAATATCTTCAGGATGGCCGAATGTGGAAATCATTAAGTAATACGATGATATTTACGATTGCTTCTGTTGCTTTTGAGCTTGTATTAGGTTTGGCTGTTGCCTTATTAATTAACCGTACCTTCAGCGGCCGCGGAATTGTACGTGCCTCCGTGTTAATTCCTTGGGCAATTCCGACTGCAGTAGGCGCGATGATGTGGGGTTTCTTATTAGATGGTCAAACGGGTGTTATAGCGCATTACTTTAATGAATGGAACCTGATACCCAATTCATCTTGGCTGCTGTCTACATCATCTGGCGGGATGTTCTCGATTATTTTTGCCGATGTGTGGAAAACGACACCTTACATGGCATTATTGCTCTTAGCTGGACTGCAGACCATACCGAATTCCTTATACGAAGCAAGTAATGTAGATGGAGCCAACAAATTTCAACAATTCTTTAAGATTACACTGCCATTGTTGAAATCTTCTATTCTAGTTGCTTTATTATTTAGAACACTTGATGCCTTCCGGGTATTCGATCTTATCTATGTACTAACTGGCGGAGGACCAGCGAATGCTACCGAATCTATTTCGATATACGCATACATAACCTTGTTCTCGCAACAGAACTTTGGGGAAGGTTCCGTATTATCGGTTATTGTATTCTTAGCTGTAGCATTGATTAGCTTTATTTATGTACGCTTAATTGGTTCAGATTTATTCGCAGGACGTACAAAATAGGAAGGAGAAGTAATATGAATAAACGAGCAGGTATAGGCTTCTATATATTTCTAGTAATATTTGTATTTTTGGTGATGTTTCCGTTTATTTGGGTGTTCTTAACATCGATAAAGCCTGTAGGAGAAATATTTACATCATTTAAATGGTTTACAACGAATCCTACGGTAGAATCCTATGAAGCTGCGGTAACGAATCGCCCGCTTATGCGATATATGTTAAATAGCTTTATTGTTTCATCTGTAACAACCATTTTAGCGGTTGGGTGTGCGGCCTTTGCGGCTTATGCGGTAACTAGATTGCCGATTAAAGGAAAAGGTTTATTCCTGGGAGTTGTATTAGCTGCTTCGATGTTCCCGCAAGTAGCAGTTATTTCGCCAATCTTCAACATCGTGACAGAGTTAGGCTTACGTAATAGTTATACGGGATTGGTTATTCCTTACATGACAATCAGTTTACCATTATCAATTTGGATTCTGTCTACCTTTTTTCAAAAGATTCCATTCGAATTGGAGGAATCTGCTAAACTTGATGGAGCCAGTCCATTTCAAACATTCCGAAAGATTATTTTACCGCTTGCGACACCGGGTATTTTTACGACTGCTATTCTGGTATTCATTGCGGCGTGGAATGAATATTTATTTGCTTTAACCATTAATAGTGATGATGTATGGAGAACGGTACCAGTTGGGATTTCCATGTACCAAAGTGAATATTCTGTTCCTTGGGGAGATATCAGCGCAGCAACGGTTATTGTGACCATTCCCATTGTTATCTTAGTGTTGATTTTCCAAAGACGAATTGTTTCAGGCTTAACATCAGGGTCTGTGAAAGAATAGAAATAAACATAGTTAGAGCGGATAACTTGAGGGTTATCCGCTCTAACTATGTGATAGAAATTCATCTCAGTAATTGTGGTTATGAGTCATTAAGGGTTTATCCAGCATCCTTCTTTGTTTGATTTCATTGCTATTTCGTTAACTAAGGTTAGATTAATAACATCAGACTTATTTATAGACGGGACAGTTCCATCTATAATTGCGGATGCCCATTGTTCCATAGGCATAGGCAATGCTTCTGGCGGGTTATCCGGTGTTGACCACTCCCCATTTCCGAATGTCTGGCGGATTTTGTTTCCTTCGATTAGTATCGTGCCTTCTGTTCCGTAGAGCTCTAATTGAAACGGACTGCCTTTGGACAGGAAACCAGTCTCGAGAATCCCCATCGCACCAGATTCATATTCTACTAAGACGACAGCATTGTCATCTGCTCCAAGGGTGTTTGTATGATTCATACGAGCAACCAGTTTTTTTACTTTACCAGCTAATCGGTTAGTCAAATATATTGGATGGGCGCCCAGATCAATTAATGCGCCACCTCCAGATTCCTCTTTGTCAAAAAAACGCTTCGGTAACCAGCCCTCGCTTTCTCCAGGACTTACGACCGCGCCATCATGAGCAGTACGGCATCGAATAGTAGTAAGTCTTCCAATCCAGTTATTATCTATTACCTTTTGCGCATATAAATAATAATCTTCTGTTAATCTTGGAAGTGAAACCATTAATTCAACGCCATATTGGTCTATCGTATTATAAATTTCCTCACAATCTTTCACTGTAAAAGCTAAAATTTTTTCAGTGAAAATATGTTTCTTATTTTCTGCAGCTGAGATAATTACTTCTTTATGCAAATTTGTTGGGGTGGTGACAACTACTCCTTCAATTGATGGATTTGTCAAAACCTTTTGAAGGTCAGATTCAAAAGGGACTCCCAATTCCTCTGCCCACTTTTCTCCTCTATCCGCATTTTCATCCCACACGAGTTTAATAGATAAATTATCATTAGCTTGAATTTCTCGGGCGTAGTCATCCGCATGTACATGCCATCTGCTTAACAATGCAATATTAACCAATTAGTTTTCCCTCCCTAAATATATATTATTCTACAAAACTCATTTTTTTAACTTCTTTACTATTGATTAAAATAAACAGCTTTTCCCGTTCGTGCCGATTCGTATATTGCTTCCAATATTTGCGTGACAACAAGTGCTTCATTTGGTTTCACGACTGGTTCGGTATCATGGATAATACTTTCAATCCAATTTCTTGCTTCTAAATCAGGATCACTTTCAGAGTTACCGTCGTAAAATGCCACTCCTCCTGATTCCAATTCAATTTCCTGAGTATATAATTTGCCAAAGTCTTCACCATTAATTCGTAATCCATTTTTCATATCTGCACCACTTTTCGTGCCGCTGAGAGAGCATTTTGCTTCATCCACGTCTAAGGAATTCAATGCCCAGCTAGATTCTAGAACAATTGTGGCGCCATTTTCCATCGTTATAAAACCAAATGCAGAATCTTCTACTGTAAAGGCCTCTGGATCCCAAGGTCCCCAGGCATTTGCTGCATTTTCATTTTTCCCTAATTTATGATAGACCGTTCCCATAACCGATTTGGGTTTATAGTTATTCATCATCCATAATGTTAAGTCAAGCGCATGTGTACCAATATCAATTAATGGTCCGCCTCCTTGCTTTTCTTCGTCGAGAAACACTCCCCATGTAGGTACTGCCCTTCTTCTTATAGCGTGTGCTTTTGCATAATATATTTCTCCCAAATCTCCTCGCTCACAAAGCTTATGCAGATGCTGGCTGTCGGGTCTAAATCGGTTATTATACCCAATCGTTAATTTTTTGCCTGTTCGTTCAGCTGCTTCTACCATCTTTTTAGCTTCTTCTGTTGTCTTGGCCATAGGTTTCTCACACATGACATGTTTTCCAGATTCCAACGCAGCCACTGTGATTTCCATATGCGCATTGTTTGGGGTACAGACATGAACAACATCAATGGATGTGTCTTGTAATAATTTTTTAAAATCCACATATGTCTTCGCATCTTTCGTTCCATATTCCTTTGCAGCTTTTTCTGCCCTTTCAAGTACAATATCGCAAAACGCTGTCATTTCTACTTGCTCCAATTTGCTAAGGCTTGGCAAATGTTTTCCATTTGCAATCCCTCCGCAGCCAATAATTGCTATATTAAGTTTTTTAACCATAATTTACCCTCCTGTGAAAACGATTACATTTATATCAGTTTAAATTTAATTTAAAGGATTGTCAATCTTGAATTATTCATAGAATGAAGTCTCACTCCAAATTTAACCAATAAATCAGACGAAACCATATCAAGGCATTGTATTTAACAAAATAAAAGTTATAAAACAAGTGCTTTTTTCATATTTTCCCTGTATTTTATGTTAAAATACAATTTAAGAAAACGTTTTCATAAATTAGGTGAATATAAAAACTTCAAGTTATTTATAAGCTGTATTTTAGAAAGACTAACTATATAAAGTCAAGTGAGAAATAAAAGAGATGGTTTTAGAGTTGAATAATGATTTTACAGAAATGAAAGCACACGAAATAAACCTGAGAAAAGTTCTTTTTTCGCAAGGTTATTGTCTAATTTCATAGGGTTCATTCTTCTTGAGTATCGCATGAATGATATAGCACAGTCACAGTTTTCTAGCGACAGCTCCAACAGCCGTGAGGTGATGCTTTCCTTCTGAACGCTTTTTTTGATAGAAGTCTTTAAGAACAGGATCGTGTTGTGATGCCACCAAAGCAGCTGAAAATAAAGACTTTCGCAAATAAGGTGACCCTCGCTTGCTCATGACGTTATGTGTAGCTTCATATTCACCAGATTGTGTGACAGAAGCATCTAAACCAGCATAAGCTACTAACTTTGCAGGATTGGAAAACTTATGAATATCGCCAATTTCTCCAAGAATAGAAGCACCGTTAATGGGGCCGATTCCTGGAACGGTTTCAATGACGGAATGTAGCGTATGCATAATTTTCTTGATTTCCATTTCTGTTTCCTTAATTTGTGTTTCGAGAAACTTCAGCTGTTCAATCATAGAGCGAAGTTGGAAAGTAAAGGCATCTTGGGCAAATTTGATTCCAAAAGAGTGTGACGCTGCCTGTTTTAATGATTCTGCTTTTTCCATACCTAATCGGCTTCGACTGGCTTCACTAAGTAATTCAGCTAATGTATCCGCCGGGACTTTATGAAGTTTTTCAGGGGAGCTATATTCAAGTAAAATTTCTTTGGACGCTTTTCCAAAGATACCTATTTTGCTAAATACAGAATCGTATTCAGGAAATACTTGATCCAATACGGCAATAATTTTTCGTTTAAAGTCACTGGATGTGCCAACCAAATAAGTACGATAACGAGACAATTGTTTGAGAGAGAATATGTTCTCATCGGAAAGGGATGTTTCTATGAAAGCTCCATAGCGAATTAAGTCTGCGATTAATACAGAATCGATAATATCATTCTTTCGTTTTCGAATTTCTGTTCCTTTCCGCCAACCATCTGTTTGAATGGGATTCAGGACATGGATTAAAAGATGACGGTCATGTAAAAATGAGTAGATGGCTAACCAATAGTGCCCAGTAGCTTCCATACCTACAGTAAAGTCGTCTATGGAAGGGGAAAAGGATTGGAGTTTTGTAAGTAATTTTTCTCCACCTTCTGTTGTGTTAGGAAAAGAGAATCCTTTAAGTACAACCTTGCCTTCTTCATTCATAACAGAAGCTACATGAGTACGTTTACCAATATCGATACCAAGGTAGAACATGAAATCACCCTTAAAAAATATTTTGGATTGAATGCCACTCATCTGAAAAGCGTTACTACCTTGTCCTAGATACGGAGTAAGGCGAAAGCCTTCAACATCTAACTCATTCGTAAACTGCTTATCAGAGAGAGGCGCCAGTCTTTCGATAACGAGTTTATAGACCCAAGGAGAAAACGGCTTAACCTCTCAATCCAATAAATATATTATCTCAGAAAAACTGAGTTAATATCTAACTAAATTACTTTGGTTCATAGAGTTTCCTATTAAAAATCGGAAGATAAAAACTCTAAATATAATATACAAGGAGAAAGTCATGAGCGAATTAAAAAGGAAACAGTATCCATTAAAAGGTAGAAAAATCTTGATCACAGGGGTCAGCAGACGAGCCGGAATAGGATATGCTATAGCCAGAAAAGCAGCTGCTTTTGGGGCTTCTGTTATTATTCAACATTATCAAGCACATGATCGAGAGCAGGATTGGGGAGCTGACGACTTAGATGCTGTGATAGAGGGAGTTAAAGCAGAGCTTGTAGAAGACGCATCATTTCATGAGTTTAAAGGAAATTTTATGGATGCTTCTGCTCCTGAGGAATTATTTAAAGAAATCAAAAAGCACTGTGGACATGTAGATGCTCTAGTTTGTAATCATGCCTTGAGTGGTTCCGATGGACCTTTAGAAGAACTAACGGCAGAGATGATTGACAAACATTATATTATAAATACACGTTCTTCGCTGCTGCTTGCCCAATCATTTATGAAACAGCACTCATATGAAAAAAATATTGGGAAGATTATTTTTATGACTTCCGGACAGCAGCAAGGCCCGATGCCTGGAGAAGTTGCCTATGCTACTGCAAAAGGCGGGTTAGCAGAAATCGTCCTTACATTAGCTGATGAATTAGCTGAAAAAAATATTACAATTAATACAGTGAATCCTGGTCCAGTAGACACAGGTTATCTAACAGAAAGTAAATGGAAAGAGGTAAGAAGTAAATTCCCATTTAATCGTTTTGGAGAACCCAGTGATACGGCTAATCTCATAAGCTGGTTATTAACGGATGAAGCGTCCTGGATTACAGGGCAGGTGATAAATTCAGAAGGCGGATTTGCGCGATGGAACCCTTGAAGAGTAATAGAGTGCTGAACTATTTGTTTAATTGTTTTTAGATTTAGTGATTAACGCCTGTTTAAGCCTTGTTGTATATATTGTATTTTAAAAGGTGCAGTAAAATTATAAAAAACCAAGTCACTCTAGTTATGTGATTTGGTTTTTTCAGTTTTATTCATGATATAAATGAAAATTAGTGTATATCTAAGATAAAATAAACTTTTATGGTAAGCTGAAATTACTCAAATGACAAGCGAGAAATAATAGAATGCGATCTATTATTTCCTGCTTATTTTCTGACAAAAATTAAAAATAACCGTAGTTAATACTTTTAAATGAATGTTATATTTTAATAAAGAGGAGGTCGGATGATGTATCGTATTCTAATTGTAGATGATGAAAAAGATGAAAGAAACGTCATTCGTTTTTTGTTAAAAAAATTTGATTTCGAGTTAGAAATAATAGAAGCGGCTAATGGGAAAGCAGCTTTTGAAGAGTTATTAAGAAATCCTGCTGATATATTACTTACCGATGTGCAAATGCCTTTTGTAAACGGTATAGAATTAGCAACGAAAGTAAGAGAGCGTTATGATGACATAGAAATTATATTTTTTAGTGGTCATGATGATTTTAACTTTGTGAAGAAGGCGTTAACATTAAGGGCCGATAATTATATATTAAAGCCTGTTAAACCAGAAGAATTTAATCAAACAATGACAGAAGTAATAAGGAATATTAGAAAACGTAAAGAGGAGCAAGAAAAAAGAGAAGTAAATCAATTATTTATAAAACAGCATATTCTATATCGTTTATTAAATCAAACACCGATAGATATATTGAAAAATGAATACCCTTTCTTAAATTTTGATTTTTTGAATGACTATAATCGAATGATTCTTGTCCATTCTGATACTGCTTTTTTGGATAGTTTGTTTGAGGAAGAAAATGAATATTTTTATGAAGTAATTAAGAGAGCCACGTTTGATAGTAAATATGACGTAATTAATCTAAATCCTTTTCAAATCGTCTTACTATTTAAAGATAGTTTAAGGAGACCAATTACATATAAGGAAGCTGCTACGCAAATACAACAAAAAATCCAAGAAACATATGGAATTAATTGTGTTCTTTCTGTAAGTAATCATATGAAAAATCCAGTTCAAATGGCTCAAACGTATAATGAGTTAGAAGGCTATTTAAAAGATCGCTTTTTTTATTCAGATGTCTTTATTTATCCAATTGATACACCATTAACAGATAGTAAAGAGTATAAAGAAGACGAATATTTATTAGAAGAAATCGAAAGAGCACTTCAACAGGGGGATACAGTAGAATTAGAGCAAAAGATAAATCTAATTATTCAAAAGTACGATAAAAGAACGAAGACTTCACAAGGTTATCTTCGCTTCTTGTTCGCCCGGTTGCTGCAGCTGTTTTTTCAGACAATGCCGGAATACAGCAAAGACAGCATGAATAGATACATTGAATTAATCTATTCTTATAAACATTTCTCTGACATCAAGCAGACTTTATTAGAAGTACAAAGGAAAGTAATAGAGAGATTAGAAGAAGAAAAGAATTCACCGAAACATGTCATTGAAATAGTAAAACAATATATTGTAGAAAATATAGAAAAGGACCTGGGTTTGGACATGTTAGCGGAAAAAGTATATTTAACGCCTGGCTATTTAAGTGATAAGTTCAAACAGGATACTGGGGTAGGAATTAATAAATATATTAAACAGGTAAGGATGAATAAAGCAGAGGAATTGCTTAGTAATACCAATATGAAAGTGAATACTATAAGTAAAACAATTGGTTATAAAAACGATTCCTATTTTATTAGAATTTTTAGAGAGCATTTAGGTGTCAGTCCCAAAAAATACCGGGAGATGAAAAGAATGTAGAGGTGAAGTGAATGAGATGAATCTTTTTAAACAAGGCTTTATTAATTTAAAATTCCGAAAGAAAATATTATTGATTTGTATTGTTGCCAGCTGTTTGCCTATTATGACGTTAGGAAGTATGTGGTATTACCAAATACAAGATGCATTAGTTACCCGTGAAAATGAAAATCTTTCTGAAGCATTAAACCAGTCCATTCTAAATATAGATTATAAAATCGATAATTATTTGAACATAGTTAATCAAATTGTATGGAATGATGAAATAAAAAATGGATTAACTGCAGAGTATGATAACAACTATGAAATGTATAAGTTTTATAATGATACATTGGCTCCTACTTTGGCTACCCCGCCAACTTTACAGACGGATATTGATTCTATTACCGTTTATACCGATAATCAAATGAACCCGTATGATCAATTACTGAGACCACTGGCAGACATGAACCAAAATAGCTGGTTTAACAGTACCAAGGACTCGAATCGGCCAACTTTGATAGCTTCATCGGAGGATGAAACATTTAAGCTGATTTATCCAATATTTGATGAACGCAGAATGTATAATAATATTCTTCAAATGGAAATAAATTATCACCAATTTTTTGTTGCAATGTCCAGTTTATTTGAAGAGGATTATGGTGTCGCAATTTTGGACAGTGACGGAAATCCTGTTTATTCATATGAAACATTTTCTGATAGAAGTCTGGAAGGTAAATTTTCGTTATTAGAGTCAGCAGAAGGTGTTGATAACATTGAATCTGATTTTGTCATTCAACAAGCTGAATTACCTTCTTATAGTTGGACTGTTTATTTATATCGGCCGACTGATATTATTTCTGCTGCTACGCTTCCGATGAGAGTAACGGTTGTATTGGTTATCTTATTAAGTATTTTAATTATGGTATTATCTATTTATTTATTGGCAAAAGTAGTGGTTAGACCACTAGAAAAACTATCGAAAAATATGCGAAAGATAGAAGAAGGAGATTTGACAGTCTCCGTTTTTAACAGCGGTACGGATGAAATTGGAAGCTTAATCAAACAATTTGGAGATATGGTCAATAAATTAAATAATATGATCAATCAGGTATATAAAAGTAAAATTGCCCAGCAAGAATATGAAATGAAAGCTTTACAGGCGCAAATCAATCCGCATTTTTTCTACAATAGCCTTTCATTGATTAATAGTAAAGCTATTATGGCAGAACAAGAAGAGATCAGCCAGATGGCTCAACACCTGTCCAGCTTTTATCGAACTACTTTAAATAAAGGGAGAAGTATTATAGAAGTAGAGAAAGAACTTGAAAATGTGATTTCTTATATAAATATTCAACAATTAATGCATTCCAATTCATTTGATGTACATTATGAACTGGATAAATCAACTTATCACTATACCATGTTAAATTTACTTTTACAGCCATTAGTGGAGAATGCTATTAATCATGGAATCGACCATAAAGAAAGTTCTGAGCGTGGGAAATTGATGATCAAATTAAAAAGAATAGAAAATACATTAGAATTTTCTGTGACTGATAATGGAGCAGGAATAGACCCAACGAAGCTACAGTCCATCTTAACTACCAAGGCGGAAGGATATGGTGTTAGAAATGTCCATAATAGAGTGCAATTATTTTATGGTTCTTCTTACGGTTTAAGGTATGAAAGTGAAATGGATTACTATACGAAAGTAACTTTGGTTATCCCAATTGTTCATGGAGAGACACAATTGTCTCACCATGTAGATGAATAGGAGAAAAACTCCACAAAATAGTTGTGGGGTTTTTTTAATTCAAGCATGAAAATAATAAAATATTCCGGAAAATAGTATATGAAAACGGATTATTTGATATTTCCCATGCGTCAAACATCAATTAAAATAAATTTATACGAAATCGATGGCCATGATTTTGCTAGAAAGACAGAATATGAAGGGGGATTACAAGGAAATGAAAACGGATTCATTTAAAAGTATTAAATTCTTAATAATTTTATTGATGCTAACCAGTACATTAGCTGCATGTGTACAGAAATCTTCCAATGATGGGGAAACAACAACAGAAGATGGCAAGCCTATTATCAATATCGGCCGTTCGACAGGCTCCAATCCTAAACTGCCTGAAGGGGATACTTTTGAAGATAATGCGTATACTCGTGTAGCTGAAGAAGTATTAGATATAGAGATTCGAAATGCATTCGAAGCAGAGGGAGAAGACTATAACAGGCAAGTAGCTTTGGCTATTTCTTCTGGAGATTTACCAGATATGATGATCGTTTCCAGAGAGGAGCTGAAAGATTTAGTCGATAATGATTTAATTGAAGATTTAAGCGATGTATATGAAGAAAATGCGAGTGATTATATTAAAGAAACCTATGCCACCTATGATAATCAGCCTTTAGAAGATGCGACCTTTGAGGACAGCCTTATGGCACTTCCAGGAACGGAGTCTCTGGCAGCACCGCAAATGGTTTGGATACGTGAGGATTGGTTAGAAGAATTAGATTTATCAATAGATGAAGATGGAGACAGCCTGATTACTTTGGATGAATTGGAAGAAGTTGCGAAATCTTTCATCGAAAATGATCCAGGTGATTCTGGCAATCCGGTTGGGATACCTTTTGAAAATTATTTAAATGCAGGAGATTATGGATCATTTACGATGAATTCTATTGCTGCGGTTTATGAAGGACAGCCTAAAAAATATTTAATAGAAGAAGATGGCAGTATTTCCTATGGATCAACGTCAGAAGGTACAAAACAAGCACTTGAATTAATGAATGACTGGTTTGAGGAAGGTATCATTGACCCGCAATTTGGAACGAGATCATTTGATGACATTATGGCCTTGCTTACAAATGGGCAAACAGGTATCGCAACAGGCCCTTGGCATATACCGGACTGGGGGTTATCGAATATTAGAGAGATGGATAATGATGCAAGATTTACAGCTTATGCATTAGCGGATGATGAGGGGAAAGTAAATGTACCAGAACAAAAAACAACAGGCAGTAATTTTATTGTTGTCAGGAAAGGATACGAGTATCCAGAAAAAGCAGTCGAAATGTTGAACTTATTTTATGACGACATTGAAAATACAACAGAAGAGGATATGGAAAATACGTTTCCTGAGGTCGCAGAATATTTGGAACAAGGTGTCGATGATTCAACGAAACCATTTAACATCGTAGTTCTTCCAATGCAGACGTATTTGGATGACTATCAAGATGTTCAAGCTGTTTTGAATGAAGAGATGGCTGTTGAAGAAATTACTAATCCTCAAGTTAGACAAAGCATAAATGGAATTGAAAATTATACGGAAAATCCTGAGGACGCACCAACTTCTAACTGGTCCAGCTATCATTCCCGTATTGTAGGGTGGGGGTTAATGAACAAGCTGACGGAAGAAGATCGATTTAATTGGGTGGAAGCAGCTTATGTTGTGAACACACCAACCATGGAACAAAAAGGAGCTAACCTAACAAAGTTAGAAGAAGAAGACTTTATTAAGATTATAACAGGAGCAGAGCCGGTTGATTATTTTGATACGTTTGTTGACAACTGGCATAATCAAGGCGGTAACGAAATCCTGGATGAAATAGAAGAAGAGCTGACTCAACAAGAATAGATAGTGAAGAGGGGCTGAGCAACAGCCCCTCTGTTACACATTAGGAAAGCATAAAATTTTAGCGCAGAAGTGATTCGACGTAGTAAAAATTTTTAGGTACCAAGTATAAGCGCAACTAAGGCATTCGCCGAAAGGCTTGCACTCCAGAGCATAAGGGATTCTAAGAAAGCAAAATACGCTTTCAAGACTCCCTTTAACGAATACCAAGTTTTCTTTAAAGGAGGGAAAGAAGTTGGCAATAAATAATCAGGTTGCACCTGTACGTGATCGTAAGAAAGATGTGAAAAAGGCGAAATTAACCTACCACGCTATGCTAGCGCCAGGAATGATTTTTTTGCTTATATTTAGCTTTGCGCCAATGTTTGGAATCATCATGGCTTTTCAGGATTTTGTACCGGCAAAAGGTTTCTTTGGCTCAGAGTTTGTAGGACTGGAACATTTCAGTTATATGTTCAACCTTCCTGATATTGGAAAAGTGTTTCGGAATACAATTGTAATTGCATTAGGGAAAATTATTTTTGGTTCGCTGCTTGCAATTGCATTTGCGATTTTATTAAATGAAATTCGTGTGAAATTGCTTAAAAAATCTGTACAGACTATTGTTTATTTACCTCACTTTTTATCATGGGTAGTTTTGGCAACGGTTGTGGTCAATTTATTTAGTTTGGACGGAACGGTTAATCAAATTTTAGATTCGTTCGGTCTGGATAGAATTAATTTTCTTGGAAGTAATACCTGGTTTCAGCCCTTATTAATTGGTTCGGATGTCTGGAAAGAGTTTGGCTTTAACTCCGTGATTTATTTAGCTGCTATTGCTTCTATCGATCCAGGCTTGCATGAAGCTGCCAGTATGGATGGAGCAAATTGGTGGAAACGTGTTTGGCATATTACCTTACCGGGGATGCTGCCGATTATCCTGCTCTTAGCCATTTTAAGTCTCCCAAGTGTACTAGAAGGCGGCTTTGATCAAGTATATAACCTCTATTCTCCAATGGTTTATGAAACTGGGGATACGATTGATACTTATGTATATAGAGAAGGTCTGGTCGGGCGTGATTACAGTTTTGGAGCAGCTGTAGGTTTGTTTAGATCTGTAATTGGTTTGATTCTAATACTGTCAGCTAATAATATAGCCAAAAAATTCACAGAAAGAAAATTATTCTAAGGGGGAGTATAAATGATACAAGGAAATAGTCTCTCCACGAAAATGGGAAAATTTATCATTTATCTTATCGTTATATTTTTGGGGTTAATATGTCTATTACCCTTGTGGAATATCGTTGCTATATCCTTCAGCAGCGGGGCAGCAGTGGCGGCTAACATAGTTGGACTTACGCCGGTCAATTTTTCAACAGGTGCTTACGAAATGATTATGGAAGATGCACAGTTCTGGAGATCATTCTTTATATCTGTACAGCGCGTGGTGCTTGCTTTAGTAATTAACTTGACATTAATTGTGTTAATGGCTTACCCATTATCCAAAACGAAACGTGAATTCAAGAGTAGAAATATCTATATGAACATCATTATTTTTGCCATGTTATTTAGCGGCGGATTAATTCCGACCTATATTATCATCAGGAACCTGAATTTATTAGATACCATTTGGGTTTTAGTCTTACCGGGGGCAGTACCAATTTTTAGCGTGATTTTAATTATGAATTTCTTTGTCGGTGTCCCAAAATCTTTGGAAGAAGCAGCTATTATT
Source organism: Oceanobacillus sp. FSL W7-1281 (assembly GCF_037969835.1). Classification (GTDB taxonomy): domain Bacteria; phylum Bacillota; class Bacilli; order Bacillales; family Amphibacillaceae; genus Oceanobacillus; species Oceanobacillus oncorhynchi. The sequence goes on along the minus strand of NZ_CP150214.1, from coordinate 3,721,326 downwards.
GATGGTGCCAGTCCACTGCAAATATTAACTAAAGTCTATATTCCGGTTTCTTTGCCTGCTCTGGCAACAGTGGCATTGTTTAGTATTGTAGGTAACTGGAATGATTTTATGACGGGACTTATTTATATGAGTCAAGTAAGTAACTATCCGATTATGACCTATATTCAGTCTCTTACCATTGATATTTCTGAGTTGGTGAGGTCTGGTACAAATAGTGATGCGCTGCAGAATATTGCTGAAGTACAGAATCGGAATCTCAATGCAGCAAAAATAGTAGTTTCTACGATTCCTTTATTATTGATTTATCCTTTTCTTCAAAAATACTTTGTAACGGGTATTGTTGTGGGATCTGTTAAAGAATAGTGTCAACTGGGGAGGTAAATAAAAGGTGGATAGTATTTTAAAGATAGATGGTCCAGTATATCGTTTGTTATCTAGAATAGTAGAATTAATTCTGCTAAATATATTATTTATACTTTGCTGTTTACCAGTTATAACTATTGGTGCTTCGATTACAGCTCTATTTTCTATAACGTTGAAAATGGTTAAAGGTGAGGAAGGAGGTATAATTAACGGATTCTGGAAAGCATTTAAAAAGAATTTTAAACAAAGTACACTTGTTTGGGGAATTTTATCTTTATTCGGAATAATTCTAGCATTAAATTATTTCTTTTTACAATTTTATACTGGAAAATTATCGTTTCTGATTTTGATGGGTCTAGTCACATTTTCGCTGTTTTTTTGTGTATACCTTGTATTGCTTTTTCCATATATTGCACGTTATAACTGTACAATAAAAGAAGCTTGTATAAATGTAATAAAAATAAGTATAGCTAATATGTATTTTATTTTATTAATTATTATCCTTATACTGGGACCTGGTGTGTTAATGCTCTTTTCACCATTATGGCTGGTAATAAAATTATATATGGATATTTTTATTGGTTTTTCTTTTATTGCCTATGCTAGCTCTTTTATGATTAGAAGAATATTTGAAAAGTATGAAACTTAACAGTAGATTTTTGGAAAATAGTATTGATAAAAGATAAATAAAATTCTAGTATATTAAACGAATCCTTTGATAAACTGTCAGACTTTAGCGGGAGAGTTCGCTGAATTTCTTAATAAGTTGACTTAGGCAACTTATTAAGAAATTCTATTCAGATATTGTATAGTGTCACTACGAAGAGTGAGGCATTTACTATTGCAATCAATATTAAGTGAATTAATAAATCTTTCTTTTGTGTCTAAAAATTAACTATTTATTTAAAGGATAAGCACTGTAACCAGCGGAGAAAAATCCCAGAGACTACTATGGGAAAACGAAGTGTTTTCTGTAGCAATTGCCGAAAGATAAAATATTAAGTTCAACTTATATAAGCGAATAAAAAATCTCGATATTTATTGACAATTGAAAGCGATATCTTTATTATGTAATTAAATATTAAACGTTTAACTTTTTTATTTAGGAGAGGGTGTCTTTTGAACGTAACTTTAAAAGATGTAAGTAAACATTGCGGTTTATCAACAGCTACAGTATCGCATGTATTACATGGCACAAAATCTGTAAAGAAAGAAACGAAAGAGAAAGTGTTAAAATCTGTTGAAGCATTAGGTTATATACCACATGCATCCGCTCGCCAGCTTAAATCTGGTTCTAGCCAACTAATTGGTGTTTTAACCATTGGTTATAATCCATTTTTTACAGATGTACTTAATGGAATACAGGTTCAAGCAGAAGCCTTAGGGTGGAAAATTATTGTAGGAAGTACAGGGGAAGACATAGAAGCACAACAATCATTTCTTGATTCTCTGATGCAACAAAGAGCAGAAGGAATTATTATGGCACCAACAAAAGGATGGACAAAGGAAAAATTAAAACGCTATCTAAATAACACATCTATGGTTTTTTTGGATCGTAAAGTGCCTGGTCTGGAAGAATATACGTTAGCTACAAATAATGAACAAATTTCAGTTGAAGCAGTGAATCATCTAATCAACGAACATTCCTATAAAGAAATAGGTATTATTTATGCAAATACGGAAGTTTCCTCTATGGAAGATCGAAAGCAGGGATATATGGAGGCAATGAAATCTGCTGGTTTCCCTGTAAAAGACAGCTTTATAGCTTGTGGTGACGGAAGTATTGAAACTGGTCAGAAAGCAATGAAACAATTATTGGACCAAAATCCTCGTATAGAAGCAGTTTACATTACGAATAACCAATTACTTTTAGGAGCATATAGAGAGTTGAAAAAAAGAGATAAAAAAATTCCTGATGACATTGCAGTTATAGGATTTGACATAGAACCATGGATGGAATTTTTACATCCGCAAATCACTATTATTGAACAACCTGTTCAAAGAATAGGGGAGCAAGCAATACAAAAGTTATTAGATATAAAAAACGGAGAAAATAAAAAGACAGAGGAGTTAAATAATAAATTGATTATTGGAGAGACATGCGGATGTACTCAAAGTAAAATTTAAATAATAAATTTGATAAACTTCTTATTTTTAATTTTAAAGTTAAACGTTTAACTTTTCTTGGAGGATGAAGAAAATGAAAAAAATCATTTGGTTTTCTAGTCTTATTCTACTTTTATTAATAGTAGGTTGTAGTAACAATGAGAATGCTTCTTCTGAAGAGGATATGCAGGAACCTGTAGACTATTCTGAGCCAGAAGGAACAATTGTATGGTCAAGCGGAGGCCTTTCTGGATTAGGGTTAAGACAAGAATTAATAGAAGGGTTTGAAGAACAATACCCAAACGTTAATGTTGAGTTGGAGGAAGCGCCGTCTACTACAAATCAATCACAAACTTATTATACGACCACAATTGGAGGGCAAAACGAAACACCGGATATTTACAGCGGGGATTCCAATTGGCCAGCACAATTTGGGAATGCAAACATTGCAATGGATTTGTCAAATGTAATGCCAGAGGAATTTTGGAATCGTTTTCCAGAAACATTGATTGATTCTGTTACTTACGAAGGCGGAATCTATGGTGCTCCATTCTATGATAATATCGGCGTTCTTTATTATCGCGAGGATATTTTAGAAGAAGCGGGGTTGCCTGTTCCGAGCACATGGGAAGAATTGCAAGAAACCTCCATACAATTACAAGAAGAGGGATATGTGGACTACGGGTTCGTTTGGCAGGGAGCTTCTTATGAAGGGTTAACGACAAATTTCTTAGAATATTTACGTGCAGCAGGCGGGGATGTCTTAGATGAAGATGAGAATGTCGTGATTAACTCACCGGAAACTGAAAAAGCTTTGTCCTTTGTAAAAGAATTGTTTACGAGCGGTGCAACACCAAATGCAGTAGCTACTTTTCATGAAGATGAAGCAACGAATACGTTTAGTTCAGGATCAGCAGCTTTCTTACGTAATTGGATGAGTTACTATGGTCAATTACAGGATCCGGATACCTCTGCAATAAGTGAAAATGTAGGAATAGTACCGCTTCCTTCCTTTAAAGGCGGAGAAAGTAATACAACACAATCCGGATGGAATGTGTTTATCAATCCAAATACAGAGAACCTAGAAGCATCTTTAGCTTTTATGGATTATTTAACAGGTGAAGAAGCTCAAAGGCTGATGGTAGAAAAACATGATATGATTCCGACCAATATCAGTATTACGGAAGATCCTGAAATGATTCAGGAATATCCTATATTAGAAATTTATCAAGAAGCAGTTCCGACACCAAGGCCGAAATCTCCAAATTATAATGCTATTTCTGAAGGTATATATATGAATGTGAATGATATGTTTGTCAGAGATCGAGGTGTTAAGGAAATACTGGAAGTTATGGAAGAACAAATAAAATCAGCAAATGAATCTGGATTATAACACAAGAAAAGAGGTTTAGGCATGTCAAATAGAACTAAAAATGTGAACCAACAACCCTTGCATCATAGACCATGGAAAAAAAACGTGCCCGGATATTTAATGGTGCTTCCTGCTTTTCTAGTGCTTGCAGCGATTATGTTCTATCCCATTTTTTACACCATTCGTATGAGCTTAAGCAATGTAGATATCTCAAGTAGCGGGTATATATTCGATTTTATTGGGCTGCAGCATTACATTGATATCTTCACCAATTCGGTTTATTGGGATAGCATATGGTTTACATTCTATTTTGCTTTTGTCACGGTTGCTGTTGAAATTGTTCTAGGACTGTTAATTGCGCTAGCGATTAATAAAGTGAAGCGTTTATTAAATGTATCTCTGGTTGTTATGTTAATCCCATGGGCATTAATCACTGTCGTATCCGGACAGATGTGGTCATACATCTACAATGCTGTTTATGGCGTATTAAACTATGTTTTGGAAACACTTCATCTGATTGACAGCCCAATTGCTTGGCTGGCGACTCCCGATACAGCTGTTATCAGCATGATGATTGCAGAAATATGGAAGACCACACCATTTGTTGTCATTATATTATTAGCAGGATTACAAATGGTTCCAAAGGATCAATATGAAGCAGCCTCGATGGATGGAGCAAATGTTTGGCAACAATTTTGGAAGATTACATTGCCAGCTATTAAAGGTAGTATTGCAGTTTCTATTATTTTTCGCTTATTACAAGCTTTTGGGGTATTTGATTTACCGTTTGTATTAACAGGCGGCGGACCGGGTAATGCTACGCAACCAGTTGCAATGTTAGCACAAAAATCATTGTTTCAGAATTTGAATTTTGGTCTAGGTTCAGCGATTGCTGTAAGCGTTGTATTTTTCATTATTATGTTGTCAATTACATTTTATCCGCTGATTCGCTCTGTTGTGAAAGGAGAGTCTTAATCTATGCGACGGTTATCCACTGCTGGCCGTTATGCCGTTTTGATTAGTTTTTTGGCTATTATTATAGCCCCATTCTATTGGATAGTTATTACGTCTTTTAAACCGGCATCTGAATTGGGGGATTATCCGCCCAGTTTAATACCGGAAACTTGGACACTAGATCATTATCGGGAAGCATTAGTTGATTTTGGTTTTTTAGAAAATTTATTCAACAGTATGATTGTATCTGTATCCGCAACAATTATTGTACTAATATTTTCAAGTATGGCAGCCTTTGCTATAGCAAAACTGCCATTACCGAATAAATATCCAATGATGGTGGGATTGCTGATTCTATCGATGTTTCCTCCAGTTACCGTTGCACCAGCTATTTATATTATGCTGAATAATCTCGGCTTGTTGAACACATATACTGGACTGGTTATTCCTTATATCGCTTTTAATTTGCCTTTCGCTGTTTGGTTACTACGAAATTATTTTGTACAGATACCGACTTCGTTGCTAGAAAGTGCAAGAGTTGATGGAGCGAATGTATTTACTATTTTTTACAAAATATACCTTCCCTTAATTAAGCCAGGGTTATTTACAGCAGCAATTTTTACTTATATCGCAACATGGATTGAATTTTTCCTGGCATTAATTATAAATTCCGATCCGTCTATGCGGACGGTTTCGGTTGGTATTGCATTGTTCAGCGGACCATATTCTATTCCATACGGTACTATATTTGCTGGCTCAATCATTGCCATGCTGCCGATTGTTATATTGACAGTTATATTTAGAAAAGGAATTATTTCCGGTCTAACCGGAGGAGCAATAAAAGGATAAATTATAATATAGAAAGGGAGTTTTAAAATGTTTACACTAGAAGGAATTGAAAAGTTAAAAAAGAATAAAAGCAGGTCTATTAATCCAGAGAATCCTACTGGAGCAGCCGGAGAAGGTGGTAAAGAAGGAAGCGGTTTAGGTCCAAGCAGAAAAGGGAGACCATTGATCCAATTGAAGAGTGGAGAAACCGTGACATTGGCAGAAATAGAGGGACCGGGAACTATTCGTCATATTTGGATGACAGTAACAGATGCAACTATACACGGAAGCTTTGTACTAAGAGACCTTGTATTGCGGATGTATTGGGATGATGAAGAAACCCCATCTGTTGAATCTCCGTTGGGAGACTTCTTCTGTAATGGCTTTGGGACACGTTGTGATATTAATTCCATGCCTATTGTAGTTAATCCATCGGGAGCGATGAATTGTTATTTCCCAATGCCGTTTCGTAAAAAGGCACGTATCGTAGTAACAAATGAACATGAAGAAGATATTGATGCTTTCTTCTACACGATTAACTATACAGTGGAAGATGAAATAGACGACGATACAGCATATTTTCATGCCCAATGGCGTAGAGAAAAATATACACAGGAAGCGAAAGATTACACGGTAGTCAGTGACATCAAAGGAAAAGGGCATTATGTTGGAACCTATCTTGCTTTAACTGCACTCGAACGCTATTGGTGGGGCGAAGGAGAATTTAAATTCTATATTGATGATGATGAACAATACCCGACTATTTGCGGCACAGGTACCGAAGATTATTTTGGCGGAGCTTGGGCTTTTCATAAAAAACATAAAGATGGAGTTATTAGATCATCTACTTATAATACACCATTTTTAGGTTATGCTTTCCAATCTGCAGAGGATCATACAAGGGATAATTTCCCAACCAAGGATAGTATTCCAACGCATGGATTCGGGAGAGATGCGTTGCCAATGCATGGACTGTATCGTTGGCATTTACCTGACCCAATTCGTTTTGATGAAAAGCTGACAGTGACACTTCAACAAATAGGTAATGATGATATTAAATTGTTTGAACGTGCAGATGACATTTCATCTGTTGCATATTGGTATCAAACAATGCCGCATCAACCGTTTCCGAAATTTCCAGAAACAAAAGAGAGGCGGCCAAGGTAAGATACAGGAATAAAAAGAGAAACTTCTTAGCACAAAACAAGGAAGTTTCTCTTTTATTGAGAGTTTTCTAGCCTAATCTCTCACGGCATAACTACAATTATTTTAATAAGAGATTTGCTAATTGCCATTAAAATAGGACTTTAGCATAGTTCATTAAATAACTGTTTTTTAAATTAACTTTTAATTTTTGACTTCCTGGACTGCAATACTTAAAGGTGCTATTGCTATAAGCCTACAAAGGGGTATAGAGTTATAAGTAATTCAAACATAGGCTGTTTAAAGGTATAAATTCTATTTAGCTCTGGATTGTTCAATGACTTTTTAATTTACTGACTTGCTTATTCAACAATTATGATTCAAACATTTTCTCCCGATATTCCCTTGGAGAAACAAGATGAAATTTCTTGAAAACACGGTGAAAATACGAATAAGAGCCAAAACCGCAGTTTTGAGCGATGTTTTCTAATGTCATTGTTGTATATTTCATCTGATTGATTGCAGCAGAAATCCGTATCGATTGTGCATATTCAACCATTGTTTGTCCAATGTATTCCTTGAAAAGGTGAACACACCTTGACACACTCATATTACAATAATTTGCAATATCTTTTATCGTAAACTCTTGTTTAGTTGCATTTTCTTCAATATAGCGCATCATCTTTGTAACAATATAAGGTCTATTAATGTCTGTTGATTTTTTATCCAGTGAGCGTTCTAGAGAAACACAAAGTGCACTTAGCAGATAGTGAGTTAATTTACTATTCTTTTCTTTTTCCGGCCTTCTTTCTTCAATAAAGAGAGATTGCCATAAATTTAAGACGGTGTGATCCATCGTAATTTTGGAAAGTACTGGCCTGTGGCGGAAAAGCTGATCAACTTCTTCACCTTCACAATATAAGCAATAGTCACCGCTTTGTTGGCCTTCTGCTACATGCAAATCATAGGTTTCTCCGGGTTTCACAATTAATAAATCGCCTTTTTCAATATGATGCGTTTCATTGTTTACTTTGATTTTCGCTTTACCTTCGATCTGTAATCGAAACAGATAAGAGGCATAACGAGATTTATGCATCGTGTGAAATAATTGGTTATGATAGGAATAACCGCAAAAGCTGACTTTCATATTTTTACCCCTTTTAGAGGACGTTCAAAAAGTCCAATAAAAATGACACTGCGAATTTCTGCGTTGATGAGATTTTTCCGATGGGGTCTGCGATTACTCGCCCCACCAAAACCGTTACTCACGTATTTAAAAGCATACGCTCCGTTCGGAAAAATTTCATCGCCTTGAACTTCTTGGTCCTTTTCATCGAACTTATTGAACACGCTCTTTTATAATTAAATAGTTCATGTTTTCATTATATCATTTATGTTAAATTGATAGAATATCATTTATGATAATAATTAGATTATCTGTAAATGAAAGCGATTATATCCTTGTGATTTGTTTTTCTTTCTATTGGATTTATTAATCGTTACTTTACGCAAATAAGACAACTAGGAGGTACAGGAATGAATATAACTGTATGGAATGAAAATCGTCACGAAAAAACAAATGAAACCGTTGCATCTATTTACCCAAAAGGTATCCATGGCGCAATCGCCGGCTTTTTAACAGAAGCAGGGCATGACGTAACAACAGCGACATTAGACGAAGCGGAGCATGGACTAACAGAAGAAGTGCTGAATAATACAGAAGTCCTGGTTTGGTGGGGACATATGGCGCATGGTGAAGTACAGGATGACATTGTGGAACGCGTAAAACAGCGTGTATTAGAAGGAATGGGATTAATTGTTCTTCACTCCGGTCATTTCTCTAAAATCTTTAAATCTCTGATGGGGACAGGCTGTGACTTGAAATGGCGTGAATCGGATGATACAGAGCGTGTATGGAATGTAGATCCATCTCATCCCATTGCCAAAGGAATCGGCGAATACTTTGAAATTGAAAAAGAAGAAATGTATGGAGAGCATTTTGATATTCCTGCTCCAGATGAATTGGTTTTTGTCAGCTGGTTTACCGGCGGAGAGGTCTTCCGCAGCGGAGCAACATTCAAACGCGGCAGAGGGAAGATATTCTATTTCCGTCCAGGCCATGAAACCTATCCGACGTATCATCAGGCTGAGGTTCAGCAAGTAATCAAAAATGCAGTAGAATGGGCTAAGAATCAAGATACTCCAAAGCATACGTATGGGAATTATCAGCCGATTGAAAAATAAACCAAGATAGAGAGAGGAAGAGGTAAATTGAGTTTAAAAATAGCAGTTATCGGATGCGGCAGTATAGCAAAACACCGCCACCTGCCGGAATATGCAGCAAATAAACATGTAGAAATTACAGCAGTATGTGATATTGTCGGAGAACGGGCAGAAGAAGCAGCGGCTAAATATGAAGCAAAGGCATATACAGATTATCAGGAAATGTTGAAACAAGATGACATTGATGCTGTCAGCGTTTGTCTGCCAAATTACTTACATGCACCTGTCAGTGTAGATGCACTGAATGCCGGAAAGCATGTGCTTTGTGAAAAGCCGATGGCAACCTCTGCAGAAGAGGCAGATCAGATGATTGAAGCGGCAAAGCGGAGTGGAAAGAAATTAATGATCGGACATAATCAGCGTTTTGTCAACTCGCATCAAAAAGCCAGAGAACTGATTGCATCTGGAGTGGTTGGCAAGGTTTACAGCTTCCGTACCACATTCGGACATGGCGGTCCAGAAGGATGGAGCGCAGATGGCCAAGATAGCTGGTTCTTTAAAAAAGACGAAGCATTTATTGGGGCAATGGGAGATTTAGGCGTGCATAAAGCAGATTTAGTCCGTTATTTATTACAGGATGAATTTATAGAGGTCGGTGCGTTCGTGGAAACCAGTGCAAAAGAAAATGCGGATGTAGATGATAATGCGACGCTGATACTCAAATCAGAAAAAGGCACGATTGGTACATTAGCAGCCAGCTGGGCTTATACAGCAAAAGAAGATAATTCCACCATTATTTATGGAGAAAAAGCTACATTACGTTTAGAAGATGACCCGGCGTACTCTTTAGTTGTTCAATATACGAATGGCGAAACTGTAAAATACGAGCTTGGCGCCATTCAGTCCAATGATGAAGGCGGCCAGACAACGACACATGTCATCGATCATTTTATTGATTCCATTCAAAATGATACAACACCATTGATTGACGGTGAAGAAGGAAAGAAATCGCTCGCTATTATTTTAGCAGCGTTAGAATCCGTTGAAACAAAAAGAATCTATTCCTTGGAGAAGTGACAAATCATGAAGCGTTTGAAAATGGGACTGATTGGAGCAGGGGGAATAGCGGAAAACCGTCATATCCCTGTTTATCAATCATTAAGTGATAAGGTAGAAATAACAGGTGTGCAGGATGTTAACTTGGTCCGGGCTAGGGAAGTAGCGGAAAAATATGCGATTCCCCATGTATATGAAAACTATTTGGACATGCTCAAGCACGTAGATGCGGTGACTATCTGCACACCGAATAAATTTCATGAATCGATAGCAGTTGCTGCCTTAAATCAAGGGGTTCATGTTTTATGTGAGAAACCAATGGCAATGAATGCAGATGAAGGAAAGCGTATGCTGGAAGCGGCAGAAGCAAATAATAAACTATTAATGGTTGGCTATCATTATCGTTTTGTAGATTCTGTGATGCTGGCAAAAGAGTCGATGCCGGAAGTGGGAGCACCTATTGTTACGCGCGTGCAAGCCATGCGTCAAAGGAAGGTCCCGGGTTGGGGCGTATTTATAAACAAACAGCTTCAAGGCGGAGGAAGCCTGATTGACTGGGGATGCCATTTACTCGATACAGCCCTTTGGCTTGTTTCCCCTTCGAAGCCAATAGAGGTCAATGCTCAAACCTATCAGTGTTTAAGTAAGCAGCCAGATCAGGTCAACGACTGGGGAAGCTATGATCATGAAGCGATTGATGTCGATGACCATGTGAGTGCCTATATCCGTTTTGATGATGGAAGCACCTTGTTATTTGAATGCTCCTGGGCCGCAAATATCAAAGCGGATAAAACACATATCTCCATATCCGGCGAAAATGGAGGGGTAAATGTCTTTCCTTATGAATTCTATCAGCCGAAGTATCATAGAATGATGGAGACACATGCCGATACGAAGGAAGATCAACAGGAAGCGGCCCTTTTGCAGGCACAGAATTTTGTGGATGCCTGTTTAGGAAAAGATACATTGAAAAGTAATCCAAAGGATGCATTGCTGGTAACGAAAGTCATTGATGCCATTTATGAAAGCAGTGAACAAGGGAAAAGTATCTTGATAAACTAGAGGGAGGCCAAAAAAATGAAACTAGGCGTATTTACGGTTTTATTTGCAGATAAAAAGCTGGAAGACATGCTGGATTATGTGAAAGGTGCTGGACTGGATGCGGTAGAAATAGGGACAGGCGGTAATCCCGGTACAGCGCATTGTCAAATCGATGAATTATTGGAAAGCAGTGAGAAGCGAAAAGAATTTAAAGATAAGATTGAATCACGCGGATTAACCATCAGCGCATTCAGCTGTCATGATAATCCTGTTTCTCCAAACAAAGCTCAGGCAAAAGCCAGCCATGATACATTTATCAAAACGGTGCGTTTGGCAGAGATGCTGGATGTTCCGGTTGTTAATACATTTTCAGGTACGCCGGGTTCCCATGAAGATTCGAAATATCCTAATTGGCCGGTAACCCCTTGGCCAACGGAATACGCCGATATCTTAAAATGGCAATGGGAAGAAAAATTAATCCCGTATTGGAAAGAGCAGGGACAATTTGCAGAAGACCATGGTGTTAAAGTAGGCTTGGAGCTGCATGCCGGTTTTCTTGTCCATACACCGCATACTATGCTGAAGCTGCGGGAAGCAACAAACAATGCGATTGGTGCGAACCTTGATCCGAGTCATTTATGGTGGCAGGGAATTGATCCGGTAGCAGCAATCAAGATTCTTGGTAAAGCTGGTGCCATTCATCATTTCCATGCCAAGGATACGTATATTGACCAAGATAATGTGAATATGTACGGGCTGACTGATATGCAGCCTTATGGAGAAGTGCAGACACGTGCCTGGACTTTCCGTTCCGTAGGGTATGGGCACAGTATTCAGGAATGGTCGAATATTGTGAGCGCGCTTCGGACATATGGCTATGATTATGTGATTAGTATAGAGCATGAAGACCCGATTATGTCGGTTGAAGAAGGTTTTCAAGCTGCAGTGAAGAACTTAAAACAGGTGAATATCGTGGAGCCTCCAGCTTCGATGTGGTGGGCTTAAAACAAAAACACTGAGAATATAACTAGCTAAAAATAGAAAAAAAGGAATTTCGCATCTTATGTTATGTGAAATTCCTCTTTTATATCTTATAAAAATAATATGCTTTCTGCGGTCTATTGTCATTAATGCAAATCCTAATACATTTCCATTTTCATTACAAGATATCTTTCAGTTACTTCTACCCTATATAATTTCATAATGAAAAAATTAAGCCCTTATTTTTACTATTTATTTTAAATAACACTCAGTGAAAGAAATTAGAAAATAATATTCTATCACTAGATAATCCTAATTTTGTAACTTTAAAATAAGGAAATCATTAGCTGGCACTTCTATGCGTAAATTATTATTTTTAATGGACATTTTCTTTTGATTCCATAGATTAAAAACATGATTAGTAGAAGTACAGTCAAGTGACACCTCAGCTGGTTGATTCGCAGGATTTATAAAAAAGTGAATAGAGCTATCTTCAACCGTTCGGATAAAATGAAAATAATAGACATTTTCTTTTGGCTGAATAATAGATAGCTTCCCTTGTGTAAATGCTTTTTCAGTAAATCGCAGTTGAATAAATTGTTTAATAAAGTTTTTTAGAGAGGTATTTTGATCCTCCTCGTCCCATACCATGCATTTTCTACATTCGGGATCTTCTCCCCCAGTCATCCCAATTTCATCACCATAATACACACAAGGTGTTCCAGGGAAAGAGAATAACAGAGCATACAATAGACGAACCTTTTTAATATCCCCGCCGCATTCTGTCAAAACTCTAGGAGTATCATGACTGTCGAGCAGGTTAAAGGCCACTTCATTACTGTTTTCCATATAAGAAGCATAAGATTTGGATAATCGGTCAGCAAATTGTTTAGTATCAATCTTTTCTTTGGCAATATAATCTAAACCTGCCAAGGTAAATGGATAGTTCATGACTGCATCAAACTGGTCTCCTTCCAACCATGGGAGTGCATCATGCCATATTTCTCCAAGAATATATAAGTCAGGTTTAATCGATTTAACTCTCTTGCGAAATGCTTTCCAGAAGGAATGATCTACTTCATTTGCTACATCCAGACGCCAGCCGTCAATATCAAATTCTTCAATCCAGTAAGCGGCAACATCTAAAAAGTAAGAACGGACTTCCGGGTTCTCAGTGTTTAGCTTTGGCATTGATTCAACATATCCAAATGTATCATAGTTAGGTGGATAAACATCTTTTACTGGAAATTCATGCAGATGAAACCAATCTTTGTATTTTGATTTCTCTTGATTTTCCAACACATCCTGAAAAGGACTAAAATACAGACCACTATGATTAAATACAGCATCCAGCATCACACGGATTCCTCTTTGATGACATTCATCCACAAGCTTTTTAAACGTTTCTTTGTCTCCGAATTGAGGGTCGATTTCCATATAGTCAATGGTATCGTATTTATGATTGGAATATGCTTTGAAAATAGGAGTTAGATAAATCCCATTGATTCCCAAATCAGTTAAGTAATCCAAACTGTTAATGATACCTTCAAAATCCCCGCCAAAAAAGTTGTCTAAGGCAGGCGCCTCACTAGCCCAGGGTAACACCTTCTCCGGATCATTATTCTTATTTCCGTTTGCAAACCGGTCTGGAAAAATTTGATACCATACTGTTTCCTTCACCCAATCAGGCGTTTTAAAAATATCAATTGGATTGATGAATGGAAAACAAAAATAGTAAGATATATCGTCAGTTTCTATATTTGAATAAAACCCTTTTTCTGTATAAATTAATGTATCCTTACCATCGCTTAGTTCAAAACCGTATCTCAAGCGTCTAGTAGGCACATCAAGTTCAATGAACCAGTAATCAAATAAGTCATCTGAAGCCGAAATAGACATCTGCTTTTTCTTATAAGTCCATTTTTTCTTCTTCCAATCATAGGGATCACCGTAAATCAAACTTACTTTGTTTGCATCTTTTTTCTTCGTCTTCAGCCGAATATGCAATGTTTTCTCTTTGTAAGCGTAAGCAAAATTTCCTTTCGGTCTATGGTATATGGCTTCTTTTAACATGAGACTCCTCCTTAAAAATAAACAACCCCTGCTTTCTGGTTAAGAAAACAGGGGTTGTTGTTATGACAAAGCATTGCCCTTAAATTTTTAGTGAAACATGAAGTAGTTAAATATATTATTGGCAAAAAGCTATCATAAGTCAAGAGGAAAATAAAATAGATTTTTTTCTTTTGGAAAAAATGACTATTTTTCTAACATTTCTCTATTCAACAAGAAAATATTTTTTGAAACCCCTTGCAAAAGAATAAGTAATAGATTAGTATTAACTTTAGAATATTTGTGCAAACGTTTGCACAAATGTGAAATAAAAAAAGGAGTTGGGAATATGAGAGGGAAAGTTCGTTTCTTTGCATTAATTTCTTTTTTGTTTGTTCTAATTTTAGGAGCATGTGCACCTGACAGAGAAGAACCTGGAGAAGAAAGTGCTGGCGGAGAAGAGGAAAAACCAGAAGAACTGGTGATTTGGATGAATGATCAAGATGAGCAAATGGAAGCCATTAATGAGATTGTAGAGAGGTACGAAGAACAGGAAGGTATTTCAGTTAGGGTAGAAGGGCAACCAATGGTTGAGCAATTACAACAGTTATCATTAGCTGGGCCTGAAGGAAATGGGCCAGATTTGTTCTATCAACCGCATGACCAAATTGGAAATATTGTTGCACAAGGACTAGCAGAACCTCTTGATGTTACTGATGATGAATTAAATAGATATGTAGATGCAGCAGTAGACGCTGTTACTTATACTTATGATAATGAAACAGATATATATGGATTACCTGCAGTTATTGAAACATACGGTATTTTTTATAATACAAGTATAGTTGGTGAAGCTCCAGAAACAATGGAAGATGTGTTAGGCATTCTTGAAGAACATACAAACGCTTCTAATGACGAATATGGATTTTTAATGAGACCAAATGATTTCTATTTTGCTTATCCGTTCTTAGTAAACTATGGCGGTTATATCTTTGGTGGAGAAGCTGGAAATTATGATGTAACAGATGTAGGTTTAGCAAATGATGGCGCAATTGAAGGCGGAGAATTTTATCAAGAATTTTTTGGGCCTGGGAAAATCCCTGCAGGTACGAATGCAGATGTAATTGACGGATTGTTTACGGAAGGGAAAATAGGTGCAGTTATAAATGGACCATGGAGTATTCCGGTTTATGAAAACGCTTTAGGTGATGATTTAGGATTTGCTCCTTTCCCACAAATAAATAATGAGCCAAGCGCTACATTTGTAGGTGTTAAATCTTGGATGGTTTCATATTATTCAGAGAATAAGGATTGGGCTCAAGATTTAGCAATGTTTATTACAAATGAAGAGAACCAACAAACTTATTATGATATTGCAGGAGAGTTACCTCCGAATGAAGAGGCTTTAAATAATATCGAAGATCCTATGTATGCAGACTTTGCTGAACAAATTGAGTTTGGCGTCCCAATGCCGAGTTCCCCGGAAATGGCTCAAGTGTGGGAACCGATGCAAAATGCATTACAATTCCTGGCTGAAGGGCAAGATGCCCAAGAAGTGTTAGAAGAAGCTGTAGATCAGATTAATAATAATATACAATCTGCAGGCGGAGGAGAATAATAAAAAAAGAGGAGATAAGCTCCTCTTTTTAATTTAAACAAACTGCATATAAAAGAGGTTTTATTATGTACATTAACTTAAAGTTGAAGGAGGGGGAAGGTTGACTACTCCAGAAAAAAAGCCAAAAAAGAATTTTCAAAAACATAATCCTGCTATTGCTACTATACTTTCCATATTATTTGCAGGGTTAGGTCAGTTATATAACCGCAGATACATTAAAGGAGCTATCTTTATTGTTATCGAAGGGGCATTTCTATTTGCATTTTTAGAGGCGATAAATTATGGCCTTTGGGGTTTACGTACATTAGGTACTATCCCAGGGGTTGACCATTCCATTCGATTACTCGTATTAGGAGTATTGTCTTTAATTGTTACAGTGATAGCAATTACACTTTATGTGTTTAATGTGCTCGATGCCAGAAAACAAGCCCAAAAAATAAAAAAGGGATGGGTACCATTAAGTTTTAAACAAGTTATTAAAGAAGTTTATGACTATTCGTTCCCTTATATTATTACTTTTCCAGGTTTATTCTTAATGATTTTTGTTGTTATTTTTCCTTTATTGTTTTCTCTGTTATTAGCATTCACAAATTATGATTTATACCATTCCCCGCCACGGAACTTAGTAGACTGGGTCGGTTTGGATAACTTCAAAAACTTATTTACTGTTCCAATTTGGCAAGAAACCTTTTTCAGTGTATTTGTCTGGACCATTGTCTGGACGGTAGTTGCTACAACGTTACAGATTGCTTTAGGTTTCTTTCTAGCAGTATTGGTAAATGACGAAAGACTAAAATTTAAAAAATTAATTAGGACAATTTTAATTTTGCCATGGGCTGTTCCAGCGTTTGTGACCATTCTTGTATTTGCTGCGATGTTTAATGATGATTTTGGAGCGATTAACCGAGATATTATTATTCCTTTATTTGGCGGGGATGGGGTGGCTTGGCTGAGTGACCCGCTCTATAGCCGGGTAGCTATTATTATGGTACAAACATGGCTCGGGTTTCCATTTATCTTTGCACTATTTACAGGGATACTACAAAGCATTTCAAAAGATTGGTACGAAGCAGCAGATATTGATGGGGCTTCACGGATTCAAAAATTCAAAAATATTACGTTTCCTCATGTTATGTTTGCGACTGCGCCATTATTGATCATGCAATATGCTCAAAACTTTAATAATTTTAACGTCATTTATTTATTTAATGAAGGCGGTCCTGCTGTACGAGGACAGAATGCTGGCGGTACGGATATTCTGATATCTTGGGTATATAAATTAACTTTTGATACAAATAATTACTCAATGGCAGCTGTTATTTCAATTATTATGGGATTAATTGTATCAGGATTTGCTTTTTACCAATTCCGTAGAACAAGATCCTTTAAAGAAGAAGGTGACATTTAATGAATTCAAAATTAAAATCGAAACTAGAATTAACTGCTATTTATCTCATATTGGCAGTTGTTGCCGTTGTTATTTTTTATCCGCTTCTTTGGACAATTGGTATGTCACTGAATCAGGGTACAAGTCTGTATTCTTCTAGTATTATTCCAGATAATTTTTCATTGGAACATTATCAATGGCTATTCAGTCCGGAAAGTGATTATCTATTATGGTATAAAAATTCGTTAATTGTTGCTTTCGCCAACGCTGTTGGAAGTGTTGTTTTGACAGCATTTGTTGCTTATGCTTTTTCAAGGTTTAAATTTGTAGGACGTAAAAATGGACTATACATCTTTTTGCTTTTACAAATGTTCCCAGTCATGATGGCGATGGTAGCACTATACATTTTCTTAAATATGATTGGATTATTAGATTCTTTAACAGGATTAATTTTAATTTATTTAGGAGGACAAATACCATTTAATGCCTGGCTTGTAAAAGGGTATTTTGATACGATTCCAAAGGAACTGGATGAAGCAGCTAAAATCGATGGAGCAGGACCTATTAGGATTTTTTGGAGTATTCTTTTACCACTGGCAAAACCAATTCTAGCAGTGGTTGCTTTATTTAATTTTATGGCTCCATTATTTGATTTCTTACTTCCTTCTATTGTGTTATCCAGTGAAGAGAATTATACATTAGCTGTAGGGTTGTATAATTTTATTAATGATCAGTTCGCTAATAATTTTACTAGATTTGCAGCAGGTTCTGTATTAATTGCTGTACCAATTGCAACAATTTATTTGTTCTTGCAACGATTCTTAATTTCTGGTTTGGCTTCAGGCGGTACAAAAGGCTAGGGTATAGGTTAAAATATAAGAAAGGATATTATATATAATGTTTTAATCTAAATTTGTATAAACCAGCTAATTAGAGGGTGATAAAAATTGTTACTATTAAGGATATAGCAAAGGCTACCGGATGTTCTCCATCCACCGTATCACGAGTGATTGCTAATAATTCGAGGATTAGCGAGAAAACAAAGCAAAAAGTTAGAAAAGCAATGCATGATTTAGGTTATCATCCTAATCTAACCGCAAGAAACTTAGTTGTACAGTCAACAAAGACAATTGGTGTCATTATGCCTTCCTCCGCAGATAAATCTCTGCAAAATCCATTTTTTGCAGAGGTTTTAAGAGGAATAGGTTCTTATTTTCATCAAGAACAATTTTCAATACTTTTATCAACTGGCCAGACAGAACAAGAAAAGTTTAAAGAAGTTGAAAGAATGGTTTTAGGAAAGTATGTGGACGGAATAATTTTACTTTATTCCCGTTTAAATGATCCAATTATAGATTTCTTAAAAGAGAAAGATTTTCCATTTGTTATAGTAGGAAAACCTTTAGAGTATAAAAATGAAATTGTTCATGTAGATAACGACAACATAAAAGCAGGAAAAGATATTACCGCGTATTTAATAGAAAATGGGCACAGTCGTATTTCCTTTATTGGAGGAGCAGCTGATCTTGTTGTAACTATTGATCGGCAAAAGGGTTATGAAATGGCTTTGGAGGAAGCTGCGATTCCTGTGCTAAAAGAATATGCGCTTCATACAGAATTTTTAAAGTCTGGCGGCAGAGAGGCTGTGGAACAAATTTTAAAACTTGAAGTTAAGCCGGATGCAATTGTTGTAAGTGATGACTTAATTAGTGTTGGTGTTATTAGCATGTTAGAGGAATATGGACTTAAAGTTCCTGAAGATATCTCGTTGGTTAGTTTCAATAATATTTATTTTTCAGAGATTATAAAACCAGCGCTGACAACTGTCGATATTCAAATTTATCAGCTAGGTGTAGAATCAGCAAAAGCAATTATTAAAATGTGCATGAATCAGAAGCTAACTAGAAAAAGGATTATAATTCCACACGATATTGTTTACCGTGAATCTGTTCGCTTAAAAAAGTGAAAAAATATAAATTTTAATAGAACTTTTTCATTTCTTTGTAAATATACTTTATATTGTTATTTTAGCGATTTGGACAGATAAAAAGTGTTTATTTTGAGTGTGAAAAACAGTATAAAAAATAAATGAATTTATCTTTTAATATATCTGATTGAATTTATGGACAAATTATCAAATATGATAGTATCGAATAAAACCTATACTATTTTATTCATGTCTTAATTGAATATTAATTAGTATTGCCAATTAAATTAAATAGGTGTCGCTATATATAATATTTGGCTTTTTTTTTTCTGATTAATAACGATTATGATAAGTGTAATCGTTATTTTTTTTGATGAGTTTGATTTTTCTGTTTTATAGAGTCTTTTTATTTGTTTATTAATGTTATTATAATACTATAGACTTATTTTGATTTAAGCGAAAAACATGCAAAGTGATCGAAGAAAGGAAGTCAAAAAATGAATAAAAAATGGTGGAAAGAAGCAACAGCTTATCAAATTTACCCAAGAAGCTTTATGGATTCCAATGGAGATGGTATTGGCGACATTCAGGGCATTATTTCCAAATTGGATTACTTAAAGGACTTAGGAATCGATGTTATCTGGGTAAGCCCTGTCTATCAATCTCCGAATGACGACAACGGCTATGATATCAGTGATTATCAAGCGATTGCGGAAGAGTTTGGGACCATGGCAGACTTTGATGAGCTGCTTGAAAAAACGCATCAAAAAGGCATGCGCCTGATTATGGATTTAGTTATCAACCATACCTCTGATGAGCACCCGTGGTTTATCGAGTCCAGATCCTCGAAGGATAATCCATACCGTGACTATTATATTTGGCATCCCGGGAAAAAGAATGGAGAGGAGCCAAATAATTGGGAATCTATTTTTGGCGGCTCCGCCTGGAAGTATGATGGGCAGACAAAAGAATACTTTATGCATATTTTTTCTGAAAAACAGCCTGATTTAAATTGGGAAAATGAAGCAGTACGCAACGATTTATATAAAATGGTCAACTGGTGGCTGGATAAGGGAATTGACGGATTTCGTGTGGATGCCATCTCCCATATTAAAAAGAAACCCGGTTTTCCAGATATGCCGAACCCGAAGAAGAAAAAATATGTTCCTTCCTTTAAAGGCCATATGAATCAGGAGGGAATCCATGAATTTCTGCAGGGGTTTAAAAAAGCAACGCTGAATCACTATGATATTATGACTGTCGGGGAAGCTAACGGCGTGAAGCTTTCACAGGCAGATGACTGGGTCGGTGAAAAACATGGCGTGTTTGATATGATTTTTCAATTTGACCATCTCAACCTCTGGGAGCGTGAAACAGGGGAAGGGCTTGATTTAGAAGAGCTGAAGGACGTGTTTACGACTTGGCAGAAAGGGCTGGAGAAAGCGGGCTGGAATGCATTGTTTTTAGAAAATCATGATCAGCCGCGTTCTGTTTCTAGCTGGGGAGACCCGGAAAAGTATCATGCAGCTTCAGCAAAAGCTTTCGCTGTACTATATTTTATGATGCAGGGGACGCCATTTATTTATCAGGGGCAGGAAATTGGAATGACGAATGCGCCATTTGAATCAATTGAGGAATATGATGCTGTGGATTCCAAGAATTTTTATAAGGAGCAGCTGGAAAAAGGTGTTCCGAAAGAGCAAATATTGGCTGCATTAGCTAAGACGAGCCGAGACCATTCACGTACACCAATGCAGTGGAACGATGGAGCAAATGCCGGTTTTACAACAGGGGTGCCATGGATGAAAGTGAATCCAAATTATTCAGATGTGAACGTAGAAGAGCAGCAAAGCAAGACTGATTCTATTTTAAATTTTTATAAACAGCTGATTGCATTACGGAAACAAGAGCAGGGACTCATCTATGGAAATTATGATCTTGTGATAGCGGAGCATCCAGATATATATGCATATACGCGGACATATCAAGAAGATAAGTGGCTTATCCTGGTAAACGTTTTTGGAAAAGCAACGGAATATAAACTACCAGGAAAATTAAGGGATAAAAATTTAAAACTGCTAATCAATAATTACGAAGAAGCAGCGCTTGGGAAACTCAAACCTTATCAAGCTGTTATCTATCAAATTAGCTAAAGAAAAACAGGCTCGTGTAGAGATTGCGCGGCCTGTTTTTCTTTAGATTAATCAATCATCTGTAAAATACTTGTCGATTCATGCGAAATTTACCTTCCGAGGGACTTCATAATTTATGAATTTTACCGATATTAATAGTAGGTACAATGGAAAACGGGAGGATACATATGGATAAAACATCAGTCATAGGATTAATATTAGGACTAATTGCTATCGGTGTAGGGATGGTATTAAAAGGTGCAGAAATAAGCGCATTGCTTGAGCCGGCAGCATTTCTTATCATTCTATTAGGAACAGTTGCAGCAGTTACAATTGCCTTCCCGGGAAGTGTGTTGAAAAAAGTCCCGGCATTATTTAAAAAATTATTTTTTGAAGAGAAACAAACAGATTCCAAAGAACTTATTGTCTTATTCATGGATTGGGCAGATCAAACACGTAAAGAAGGGCTGCTTTCTTTAGAGAATCAAGTAAGTGAAGTGAATGACCCCTTTCTTTCATCGGGTCTGCAATTAGCCATTGATGGACAGTCACCGGATTTTATCAAAGATGTCATGATTGAAAAAATAGAAGCAATGGAGCAGCGGCATGAAGAAGGTGCTGCCATTTTTTCGCAGGCTGGTACCTATGCTCCGACGCTGGGAGTGCTTGGTGCAGTAATTGGATTGATTGCAGCGCTAGCGGATATGTCTGATATCGATGCGTTGGGACATGCCATTTCAGCAGCCTTTGTGGCAACATTGCTGGGGATTTTCACAGGTTACGTACTATGGCATCCATTTGCTAATAAATTACGTGAAAAATCGAAGCGGGAAGTAATGCAAAAAGAATTGATCGTTGAAGGCGTCTTATCTATTACAACAGGCGATTCCCGATTAATCGTGCAGGAAAAATTAGGTTCTTTACTTTCTTCTAAAGAACTGGCAGAACT
This sequence comes from Oceanobacillus sp. FSL W7-1281, assembly GCF_037969835.1. Lineage (GTDB taxonomy): Bacteria > Bacillota > Bacilli > Bacillales > Amphibacillaceae > Oceanobacillus > Oceanobacillus oncorhynchi. Next base: position 3,699,197 of record NZ_CP150214.1, on the reverse strand, counting down.
GCAGAAGAGGGATAGCGATGGCTAGAAGAAAAAGAAAGAAAAAACAATCACATGTAGATGAATCTTGGCTGCTTCCTTATTCCGATTTATTAACGTTATTAGTAGCCTTATTTATTGTTTTATTTGCTTCCAGCGATGTCAATGTGGAAAAATATTTCCAGCTTGCTAACGTCTTTCGTGATGAATTATCGTCCGGGTCAGGAACAGGTCTCTTGGATTATGAGTCCGAACCAATTCCACCCAGTATGGAAGAAGGACGGGACGAGGATGATTATATGGAAGAAGGCACAGATGATGAGGAAGGAAGCGAAGAAGAAGGAATTGATGAAGCGGATTTAGAAGGGGAACAGGAGCTTCTCAGGCTCAGGCAGGTCGAGGAAGAAATTAATATATATATTGAAGAAGCAGGCCTCACGGAAGAATTTGGAACAACATTAACCGGTGAAGGACTGCTTGTTACAATGCGTAATGATATCCTGTTTGATTCTGGAAGTGCAGTGGTTAAACAGGAAGGGGTGCAAGTTGCAGAAGATGTTTCTCAAATCCTGCATACAGAACCCCCGCATCAGGTTGTTATCAGCGGGCATGCCGATGATGTTCCGATTCACAATGCAGCGTTTGAATCAAACTGGGAATTAAGTGTGACACGAGCAATGAACTTTATGCAGATTTTGATGCAAAATGATGATCTTGACCCTACTTTGTTTAGCGTGAAGGGCTATGGAGAGTTTGAGCCGGCTTTTCCCAATGATACAGAAGAAGACAGAGCAAGGAACAGACGTGTAGAAGTTCTGGTTTTACCTAATTACGAGATCAATGTTCCGGAAGAAACAAATGAAGATTAGAATAGAGGGGAAGTCTTATGGATACGCAACAATATTTGGATATTTTCTTAGATGAAAGCCAGGAGCATTTACAGTCAATCAATGATTTTATATTGAAGTTAGAAGAAGACCCTTCTAACTTGGAGTATGTACATGAGATATTCCGCTCTGCACATACGTTAAAAGGGATGGCAGCAACCATGGGGTATGATGATATCGCCTCATTGACGCATAAAATGGAAAATGTACTGGACCTGATTCGGAATGAAGAATTAATGACAAACACGGAAATCATCGATACGTTATTTATGTCTATTGATGATCTGGAGGATATGGTTGACTCTGTCCGCAATGGCGGAGATGGTAAAAAAGATGTCAGTGAACATGTAAAAAAGCTGGAAGCGATTGAAAAAGGGGAAAATATTTCTGAATCTGCGGCAACTGTAGCAGCAGAGAAAAAGGAAGATACAGGAAATTACTTCAAAGCTTCCGATTTAGATGAATTTCAGTTCACGGTTGTTCAGCAGGCCAAGGAGCAAGGGATGATTCCCTATGATTTAAAAGTAACGTTTGAAGCGAGCTGTATTTTAAAAGGTGCACGGGCGTTTATGGTGTTTGAAGTATTAGAGAACTTGGGAGAAATCATCCGTACTTCCCCGACTGTGGAAGAGATTGAGGAAGGAGCATTTGATTCAGGATTTACACTTTTATTTTTGACAGACCAAGAGCCGGACGCCTTGGTGGAAGCAGTGAAAAATGTATCCGAAGTGGAAACGGTTGAAGCACATGTAATCGAAACGGATAAAACGGCGCCCGATACGCAAGAACAGACAGGAGAAAAACCAGCAAAGAAAGAAATCGTGCAGGCAAATAAAAAAACGGTCAGTGAAAAGGTGACAGAGGTACCAGCGAAGAAGTCTGAATCAAAGGCAGAAGTGTCGAAAAATAAAGAGGCTGCACAAAATAACGGAAAGAAAACTGCTTCTAAGAATATCCGGGTAAATCTCGATAAGATTGATAATCTTTTAAACTTATTTGAAGAGGTTGTGATTGATAGAAGCCGGCTAGAAGTGCTTGTTTCCTCAATAGACAATAGTGATTTAAGAGAGACTGTGGAGCATTTAAGCAGAGTAAGTTCGGATATGCAATCGCTGATTCTGGCGATGCGGATGGTTCCAATCGAGCAGGTTTTCAACCGTTTTCCAAGAATGATCCGTCAATTATCCAAAGATTTAAATAAAAAAATTGCCCTGGAAATAAAAGGTGCAGAAACAGAAGTAGATCGCACAGTCATTGACGAGATTGGAGATCCGCTGGTCCATCTGATTCGTAATTCGTGTGATCATGGAATTGAAAGCCCGGAGAAGCGGGTTGCGAGCAATAAGCCGGAGGAAGGCAAGCTCGTATTACGTGCTTACCACAGCGGAAATCATGTTTTTGTCGAAATTGAAGATGATGGTGCAGGAATCAACCGTGAAAAAGTATCGGAAAAAGCGATTGAAAATAATATTATTACACCTCAAGAAGCCGAAGAGTTAACCGATGATCAAGTTGCAGCGTTAATTATGAGTTCAGGATTCAGTACAGCTGATACGATTTCCGATGTATCGGGACGCGGTGTTGGCTTAGATGTTGTAAAAAATAAAATTGAAGCATTAGGCGGTAAAATTTCTGTAACAACCATGACAGGGAAAGGAAGCACCTTTTCCATCCAGCTGCCTTTGACCTTATCGATTATTACTACCATGCTTGTCCATGTTAAGAAGGAAACCTTAGCGATACCATTAACTTCTATTTTAGAGACGATTATGCTTCCTAAAGAAAAGATTATGTGTGCGCAAGGAGCAGATGTTATCGATTATCGCGGTAAAATTATACCTGTCTTGTCTTTAGGCAAGGTGCTAAAGGTTCCTGATTATGATACGGAAGCAGATCGTTATTCTACTGTAATCATCAAAAAGGGAGAAAAACTGCTGGGATTGATTGTTGATGAACTGATTGGTCAGCAGGAAGTTGTATTAAAATCGCTCGGGAATTATCTTGGAGAAGTATTTGCCGTATCAGGAGCAACCATATTAGGTGATGGTGAGGTCGCTTTGATTATTGATCCTAATGCGCTGATTGATTAAAAGCATTTAAAGAAAGGGGGAAAAGTAAATGGATACAGAGAAACATATTATATTCAGATTAAAAGAACAGACCTTTGCTGTTCATGTGCAGCAAATCGTTTCCATAGAGCGGGCATTATCTCTAACAGAGATACCGCGTACTCCTGGTTTTATGAAAGGTGTTACGGAAATGCGGGGAGTAATGACTCCTATTATTGATTTACGTGAAAGATTGAATCTCGGTGGCGTTGATATCACAGACCAGACGAGAACACTCGTGGTACAAGTTGATGAGATGCAAATTGGGATGGTAGTTGACCAGGCAACGGAGGTAAAGGATATACCAGCTTCCTTCATTAAATCTGCCCCTAAGCTTGTCGGTGAGATAAAGGATACCTTTTTATTAGGTGTAGCAACAATTGACGATGAACTTATTTTGCTATTAGATTTGGAACAGATTATTCAATTCACCGAAAAGAACCAGCTTCAGGAAATCATCAATGATATAGATGAATCTGGGGAAACTATTGAAAGCTAGCTATTTAGAAGGCACTTAATTAGAAATATCTGATTAGGTGTTTTCTTTTTGAAAACGAGAAAAAGAGTATTTCCTGGGAAATATAATAGGAAAATTTGTAGAAACAGCAGTTTTTTAATAATCTTATGGATGCACCAAGCTGCGTTTTAGTAGTAAAAGTATCCGGGTTTCCAGTATACTTAAACAAGATAACAGAGAAATGAGGTATGAGTGAAATGACAAAATCGGTAAAGTTAATTGCCTTGGATATGGATGGAACATTGTTAAATCCGGCACTTGAGGTATCAAAGCGTAATAAGGAAGCCATCCAGGAGGCATTGCGTCAAGGTATCCAAGTAGTATTAAGTACTGGACGAGGGATTGATACATGCTATCCTTATGCAGATGAGTTAAAATTACAGACATTTATGATTACAGCTAACGGCGGCCAGGTATGGACAATGGAAAAAGAGTTGCTCCAGCAGAAACTGCTTGCTAATGATACAGTAGAAAAACTGCAGCAATATACCGAAGAAGCAGGGGTACACAGATGGATGATTTCTACGGAAGGTGTATTTCAAGGGGCTGACAAAGTAAATATACAAGATTATCAATGGCTGAAATTCGGATGTGCTTCAGAGGATCTGGATAGACTGCAGGAAGTCAAAGATAGGTTAAAAGAGCTGGAAGGGTTAGAAATAACAAACTCTTTGCCGACAAATATTGAAATTAACCCTGAAGGTGTAAGCAAAGCAAATGCATTATCTTTTCTTTGCGAGCGTACTGGGATCTCCATGGAAGAAATCATGGCAGTCGGTGACAGTCTGAATGATTTGAAAATGATTCAGCAAGTGGGCGTAGGTGTTGCGATGGGCAATGCGCAAGAAAAAATAAAAGAAGCAGCTAATGCTGTGACAGACAGTAATCTGGAAGATGGTGTCGGTAAAGCAATTGAAAAATTTGCATTGAAATAATTGATGATATCCATATGTTCCACCTATAGGAATACAAAAGGAATTGGGCAGAGTTCAAAAAGCTGTCCAATTCCTTTTGTATATATGAATCTTTTTATCATATATAGCCATTCAGCGCATATAATTAAAATAGAGCATTTCGCTTTTAGACAGTATATCGAAAAGGAAAGTAGTACAAGCTATAAGAAGCAGCTGTTGCATGAATTATTGAAAATAAAGGTACAATATTTGAAAAAAGTATGAAAAGTTGTTATGCTCAAAAGTTTCACTCTTTCAAAATTTAGCGTATACTGTATATAAGGAAGGGAGATGCTATAATGTCTTTTTCGCGTGGACCTAAGGAACCAGTGCCAGAGGTTGAAACAAACGTCTGGTCATGCACTCAAGAAGATTGTCAAGGATGGATGAGAGAATCGTTTAGTTTTGAAGCTGAGCCGAGCTGCCCTTTATGCCAATCTGAAATGGCAAAAGAAGTTCGGGTAATTCCTGAATTGAAGTAAATAGTATCTCTATAATTTACTGATGATAGAACGAAGCTAAGATGTAGCGGATTGATTTTGATCCGCTGCATCTTAGCGTTCGTTAATCAGGAAATAGAACGCTTATTTTTCCATATGGTATAGTCAAGTTCAAATATCCATAACTGAGCAGGGCTTCTGCACATGAATATAAAAGATTTTCGTACATAAAAAATTTAATAGTTGAAATTATTGTAAATGTAAGATAATATTTGCTATACTGTAATAACAAATTAATATATTATTTACATTAAAATGTAATCGCTTACAATAAGGAGGAGTTTAAATGAGGTATGCTAATCCAAACACAGAAGGTGCTATTGTAAACTATGAAAAACGTTATGATAATTACATTGGGGGAAAGTATCAGCCGCCGCTAAAGGGAAACTACTTTGAGAATACAACTCCGATTACAGGTGAAGTTTTTTGTGAGATAGCCCGTTCCACAAAGGAAGATGTGGATGCGGCAATTGATGCAGCATACGAGGCGAAAGATGCGTGGGGGCAAACATCTGTCGCAGAGCGGGCACTGATTTTAAACCGCATTGCTGACCGGATGGAAGAGAATTTAGAAAAGCTGGCCGTAGCAGAAAGCTGGGAGAACGGAAAAGCAGTACGGGAGACCTTGGCAGCGGATATTCCATTAGCAATCGATCATTTCCGTTATTTTGCAGGGACGATTCGCGCGCAAGAGGGGACACTGAGTCAAATAGATAATGATACGGTTGCTTATCATTCTCATGAGCCGTTAGGAGTCGTCGGCCAAATTATTCCATGGAACTTTCCAATATTAATGGCAACCTGGAAGCTTGCCCCGGCATTGGCTGCTGGAAACTGCGTTGTATTGAAGCCTGCTGAACAGACACCGGCTTCGATTCATGTGTTCCTGGATTTAATCAGGGACTTATTACCAGACGGTGTGGTGAATATTGTTAACGGCTTTGGAGTAGAAGCAGGGAAACCGCTTGCCACAAACAGCCGTATCGCGAAAATTGCATTTACAGGAGAAACCACAACTGGCCGTCTTATTATGCAATATGCATCTGAAAATATCATTCCAGTAACCTTGGAGCTGGGAGGCAAATCACCAAATATATTCTTTGAAGACATATTAGATAAGGATGACAGCTTTGTAGATAAAGCAATTGAAGGTATGGTCATGTTTGCCCTGAACCAGGGAGAAGTTTGCACATGTCCGTCCCGCGCACTTGTCCATGAATCAATTTATGACCGATTTATGGAAAAAGCAATTGAACGTGTTAATCAAATTAAAATTGGCCATCCGCTGGACACAGAGACGATGATGGGTGCACAGGCTTCGGAAGAACAATTTGAAAAAATTAAATCCTACCTCGATATTGGCAAGCAGGAGGGAGCAGAGGTCCTTGTCGGCGGGGATGTTAATAAGCTTGACGGAGAACTGGCTTCCGGGTATTATGTGCAGCCGACGATTTTCAAAGGAAATAACAAGATGCGTATTTTCCAGGAAGAGATTTTCGGTCCGGTATTATCTGTAACGACATTCAAGGATAAGGAAGAGGCGCTGGAAATCGCGAATGATACACTATATGGTTTAGGTTCCGGTATCTGGACACGTGATATGAATACAGCATATCGTTTTGGACGCGGTATTCAAGCTGGACGCGTCTGGACCAATTGTTATCATCAGTACCCTGCACATGCCGCATTTGGAGGGTATAAAAAATCAGGAATCGGCAGAGAAAATCATTTAATGATGCTGGATCATTATCAGCAGACAAAGAATTTGCTGGTCAGCTACAGCGAAGGCCCGGCTGGTTTATTTTAAATAAAAAAAGGATATAGGAACAGTAGAATGGCAGGCATAGGTTAGATACATATGCCTGCCGAAACATACGGATTCTCTTGTCTGCAGTTACTTAAATAAGGAGGTGTTTTCCATGGTAGACAGAGTGGTTGCAACGCAGGATGCGCAGGACTTAATGGAGAAGCTGAAAGACATTCATGGACCGCTTATGTTTCATCAGTCAGGAGGCTGCTGTGACGGAAGCTCGCCCATGTGTTATCCGCTTGGAGAGCTAAAAACCGGCGAGTCGGATGTCTTATTAGGAAAACTGCCAGGCGATATCCCATTTTATATTTCTAGAGATCAATTTGAGTATTGGAAGCATACGCAGCTTATTATTGATGTTGTCAATGGAAGGGGCGGGATGTTCTCGTTAGAAGGGCCTGAAGGAAAAAGATTTTTAACTCGTTCGAGAGTTTTTTCAGAGGAAGAAGCAGAAGCGTTAAATGGAAGTCCATGATTATCTCAATTTTGAATAAAAAACCAAGTTTTCTAAACAATTAAAAATCTCTGCTTGATTTTTTAAAGTATATCCGGTAGAATAAATTAACAGAAAATTTAGAGTGTGTCCTAAATAAGGGGGGATAAGATGGTTACTGTTAAAATGTTAAAGCCTTATTATGTAAAGACAGAAGAGAAATATATACGGATTATTTTAGCATATCAATACTTCTCCATTATCATGAATAAGAAGGTATATCAATTTATCCCTGTAAAATCTACGGAAGTTCGTATTAATCGCAAGACGAAAAAAATTGAGAATGTCGATGATGTCTTTGCTTTTCAAAAAGGGAAAGAAGTACTCACTATCTCCATGTCACAATTGATTTCAATTCCCGGCTTTTTGGAAATGCTTCACCGTATTGCAGAATCCTATTATTTACCTGAAGATACACAGGAGGTTTCCGAACAGCAAAAGGCTTTAGACCAGGTGATATCAGAACTGGAGTATGAAAATGTCAGAAGGCTGATTGATAAAGCGATTGATAACGATGACAAAGAAACATTCTTAGAATTAACAAGTGCCTTAAACAATCAATAAAATGACTATATTTCCATTTCAGCTGTTTGGCAGATGCTATTCTGCTAAATGGCTTTCTTTTGTTTATGAAAAAAGGGTTGAGCAGCTTTATCATTGCTCAAACCCTTTTTCGTTACAAAAACGTTAATCCTTAATATCCATCAATATTTCTGTAGCTTTTTCAACTCCGGAGCTGCGGTCATTATTTTTGGTTCCTTCCACCATGATAGCAATCATGAGATCCTGGTCATCTGTCGGATAGCCGACAAACCAGCTATTTTCATCCCCGCTGTCTTCTCCGGTTAATTTTAATTCTGCAGTCCCTGTTTTACCTGAGATAGGAAAATCAGCTTCTTCAGCAGGCTTGCCGGTTCCTTCTGTAACTACGTTTCGGAGGGACTCTTGGATTTGATCCGCTTGTTCTTCCGTAACTAAGCCTTCTTTCCAAAACTGGCCGGTTTCTTCATCTGTTAATAATGTCGGCTGTATCATATCTCCATTATTCAAGAAGGCAGAATAAGTAGTTGCCAGATGCAGCGCGCTCATTTCAATTTCACCTTGTCCATAGCTTGTGTGTGCCAGTAAATGATTGTCGTCTAACTCGCCTGAATTAGAAATGGTAGAATCTGAAACCGGATAGGTGTATGGGAATTCTTCTCCAACTCCAAATTCATGCAGCCCTTCAACAAAAGCATCTCCGCCCATTTCCACGGCCTTCATTGCAAAGTAAATATTATCTGAACGAACCAGGGCATCATCTAAATCAACAGGTCCGTCGGAGGTCGATACACGTGTTACATTGTAATCCTCCCATTGCAGTCCATCAATTTCAATGCCTTCATCGTATTCAATCGTACCGTTTTTCAGCCCGATTGCCCCAGTGACCGGTTTAATAACAGAACCGGGCGCAAACGTGGAGGAAGAACGATTCAGCATAGGCTGTAACTCATCCTCCTCCATATCCTCCCAATAATTTGGGGCGGTGCCATAAAGGATATCGTTTGGATCAAAGGACGGGCTGCTGACTAAGGCTAATGTTTCCCCCGTTTTTGGATCGATGACAGCTGCATTGCCGGGTTCCTCATCAAATCCTTGAAAAACATCATCCTGAATATTGATATCAATGGTTACCGTAATATTCTCTCCGTCTACTGCTTCTGTTTCAGCTAAAGTTACATCTTCTCCGTCATCTTTTGTTACTTGAATCGTCGCTCCTTTTTTACCGCGAAGCTCTTCTTCAAATAAACTTTCTAATCCCCGTGCTCCGATTCTGTCAGAAGAAGTGTATTCTGTCGGGTCTAGCTCTTCTAAATCCTCTGCATTTACGGAGCGGAGATAACCTACTAAGTGAGCAGTTATTTCGCCTTCTGGATAAACTCTGCCGTTTGTTTCGCGATAGGAAACGCCCTCGATTGCATTTAACTCCTGAACGGTATCTGAATCATCTGGGAGGATGGTTTTCAGCGGAACAAATAAATTATCTTCCACCCATTCTGCTTCGATACTGGAATTAATGGAATCGACAGATATACCGAGTAAACGGGCTAATTCTTCGCGCTTTGCTTCATTTTCTCCTAATTCACTTGGGATAACGCCAAATTCATATACGGTGTCATTGATTGCCAGCGGCATTTGGTTTTTATCAAGGATTTCTCCTCTTTCAGGCTGATTAGTAGAAATCCGGATTTCTCCGCCATCGGCAAGATCAGGGAAGATAAAGCCAGAATCCCAATTGATCAGCCATTTATCCTCTTCCTCTTCATTTTCGATTAAAGTCAGTTCTGCCTGGTAATCAAATGAAATTTCACCGGCGATTGTGTTCATGTTAACAGTGAAGGGAATCGTTGCTATGCCATCGTCATATGCGTTAGCGACTTCCCTTTCTTCTAATTCCTGTATATTTATCTCAATATCAGTAGCAGAAATATCATCATATAATTTCCCTAAGCGCAGAGCGGAATCTTCTTCGCTATATGTATCTTTTGTTTCCTGAGAAAAAAGATTATACAGAGATTCATAGTCTCCTTCTTCTACTGCTTCTGCATATTGATTTAATGTATCCGTCGGGTCGGTCTGTTCTTCAGAGCACCCGGCTAACAGGGCGATAAAAAGAATCATCCATAAACTTTTTTTCCACATTTTCTAACCCCCATTAAAAAATATCTCTTTACGTAAAAGTATACCATGTTCTACATTTTTTTTAGAAAAATAGATAGAATGACATGAAATTTTTAAAAGTATATTGATCCAATCAGAAAAAAGCAGAGACTGTGTGAAAAAACGTCACGCTGTATATTTACCAGGTGACGTTTTATTTTCCAATTGGAACTAGCTGTCTGTTTTTCTGAAGTCTATGAAATGTCTTTCAGCAATGACACATTTCTTTATTCTTGTTCCATGTGGTCTGTAATTGTTGAATGGATACGGCTAAACTCTTCATCAGGTACAACATAATACCAAACTCCGCCGATGGTTTGACCGTCGCCTTCCATCTCCATTGTTTCTACATTATTTCTTGTTCCGCTATAATCTGTAAATAATGTTTGCAATCGTTTCATATCTAAATCAGTTTGGACATTATTTCCTAAAATGTCCAGAATGTTACTTGCTTTAGTAATACTTGAAAAGCTGGCCGCTTCGTCCATTGCAGCAACAATAACATCACGCTGACGTTCATTTCTCCCCATATCTCCGCGGCTGTCTTCGTATCTCATGCGGATATAAGAAAGAGCTTCCTCGCCATTTAAAGTGAGATTTCCTTCGCTGAAATCATGCCCGTCTTGAGAAAACGCCATGCTGTTTTGAACAGTAACGCCGCCTAAAGCATCAATACCTTGCTGGAAACCTTCCATATTTACACGTACATAAGAATGGATTGGCAAATCAAAGGCTTCTTCTACTGTTTCCACAGATAATTCGGTTCCGCCTCCTGTTTGAGCAGCTTCGCCAAATGCATAGGCATGGTTGATCTTATCCATTCCCCGGTCCGGGATATTTACATACGTATCACGAGGAATACTTAACATAAGCATGGAGTCGGTTCTTGGATTTAAGGAAAGCAGAATCATCGTATCCGAACGTCCGACATCTCCATCCCGCTCATCTACTCCCAGAAGCAGAATGTTAACTGCATCTGAATCGCTATAGAGCCGGTTGATTTCATCCTGCCGTTCAGGATCATTATCTCTTTCTAATGGACTATGCATCGATTCAACAACCTTGCCAACCTGATTCCACACAAAAAAGGCCCCGCCGCCGACAACTAAAATGAAAAACAAAATGATTCCACCAACAATAAATGGCCATTTTTTCCTTTTACGACTTCTATCATTTAATCTGGACACCAATATATTCTCCTCTATTCTTTCCTTAATTTAAACAAATTTTTACTAATTGTCAGGAAAAATAAATCTGTAATAGATTATATCGAAATTTAGATAAATCGTCTATGTTTAAAACAAATTTTGTGCGTACTATCTTCTCCTGAGAGCAGGACTTTTGATTCGATGTGAGATTTGAATCAGCTGTAAAGAGGAGTTTTGACGGAGGTGTCGCGCCTTTGAACGAATGAAATCGCTATCATTTATGAATCTATCAAAAGAGTTAAAAAATTTATCAAAATTAGTAGACAACGGTTCTATTTTTATATAGAATTACGTTTAGTAAGAAAATTCATCTTAGAGTGCGATATTACATATTTGCATGTAGAGTAAAGGTTAACGACTTTTAAGAAAAAATATTTAAAGGCGGTAGATGAATGGGCAGAGAGCAAGAACAGTATCAGAAGATATTGAAACGGGTTATTCATGATACGGAAAATCAAAAAGTAAATTCAATGGATGAAATCATTCAGTTACTTATTAAAGAATTATCTTTAAATACGACCACAAACATAAAAAGAAGTTATTAAATAAAAACTCTGTCGGATTATCGAGCAATCTGACAGAGTTTTTTTATTATGAAGGTGTATCCTCTACATCGATGTCGACATATTTCTGGCCGAGCAGTTCGAATGCTGCCTGCGCATTTGTCATTTCCGTTATCCAATCTTGGAAAGCATCGGTTTCTTCCGTTTTGACATAAATAATAAATGCGACATTCTCAAGATAATGAATGTCCTCCAAAAGATAGTTAGACTGTTGACGAATTTCGTTTTCTAATTTGCCGAGCAGTGTATATTCGACAGTGACGGAAACACCTTGCATCAGTTCTCTGCGGACGATTCCGGTCGTTTGGATGCCTTGTGTGGTTGCCGAGCCATAAGCACGGATAAGCCCGCCGGCTCCGAGTTTGATTCCTCCAAAATACCTTGTCACGACCACAGCAGTATCCTTTAATCCTTTTTTCTTTAACACTTCTAACATAGGGACACCAGCAGTTCCGCTTGGTTCACCGTCATCATTCGCTTTTTGGATATAGTCGGTTTCTCCGATAATATATGCGGAGCAATTATGTGTCGCATCCCGGTGTTCCTTTTTAATAGATTGAATAAATTCCTGAGCTTCCTCTTCTGATTCCACTCTTTTTACATTTGCGATAAAACGTGACTTTTGAATGATTATTTCGTCTGTACCCTGTTTATTTACGGTATAATAAGTTGATAGCATTTTATTTTCACCTCATTATTTTAAGTATTACATGATTTTGATAAGCTATTGTAGCTATATAAGTTGAAATTAAGGTTTTACTTTCTGGATACCGTTCCGAAAATACACTAGTGATAGTGTTCAATTATATAATAAATTTATTTTACTAGTGACTCAACTTTCACACATTAAAAAGTAACTTCATTTCCATAGAAATAGGAGTTGATTGTTCCTTTGATAACTCCCAAATAGTAGAAGGTGAAGTGTAAAGCGCCGCTGCGGCGGACCGTTTTGCTTTCCTAGGGGCACGCTCTTCAGCTAACTTTTGCCAAGAAGAGCACTTGGCAAAAGTGGATCTTCAGATGGTGCTGATCCCTCAGGAGTCAAAACGGTCCGCCTCCGCTAGTAGGATATTCTACACGTGAAAAACAACTCACCAAACAGAAGTTTGATCCGTATAGAACATATTTTTCATGCTACATGGTAAAATGATCCGTCAAAATTATCTTCTGTGCATCGAAGCGATTCCCTGTATTTCATACCCATGCTTTTATGATTGGTTGTTCAGGCGAAAGCTGCTATTTCGTCTAGCTCATTGAGATGATATTTCTTTCATTCGCTGTAGACTCCTAAGTGGTTTGCAGGCTAAACCCGTGACTCCTGTCACAACGACTGCACTTGCACGTCCTGTGCATCGCAGGGCGAGCTGAAGATCCACTTGAAAAGCGGTTTTCTTTTCAAGTTAGCTGAAGCCGTCCCCATGGAAAGCGGAGTGGTTGGCCGGAGTGGAGCTATGCACCATCATCAATTCCAAAAAGGCCGGATATTTCACCAAAATGCGAGCATGGCAATGTAGAATATGTTCACCCTGGAATAGCAAGATATATATGCTCCTTCTTAGGTGTGAAAGTTGAACTAGTGATAAAAGATATATTAAATAATTCAACTTGTATAGAAGTGAGTTTTGTGGGAATTATGACTAGCTGCTTTGAAGATGATTAAAGCAGCTGTTATCTTCCCTTCATTTTTAATTTAACGGATATATACCGGGCTTCGATGAAATTAATTTTTAAATAACCTTATAAAACCAAGAAAAGCTACGAATAATTATAACATAGGTTGGTGAGTTTCTTATGACAATAAGATTAAGCAGTCAAGCGATAGATAACATTGTAGAGAATGTAATGCAGATGGTGAATCAGAGTAAGGATGAAGTATTTGAAATTACCGAAGAAGGCAGAAAAGAGTATGAATATCTTTCTGGGGAATTAGAATCAACGAAAAAGAAAGTAAAGGAATATATTAAAAAGGGAGATCAATTAGAGAACGATGTCAAAAGTCACCGCAAGAAGCTTGCTGCGGTCAGCAGAGACTTTATGAAATACTCTGAGGAAGAAGTGCGGAAGGTTTATGAAAAAACGCATGATCTGCAAACAAAATTAGTCATTATGCGCGAAGAGGAAAAACTGTTAAGGAAGCGGCGTGATGAGATAGAGCTCAGATTGACAAATCTTACACATATATTGCAACGCGGAGAAGAGCTTACCGCTAAGATGACGGTTATTTTTAATTTTATGATGGATGACATGAAACAGGTCAATGAGATGATTGAAGATGCCAGAGAAAAACAGGAATTTGGTTTGAAAATCATTGAAGCACAAGAAGAGGAAAGGAAGAAGCTTTCCCGGGAAATCCACGATGGGCCGGCTCAAATGCTCGCTAATGTCTTATTACGGTCCGATATTCTGGACTATGTCATAAAAAAAGGGTCGCCAGAAGAAGTGAACAAAGAAATTAAATCGCTGCGGAAAAATGTTCGTGCTTCTTTACAGGAGGTCCGGAGAATTATCTATGACCTGCGTCCCATGGCCTTGGATGATTTGGGACTTATTCCGACAATCCGGAAATATGTTGACAGCCTGACCGAATATCATGATATTCATGTGGATTTTATTGTATTTGGGGAAGAAAAAAGATTAGATTCAAAATATGAGGTTGCTTTGTTCCGGCTAATGCAGGAGGCTGCGCAGAATGTGATAAAGCATAGTGGAGCAACAACAATCAAGGTAAAATTAGAAATTTTAAAAGACCGATTGATCCTGATTGTAGCCGATAACGGCAAAGGGTTTAATCCGGAAGAAAAAAGTGATAATTCCTTTGGATTAATCGGGATGAAAGAACGCGTGGAGATGCTTAACGGCAAGTTGGAAATCGTTACAGGGCAAGGAAAAGGAACAACGGTTACAATTAATGTTCCATATTCGTTAACTTAAGTATATAATGAAAAAGAGATATTGTAGAAAAAAAGTGCTTTTTGCAGAAAAGTAGAAAGTATCTGGATTTTTTATAGGGGTGTCATCATTCATAAATAAGCTGTTAAAAATAGTTTGAGCTGAAATGAGACAATAATGATGAAATATACTACAATAGACTTATTTAATCTAGAGAAAACTATCTATCTATTAATGATGAAGACAACATGACAGTTCAATTAGTATCATTTAGTAGAAAAGGAGATATATATATGGACGCACAAAAAGAAGTAAATATCGTATTAATTGATGACCACAAATTATTTCGCGAAGGTGTCAAACGAATTTTAGAATTCGAACCGGCATTTAAGGTAGTTGCAGAAGCGGATGACGGAACGGATGCAGCTAATCTTGTGAGAGATAATAATCCGGATGTTGTGTTAATGGATATCAATATGCCTAAAATTAATGGGGTACAGGCAACTGCTGACTTACTGAGACAATTTCCGCATACCAAAATAATCATCCTGTCTATCCATGATGATGAAAATTATGTGACACATGCTTTGAAAACGGGGGCACAAGGCTATCTGTTAAAAGAGATGGATGCAGAAGCACTTGTTGAAGCAATTAAAGTAGTGAGCGAGGGCGGTTCTTATTTACATCCGCGCATTACACATAATTTAGTAAAAGAGTATCGCCGTCTCGCACGGGAAAATACTTCCAGCCTGGCAAACAGACATGTAGAGCACCGCAAACCGCTTCATTTATTGACAAGACGTGAATGTCAGGTACTTCAGCTGCTGGCAGAGGGGAAAAGCAACCGTGCTGTAGCAGAATCGCTTTATATCAGTGAAAAAACAGTGAAAAACCATGTAAGTAATATTCTCCAAAAAATGAATGTGAATGATCGTACGCAGGCTGTTGTGTGTGCTATACGAAAAGGCTGGGTAGAGGTTATTTAATAAGATAAACAAAAAAAGCGTCCTGATTGAGTCTGTCAGGGCGCTTTTTCCCTCCTTTTGGGCAAGCAGACTTTCTCTTTTTACCATAAGAGGGAGAAACATTCATCTTGCCGGAAAGCATTCGATTTTTACAGCAGTTTCGTGTAGAATAATGTCAAGTAAGCCGTTTCCTATGAGGATATACAGAACAAGACAGTATAGTACCAGAAAAGAAAAGGGGTAATTGCCTATGAAAGTTGCTGTAATGACAGATAGTACAGCATATATTACGCCGGAAGAACGGGAAAAATATAATATTCATATGGTTCCGTTGAGCGTCAATTTTCCGGATGGTTCCTATCGTGAAGAATTAGATATTACCACCGAAGAGTTTTATCGGAAGCTTGCAAACGCTAAAGAATTGCCAAGTACCTCACAGCCGTCTGTAGGCGAGATGACGAAAAAATTAGAAGCATTAGCAGAAGACTATGACGCTGTTATTTCGGTTCATTTATCGAGCGGGATAAGCGGCACCTATCAGACAATGGTAAGTACAGGTGACATGGTGGAAGGAATCGATGTGTATGCCTACGATTCGGAAATCAGTTGTATGCTGCAGGGCTTTTATGTACTTGAAGCTGCTGCAATGGCCCAAAACGGAGCATCCGCAGAAACTATTTTAGCGAGAATGGATGAAATGAAAAAATCAGCCCGTGCTTATTTTATGGTGGATGATCTAACGAACCTCCAAAAAGGAGGAAGATTATCGAATGCCCAAGCGATATTAGGAAGTCTGTTACAAATCAAACCGATTCTTCATTTTGAGGATAAGCTGATTGTTCCTTTTGAAAAAATCCGCACGAAGAAAAAAGCAATCTCTCGTATCCTTGGCATGCTGGAAGAAGAGGTTGATGCAGGTAAGGAACTGCGGGTTGTGTTTATTCATGGGAATGACCGCACTTATGCCGAAAAGCTCGAAGCAGATTTTAAAGAAAAACACCCGGAAATCGAAACATCTATCAGCTATTTCGGACCTGTTATTGGTACGCATCTCGGACAAGGCGCTGTTGGCGTCGCTTGGTACAAAAAATAGAATAAAACTTCATTCAGCAGCAAAAAAGCTCACTGAATGAAGTTTTCTGCTAAATAGATGCTTTTCCCCACAAATTACGGAGGTGTTATATTACGTATGGACAAACAGATCCCGCTATCCCCTGCACTCCTCGCTCAGGCCTTATCCGGAAAACGATTATTAGAAGATGAAGTCCCCATTCCTCAAACCTGTTTTCAAGTACTCCAATCCACGAAGCAGCTCATACCAATTCCTGCAATAGAAAATAAAAAAGGAGCGCCCCAATGTATGCGCTGCGGAAATACTTCCCTGCAATATTTTTCCGAATATCCCTGTGGAATTTGCCAGAAAACCCATTTATATTGCCGGAATTGTATCCAAATGGGGAGAATCAGCGAATGCAAGCCGCTGTACAGCTGGAATGGTACAGAAGCACGCTGGCCGGAGCATGCCAATCCGTTAACCTGGGAAGGACAGTTAACGCCGGCTCAAAGCAAGGCTGCGGCTCACCTGGAGCGAGCCGTTAATGAAAAAAATCCATCCTATCTATGCTGGGCCGTCTGCGGTGCCGGCAAAACAGAGATGCTGTTCCCGGCAATTACTGCGGCTTTGAAGCGTGGGAATCGTGTTGCTTTGGCTTCCCCACGCGTCGATGTTATCCGGGAATTACTCCCCAGAATGAGACAGGCCTTTCAAAACATCACCATAGAAGCCCTTTATGGCGGCAGTGAGCATCGTACTGGCAGGTCTCAATTGATTTTAGCCACTACACATCAACTGCTGCGCTATTATCAGGCATTTGATGTATTAATCATTGATGAGGTAGATGCTTTTCCTTATTATTTAGATAGAAGCCTGATGTATGCTGCCAAGCAAGCTGTTAAGAAGCAGGCTACGACATTATACCTCACTGCTACCCCCCGTAAAAATTTCAGGCTGCAAATGAAGCTTGGAAAGCTCTCGCATGTTTTTGTGCCTTTGCGTTACCATGGACATCTTTTACCTGTTCCCCAATTTAAATTTTCCTTTTATCTAACCAGTCAGCTGACAAACAGAAAACTTCCCCGTGCCTTATTAAAGTGGCTGATTCAAAGAAAAAACCGGAAGCGGCAGCTCCTTTTGTTCGTACCAGAAATTGCTATGGCAAAAGAATTAAAGGAAGTTATTTCCGACGCCTTGCTTAAAACAAATACAATAGCAGCTGCTGAAAAATTAGAGATTGTTTTTGCGGCGGATCAGGATAGAGAAGAGAAAATCATTCAATTTCGGGAAAAGAAATTACATGCCTTGATTACAACAACAATCCTGGAAAGAGGGGTGACCTTTCCCTCTGTGGATGTAGCTGTGCTGGGTGCCGGCCATGAAGTATTTAATGAAGCTGCACTGGTGCAAATTGCTGGACGTGCCGGAAGAAGTGCGGCTGATCCATCAGGAGAGGTTATTTTTTTCCATGACGGGAAAACAGACGCAATGGAAAAAGCCAGACAGATGATTTTAGATATGAATGCAAGGGGGAGCAAACGTTGAATATTTGTTTATACTGCTATGCCTCCTTAGAAAAGTCCTTGAACTGGTCGAATTGGCTGACAGTAGAAGAAAATTCGGTTCTCTGTGAAACCTGTGCCGCAAAACTTGAAATAATTCCTGGGAACCGGTGTGAGATATGCAGCCGGGCGTGGAACGGCGCCATTTGTTCTGATTGTCAGCAGTGGAGGCAATTAGGAGAAAATATAGAAGGTAATTATTCTATTTACTATTATAATGAAACGATGCGTGACCTGATTACCCAATGGAAATTCCGGGGAGATTATGTATTAAGAGAAGTTTTTCGGAAGGACCTGCAGCATGCTTTTGAAAAACAATTTGCTTCGATTACGCCATCAATAGCGGCCGTGCCTATTCCATTAAGTAAAAATCGGATGCAGGAGCGGGGGTTTAATCAATCATTAGCTCTGGCAGAAATGCTGGATGTTCCAGTAAAGCATGTGTTGGGAAGAAACAGCGGGGAAAAGCAGGCAAAGAAAAATCGGAAATCGCGTTTAAAAAGAGGGAATCCTTTTTTTATCACAGAGGCCCTGCAGCAGCCGGCTTTGATTGTGGATGATATTTATACAACTGGTACAACTGTCCGGCAGGCAGCACAGCAACTCAATCTTCACGGCTGCCCGGCAGTGTATTCCTTAACAGTAGCACGAAGTTAGAAGTGCAGGCCTGCACAGGATGAATAATAGAACTGCTCCCAAAACTGCGAAACGATTTGTTATAATAAATGTAACGAACGTAAAATAAATCGAATTTACTATTAACAATAGCGGCAATAGTGACGATGATATAAGTAGGCAAAAGTATTTCGTGAAAATAAAATATGAAATGATAAATTCCTTCCTGGCAATATGCAGAGCAGAGAGGAGAAACGGCAATGGGAGAACTGGCAAACTGCGAACGATGTAATCGTGTGTTTGTGAAGCAATTTAGAGAAATATGCAACGAATGCTATAAAAAAGAGGAAGAAGATTTTAGAATGGTATATAACTTTTTAAGAAAACGGGAAAACCGGATGGCTACAATTGGGCAGATTGTAGAGGCGACAGATGTAGATGAAAGTATTCTTCATAAATTTATCCGGGAAAAAAGGCTCCAGCCTTCTCACTTCCCTAATTTGTCCTATCCTTGTGAAAGGTGCCAGCGGCCTATTACAGAAGGGACTTTATGCGATGCTTGCCAGACAGAGCTGAAGGAAGAACTGGAGCGGCATGATGCAGTGGAATCCATTCAGGAAAAAGCGCTGAAAGAAGAAAGTGAAACAACGTATTATGCAAAAGGAGAATGGAAGAAAGATTAATATACCAGAATCGGACAAAGAAAGAGTAATGCAGTATCCAAAGAAATCACGCATTACTGGAAGGGGTGCAGAAATTGAAAATACATGGACCAAATCCAACCAACTTTAATCCATATAAACAGGCATTTAAGGATAAACAGGCAATCGAGTCTGAAGCATATAAGAAGGACAGTATTGAGATATCGCCGGAAGCGAAGAAGCTGCAGAAGCAGGAGCAGCCGAATGAAACGCGGGCAGCGTATGTCAATGAGATAAAACAGAAAATCGAGAGCAATCAATATGAAATAAATTATGAGAAGATTGCTCAGAAAATGCATGATTTTTGGACTGGTAAGTAAAGGAATACCGTCAAAGGAGGAAACGGTGTGGGCATACAGCTGATTCACGCAATGAATGATTTAACCGCAACACACAAAGATTTACTGGGATTATCCAAGCGAAAGACAGAAGCTTTGACGAATAATAAGCTGGATGAATTTCAGGCATTGCTTTTAGAAGAGCAGAAGCTTATCCGTCAGCTGGAGAAACAGGAACAACAAAGACAGGAAGCCGCAGAAGCATGGAATCAAGAACAGCCTGATGCCGCAGCATCACTGACCATTACAGAGATTTTGGACAGGCTGGATGGAGAAGAACAGAAAATGGCAGCAGATGCAGCGGCTGCACTAACGGATACAATGACAGAGCTAAAAAGACAGGAGCAATTAAATAAAGCATTACTGGAAGAATCGATGAAGTTTGTTCAGCTTTCGATGGAATTAGTTAATCCTTCCATCAACTCAATGAATTACGGAAATGGATCCTCTGATAAGATGTCCAACCGTTCTTTATTTGATTCGAAAGCGTAGAAAAGGAGAGAAAAGAAGGCATGAGTACGTTCCGAGGATTAGAAATGGCACGTCAGGCACTGAGTACACAGCAAAGTGCTTTATATACAACCGGGCATAATATTTCCAATGCCAATACACCTGGATACTCCAGACAGCGCGTGAATATGCAGGCAATGAATGCTTACCCGACGCCGGGAATGAACAGTCCGCACCTGCCTGGTCAGATGGGGACAGGAGTAGAAGCTGGGTCTGTCCAGCGTATCCGTAATCAATTTTTAGATACCCAATTTCGGTCGGAGAATGCTTCTGTAGGCTATTGGTCTCAACGGACAGAGGCACTTTCAAGAATGGAAAATTTATTGAATGAGCCGAGCGATTCAGGCATCGAAGCAGCAATGAGTGATTTCTGGAGTGCGTTGCAGACTGCATCTACCACCCCGGGCGAAAATGGGGGGCGTGCAGTTATCCTGAGCAGAGGGGAAGCGCTGGCTGATACGTTCAATCATCTGTCGTCTTCGATGAATACCATTCGTACGGATTTACAAACGGAGACAGAGAATACAATTAATCAAGCAAATAGTATGATTGAAAATCTGAAAGATATCAATTCTCAAATTAAAAAGCTCGAAACACATGGGTATACTGCCAATGATTTATATGATCGGCGCGATAATATTTTAGATGAGCTTTCAGAAATTGTGAATATTGATGTGTCCTATAATAAAGATCATATTCCGGGCGGAAAGCAGGGAGATGGTGTCGCGATAGTGAATATTATCGTTGCAGATGGTGAGCCGGTGAATATCGTTAATGGGGTGACAGGAGAAACCCAGCAGATCGATGATCCGGTTTATACAGAAATTAATGGAATGAAAGTTTTTGAAAGCATCAATGTAGGCGATGTGGATATTACATCCTCCAGAGGCACAATCCAAAGCTATGTACATGCTTCCGGATATGCGGAGGGCGAAGGAGAGAACGCTGCAGCAAAAGGCGATTTTCCGGAGATGCTTGAAAAGCTGGATAATCTGGCATATGCGATTGTAACCAGCTTCAATGAACTTCATAAAGAGGGGGACTCAGGGCTGCCATTTTTTGAAGAATTAACGGATGCACAGGGAGCTGCCGGGAAAATGGCAGTTGCATTAAAAGACCGTTCCGACGTTAATGTGTCAAGAGAAGGAAATTCAGGAGACCTGGCAAGAGATTTGTCGAATGTCTTTACAAGTGCCAATGAGGATTTAGATGGTGTCTCTGTGAATGGTTATCTGGAATCCATTATCGGTGAAGTCGGGGTGGATGCTAAACACGCCATCACGATGCTGGATAATACAGCGACATTACAGCATCAGGTGAATAACCAGCGTCAATCGATCAGTGCAGTTTCTCTGGATGAAGAAATGACAAACATGATTAAATTCCAGCATGCATACAATGCAGCAGCCCGCGGGATGACAGCGATGGATGAATTAATAGATACAATTATCAACCGAATGGGATTGGTAGGAAGGTAGGTTAGAAAAATGCGTGTAACTCAAAGTATGCTTTCCAATAACTTATTACGTAATTTATCACATAACAGTACGCAAATGAATAAATATATGGATCAGCTGTACACGGGGAAAAAGATATCCAAGCCTTCTGATGATCCGATGATTGCGATGAAGGGCGTTTCGTACCGTTCCGAATTAGCACGAATTGAACAATTTGAACGGAATACCTCTGAAGTGAACAGCTGGCTGGATAATACGGATGCTGCCATTGACCAGACGAATCATGCGATGCAGCGGTTAAAAGAGCTGGCAGTAAAGGCAAGCAATGGGACAAACAGCAGCGACGAATACCAGAGTATTGTAGAAGAAGCAAAGCAATTAAAAGAGCATTTAGTAGATATTGCGAATACGAGTGTGAATGGAAAATACATTTTTAACGGCACGAACTCGAATGTACAGCCAGTAACAATAGGCGAAGATGGAGAACTGACAGTTGATTTTGCAGATGATGATGTGATTATGGAAGTTTCAAGCGGGATTACTGTAAAAGCAAATACAGATGGATCTACCGTTTTTGGTGAGAATGGAGATTTATTTGCAACGGTGGATAGCTTTATTTCACGCCTTGTAGACGGAGAAGGTATTGAAGCAAGCATTGGCGAATTAGAAGCATCGATTGGCGGCGTTCTTGATTCACGTGCAGAAATCGGTGCCCGCATGAATCGGGTAGAGCTTGTCGAAAACCGCTTAGCCGATCAAAAAATCGTCACGACAAAAACGTTATCTGATAATGAGGACGTCGATTTTGCAGAGGCAATTACGAACCTGATTACACAAGAGAGTCTACATCGGGCAGCACTTTCAGCAGGTTCTCGTATTATCCAGCCTTCTCTGGTTGACTTTTTACGATAAGGACATGTTCACGTGAAAGTTTGTTGACGTATAAAACACCCTGCCCACTATGTTGTTTGGAGCAGGGTGTTTTTTATCTAATAGGAAAGTTTTGTTTGTAAGACGGATGTGAGCATGTTATTCACCCAAAGGTTTATCCAAGCCAATGTTTTCTAAATCATGCGATGGAGAGGGAAAAGAGATGGAGATTCCACAAATTAGAATGCATTCACAGCCGGCAAAAATACAAATTCAAACAGAGTCGGCACAATTACATATGTCACAGCCGTCTGGTGATTTAACCATCAGACAGCCCAAAGCAGAAATCTCCATGCGTACGAAACAAGGAAAGCTAAACATCGATCAGAGCCAGGCGTGGGAGGACATGAATTTATTAAGTGCGAAAAAAAGCATCGCCAAAAATGCGCAGGCCGGGGAACAGGCGGCTGCTCAAGGGACTGCCAGAAGAGCACGGCAGGGCAATGCATTAATGCGCATTGAAAATAGTGCAGATCCCATCAAGGCACAAGCGATGGAAAACGCATTTTCAGAGCAAAAAAGATTGGGAATTACATTTATTCCTTCTACCTTTGCTGTAAAAACTTCCTATGAACCGGCAGATTTAGATATTCAGGTGCAAACACATCAGCCGGTGATTGAAGGAAGAGCCAATAAACCAATGATGCAATATACACCTGGAAGTATAGAAACCTCCCTCGCCCAGCGTCCGGAGCTAACAATAGAAGTAATCAATACAAAAATATAAGGAGTGTACACCATGAAGATGACATCTGCGTACTTAGGTGAAATCGAAGTCGATGAGTCAAAAATAATTACATTTCCATCCGGAATACCCGGATTTTCAGAGTCCAAACAATTTGTGTTACTGGAATTTCCAGATAACCAGATGTTTCATATTTTACAATCGGCAGATAATGCGCAATTAGCTTTTATCATTACCGATCCCTATTATCTTTATCAGGATTATGTGTTTGAACTGGAACCCTCTACTATTGACCTTTTAAAAATAAAAGACCGCAATGATGTAGCTATCTACACGATTGTCACTGTAAATAAACCCTTTACGGATAGCACCATTAACCTGAAAGCGCCAATTGTGATTCACGTTAAAGAAAACTTGGCAAAACAGGTCGTCCTTCAAACGGATGCATATTCATCCAGAACGCCAATCAACCGGCCTTCCCATGAAAAGGAGGAAAAATAATGCTTGTACTTTCCAGAAAAAGAAATGAAGCCATTCAAATCGGTGACGATATTGAAGTAGAAGTAATTGCGATTGAAGGGGATCAGGTCAAGCTGGGTATTCGTGCGCCAAAGTCAGTGGATATCTACCGGCAGGAGATTTATGTAGATATCAAAAACCAAAATAATCAGGCGGCACAGATCGATCAAAACCTCTTTGATTTCTTAAAAGGAGAAAAACTATAAACTTTTTATCGTACAGATAAACTTGACAATCATGCTATAAAACTTGTATTTAACCCTTTACATTTTCCAAAAGTAGCCGATATAAAAGATAAACAGTAAGGAGTTGTGACCTGATGGTTGTAAATAAAGCTGGAGTGCAGGACACTTCATTTATTCCTCATCCCATTAAGGCTGTTACATCCCCCGCCGCTTTGCCGTCTGAAGCAAAAGAAAAAGAAGCAACCAAGACAGAAACGAGCAAAGCAGTGAGTAAAGAACAAGTAGAGCTGGTTATTGAAAAAATGAATGGCTTTTTAGAGCCGGTCAGAAGAAATGTAAAGTTTGAAATGCACGATAAATTGGAAAAGTATTATGTTACTGTTGTAGATGCAGATAAAGACGAGGTTATACGAGAAATTCCTCCAAAAAAGTTATTGGATATGTATGCAGAAATGGCCGATTTCATGGGCCTGTTGATCAATAAAAAGATATAGAGGTGAGTGAATATGCGAATTGGCGGATTGGCAAGTGGAATTGATACAGAATCGATGATCAAAGATTTAATGAATGCAGAGAGAATCCCGCTTGATAAAATGCATCAGGACCGGACAAAGCTGGAATGGAAACGCGATGCTTTCCGGGACGTTAATAAATTATTAGGCAACTTTGACCAGAATATGATTTTGAATATGAAATTGAGTGAAACTTTTAATAAAAAGATTATTTCCTCGACACAGGAGGATGCGGTTCGTGCTACGGGAAATGCTGGCGCGAATGGCGGTACGTATCGGATTAAGGTGGAGCAGCTGGCTAGTTCTGCTATTAATGTAAGTGAGTCGGATAAAATGCAGATTAATGCTGAAGATACGCTTGATCCATCAATGGGACCAATTGAATTTTCAACATATGATAAAGCCGGTGAAAAAATAGATCATAGCTATGAGATTCAATCTGGAGATAAACTTTCTGATGTTATTAAAAGAATTAATGACGATAAAGATAGCCCTGTTCGTTTAAGCTACGATGAAAATGCAAATACAGTCATATTAGAAGCTACTCGAACTGGGAAATATAACAAAGCTGAAGGTGGAAAGGAAATTACGTTTACTGATAGTAGCTTTTTTGCCAACCTAGGTTTGAATGATGAAAATGAAGAAGGCGCCCAAAATGCAGAATTTACCTATAATGGCGCTTATAAAGTCACCACCCAGGA
Source organism: Oceanobacillus sp. FSL W7-1281 (assembly GCF_037969835.1). Taxonomy (GTDB): domain Bacteria; phylum Bacillota; class Bacilli; order Bacillales; family Amphibacillaceae; genus Oceanobacillus; species Oceanobacillus oncorhynchi. Next base: position 3,673,859 of record NZ_CP150214.1, on the reverse strand, counting down.
CAACCATTACCAGCTAAATGGCGTTACCTTCCAATTTCTAAATAAAACAGAAGGCGAAGCAACCCTAAACGTAACCAACGATATTGACCATACCGTTGAAAAAATTACCGAGTTTGTGGAAGCTTATAATGAAATTGTTGAGAAAATTAATGAATCGCAGCGTGAACAGGTTTTCCGTGATTTTCCTCCGTTAACAGATGAACAAAAATCAGATATGTCCGAGCGTGAAATTGAGCTTTGGGAAGAAAAAGCAAAAAGCGGAATGCTGCGGGGAGAATCATTCCTGTCCAGTGGATTATCCAGCATGCGGCAAAGCTGGTATGGAACAGTGAAAAATGATGGAGCCTTCACTTCATTAACAGAAATCGGAATTGAAACGTCAGCTGACTATATGGATGGCGGAAAGCTGGTTATTAATGAAGCAGAGTTGCGGGAGGCGCTAGCTGCCGATCCAGAAAGTGTGCAAAGACTCTTCTCCAATAATGTAGAGGGAGAAGGAAGAGGACTGATCAATCGGTTGGAGGATTCTGTAGAGAATACCATCGGTCAAATTAATCAGCGTGCTGGTAAGGCAACCAGTGTATCCTTAGATGGGTATGCACTAGGGAAACGCATGGAGGAAATCAACAGCCGTATTGAGAATTTTGAGCGTCGTTTGGAAAACGTCGAATCGCGTTATTGGAGACAATTCTCAGAGATGGAGCGTGCTATTTCCATGATGAATCAGCAATCCGATATGCTGATGTCGAATTTTGCTCCTGGACTGGCACAATAAGAAAGAAGGGTGATGCAATTTGAGTAGTAATAAAGCATATCAAACCTATCAAAATAACGCCGTTAATACAGCATCAGGCGGAGAGCTGACGCTGATGCTCTATAATGGCTGTATTAAATTTATTAAACAAGCAAGGAAAGAGATGGATAACAACCATTTTGCTGCTAAAAATACCAATATCCAAAAAGCGCAGAAAATCATTAATGAACTCATGGTGACATTGGATATGAATATGGAAATCTCTCATCAGATGATGCCGTTATACGACTATATGCATAATCTATTAACAGAAGCGAATATAAAGAATGATACTGAAAAATTAGAAGAGGCACTCAGCTATGCAGAGGAATTTCGCGATGTTTGGAAACAGGTTATTCTAAAGGATCGTCAGCAGAAATACAGTCAGGGTGCTTCGATCTGATGAACCGGATCATGCCTATCTACCAACTAACAGAGCGCATGCAGCAGCTATTATCCCAGGATATCGATTCGCATAATCGGGAAGAGGTTATCAGTACCTTTCAAAAATTGATGGAAGAGAGAGGGAAGCTGCTTGAAGCGATAGCTCCTCCATACACAGAGGATGAAGACAAGCTGGGAAAAGCAGTCGTCCCTATGAACCAAGATATTGAGCAAAAGATAAAATTTATATTCTTTGCTTTAAAAAATGAAATGAAGCAGGTACAGCAGCAGAAGAAATCAACATCAAGCTATTCCAATCCATATAAAAATATGCAAAGCATGGACGGCATGTTTTTAGATCAGAAAAAATAAAGGTTTATTACCTTCAAAAAGAGATAATCAGCAATGGCCAAGCTGGTTATCTCTTTTTAGAAGAGAGGATGCTTTACTTTCTGTCTGAGACGGAGAGAAGGAAAAGAATAGAAGGATATGTTTCTGGTAAATCGAATTCAAACATAACTTCGAATTTTGTCAAAAAACTTTAATCTTTCTAAACCTTGCATGTACAGGGGTTGGCCCGGATGAATAGAAAACGTTTACGAAAAATAAGGGTTTAGACAAGAGAAGTTTGTGAAATAGTGATATAATATATTTATAAAAGTAAAGAAGGAGGACACTTATATGAAATTTAATATTAGAGGCGAAAATATTGAGGTTACAAACGCTATTCGAGAGTATGTTGAGAAGAAAATCAGCAAACTGGAAAGATATTTTGATTCCGCTCCGACTAGCGATGTGCATGTAAATCTAAGTGTCTATAATGATGAACAGCGCATTGAGGTTACCATCCCAATGACAAATCTCTTACTGCGTGCAGAGGTACAGCATATTGACTTATATGCTGCTGTAGACTTAGCCGTAGATAAATTAGAAAGACAAATTCGCAAACATAAAACTAAAATCAATCGTAAATTCAGACAAAACGGCGCTCCTAAGCATGCTTTTGCTGAATTAGAAAAAGAAGCAAAACTGGCATCTGAAGAAAATGAAAATCAAATTGAATTAGTACGTACCAAACGTTTTAACTTAAAACCAATGGATTCTGAAGAAGCAATTCTGCAAATGGATATGCTTGGACACAGCTTCTTTGTATTTACTAATGATCAATCTGGAGAAACCAATGTAGTTTATAAACGCCGTGATGGAAAATACGGATTGATTGAACCGCATGTTTAAATCAAAATAAAATAGTATATTAATAGAAAAAGCAGAATATCACTTCCGATGCAGGAGGCGATATCCTGCTTTTTTCATTTTTACGAGATTGCTAAAAAGTTTTTTTGATCAAGAAATGAAATATCTACGGATCATAGAAATCGCCCACAGAGTGCGTATGTACAGGATTTGTTTTGGTAAAGGAAGAATAAATAAGCCAAAAAATTTATCATTTTCATCCAATCGGTTAAATTTTGTCGAAAAAAACATCAAACTGGCGTTTTTGTTCAGTTTATACGGGTAAACGCGTCTTTTTTACAGCCAAAAACACAGTTTGTCTGGACAAACTGTGTTTTTGGCTGTTGAAAAATGGAGTTTGCTGATTCGCTGGAAAAGAAGGCATGTGGTATAAATAAATTAGAAAGTAAAGGGGGGCAGTCAAATGCAGTATACGACGCAGCGAGTGCTGGATGAATTGGAACAGCGGGTAAGTCAGCATGAACATACAATTCAGCAGCTATTACGTATTGTAGGAAACCTCAATAAGCATCTTGCACAGATATCCTCTGAACAAAAAGAAAAAGTTTAAAAATAGTGTATCTATAATCGATACTACTCTTCGCAAAACAACCTCGGAAGATCACTTCATTCAGGACTGAAATCAACATTTCAGTTCTTTTTTTATACATACAGGAGGTCAGTCAGTATATTGATAATTAGCTTGTGCCAGAAAGAGACCCTGCTGGGAACGAAACGGACAATGTAAGTTGTCATAACGGTTTAGGAAGTGTTATGATTACTTATATTGACTATTGCCTATCAGACATGGTAAATTTATCAGCTACGATATCATTACCTTTAAATAATGGTATATGACATATAATTTTTGATTCAAGTGTAATTCTATAAGCAATAAAAGTTTCAATTAACTGAGGAGCGTTCATAATGGCAGGAATTTTAACGAAGATTTTTGGTGACGGAAATCAAAAACAAGTGAAGCGTATCGAAAAACAGGTGGACAAGATCGAAGCATTAGAGCCTGAGGTACAGAAGCTTTCAGATAATGATTTACAGAAGAAAACAGAGGAATTTAAGGAACGGGCCGCAAATGGAGAAGAATTGGACAACCTTCTTGTAGAAGCATATGCGGTTGTTCGTGAAGCCTCTAAGCGTGTGCTCGGAATGCGGCCTTTCCGTACGCAGTTAGTCGGTGCGGTAGCGCTGCATAATGGAAATATATCTGAAATGAAAACAGGGGAAGGGAAAACGTTGGCTTCCACGATGCCAGCGTATCTTAATGCGCTTTCGGGTGAAGGCGTGCATATTATTACGGTCAATGATTATTTAGCAGATCGTGATGCGAAAGAAAATGGAGAGCTGTTTGCTTTTTTAGGATTAACGGTCGGTTTAAACCATAATGGTCTCCCTAAGGAAGATAAGCGTAAAGCGTATCAAGCAGATATTACTTATGGAACAAATAATGAATTTGGTTTTGACTATTTAAGAGATAACATGGTGTTATATAAAGAACAGATGGTGCAGCGTCCATTGAATTATGCCATTATCGATGAGGTTGACTCGATTTTAATTGATGAAGCCCGTACGCCATTGATTATTTCCGGGTCAGCAAAAAAATCTGCATCGCTCTATCAGCAGGCAGATCGATTTGTGCGTACACTGCAGAAGGAAACAGATTATACCTTTGAGGAAAAAACAAAGGCAGTACAATTAACGGAACAAGGAATTGATAAAGCAGAGAAATTCTTCAGTATCGAAAATTTATTTGAATTATCACATGTTTCCTTAACGCATCATATTAATCAGGCATTAAAAGCGCATGTATCCATGCATAAAGATACGGATTATATGGTAGAAGAAGGCGAAGTCATTATTATCGACCAGTTTACTGGACGTAAAATGAAAGGCCGCCGCTATAGTGATGGTCTGCATCAGGCAATTGAAGCTAAGGAAAACTTACAAATACAAAATGAGAGTATGACGCTTGCTTCGATTACTTTCCAGAACTATTTCCGTATGTACAAAAAATTGTCTGGTATGACAGGTACAGCAAAAACAGAAGAAGAAGAGTTCAGAAGCATCTATAATATGGATGTTATTGCTATCCCAACTAATCAGCCAGTTCAAAGAGATGACCGTGCAGATCAAATTTATAAAACGATGGAAGGCAAGTTTAAATCTGTTGTCAATAACATCAAAGAGCGTCATGAAATGGGTCAGCCGGTTCTGGTCGGTACGGTAGCGGTAGAGACCTCTGAATTGATTTCACAGATGCTCAAGCGCGCGGGAGTAAAGCATGAAGTACTAAATGCGAAAAACCACTTCCGTGAGGCGGAAATTATTGAAAATGCCGGTCAGAGGGGTGCAGTAACCATCGCAACCAACATGGCGGGCCGCGGTACAGATATTAAATTAGGAGACGGTGTAAAAGACCTTGGCGGACTGGCTGTCATCGGCACGGAACGACACGAATCACGTCGGATTGATAATCAGCTCCGCGGACGTTCCGGACGTCAGGGTGATCCGGGAATATCCCAATTTTTCTTATCTATGGAAGATGAGCTGATGCGCCGTTTCGGTTCAGATAATTTGAAAGCAATGATGGAAAGGCTTGGCATGGATGATGACCAGCCAATTGAAAGTAAAATGGTTTCCCGTGCAGTAGAATCTGCTCAGAAACGTGTGGAAGGAAATAACTACGATGCACGTAAAACGGTTCTGTCTTATGATGATGTGCTTCGTGAGCAGCGTGAGATTATTTATAAACAGCGCTTTGACGTCATTGATTCTGAAACCAACCTGCGTGAAATCATTATAAATATGATTCAGTCTACCGTAGAGCGAATTGTTGCAACGCATACACAGGATAATGATGAAGATAAATGGAACCTGGATGCTATTGTGGAATATGTAGAAGGGAACTTATTAGATCAAGGCGATATCACAACAGCAGAGCTTCAGGATAAGGAAGCAGATGAAATAACTGGCATTATTATGGAAAAAGTGAATAGCCGTTATGATGCAAAAGAAGCAGAGCTTACACCGGAGCAGTTTGTTGAGTTTGAAAAAGTTATTTTACTGCGTACAGTAGATACAAAATGGATGGACCATATTGACCAGATGGATCAGCTTCGCCAGGGTATTCATTTACGTGCTTACGGTCAGAACGATCCGCTGCGTGAATATCAAATGGAAGGCTTCACGATGTTTGAAGAAATGATTGCAAGCATTGAAGAGGAAGTATCCAAATATGTGATGAAAGCACAGATTCAGGATAATCTGCAGCGTCAGGAAGTCGTTAAAAATACACAAGCGGTTTCTGGGGGCGGAGAAGGCCAGAAGAAAAAATCCAGAAAACCAGTTGTGAAAAATAATACCGTAGGACGAAATGATCCTTGTCCATGCGGCAGCGGTAAAAAATATAAAAACTGTCATGGTAAGCAATAAGCTAAACGGCGTTCATTTGAAACAACACCCCGTTCAATAGTGGATACAACGGTTATATTGGCGGGGAAAACAGAGAGCTTTCCTGGACAGAGCATCTGTTATACCATGGCAAGGAAAAGCTATATTAGGAGGAATCAGTATATGGAATTAAGCGAAATTAAACAGGAACTGGAAAAAATAACTTCACGTGTTGAAGATTTCAGGGGGTCTCTTTGACCTCGAACAAAAGAAAGCGCGGATTGCTGAATTAGAAGCATTGATGGCTGACCCTGCTTTTTGGGATGATCAGAATCAAGCGCAAACGGTTATTCAAGAATCGAATGGATTAAAAAGCTACGTCGATTCTTTTGAAGAAATGGAAGAAACATTAGATAATCTGGAAGTATCTTATGAGCTGGTTAAAGAGGAAAATGACCAAGAGTTATTTGAAGACCTGCAGTCAGAGCTGAAGGATTTTAAAGAGAGAGTAAATAAATTTGAATTACAGCTCTTATTGAGTGAGCCTTATGATGCGAATAATGCCATTTTAGAGCTGCACCCAGGAGCAGGCGGTACAGAATCGCAGGACTGGGCAAGTATGCTGCTGCGTATGTATCAGCGCTGGGCGGAAAGCCATTCGTTTTCTGTGGAAACCATTGATTACCTTCCCGGAGATGAAGCCGGTGTGAAAAGTGTTACGTTATTAATCAAAGGTCATAACGTCTATGGCTATTTAAAAGCGGAAAAAGGGGTTCATCGCCTTGTCCGAATTTCTCCTTTTGATTCATCAGGGAGACGGCATACATCTTTTGTATCCTGTGATGTGACACCAGAGATGAGCGACGACGTAGATATTGATGTGAAAACAGAGGATTTAAAAATAGACACGTATCGTGCAAGCGGCGCCGGCGGACAGCATGTCAATACGACGGATTCGGCTGTACGGATTACGCATCTTCCGACAAATATCATCGTTACCTGCCAAAATGAACGTTCCCAGATCAAAAACCGGGAACAAGCGATGAAAATGTTAAAATCAAAGCTTTATCAGCTGGAGATTGAAAAGCAACGGCAAGAACTAGCTGAAATTCGCGGAGAACAAATGGAAATCGGCTGGGGAAGCCAGATTCGTTCGTATGTTTTCCATCCATATTCGATGGTCAAGGATCATAGAACAGATGTAGAGACAGGGAATACGCAGGCGGTAATGGATGGTAGCCTGGATATATTTATTGACGGATATCTCCGTTCCCAAATGAAATAAACCCCAATTGTCCTTTTTTGTTCATAATGATTTATGTAGAATGAAACAGGAGAAGATATACTAATAGTAGCAACTGGCAAGGAGGATTGAGGCGATGAAAAAAGGATTAGCTGCCTTGTTCCTGGGAATGGTTATTATTCTGGGAGCTTGCGGTAATGCAGACGATACCAACAGCGATTCAGCTGAAAATTTAGAAGCTGGCGAGGAAGTGTATCGCAATAACTGTGCTAACTGTCATGGTGCTGACCTTTCTGGAAATGGCGGTCCTGAACTGCTTGATATTGGATCAAAATATTCTCAGGAACAAATTGAGGATATCGTCCAAGAAGGTATCGGCAGCATGCCGCCGCAGTCACAAGTAGAAGGGCAAGACTTAGAGGAATTAGCATCCTGGTTAACTGAACAATAGGGACGGACAGACGTTTGCTTTACGGCAAGCGTCTGTGTCTCTTCTTCTCAATTTATTTAGAAAAAGTATTTTAAAAGCATTGATATTTCGCCGTTGTCAGGATTATTTTCATAGTTCTTGGCTTATTAGATATAGCAGGTTAATGCTGCTTTTGACTTGAATATTCAAATAGAAATAATGATAAAAATCAATCTTCTTCATGAAATACAGCGTCCCCTTCAGCCTTTTAATAATTCCAAAATCTGTCGTTTTATCATAACCCGCTCAATTACCCGTTATCCTTTAAACCAAAACATTTTCAACTAGTAAACATAAAAAATTGTCGATTATACGAAGCTGTGTTAAACTCCTCTATGCCAAGCTTGATTGGTGTTCTTTTTTGATTATTACAAGAGTTGTCGAATTGAAATAAAAATGTAATATGATTTTTTCATCATAAAATACACAGAGATGTTATAATTATTTTTGGTCGTTTAAATCTATTTAAATGAATTCTAATAACATGAAAAAGATAGAGATAAAATAGCAGAAATCAAAATATAACAGAAATATATAATAGATAGAGTTTGCGAAATATGTATTTTTTTTTGCAGTTAATCAGACAGATATCAGTGACGGTTAAAGACATAAGCGGAAATAATATATTAAATTAGGTGGTCATGAAATGATAACAATGGAGAATGTATCCAAAACATATAGTAATGGTGTGACAGCACTGAACGATATAAATATACATATCGATCGTGGTGAATTTGTTTATCTTGTCGGGCCAAGCGGGGCCGGTAAATCATCATTTATTCGTTTGATTTACCGTGAAGCAAAGCCGACAAAAGGTAAGATAATCATTAATGGACGAGAATTAAGTAAAATAAAAGAAAGGCATATCCCCTACTTGCGTCGTGATATAGGGGTTGTCTTTCAGGATTTCAAACTTCTGCAAAAACTGACAGTCTATGAAAACGTGGCGTTTGCTTTAGAAGTAATCGAAACGTCGCCAAAAAGTATCAAACGCAGAGTGTCAGAAGTCTTGCAGCTTGTAGGATTAGAGGATAAAGCGAAAATGATTCCAAGTGAATTATCAGGCGGAGAGCAACAGCGTGTGGCAATTGCGCGGGCGATTGTAAATAACCCTAAGGTTGTAATAGCCGATGAACCGACAGGAAACCTGGACCCGGATACTTCATGGGGAATTATGCAAGTTTTAGATGATATTAATTCAAAAGGTACAACCATAATCATGGCAACTCACAGTAAACATATTGTTAATACAATCAAACGTCGTGTCATTGCAATTGAAGATGGGAATATTGTACGAGATCAACAGCGGGGTGACTACGGCTATGAAGTTTAGAACATTGTTAAGACATATACGTGAAGGTATGAAGAACATATTCCGGAATGGCTGGATGACCTTTGCTTCCATTGCAGCCGTAACCACAACCTTAATTCTTGTGGCTGTATTTTTGGCTTTAGTTCTAAACCTTGACCAAATGGCAAGGAATATCGAGCAGGATGTACAAATCAGTACGCTGATTGAATTAACAGCAGATGAAGATCAAATTGTCGAACTCGGCGAAGAAATTGAACAGATAGATGGTGTAGCAGAGGTTCAATTTTCTTCCAATGATAATGAATTAAAAAGCTTAATTGACAGTATGGGAGATGACGGCCAGGCGTGGGTCATGCTGGAGCAGGACAACCCGTTGAACCATGTATATATCGTGGAAGCTGACATTCCAGAGGAAACAGAGGCTATTGCAAATCAGATCAGCGAGTTAGACAGCGTAGAAGATGTATTATACGGACAAGAAGTAGTTGACCGGCTTTTCCAATTTAATAACTATGCAAGAGCAATTGGAATGGCATTGATTATAGCGCTGGTATTTACAGCTATTTTCTTAATTTCAAATACAATCAAGATAACGATTATCGCAAGAAGTACTGAAATTGGCATTCAGAAATTAGTAGGAGCAACGAATTCCTTTATTCGCTGGCCGTTCTTTGTGGAAGGGGCACTGTTAGGGATACTTGGTTCCATAACCCCAATGGCTGTTATCGTGGGAGGTTATTATTATATTTATCATAACTTACCAGGTATAACGAATACCTTCCGATTTATAGACCTTCTGCCATTCAATCCATTTGCTTGGCAGCTGTCCGGAATGGTACTGCTGATAGGAGCAGTAATTGGCGTTTGGGGAAGCGTGATGAGTGTACGTAAATTCTTAAAAGTCTAGAATACAAGAGAAATAAAGATTATGCTCCAAATAGGGAAAATAAGAAAAACTCGCATTTGCTGCAAACGCAGTGAATACGAGTTTTTCTAAAATAGAATAGTCAGCTGAGCAGAAAGACATAGGGGGCAGTTTCAGCTGATAGAAAAATCACAATTTACTATAAAGCAGAAACAAAATGGAGAGGGGAACAACATATGAGAAGCTTGAGAGCACTTGCGGCATTCAGCCTGGTTACATTGCTCGCAGTCACGACACCAATACATTCTGTTTCAGCAGAGTCTGTAAAAGATGTAGAAGATGAAATCAACGAACTGGAAAAAGAGAAATCTGATCTGGAATCGGAAAAAGAGGAAGCAAAGAAAAAGAAAGATGATTCAGAGGAAAAGCTCGAATCAAACAAAAAAGAACAGAATAACGTGGAAAGTGAAATTTTATCCATCGATGAAGAATTGAGCCAGACGCAATCCAATATCGCTGATAAAGAAGGCGAGATTGAAGCAACCAATCAGGAGATTGCAAGTTTAACGAATGAAATAGAAGAATTGTCCAATCGTATTGATGAATTAGAGGAAGACATAGTAGATTTAGAAGAGCGAATCGAACAGCGGGATGCGCTCATTAAAGACCGTCTCCGCAGTATTCAGCAGAATGGCGGAGAAATTCAATACTTAGAGGTTATTTTTGGTGCACAAAATTTCAGTGAATTCGTCTCCCGCAGTACCGCGGTGAATAGAATAATGGATTCAGACAGATCTATTATGGAAGAACAGGCTAATGATAAGGCGCAGCTGGAAGATGACAAAGGGGAACTGGAAGCAAGTAAAGTGACAGTTGAGGAAAATAAGGTTGCTGTAGAAGAAAATAAAGCAGCGCTTGAAGATCAGCACGATGAACTGCTTGCATTGCAGGACCAATTAGATGAACAAATATCTGATAAAGAAACGTTATTAGCTGACTTAGAAATTGAGTATGATGAAATGGAAGAAGTGAAGTTATCAGCTGAAGAGGAGCAGCAGCTGATTGATGCTCAGGCAGCAGCGAAGCAAGCTGCATTGGAGTCTGCTCAAAGTAAAAAGGATGACATGGAACAGAAGGAAGCAGAAGAGAAGGCACGTGCTGAGGCAGAAGCAGAGCGCAAGGCAGAAGAAGAACGCCAGGCGGAAGAAGCACGTCGAGCTGCGGCAGAAAGTGAACAAGAAGCAGAGCAGCAGGAAGAAGAAAGTGAAGAGCAGGAACAAGAGAGCCAGCCGGCAGAGGAAGAATCAGAGAGCGAAGATACTTCCAGTGAAGAAGAAACGGAACAGCAGGAAGAAGAAAGTGATGTGGACGTGCAAGTAGCCAGCGGAGCTTCCGGTGAAGTGAAATCAGAAGATGCTGCGCCAAGCAATCGTTCTGGTTTTATTCGACCAACCTCCGGACCGACCACTTCTCCTTTTGACCCGAATCGTGTGCATCCAATACATGGAGATGTCAGACCGCATAACGGAATGGATTTTGGACAAGCTGGAGAAGCGGATAAAGTAATTCGTGCAGCTGCTGATGGTGTGGTTGCTTATACTGGTTCAATGAGCGGTTATGGCAATACGGTGATGGTTACGCATAATATAAACGGCCAGGAGTATACGACCTTATATGCGCATTTGGATAGCTTTACGGTATCTAACGGCGAGACGGTAAGCCAAGGCGATCAAATCGCTGTAATGGGCAATACGGGAGGTTCCACTGGTGTCCATCTCCATTTTGAGATTCACCCTGGAGGCTATAAGAACCCGGTTGACCCGGCAGGCTACTTGAATTAATTCAAAGCTAAATAAATAGAAACCTATCAAATAATAAATCCGAACTAGTACTTCATTTGCTTTTAGGCAGAATGTGAATTAGTTCGGATTTCTTGTTATTAAATAAAGCTGCCAGAAGCATGTTCTGAATAGCCTGTTCAAAAGAAAGATTCTAGATAATGTTTGTGTGTAAAATCATAGTCATTCACTGGATAACATGATATGATTTCTTTATTAGAAAATAAATATGCTTTGTTTTACTTGAGAAGTGTCTTTATTTTTATATAGAAACATACGCTTTTTAAATGCTTTTTACGAATATCAGTTTTTCTAAATGGTTTGCTGCTTGTGATAATTTATTAATTCAACTTCGGAGCTGGATGGAAGCTTTTGAAGCAACAAAGAGGTGTAGAAATGAAGCTTAATCAAACTAAAATCATACTGATATTAATCGGTGCTCTACTTATCGGTGTGTTAGGGGGCTACGGCGGAGTTAAATTAGCTCAAAATTCAGAGGGGAACGCTCCTTTGGAAATAACGAATTCAGAAAATGAAACTGATAATGACGAGGAAGAATCCGCTGCTGAATTACCGGCAGATTTAGACAAGATTTCTCAAACTTTTGATTTAATCAAATCAAACTATATAGAAGATGTTGATGATAATGAACTGGTGGAAGGCGCTATAGAAGGAATGCTTTCGACGCTGGAAGACCCGCATACTTCTTACTTAGATAGTGAAATGATGGAGCAGTTCAACGAGCAGATTGAGTCCTCGTTTGAAGGAATTGGTGCGGAGGTCAGTGAAATAGACGGTTATATAACCATTATGTCACCAATGAAAGAATCACCTGCGGAAAAAGCAGGGCTGCGTCCAAATGACCAGGTCTTAAGTGTGGACGGAGAGAGTTTAGAGGGATTAAATGTAAACGAGGCAGTTGCTAAAATCCGTGGAGAAAAAGGAACCGATGTTGTTTTAGAAATACAGCGTTCAGGTACTTCGGATCCATTTGAAGTAACGATTCAAAGAGATACGATTCCGGTGGAAACCGTATATAGTGAAGTGGAATCAGAAGACGGCAAGGATACAGGGGTTATTCAAATCACAAACTTCTCTGAGCACACTGGAGAAGAATTTGAAGAACAGCTGGCAGATTTGGAAGAGAAGGGGATTGAGGGTCTGGTTATTGATGTTCGCGGAAACCCGGGCGGGCTGTTAGATGTTGCAGAAGAAATCTTACAGCAATTTGTTCCGAGTGATATGCCTTATCTGCAAATAGAGGATGCGGATGGAAATGCAGAAGAATATGTATCTAATTTGGATGAGGAGAAAGATTATCCAATCAGCGTGTTGATTGACGAAGGCAGTGCCTCTGCTTCTGAAATTGTCGCTGTTGCTATGAAAGAGCTTGATTATGATGTTGTGGGAGAAACAAGCTTTGGAAAAGGTACCGTACAGCAGGCTATTCCGCTTGGAGACGACAGTTCAATTAAAATGACAACTCTTAAATGGCTGTCTCCTGGCGGCGAGTGGATTGATGGAAAAGGAGTGGAACCGACCATCGAGCAAAGGCAGGATGATTACTACTACTCTACTCCGATTCAAGTAACAGATGATGAGCCGCTCACGTTTGACCATACAAGCGAAGCAGTGGCGAATATGCAAGTGATGTTATCTGGACTGGGATATGATACTGGAAGAACAGACGGCTATTTCAGTGAAGAAACAGAGCAAGCTGTAGAAGAATTTCAGGAAGATAATGACCTGGAAGCAACTGGAGAAGTAGACGAAGAAACTGGCGGTTTAATTGAAACACAGGTTATTGAAAAGATTCGGGACGGAGAGGACGACCAACAGCTGGAACGCTCTTTAGAAGAACTTTATCAATAAAACGAAACTTCATTCAGCGGGAGTTGTTGCTTTTCTTCCACTGAATTAGCCTAAATGATTCAGGGAGTTAGCGCCCGTTAACTCCCACTGGCTAAATATATTTCCACTTTCTATTTTAAGACGGGAGTTTTACGGGCGATTCTCCATGATAAAACAAGAGATTTGTTCATTCATCACTTAGTGATGAATGAACAAATTGTATTTGCAAAGCAGGTGAAGAGTATTGGTGGAAGCATGGCTTATTGAATTGGCAAAAGGTATAGGCAAATTTTTTCTGAATCCGGCATTATACTGGTTTTTATTTATATTGACGATGGCAAGTTATTTTCGAATCAAACGGGAACGGTACGATTTTGGGATAAAAATATATCCGAAGTTTATGGAGTGGCATCGGACCTGGCTTGTCTCCTTAATCAGCGGAATACTAATTTCTGTCGTCATTATTGGCACAGGCATGGTATTCTCTTATGAGACACTTCTCGTTTTAGCGTTAAGCTTTGTTGTATTAAGCATCAGTACGCGTTTTACATTATTGTCTCCCAGCTATACACTTGGACTGACTTTTCTTATTTTGTTTTTTGCACCGTATCTTATTGACATGCAAGGTGTCATTGATTATTCCTTGCTTTATGAAAGCAGTCTTCCGGCGTTAGCTGTATTAGCGGGATTGCTTCTTTTTGTAGAATCCCTGTTCATTAAACGTATTGAAAAGCAAGATACGTTTCCAAGAATTACGCTGAGTGACCGCGGTGTCTGGGTAGGCGAACAGCAAATCAAACGATTAACGGTTGTTCCTCTGCTGATGCTTGTGCCTGAAGGATTAATTACTTCCTTTGCTCCCTGGTGGCCGTATTTATCCATTGGAGAATCCAGCTTAGGCTTAGCATTGATTCCATTTTTGATTGGGTTTAACTATAAGGCAAAGGGGCATTTTCATCAGGATGCGATTTACAAGCTGGCAAAAGCAAATACCTTTTTAGCAATCGGTATTTTACTTATTGCTGTCGGTGGAGTATTTATTCCGTATCTTTCCCTGGCTGCGATAATTTTGGCGATTATCGGAAAAGAATATTTGAATTACCGCTATCGCGAAGGAGACCGTTTGCGTCGTCCATATTATCAGCCGCATGCGAAAGGCTTAAGAGTGGTTGGTGTGTTGCCTGGAAGCCCGGCAGACAGGCTGGAGATAGAGACTGGCGAGGTCATTTACAGAGTAGGCGGGAAAAACGTACGGACAAGCCAAGCTTTTTATGAAGCACTGCAGGGAAGCGGGGCATATATTAAAATGGAAGTCTTGAACCATGAGGAAGAGGTTCGTTTTGTACAAGGATCTCTGTATGAAGGAGAGCACCATTCCTTAGGCTTTCAATTTGCGGAAGAGCCTTTTAAAGCTAGAAGAGAAAAGAATACGAACGCTTCTTAACATAAGAATGCTTGGAACAGTGGTTTACTGCTGCACCCAAGCATTCTTATTTGATTATAACAGTAAAACGAGGATTGAAAGATTGACAGAAAGGATATAATGAAAGTAGAGGTTATTTCAATAATAACTCAACCTTCGCACATTAAAAAGTAACTTCATTTCTATAGAAACAGGGGGTGATCGATCCTTCGATAACCCCTTGACAAGAATAAAAGGTGAAGTGTAAAGCGCCGCTGCGGCGGACCATTTTGCTTTCCTAGGGGGCACGCTCTTCAGCTAACTTTTGTCAAGAAGAGCACTTGGCAAAAGTGGATCTTCAGATGGTGCTAATCCCTCAGGAGTCAAAACGGTCCGCCTCCGCTAGTAGGTATTCTATACGTGAAAAACAACTCAACAAACAGAAGTTTGAACCGATAGAATATATTTTTCATGCTGCATGGTAAAATGTTCCGCCAAGATTACTTTCTGTGCATAAATGCTGTTCCCTGTATTTCATATTCATGCTGTCATGATTGGTTGTTCAGACGAAAGCTGCTATTTCCTTCAGCTTATTAAAATGTTATTTCTTTCATTCGCTGTAGAATCCTATCAGAGCGCAGGCCAACCACGCAGACTCCTGTGGGAAAGCGCGGAGGGAAGACCCCGCAGAAAAAAGCGAACTTCTTTTTTCGAGGAGGCTGAGCTCAAGCCCACGGAAAGCGGAGTGGTTGGCCGGAGCGGAGCTATGCACCATCACCAATTCCAAAATGGCCGGATATTTAACCAAAATGCAAGTATGGTAATGAAGAACATGTTCATCTTGGAATAGCAAGATATATTTGCTTATTCTTAGGTGCGAAAGTTGAGTAATAATATAAAAAAATATATAATTTCTTAAAAACAAGAACGAATACTTGTTCGTTTTTTAAGAAAAGGATATAATAGAAAATAGCTATGGTATGGAACGGAGGAAATAGGATGAATGAGCAATTTGAGTTAGTTTCTGCTTATGAGCCTGCGGGTGATCAGCCGGCAGCTATTCAGGAAATTGTAGATAAGGTGCTTGCCGGCCAGCATCATCAGACGTTACTCGGTGCTACCGGAACGGGGAAAACATTTACGATGTCCAATGTGGTGAAAGAAATCAACCGGCCGACGCTTGTTATTGCACATAATAAGACGCTGGCAGGACAGCTTTACAGTGAGTTTAAAGAGTTCTTTCCAAACAATGCGGTAGAGTATTTTGTGAGCTATTATGATTACTATCAGCCGGAAGCATATGTGCCTTCTACCGATACGTTTATTGAAAAAGATGCCAGCATTAATGATGAAATAGATAAATTGCGCCACTCTGCTACATCTGCCTTGTTTGAACGAAGCGATGTATTGATCGTAGCGAGTGTGTCGTGTATTTACGGTTTAGGTAACCCGGAAGAATACAGAAGCCAGGTGCTGTCCCTTAGACTTGGTATGGAAAAAGAAAGAGATCAGCTTCTGCGGGAATTAGTAGATATCCAATATGCAAGAAATGATATTAATTTTCAGCGCGGGACGTTTCGTGTGCGCGGGGATTCCGTGGAAATTATCCCGGCATCTCATGAGGAGCATTGTATCCGGGTAGAATTTTTCGGAGACGATATCGACCGGATCCGTGAAGTAGATGCGCTGACGGGAGAAATCATTGGCGACAGAGAGCATGTAGCGATTTTCCCGGCATCTCACTTTGTGACCCGTGAAGAGAAAATGAAAATTGCGATTAAAAATATTGAAAAAGAATTAGAAGACCGGTTGAAAGAATTAAATGATGCCGGGAAGCTGCTGGAAGCACAGCGTCTTGAGCAGCGGACCAATTATGATTTAGAAATGATGCGGGAAATGGGCTTTTGTTCCGGGATTGAAAACTATTCACGTCCGCTGACACTGCGTGAAGCCGGAGCAACGCCTTATACACTGCTGGATTTCTTTCCAGAGGACTTTTTAGTAATTATTGATGAGTCCCATGTGACGCTGCCGCAGATTCGCGGTATGTATAACGGGGACCAGGCCCGGAAACAGGTATTAGTGGATCATGGCTTCCGCTTGCCTTCCGCAATGGATAACCGCCCGCTGCGGTTTGAAGAATTTGAAGAAAAGACCAATCAGCTGGTGTATGTTTCGGCGACACCGGGACCGTATGAATTAGAGCATTCACCAGAAATGACAGAGCAGATTATCCGTCCGACCGGCTTACTGGACCCAGAGGTGGAGGTCCGTCCGATTGAAGGACAGATTGATGATTTAATAGGTGAAATCAATAAGCGGACGGAACGCAATGAACGTGTATTGATCACGACGTTAACCAAGAAAATGTCAGAGGACTTAACCGATTATTTAAAAGAAATCGGAATAAAGGTTGCATACCTGCATTCTGAAATCAAAACCTTGGAGCGGATCGAGGTCATCCGTGATTTACGTGTCGGGAAATATGATGTGCTTGTTGGAATCAACCTGCTCCGGGAAGGACTGGATATTCCGGAAGTATCTTTAGTTTCCATTTTGGATGCAGATAAAGAAGGCTTCCTTCGTTCCGAGCGCTCGTTGATTCAGACAATGGGCCGCGCCGCGCGAAATGAACAGGGTAAAGTTATAATGTATGCTGATAAGATGACCGATTCGATGCAAAAAGCAATCGATGAAACAGAACGCCGCCGTATGGTTCAGCAGGAATATAACGAAAAACACGGCATTACCCCGCAAACGATTCGCAAGGAAGTACGCGATGTTATTCAGGCAACGGTTGCTGCGGAAGCACCGGAAGCGTATGAATCCGAAGCGAAGCAAATGAAGAAGATGACGAAGAAAGAAAAGCAGAAAGTCATCGAAAATATGGAAAAAGAAATGAAGCAGGCAGCCAAAAATCTAGACTTCGAGAAAGCAGCAGAATTAAGAGATGTTCTCTTGGAGCTTAAAGCGGAAGGATGAATTTTTTATGCTAAGTAAATCTATAAAAATCCAAGGTGCCAGAGCGCATAACTTAAAAAATATCGATGTGGATATTCCTAAAAATAAATTAGTGGTTCTTACAGGGCTTTCTGGTTCCGGGAAATCCTCCCTTGCCTTTGATACCGTTTATGCAGAAGGACAGCGCAGATATGTAGAATCGTTGTCTGCCTATGCAAGACAATTTCTGGGACAGATGGACAAGCCGGATGTGGACGTGATTGAAGGCTTGTCTCCAGCAATTTCGATTGATCAGAAAACAACCAGCAAAAATCCGAGATCGACCGTCGGAACAGTGACCGAGATTTATGATTATTTGCGTTTGCTTTTTGCACGCGTAGGAAAGCCGACCTGTCCGAAGCATGGCATTGAAATCAGCTCGCAGACTGTACAGCAGATGGTGGACCGGGTGCTGGAATATCCGGAAAGAACGAAAATGCAGATTTTAGCTCCGGTCGTATCCGGCAGAAAAGGAGAACACGTTAAAGTATTAGAAGACTTGAAAAAGCAAGGCTATGTGCGTGTTCGGATTGATGGCGATATGATGGAGGTTACGGACGATATTAATCTGGAGAAAAATAAAAAGCACTCCATCGAGGTGGTTATCGACCGTGTTGTTATTAAAAGCGGCATCGAAAGCCGTTTGAGTGATTCCCTGGAAGCAGCGCTGAAGCTTGGAGAAGGAAATGCGATTGTGGACGTTATCGACGATGAAGAGCTGTTATTCAGCGAAAACCATGCCTGCCCGATTTGCGGTTTCTCTATCGGGAAATTAGAGCCGCGTTTATTCTCCTTTAACAGTCCCTTTGGCGCGTGTCCGAGCTGTGATGGGCTGGGTACGAAGCTGGAGGTCGATGTGGAGCTGGTTATTCCAGATTGGGACAAGACGTTAAATGAGCATGCTATCGCACCATGGGAGCCAATCAGCTCGCAGTATTACCCGCAGCTTTTGAAAAGCGTCTGCGACCATTATGGCATTCCGATGGATGTTCCAGTGAAGAATATTCCTGAGGAACAAATGGATAAAATTTTATATGGAAGCGGGAAAGAAAAAATCCACTTTCATTATGAAAATGATTTTGGCAGCTCCCGTACGAAAGACGTTGCGTTTGAAGGTGTTTTAAAGAATGTGGAACGCAGATATAAAGAAACTTCTTCGGACTTTATCCGTGAGACATTAGAAAAATATATGGCGCAGAAAAATTGTCCGACCTGTAAAGGGAACCGTCTTAATAAAGAGGCGCTTGCTGTATTGATTGATGGGAAGCATATCAGCCATGTAACAGATTTTTCTATTCTGGAATCAATGGATTTCTTTAAGCAGCTTGAATTGAGTGCAAAGGACCGCCAGATTGCACGTTTGATTTTAAGAGAAATTGATAATCGTTTGAATTTCTTAAATAATGTCGGCTTAGACTATTTAACGTTATCCCGTTCAGCAGGAACACTTTCCGGCGGAGAAGCACAGCGGATTCGTCTGGCGACACAAATCGGCTCTGCATTGACAGGAGTGCTTTATGTGCTGGATGAGCCTTCTATCGGACTGCATCAGCGGGATAATGACCGTCTGATTGAAACACTCAAACAGATGCGTGATTTAGATAATACGCTGATTGTGGTGGAGCATGATGAAGATACGATGCTTGCAGCGGACTGGCTGATTGATATTGGCCCCGGCGCCGGCGAGCATGGCGGGGAGATTGTTGCCAGTGATACGCCGGAGAATGTGAAGGCGAATGAGAATTCATTAACGGGCCGTTATTTATCTGGAAAAGAGTTTATTCCTGTGCCGTCAAAACGTAAAAAAGCGGATAAACGCAAAATAAAAGTTACCGGCGCATCGGAAAATAATTTAAAAAACGTATCAGCTGAAATTCCGATTGGCCTGATGACCGTTGTCACAGGGGTTTCCGGTTCAGGGAAAAGTACGCTGGTTAATGAGATCATTTACAAATCCTTAGCAAAAGAATTATATAAAGGGAAAGTAAAACCAGGGAAATATCGAAGCATAAAAGGGATCGAGCATATAGAGAAAGTCATTGATATCGACCAGTCTCCAATCGGAAGAACACCGCGTTCGAATCCGGCGACGTACACCGGGGTATTTGATGATATCCGTGATGTATTTGCGCAGACGAATGAAGCGAAGATACGCGGCTATAAAAAAGGCCGTTTCAGCTTCAACGTCAAAGGCGGACGTTGTGAAGCCTGCCGCGGCGATGGAATCATCAAGATTGAAATGCATTTCCTTCCCGATGTGTATGTCCCTTGTGAGGTTTGTGACGGAGCACGTTATAATCGGGAAACATTGGAAGTGAAGTATAAAGGCAAAAATATATCAGAAGTGTTGGGGATGCGTATTGAAGAAGCGCTGGAGTTTTTCGCTGCCATTCCAAAAATTAAACGGAAGCTGCAAACCATTTATGATGTCGGGTTAGGATATATTAAATTAGGCCAGCCGGCAACGACGTTATCCGGCGGGGAAGCTCAGCGTGTGAAATTAGCGAGTGAGCTGCATAAACGCTCCGATGGAAAAACATTTTATATT
Source organism: Oceanobacillus sp. FSL W7-1281 (assembly GCF_037969835.1). Lineage (GTDB taxonomy): Bacteria > Bacillota > Bacilli > Bacillales > Amphibacillaceae > Oceanobacillus > Oceanobacillus oncorhynchi. The sequence continues at coordinate 3,653,516 of NZ_CP150214.1, read as the reverse complement.
CTGGATGAGCCGACAACAGGGCTTCATTCTGCCGATATCCGGCGTTTGCTGGATGTCCTGCAGAGACTTGTAGATAATGGAGATTCTGTCTTAATTATCGAACACAACCTGGATGTCATCAAAAGTGCGGATCATATTATTGATTTAGGTCCGGAAGGCGGAGACCGCGGCGGTCAGATTATCGCTAAGGGAACGCCGGAAAAAATCGCAGAGCAGGCAGATGTTTCTTATACAGGAAAGTATCTTGGCCCTGTGTTAGAGCGCGATAAGGAACGTATGAATGATATGCTGAAAGAGAAGGTCAGCAGTAAATAGAGGATAGCTGGTCCATCTTTAGAGTGCAGTTTTGCTCTTTAGATGGACTTTTTTTATCACGGGATTACAGACTGTAAAAGCATTTGCAGATAGATATTATATTTTAAGAGCAAATCATAACGGGTCTACAGAATAATAGTTTATTTCATCATACGTTTGCAAACCAATCAGAATACTATGGTATAATAAAACGTAAATATCTTACGAATAGGATGCAAATGTAAGTTTAAAATCATCTTAAAGCGCTGTTTTCGTATGAATAAGCTATCTAATTGACGATTTGCCCGCATTTCGATAGAGTAAAAGAATAAGAAGTGGAGGTTGAAACATGAAGCCGATAGAAATTGAAAAAGTTCAGCAGGCGCTGGACAGTTACTTAAATAAAGAAGTGTATGTTCATTTGGAAACAACAAATGGAGCTTATGCGAATCATTTAGACGCCAATGCCTATACCGTTGGTGCATATATACGTAATGCAAAAGTAACCTATAAACAGGCAAAGATTATAGGAGAAGGAAATTCCTATCGTGTCGGTTTGAAAATGGAGCTTGGCTGGATTTATGCAGAAGGGCTGACGGACTGGACGATTTATCAAGAAGACCAATTGCTGCTGGCCGGTCATGACAGAGAAGGCCGGTTAATGGTGGCATTAGAAATTAGTGAGACGCCTTTTCATCAATAAAAAAACGAAGGATATAGCTTGATTCTAGAAAGATAGGTGAACGTAATGGAGAAACATGTAGTAGTTATTTATCCGCATCCAGACGATGAAGCATTCGGTGCGTCTGGTTCCATCGCACAGTTTCGAAGAGATGGGGTGCCGGTAACATATTTATGTGGAACGTTAGGACAAATGGGGAGAAATATGGGGAATCCGACATTTGCGAATCGGGAATCCTTGCCTGAAATTCGTAAAAAAGAGTTGAAGCAGGCATGTGAAACATTAGATATGGAACTGAAAATGCTCGGATACCGTGATAAAACGATTGAATTTGAAGATAAACAAGAGGTGGCCGATCATTTAAGAAGCTATTTAGAAGAAATTAAACCCTCTCTTGTGATTACACACTATCCCGGCTATGCTGTGCACCCGGATCATAATTCCTTGGGAGCAGCTGCAATCCAGGCTATAGAAGATATGGCTCCTGAGGAAAGACCAAAAGTATGGGCGCAGGCTTTTTCTAATGGTCATGAAGAGGATTTAGGAAGCCCTGATATCGTTAATGATGTGCATGATACGTTTGATAAAAAGCTGCAAACGGTTCTATCCCATGATTCACAGGTAGCGGGCATGTTTGGCTGGTTCAAACAGATGGATGAAATCGATGAAGAAGTGAAAAATGAACTGATTGAGCATCAGGCGATGGAACGTTTTTATACTTGGGATTTTGAAAAGAACAGCTCCAACTAATTGTTTTGTTTAAAAAGAATAGGGAGAGGGAAAATAGAAATGAAACTTTTTCATTTCTATTTTCGTATGAAAGGATAGAAGCACACATATCCATGAATAGATAGATGGCAAAACAATTACCTGAGGAGGTACTTTTCATGAAAAAATTATATCGTTCCGAAACCAATAAAATACTTGCTGGTGTCCTTGGCGGAATAGGAGAGTATTTAAATGTGGATCCGACATTGCTCCGGATTATTTTCTTGATTCTGCTTATCCCGAGCTTTTCTACATTGGCAATTGTTTATCTGATTGCTGCATTTATTATGCCTAGAGGAGACGTGTATTAATGTTACTTCGGGGGATTATTTCGTTAGTATTAAATGCTGTCGCGCTGATAGCAGTTGCTCAGATTTTTGATTCATTTCAGCTGGACGGATTTGGCACAGCGCTGTTAGCAAGTGTTATTTTAGCCATCCTGAATATGTTTGTGAAGCCGATTTTGGTTATTTTAACATTGCCGATTACGGTGATTACATTTGGATTGTTTTTAATTGTGGTCAATGCGATTATATTGATGATTACACAGGCGCTTATCGGACCTTCCTTTGTCATTGACGGGTTTGGTACAGCGTTTATCGCATCGATTGTGATTTCATTGATTTCGATGATTTTAAACAGTGTTGTCCGGGATATACGACGGTAAAAGGGAAGGTCAGGTTGTTATTGCCTGGCTTTTTCTTTGTTTATTAAAAGGAATCCATAACGTTTAGGTACTTCTGTTCGGAGGAGGGTGATGAATGAAATTAGAAAGACTGCTATCCATTATTATATTATTGATAAATCATCGTATGCTGCAGGCAAAAGATTTAGCAAAGCGATTTGAAGTATCCGTGCGGACCATTTATCGGGATATTGAAGCGATAAATGCAGCTGGTATCCCGATAGTCACTTATCAGGGAGTTCATGGGGGTATCGGACTTGCAGAAGGTTACCGGCTGGATCGTAATCTGTTGACCAATGATGAATTGGCCACAATTGTGACAGCACTTCGCAGTATATCTACATCCTATGAAAAAGTACAGCATCAGCAGTTGATGGAAAAAATGAATAGTGTTATACATCCTGTGGATGCTGAAGCTTTTCAAAGTAAAACAAGCCGCGTTCTCATTGATTATTCCCCTTGGGATAATAATACACATCTTCAAGAAAAGTTGAAGCGTATTGAACAGGCAATTGATACGTGTCTATTTATTGTATTTACATATTCGGATGCACAAGGTAGGGTTACGCAGCGAACAGCGGAACCACATACATTAATCCTCAAGGGAAGACAATGGTATGTCCAAGCATACTGCACAGATAGAGAGCAGTTTCGTTTATTTAAATTACGAAGAATAAAATCTTTGTCCGTTGATCCAAAGCTAAGTTTTACCCGCCGCCCTTTACCAGAACAAAAACAAATAAAAGGGAAACAATCCTCTCTTTCTCATAATAACGAGGTAGTTTTACGTTTTCAGAAAGAAGCGCGTCATTTAGCGGAAGATTGGTTTGATGCGGAAGAGCTTATTCCGACAGAGAATGAGGCTTGGCTGGTGAAGAAAGCTTATCCGGAAGATGAATGGTTATACAGCTTTATTTTAAGCTTCGGGCCTCATGTGGAAGTGCTCGAGCCTGTTCATTTACGAGATATTATCGCAGAGCGTGCAGCACAAATTACAAAAATATATAAATAAGTTGAACAAACTAGACAGACAGCTGTCAGGTTTCCTGCATTATAATAGCTATTATCACATAGATAAGGAGTTTGATAAGGCATGAAACAGGATAAAACAGCTGGAAACATAAAACCAGTCCGAATCGAGAAAAGGCCAGCTTTTACACTAGCAGGAGTCAGTGCGGTAACTACAAATGAAGCAGAACAGCTAGGAAATGGAAAGATAGGCGCGCTATTTGAACGCTTTTTCACAGAAAATATTGGTGAACAATTAGGTGTAAACATTCGTGAAGCGGGATATTACGGTTGCTATTTTCATTACCGGCAAGAAGAAAAAGGATCGTATGAAATTATGTTGAGCGTGCAAGTAGCGGACAATTCGGAGGTTCAAAACGTAGAAGGAATTCAAACGTATACAGTGCCGGAAGCAACATATGCTGTCTTTGTAACTGAAAAAGGTCCGATTGTGGAAAAGGTTCCGCAAACATGGGAGGCTATTTGGGAATGGCAGAAGCTCTCTGAAAACCGACGGACATTTACTGGCGATTTTGAATACTATGCCGGTGATATGGACCCGGCAAATGGGCAGGTAGAAATATATATTGCGGTGGAATAAGCAGAAATGCAAAGGATGAGAAGAAAAAATGCTAAAATCGATAAACCTAATCAAATCATTGCTTTCCGGCACAGATGATGACATCACAAATATAGTGAAAGAGCCGCAAAATATGGAATATGAAGGGACTACTTTTACGATTCATGAAAATATGTATAGGAGTCGCTTAGCCAAACGAACACTCAAGAAAAAGGGCTACTTTGTTGTCTTTTGGGAAAAAGATGTAAATCATTGTAATCAACCTTATGCATATAGTGAAAGTCCTGATAAAATAATGATTTCAATTATAGATAAAGGCTTGAAAGGTCAGTTTATTTTTCCAAAGTCCTTGCTTTTAGAAAAAAGAATATTAAGAACGATTGATAACAAAGGGAAAATGGCAATAAGAGTATATCCTTCTTGGGAAAAGCCGTTAAATAACGCTGCTAAAAAAACACAAGCATGGCAAGCACCATACTTTATCAATGTTTCAAATGAAATAGATTGGAGAAGGCTTAGAGAATTATATTTCTCTTGAAAAGTACATATAAAAATATCGAATGAAAAAGTCCGAAGTGATTCAGTGTAAATAGTGAGCTCTTTCGGACTTTTTCATTCCATTTTTTTCATTCCATTATTTCCTTTCATTCTCTTTATACTGCTGCTCCATCGCTTTAGCGATTTCCTCCATATAAGCTTCTTCCTCTTTCGACCAAAATGTCGGGGCTACAAAATCATCCGCTTCAGCAGATTCCAATTGCTCCTCCCATTTATCTATATTCTCTGTGATAACATCTTCAGGGACGATCCTCATAAATAAATCATTGATATTTAAAAATACCTGCTGCGCTTCTGGGGCATGCGGGGGTACGTTTTCCCGCATCAGTCTTTTTACCTCGGCCAGAATGGAAAGCCATTCTCTATCTAATTTTTCACGTTCTTCGTTTGGGATATCTGTGAAAAGTGATGCAAAATCATCTGGAAAATGCTCCTGCATCCACGCCTTTTGTTCTTCTTCAAATTCCATCCCGTGAAGCAGCGAGGTGAGGACCGTCCAATCTAATGGGAAATCATCATCTAAAAGTGCTTGCACATGATCAATAGCTGCAATGACGCGGTTTAATTCTTCGCGCTTATGCACCAAAACCTTTCTCTGAACAGGGAGGGAGCCTGCAAAATTTTCTAAGGTAATTTCTTCTTTATCGAGCATTTCTTTGATTTCCTGAAGCGAATAACCAATAAACTTTAACGACTGAATACGCTGTAAGATAGCGAGTTCTTCCAAGCCATATAATCGATGACCGCTCTCATTTCTTTTGCTTGGGTAAAGAATCCCAAGCTATTCATAAAAACGCAGCGTCCGTGTTGAAAATCCGGTTTTTGCTCCAAATTCTCCAATGGTATACATCTGAATCAGCTCCTTTACAGATAAGTATAACGGTTTCCGTAACGTGAAGTGCAAGAGGAAAAAATATAAGTGTTTGTCTGAATCGGAAGCAGGGAAATTTTTAATAGCAGCATGAAAAGACTGGATAAAAATAATGTGAAAAAGTTAGGGAAATTATTGAAGAAATGACTTTTTTGATTATACTATCACTATTATTTATTGGGGGCTGTAACAGTGAAGCTGGGGCAAAAGGCGCCGCAGCACGTAGAATAAGTTTTCAAACGAAGAAGCTGTCAACGAATGCATCCGGTGCATTTGGTTGACAGCTTCGTTTTATGGGGAAGCGCATTTTCAAAATAATACATATTTTCCGCTGTGAAAGCTTATCCTATACAACAAAAATAATTTAATCACACCAAAACTTCTCCCCTACGTTTTTTAAATGGATTATGCTAAAATGTATATCAGTTAGCTTTGTTGAAGAGAGGAGCTTCAAAATGGTATCAACCGTCTGTACAAAAGATTTATTGGACAGGTTTCATTTGCAATTGGTAGCAGGAGAAGAAGGGGTTCACCGTGAGATTATCACAAGTGATATTTCACGTCCGGGATTAGAAATGACTGGCTTTTTTGATTATTATCCCAGAGAACGACTGCAATTGATCGGAAAGACAGAATTAGCTTATTTTCTGGGTTTGAATGCAGCGGAGAGAAAGCAGCGTGCTGAAAATCTATGTACGGATGTAACCCCGGGGATCATCATTTCCCGCGGGATGGATGTACCGGAAGAATTTTTTGAAGCATCGAAGCACTCTGGCGTTCCTATCATACAATCACCGCGGACAACCACGCGTGTATTGAGCCGTTTAACCAATTACTTAGAATCTAAATTTGCACCATTTACTGCGGTACATGGTGTGTTAATCGATATTTATGGTGTCGGCGTCTTGATTATCGGCCAAAGCGGTGTCGGTAAAAGTGAGACAGCACTTGAATTAGTCAAGCGGGGGCATCGTCTTGTAGCGGATGATAATGTGGAAATCCGGCAGGAGGATTATGAGAGTCTGATTGGGAATGCGCCGGCTCTGATTGAGCATTTGCTGGAGATTCGGGGACTTGGGATCATCAATGTCATGACTTTATTTGGAGCCAGCTCCATCCGCAGTCAAAAGCGGATCTCGATGGTGATTCAATTGGAAATCTGGGATGAAAAGAAGCAGTACGACCGTTTAGGCTTAGATGAAGATACCATGAAGATCATGGATGTTCATTTGCCAAAAGCAACGATACCGGTCAGACCAGGAAGAAACCTTGCTGTTATTATCGAAGTAGCTGCCATGAATTTCCGCCTGAAGCGGATGGGCGTGAATACAGCAGAGGAATTTTCGGATCGGTTAACTAAAATGATTGAACAAGGTGATTTGGAATCACAATAGGAGGATGATATAGATGACTGGGACAGACGCTCCTATTGATCGCGTGTTTTTAGAACTGGGGCCATTAACCATTTATTGGTACGGTATTATTATCGCCGTTGGGGCCGTATTAGCGGTTTATTTAGCAACGAGGGAAGCAGAAAGAGTCGGCCTTGGCAAAGAAACCATTATGGATTTCATTATTTTTGCTGTGCCGATTGCGATTATCTCAGCGAGAATCTATTATGTCATTTTTGAATTTGAGCAATATGCGAATGGTCCGCTTTGGAAGATGATTGCGGTCTGGGAGGGCGGTATCGCTATCCATGGAGCCATTATTGGCGGGGTTCTTACAGCCATCGTTTTCACAAAAGTAAAGAAGATTTCTTTCTGGCGTCTTGCTGATGTGATTGCACCAAGTCTAATCTTAGGTCAGGCAATTGGGCGCTGGGGGAATTTCGTCAATCAGGAAGCGCATGGCGGGCCGATTTCCGAGGCAGCGTATGAGAGCTTCCATCAGTATTTGCCGGACTTTATTATGAATCAGATGGTGATTGACGGTGTGATGTATCACCCGACATTTTTATATGAATCCGTCTGGAATTTCCTAATATTTTTCGGACTGCTGTTTTTCCGCAGAATCAACCCAAAACGCGGCATGGTATTTTTAATGTATGCCGTCACCTATTCGATTGGAAGGTTCTATATCGAAGGACTCCGGACAGACAGTTTATATGTTATTGGTGAACTGCGAACGGCGCAGGTTGTTTCCATTCTAACGATTGTAGCAGGAGTTATCATGATGCTGTATCTGATGAAAACATCCAACGTCCGTTACCTTGACGTGCCTGCGAAAAAGAAACAGGCAAAGCCGTCGAATAAAAATAAAGGTAAAAAGAAGAAGAAAAAGAAGTAATGGAATTGTGATAAATTGAAATGAGGTAAGAAAATGAAAGGGATGCTTTACAGGGGATTGAAAGAGGGGTTAAAGACCACACTAAAGCTTGGAAAGGTTATTTTCCCCATTACATTAATTATAACGATTTTACAGTTTACACCTGTTTTCCCCTGGTTTATGAATATCATCTCCCCGCTTATGGGGCTATTCGGTTTGTCAGGTGAAGCCGCTGTTCCGCTTGTTTTAGGGAATGGCTTGAATTTATATGCAGGTATTGCAGCGATTATTTCCTTTGATTTTACAGTGAAGGAAGTCTTTATAATGGCAGTCATGCTGTCATTCTCCCATAATCTTTTTATTGAATCTGCTGTAGCGACCAGCGTCGGGGTAAGATGGTGGATCATCGTCGGCATTCGGGTCGGACTGGCTGTTGTTTCCGGACTACTGATTAATTTATTCTGGAATGGCGGTGCAGAGCTTGCGCAATATGGATTCATTTCCAGTAATGAAGTGGTGCTGAATAATTGGTGGGAGATTGCCCTCCATGGGGCACAGGCTGCGCTGACAGCAATAGTTCAACTAGCTTGTATCGTTATTCCGTTAATGATTATAATGCAGGTTATGCGGGAGCTGGGCTGGATGACAGCCTTATCCAATAAATTCGCTCCATTTATGAAGCTGCTGGGGATAGATAAACGGGCTTCCATGACAATGGTTGCCGGGCTGACGATTGGACTTGCTTATGGAGCAGGTCTTATGATGCAGGCAGTAAAGGAAGATAATGTGCCGAAGAAGGATATGTATTTAGCCTTGATTTTTCTTGTATCCTGCCATGCGGTCGTTGAAGATACACTAGTCTTTATTCCGCTTGGTATTCCAGTTTGGCCATTATTGATTATCCGGTTATCGGTAGCGATTATTTTAACGATGACGCTTGCTTATTTTTGGAAGAAAGAAGAAAGGAAAATGCATCATGAGCATTCGTACCATTCTGTTTGATCTGGACGGAACATTGATTAATACAAATGAGCTGATACGTGCTTCATTTGAGCATACATTTAAAAAATTTGATATGCAGTTTACATCGGAAGAAATAAAACATCTTAACGGACCGCCGCTAAATGAAACTTTCTATGAAATAAATCCGGGGCTGTCTGAGCAAATGGTGGCTGCATACCGGGAGTATAATATGAGAGAGCATGACGATTATGTAGAAGCTTTTCCGGATGTATATGAAACGATAAAACAGCTGTATGAAAAGGGCATTACATTAGGAATCGTCAGCACAAAAATTAAAAAAACGGTGATGATGGGACTGGATTTAACCAGGCTGACGGATTTCTTTTCGGTCATCATTACGTATGATGATGTAGTAAATAAAAAGCCTGATCCGGAACCGGTGGAAAAGGCGATGAATCTGCTGAATGCCGATCCGAAGACAACGTTAATGGTCGGGGATAATTTTCATGACATTGTTTCCGGACAGCGGGCAGGCACACAAACGGCGGCAGTAAGCTGGTCCGAGAAAACGGAAGCCTTTTTAAAAAGCTATCATCCAACCTATTATTTGGATACAATGAGGGATTTATTAACAGTGGCAGGTGAATAGGCATGCGGAGAACGGAAAGGTATAAGGTCCATCCTAAAGCAAATTCTCTATGGCAGATGTACAATACCGTATCTTTTTTTAAAATAGTGAAGAATTTTATTGTCATTCAGATTGCGCGATATACCCCTTTTTTAAGAATGAAAAATTGGATGTATCGACATCTGTTGCGCATGAAAGTAGGCGACCGTACATCCTTTGCTTTAATGGCGATGCCTGATTCCATGTTCCCTGAAAAAATCAAGGTTGGAGATAACAGCATTATCGGTTATAACACCACCATTTTAGCACATGAATATTTAATTACAGAATATCGTCTGGGCGAGGTGCATATTGGCAATGAGGTTATGATCGGCGCTAATTCGACGATATTGCCGGGGGTACATATTGGTGATGGAGCGATTGTCTCGGCTGCGACACTTGTTCATAAAGATGTCCCGGCTGGAGCTTTTGCAGGGGGGAATCCAATGCGGATTATTTATACCAAGGAAGAAATGGAATCACGTCAATCACCGGATGGGCAGGAAGGGAGGAAGTCTTGATGCATGGAGTATTGCCTGCTGTACGGCGGATGAAGGACTTTGAGAAAGTATTGGAAAGTGATCACGAACATATTATTATTTTAGAATCCAGATTAGTTCAGCTCAAGAGTATGATTGATTACGCTCATCGCGCAAATAAAAAGGTATTAGTCCATTTTGATTTGATCCAAGGGTTGAAAGCGGACGAGTACGGCATGGAATTTCTGCAGCGGGAAATGAAGCCGGATGGGATTTTAACAACCCGCGGCAATGTGATTGCCGCTGCTAAGAAGCATAAATTACTGGCAATTCAGCGTGTTTTTATCTTGGACAGCGCGGCATTAGAACAGAGCATTAAGCTTATTCAGCGATTTCATCCGGATTATGTTGAAATCTTGCCTGGATTGATGCCTGAAGTGATTGAAGAAATAACGGAAGAAATTGATATTCCTGTCATTGCCGGCGGTTTGATTAAAGAGGAAGAGCAGGTGAAAGCAGCATTAGATGCTGGAGCGGTTGCTGTTTCTACTTCAAGCCGGAAGCTTTGGGATTAAAGGTAGCGGCAGCGTTAGATGGGCGGGTTGGAAGAAGTTACAACACCCTTTTTGTGTACGAGGCATGTGTATACTCTGGAGGGTTAAAGTCCCGATCCGCGAAGGGAGTAGTAGTGGTTAACCTTAGGAACACGAACTTCATAGAAGGCTAGAGATGCTTGGGTAAGACTGCAAAACAAGCCTTACTGCGAAAGGGTGCATAGAGTAAATGAAGTGGGGACATGGAGAAGAAGAGTGTGTAATTACCCTGGGAGGTCTGATAGAAATGCGGTACACAGTCGTAACTGAACATTCGAATGTTCACTGAACTATCAGAAGTCAGCCGGGGGCCATAGTACAAGATGCTTCTATAATATCTGGGAAGGCTTAATCATTTAAGGAGAATTGCCACTCTGCGTACGCAATACTCGATGAAACAGAAACATAAAACCCTTCCTAATGGAGGAATATATAGTGAATTTGTATCGGAGTGTAAATAAAAAATGCCAATTGTTTCTATTTATAGAACCTGTTTTAAAATTAGTTTACGAAAGTTATGCTCCTTTCTCTTCTTCTGCTTTGTTCCCTTCATATTCTTTTACTGCGGTTTCCATATGCAATAATTCCAACACATAAACAAATCGAGAAAATACAGATGATAATAAAAGAATTGTTTCAACCATTTTTGCATATGCTATTAAAATAAATGTGTTAGGTGGTTTATTGTATACTGTAAATGGATACAGTGAATATAAGCAAGATATATTGGCTAAAAACTTAGGAACAAAAGGAAAACCCAATGGATACTATTTTCTTTGCTATTTTTTCGATCAGTTATTTCATATTACTCCTATTAGTCATAAGGTTATTAAAGAAACCATATGTTGAAAGTTCCATATACTTATTACCTATTATCGCAGGTCTATTCTATGATAATACCATCCTTACTATAGGCCGTATTATTGGTGAAGGAGATTTCTTAGAAAACCTAAATATTGCAAGGTATTGGATACATGCTTTCTTTACGCCATTGCTTGTATTATTCGCTTGGAAAACACTTGAGCAAGCAAACATGCAATGGGCAAGAAAGACTTCTATCCGAATTTTCGCTATAGGTTTAACTGCATTACTCATGTTTTTGGAATTATTTACTGAAGTATTTAATCTTAACATCGAAGCAAAATGGGAATTTGGAGTGCTGAGTTATAGGAGCTTGGATTCTTCAAGCGGTCCCCCATTCATGATATTGGTTGTCTCATTCGTACTAGTTGTAGTTTCTATCCTCATATGGATTAAACAGAAATGGGCTTGTTTTTTTATTGGCTCTTTATTAATGATAATTGGAAGTGCTATTCAGTGGCCTATAAAGAGCGGTGCTATTACCAATCTTTTTGAGTTGATATTAATCATTTCATTACTTGGAACAGCTTACTTTCAGAGGAAAACTTAACTCAATATATAGACGGCTTTATTAAAGTCAATTTTATAAACATGAGTTTAAATAATGGAGGCATTTTTAAAGAAGGAGGTAGCAACAGTTCTTCACAAATAAACGGTGTGCTACCTCCTCATTTTTCATTTAGCTAAATTAAGAATCATAACTGCTCTAGCCAATTAATGATTTTTTCAATGACCAAATCCTGCTGTTTCTTCGGAGATATAGATGCATCTAAATCATTTTTTTGCTCACCATACATACCAAATTGCGCATGATTTCCACCTTTAATTTCAAAGTACTCAGTTGATTTCGGATTATAGATACGATTTTTTTCGATTTTATTCAAGGTACTTAACCCATCAAATTCTGCATAGATAGAAAGAGAAGGAATAGTTAGCTCTGATAAATTATTGCTATCGTTTGTATACGATCCCAGAAAGAATAATCCATCAACGTTGCCAGGATGTTTTTTTGTATAAGCCGCTGCCATTGATCCACCTAATGAATGTCCGCCAATATACCAAGTTGTAATTGATTCATCAAGTTGCATGACTTCATCCGCTCTATCTATCCCGAATATGGCAAAATTTAATGGCATTGATGGTATGAACACATTATAGCCTTCGTTTGCTAGTTGTTCCGCGAGATAGCTATATGCCAGTGTTTCTACTTTAGCACCAGGATATAATATAATTCCAACTTTGGATGGTTCTTCTGGTGTAAAAACATAAGTAGAGCCTTCCTCATTATCAGTTACCTCGGAAAGATCAACAAGCTCTTTAAGTTCATTAGTAGGCTTATATGTGATTTGTGACCAGATAAAAAAACATATAGCTGCTAGAGAGACTAGTCCTCCAACGATTAACATAGTTCTTTTGAAAATTTTCAAAGAAAAATCTCCTTCATTTTAACTCATCCATTATAAAAGTATATAACGTTTAAAATCCAAAATGCTTATTATTCCTTGTAAATCTTATCATATTATTGTTACGTATACTATTCCATATGTATCTTTTGTTAATTATTTGACTACTTCTAAGTTCTGATTTAATAATCTTGATAAGTAGGATTACGTGCTTATCCTGAAAGGGGTAACGTTGTTTCAAGTTTTCACCATGCCAATAACATCAAGCCCTTGGTCTTTATCTCTATCCGAGAGGCTGGTACGTGAATCAATAATTCATCAGCACATAAGAGGCATCCACGCTTGTTTTCATGGCACGCTCAATCTTACCAGGTATTTGTTCGGCTTTAGTTTGAAGTGCTTCTACTCTGCGTTTATAGCCTGAACTATGCTTGTCAATCTTTGATGAAATGTCGTTAATTTGGCTTTTCTTCGAGCTTAATAAAGAAAAGTCTACTGGAATGAAAGTGGAGCCATCGGGCCACCCAAGAGTAAGCATGCGAAATCCTTTATAAAAGCGCATTTTTTGGGATGAATGGTTAAAATAGCGAGCCAATAATGTGGTTACGGTTATGCGAATAATCGTCTACAATCAATGTTTTCGGCCAATTATGATCGGTTAGGTTTGTTAACTTTTTGATGGTATGATTGCTCAGGTACAATAAAAATCTTCTCCCGGCAAAGGTAGACTTGTTTTAAAGTCGATAAACCGTATTCTTTTCTGGGCATTCTTTAGCCTTCTTACTTTGAAGTACTTGATACCAGTTCTTATTTTCGAAGATTAAACAAAAAACTAATTGAAAAAGATAGGCACAAGTAAAGCCTAGAGGTTTTGTAATACCTGATTTTCTAAGATGTTCAAACAATTTCAATTCTTTAAAAGTTAAAGAAAGTTCATTTGGTAGTTAATTATTTTGGTCATTATTCGCTATCATATAGGCGATACCTCTTCTGTACTGGTAGTGTTTTCTAGTCAATTACACTATACCAAATGTAGAGGTGTTTTTTTGTACTTATTTCATTTGTCAATGGCCGTAATGGAACAGATATAAGCTTTACAGCTAATTAATTTGAATGTTGTTTCTAGCTGCGAAAGTTGAGTAATGAAGAAAAAATAATAATCGAAATGCAGTTCTTTATCTGACTTTTGTCTGAATCTGCAACAGTTTTCTATATAAATATGCCCTATTAAACTATAATTCATTAAAAAAATTTAAAAAAAAGCTTGCATTTTTGAATCCGTTTCCAATATAATATGTTTAAAGATAATGATGTTTGTATAAACATAATGATGTTAGCTAGGAGGTAGATTTGAATTTGAATAATTAAAAACGGATAACAAATAAAACAGTCGAGGGGCAGGACGTTTAAAAATACGAAATAACGTGTTATCTAAAAGGAGGAGCAAGGATGGGGAGTATTGCGTTTACGTTAATAACATGTGCTTTCTTTATGGGACTGGTGGCTTGGTATTCTTATCATAAAACAAAGAATACAGTAAGTGATTCAACAGGTTATTTTCTAGCTGGCAGAGGATTGACCGGCGGGTTTATAGCCGGATCATTAATTTTAACAAACCTGTCTGCAGAACAGTTAATCGGTTTAAATGGTCAAGGGTATAGTGCAAACTTATCAAATATGGCCTGGGAAGTTACAGCTGGATTTTCTGTTATTATGCTGGCTCTTGTGTTACTTCCAAGATATTTAGGAGGAGCCTTCACAACACTTCCTGGTTTCATTAATAATCGATTTGACCAGGGTACGAGATTGTTGATTGTGTTATTGTTTATGCTGGGGTATGGATTAATTACAATCCCTTCCGTACTTTATTCAGGATCTATTGCGGTATTACAATTATTTGATATACCTAATATGCTTGGGATTACTTTTGAGCAATCGATGTGGATAGTCGTTTGGGTGATTGGTATTATTGGTTCTATCTACGCAATTTTCGGAGGTTTAAAGGCGGTTGCTATTTCGGATACATTAAATGGAATTGGACTTTTGATAGTTGGATTATTAGTGCCGATTCTAGGATTTATAGCTTTAGGTGATGGAAATTTATTTGAAGGAATGAAAACGATTACGACAGAGCATCCGGAAAAAATGAATGCCATTGGATCAAGTGATGATGGTGTTCCGTTTGGAGCTATTTTCACTGGAATGCTATTTGCTAATTTATTTTATTGGGGGACAAACCAATATGTTATTCAAAGAACCTTGGGAGCAAAAAGCTTAGCGGAAGGTCAAAAAGGAGCGTTATTTACAGGCTTTCTGAAAATCTTAGTTCCATTTTTAATGATGATTCCGGGAATTATTGCTTTTCATTTATATGGACCGGGACTAGAGACTATGGATTTGGCTTATCCGACGCTAATCAGTGATGTCTTCCCTACATTTTTAAATGGATTTTTCTTAGCTGTATTATTAGGAGCTGTTTTTTCCAGCTTTAACTCCTTATTAAATAGTGCTTCTACGCTGTTTGTATATGATGTCTATAAGGTTGTTATTAACAAAGATGCCAGTGATAGAAAAATGATACGTGTCAGTCAGTGGTTTGGAACAATTTTGGCATTAATAACGTTTTTTATTTCTCCGTTGTTAATCAATGCGCCTGATGGGTTATGGACACTGATTCGTCAGTTTACTGGATTTTTCAATATTCCAATTATTGCAATTGTATTAGTGGGGATATTTTCCAAACGTGTTCCTTCCATAGCGCCGAAAGTTACGATTATACTCCATGTAATAGCATATTATTTCTTGATTTGGGGTCTGCCAACATTCTTTAATGTGGAATTAGCTATTAACTTCATTCACATTCAAGGGTTAATGTTTGTAATTGAAGTTGCGCTTATGCTCGTAATTGGAATGGTAAAGCCGTTAGAAGAGCCATTTGTATTTAAAGTTAACGCGCAGGTTAGCATGGTTCCTTGGAAATATGCATTGCCAGTGACGATCCTATTATTAAGTGCAATGGTATTCAGCTATATTTTATTCTCGCCAATTGGCGTGGCTTCGCCGGAAAATATTATCTCAGGCTGGTTCTGGCCTGCAACGATTGCTCTTATCATCGTAACGATCATTCTTTATCTTATTGCACTTAAATCGTGGAATAAAAAATATGCAGACAAGCTGTTAAGCAGTCATGAAGAGCAACTAAAGAAAGAAGCTTAGCATTATATACGAGGGAGGTAGAGGATGAATAATCTACTAGAGAAATTGCAAGAAAATAATTCAAATAAGACGATTCACCCTATTACAGCGGATAAATTTAAAAAATATGGCAGGATTCTAACGGAATTTGATTGGAGCGAATGGAATGAAACAATGAAGCAGATAGAGATTCCTCAGGAGGCGAATCAATATATTGCTTCTGATACAGCTTTAGAGAAAGCAAAGCTGACAGGAAAAATCCAAACAACACTGTTTGGAGGAATGGAGATACAGGTAGGATATTGTAATGGGCCCAATAGTCATTTGAATGGGTTAGAATATCATAAAGGCAGTGAAATCAACATTGCGGTTACTGATTTAATTCTTATTTTAGGACACACCGGAGATATTCACAAAAATAAGTATAAAACAGAAAATCTGGATATTTTCTATTTGCCTAAAGGAACAATGATTGAAATTTATCAGACTACATTGCATTTTGCACCTTGTAAAGTGAATGTGGAAGGTTTTAAGTGTGTGGTTATCTTACCTAAAGGAACCAATGAACCTATTGATTTCAACAAATCAGTGATAACCGAAGAGGACGAGCTGCTCTTTATGAAAAATAAATGGCTGCTTGCCCATCCAGATAGAATACCGCTTATTTCAAAAGGCGCCTACCCTGGAATTATTGGAGAAAATTTCAAATTAGAAACAATATAAGATTTACTAAATTTAAAGGAGAGATGGAGAAATGACAGTAGAAAGACAGGAATTAGATATTTTAGCAGGTTTTGATAAATCAAAATTTGATTATTTACCAGGAGGTGACCGTTACCTGACCGCAGAAAATCAGCCTAAACTAAAGTTCAACTTAATAGGCACAGGGAATATTGGGCAAGAGCATATGAAAGTCACGGTACTGGAAGGCCGCGCAACCATTAATGGATTATATGATCCAAATCAAAAAAGCATTGAACAGGCGAAAGACGTATTTGTTAATGAATTGCAGGCTGGAGATGTAAAGGTGTTTGAATCATTAGAAGAAGCATGTAATGATCCGGAAGCGGATGCATTATTAATCTGTACGCCAAATTATACGCATATAGATGTTGTACGGGTAGCTGCAAAATCGAAAAAACATATTTTTCTAGAAAAACCAATGACAACAAATCTGGAAGATGCATACGAAATCATGGAGATTGCTAAGGATTATCCAAGTATTTTTCAAATAGGTTTGCAATACCGTTATAAACCAATCTATGTAGAAGCAATTCATGAAGCGCTGGAAAGAAAATCAGTTGGCGACATTAAAACGATTTCCATTATGGAGCATCGTGTACCTTTCCTCGATAAAGTAGGTCAATGGAATAAATTCTCCGAAAAATCAGGGGGAACATTTGTAGAGAAATGCTGTCATTACTTCGATTTATTTAATTTATTTGCGCAATCGAAGCCTGTAGAAGTATATGCAACAGGAAGCCAGGCAGTAAATTTTCAAACCTTCCAATATGAGGGGGAAAGTTCAGATATTATTGACAGCGGCTTTGTCATTGTAAAATATGAAAATGGTATTCAATGTAATTTTAACTTATCTATGTTTTCACCTATGTTTTATGAAGAATTAGTGCTTTGCGGGAATGAAGGACGTTTGAAAGCTACTGAAACAGAACGGTTTGTACCATTAGAAGGGCCGGATAACTATTTGGAGATTATTCGTGCAGGAGGAAGCCCTTCGAAAACCTCTACGCCAGTTTATCCGACAGAGATTCAAAAAAGCGGACATGGCGGAGCAACTTATTATGAGCATGTTTACTTTGTAGATAATATTTTAGGAAAAACAACATCGACTGCTACAGTAGAGGAAGGTTTCTGGTCTATTGTAGTAGGTTTGGCCGCAGAAGAATCATTAAGAACGGGTGAAAAAGTAATTATAAATGATTTTTTAGCTGCAAATCCGAAAGACACAGTGGTGAATAAATAAGAAGAATCTGATAGATATTCCTTCTATAAAAGAAGGTGTTCAAAAAGCTGAGTTGCTTTGAAATTCAATTTGTAATTCAGTATTTATAAAGTGTTTTTGGAAAGCGGGGAAGTTACATGGCTAATAAAATAGTATATATTCCAATTGGAAGAAAAACGTTTGATTTAAAAGCTGCTGAAGAGCAGAGGGAACAAAGCTCGAAACTCTTACATGAATTGGTTGATACGGTAATAGAACCAAAGGAGATTATTACATCTACTGAAGATGTAATGGATTTTCTGAATACAGAGGATTTAAATGATATATCCTACGTTGTCTACCAACATGCAACTTTTGCTGATGCTGCTGCTGTGGAAGAACTGATTCAAGTAGTGAAAGCTCCGATTATTGTCTGGAGTGTCAGAGAGCCAAGTGTTGGCGGAAGATTACGGTTAAATTCTCTAACTGGAGGAAATGCAACCAGCCATCACTTAAAAGCTGCGAAACATCCGTATGTCTTTGTATTTGGCAATGCAGAAGAATCACGAGTCAAAGAAATATTATCGAACTATCTAAATGGGGTTCAAGAAGAAAAGGAAAGAAACGTAAAATCAATTAATACCCTAATTGAAGTAAATACAAAACAAAAATCAGAAGTAGAAAAAGTTATTAAAGATCTTCAAAATATTAAAATTGGCGTTTTTGGAGATCATCCACCAGGATTCTTTTTCTCTGGTACAAATGAAGAAAAACTTGGAGAACAGCTGGGAGTTTCGGTGAAATTTTTTGATTTAAATGAAGCATTTGAGAAATGTGTGGAGCTCCCGAAGGAAAAATGGATTGGAGCCATTGAGAGAGCTGAGAAGCAGGTGATTGGATTAAACAGATCGGATGAAACAGTAGAACGATTTGCACAATTCACAACCTATGTCAAAGAGCAAATTGATCAGGAGGAACTTACAGGAACAGCAGTACGTTGTTACCCGGAATTTTTCAATAAACTAGGTGCTGCAGCCTGCTCCACACTATCACAATTTACTGAAGATGGTATCGTTTCAGCTTGTGAATCGGATATTCATGGGGCTATCTCGATGTCAATTCTGCAGCAGCTGTCAGGAGGAAGTGCTCCTTATTTAGGAGATATGGTACATGTTAATGAAGAAAGCAATTCTGTGGTATTTTGGCATTGCGGGGCTGGTGCATATTCTTTAGCAAATCCAAAAACTGGAGCACGTCCCGGGGTCCATCCAAATAGAAAACTGGGATTCACCATGGAATTTGGTTTAAAACCGGGAAAAGTAACTATTTTCAGAGTAAGCTATACACCGGAAGGATATCGCATGCTTATCATGTCAGGAGAAGCATTGGATACACCGCAGCGTTTTAATGGAACCTCTGTAGAAGTAGAATTGGGAACAAACGTAACAGATACGCTTTATGATTTAATGGATGAAGGATTTGAACCACATTACGCCCTTGTATATGCAGATATAACGGATGAATTAATCGAGTTGGGCAAACAGCTGAATATTGAAACTGTGGTATATAACAGTCGTTCGGAAGAAGTTCTTTCATGAAGAAGGTTGTTATAGGACAGGCAGGCGGTCCAACTTCTGTTATCAATGCAACATTAGCGGGTTTTGTAGAGGAAGTGATGGATGAATACAAGCTTACCTTTTTACAAAACGGCTACGAAGGCCTGGTTTACGGAAATTTTTTGGATGGAACAGATGAAATAAACAGCTGGATTGTAGAAAACAAACATGTGCCGGGAGCCTGCCTTGGGTCTGGACGATTTCCTTTGGAAGCTGAGCATATCGAACAATGTGTTCAGCAATTAAGAAACATACAGGCAGATGCGCTTGTCGTAATCGGTGGTAACGGCACAATGGAAGCTTTAAGTAAAATTGAACAGGAAGCGGCAAATACAGGGTATGAATTACAAGTTATCGGGTTACCGAAAACAGTGGATAATGATTTGGGAGGAACGGATCATGCGCCGGGTTTTGGCAGTGCGGTAAGGTATGTTGCTCAATCAACCTTAGATATCAGCAGAGATCTTTATTCCATGAGAAATTTTGAACAGGTCCGAATCTTAGAAACGATGGGTAGAAATGCCGGCTGGCTGGCGCTGGCTACTGGATTTCTTCGCAGATATGAAGAGGACGGTCCGCATATCATCTTAATTCCGGAAAGACCTGTAAAAAAAGAAATATTCTTAAAAGAAGTAGATAAAACAATTCAGAAGAATGGTTATGCTGTGATTGTAGTGAGCGAGGGGGCGAAGTGGGAAGGATCCAACCAAATTGAGAAGGAAGTCGTAGATGGCAGAAAGATACTTGGCGGGATTTCCTCAGAAATAGAGGATTTAATAAAAAAAGAGTTAAAGATAATGGCAAGAGCAGAGCTGCTGGGGATGAACCAGCGCAGTTCTTCCATGTTTGTTTCACCAGTGGACTATAAGGAAGCATCTCAAGCAGGAAGCTGTGGAGGCAAATGGTTAAAAGAAGGTAAAAATAAAATCATGGTTTCCCTACAAAGAACGAAACAATTCGACTATAATATAAGTAAAATACCAGTCGATTTGAAGGAAGTAGTTCAAGAAGGAGAAAGGTTGCTGCCGGATTATTTTATTGATAATCGTCAGGCATATTATGAGTGGTTGACTCCAATAATTGGAGAAGGCCTTCCTTCTTATCCTTCACCGATTCCTAGGAGAGATAGTCATGTCGGGGAGCCGTTTTGAGCCTAAAAAAGGCGAGGCATTGTATTTACAAGTAAAAAAAGAATTATATAAACGTATTCAGGAAGGTATCTGGAAGGCGGATACACTTATTCCTACAGAGCAAGAGTTAATTTCAGAATTTGATGTCAGCCGAACAACCATAAGACAAGCAATAAACTTGCTTGTTCAGGATAATTTACTTGAAAAGAAACAGGGACGAGGGACTGTTGTCCGGCCGCAAAATCTGGTAGGGCATTTAGGTAAACTGAAAGGATTTACAGAAGAAGCCAGAGAAAGAGGACAAATCCCGAAAGCAAAGGTTTTACGAAGTGAATTTAAATCAACGTTTTTTTTCGAAAAGGATATATTAGAGGTTGCTGAAAAGGATCCTATCCTGCTGGTGGAAAGAATCCGGCTGGCAGATGATATTCCGATAGCAATTGAAAGATCCTGCTGGCCAAAGGATATTGGAGAATTACTGCAAACGCATAACCTGAATGAAGCGCATTACTATGAAATTTTAGAACAGCATAATATTTATTTAAAGCGTGCGAAAGAAACCATCAGAGCAATTAATGCAACGATGGATGAAGCAGATTATTTAGGAATTCGCCCGGGAGAAGCGCTGTTAGAAATGACAAAAGTCAGCTATGGAATGGACGATCGTCCAATTGAATATACAAAAACTAGATATCGAAGTGATAAATATCAATATAGTATCGAATTAAAAAGATAGGGAGTGGACATAGTATGCTATTTATAAACGGAAAGGTAATGCTTCAGCATGCTTATGAAAATGGATATGGCGTTGGGGCTTTCAGTGCGCATAATGCTGAAACCATTTTAGGGATTTTAGAGGCGGCAGAAGAAGAACAGGCGCCAATTATGATTCAAGTGGGGCAAAAGGTTATTCAGACATTAGGAATGGAATCAATGAAAGCATTGATAGATATCTATGCAAAACAATTTACAATTCCGGTCGCTATTCATTTAGATCACAGCAGAAGTTTTGAACAAACAATGCAGGCTGTTCAGCTTGGGTTTCAATCTGTCATGTTTGACGGGTCCGCAAGATCCTTTGAAGAAAATAGCAGCATTACACGGGATGTCGTTCAAGTAGCAAAAGCACTCCATATCGGTTCTGAAGGAGAAATTGGCAAAATAGGCGGAACAGAGGATGATATTTCTGTAGATGAAAAAGATGCCCTTATTACAACGACAGAAGAAGCAGTTGCCTTTGTAGAAGCAACAGACGTGGATTATTTAGCTGTTTCCATTGGTACTGCTCATGGGCTGTATAAACAAACACCTCAATTACGATTTGAGAGGTTAGATGCCATTTCAAAGGCGGTGCAACGTCCCGTAGTGCTTCATGGAGGATCGGATGTTCCTGATGAACAGGTTCAAAAAGCAATCCAATTAGGCGTTGCCAAAATTAATGTAGACACAGAATTGCGTCAGGCGTTTACAAATGGTGTAAAAGAAACTTTTAAACAGAATCCGGATGAAATCGTATTAGCCAATTCATTAGGAAGTGGAAAAGATTATTTAAAGAAAAAAGTTCAGGAAAAAATAAAGGTATTTGGCAGTAATGGGAAAGCAAAGGATTTATTAGAAAACAAAAGATAGTAACCTTATGTTGTGAGAGGATGATGTTATGATGAATAATGTATTATTAAAAAATACCTATGGTCTTTTCATTGATGGAAAATGGACAGAGAGGGATAAAAGGCTTCCGGTCTTCAATAAATACTCACAAGAAGTGATTGCTGAAATTTCTGTAGCGGAAGAAAGCGATGTAAATACAAGTACAGAGGCAGCTAAAAAAGCTTTAAAAACACCATTTCCACCTTACGAGCGCTTTCATGTTTTAAAAAAAGCTTCTGAATTATTATTGGAACGAAAAGAGAGCATTGCGAATGTCCTTGTTCAAGAAGTTGGGAAGCCTTTAACAGAATCAATTGGTGAAGTGGAAAGAGCGGCCTTAACATTAGAAGTTTCGGCAGAAGAAGCGAAACGTATCCATGGAGAGGGAGTGCCAATAGAGTCAGCACCGGGTTCGGAAAATAGGAAAGCATTGACAATAAAAGCACCAGTTGGGGTCGTTGCCGCCATCACACCATTTAACGTTCCTTTAAATCTAGTTTGTCATAAGGTTGGGCCAGGTCTTGCTGCGGGAAATAGCGTGATATTAAAACCAGCAGAAGAAACATCTATATCCGCGCTATTGCTGGCGGAAATATTTGAAGAAGCTAGTCTTCCTGTCGGACGTTTAAATGTGTTAACTGGAGAGGGAGCAGAAATTGGTGAGTACTTGACCTCCAATCAAGAAATAAACATGTATACCTTTACTGGCAGCCCGCGCGTAGGTCAAATTATACGTGAAAATACTGGAATAAGAAAAGTAGCATTAGAACTGGGGAATAATTCAGCAACGATTGTTCATCGAGATGCTGATATTGAGACCAGTGCAGCTGCGGCAGCGCAAAAAAGCTTTAATAATGCCGGTCAGGTTTGTATTTCGGTTCAACGTGTTTTTGTGCATGAATCCATTTATGAATCCTTTTTGGAGAAAATGATCGAAACAACAAAAGCTCTCAAGGTAGGTGACCCTGCAGATGCTTCCACAAATATCGGTCCTATGATTGCGGAGAAAGAAGCCATTCGCGTTGAAAACTGGGTGGATGAAGCGATAAGCCAAGGTGCTAAGCTGCAGGTTGGCGGGAAACGCGATGGTGTTTTTTATCAGCCGACTATTTTGACAAATGTAAATCAGGAAATGAAAGTGTGCAGAAATGAAGTCTTTGGTCCAGTAGTTGCAGTAGATACGTATCACGATGAAGATGAAGTGATTGAAAAAGTAAATGATTCAGAGTATGGGCTGCAGGCAGGGTTATTTACAAATGATTTAAGCTTTGTCATGAAAGCAGCCGAGAAGATTGAAGTAGGCGGCTTGATTATTAATGATACTTCTGGTTACAGAGTAGACCACATGCCTTATGGCGGTGTAAAAAAGAGCGGCACCGGTAAAGAAGGTCCGAAGTATGCAATGGAAGAAATGACAGAGGAAAAATTAATTGTATTTCAATAATTACTTTAACGCAAGATGGATAACAGGGCTATTCTAATCGGATAGCCCTGTTATCCATCAATAAATAAAATAAGCAAGGTGATCAAGTGTTTGTTCTATCAATTATGCTACCCATTTTCTTTGTGTTTGTTGTCGGCTACATTGCACAGTCTTTTCTCAAGTTAGAAACCGTCATGATATCGAGACTGGCGATTTACATACTTGTTCCCTTTTTAGTTTTTCGTACCTTTTATTTACAGACGATTGATAGTTCCTTTATGTATTTTATTATTTTTTTACTTGGACTTTGCTTTTTGAGTATTTTTCTCATTACTTTATTTACAAAAGCCTTGAAATATTCTGAGGAACAACGTTGTGGATTAATATTATCCAGTGCGTTTATGAATAATGGAAATTATGGTACGCCGCTAGTTCTCTTTTTGTTTGGACCTGAAGGGATGAAGGTAGCCATTGTATTAATGGTCCTGCAGCAATTGTTAATGAGCACATTAGGAGTCTATTATGCGGCGAAAGGGAGTCCATTTAATGTAGGGAGCATAGATGCCGCAGGACAGGTTTTGCGCATGCCGATGATTTACGGGGCAACACTTGGAATTGTATTTAACTGGTTGAATATTCCCTTAGGAACTTTAATGAAAGGGATTGATTTTATAGCAGATGCTGCAATTCCAGTGATTATGATTGCCTTAGGGATGCAATTAGCAAACATGACAATCAAAAAAGTGGACTGGAAATTACTTTCATTCAGTCTTTCTATGCGGCTGATGCTGTCTCCTTTATTAGCATTACTTATCGTATGGCAGTTGCCGCTTGATGAACTGACGAAGCAAATAATGGTTATTGTAGCAGCTACACCGACTGCTGCAAATACGACAATGTATGCTATCCAATTTCGGGTACAAGAGAATAATGTGTCTGCTGCAACCTTGATATCAACAATGCTGAGTCTGGTTACTGTTCCTGTTGTCATTTATCTAATGACCTAAATAATTTTAACTTTATAACAGATTAATAAGAAGGTTTGAAATTATTTACACCGCTTTCAATTTATTATAATGTATAAATAAATAGGGTAAAGCATGTGCATAAGTAAAGCACCTTCATCATGCGCCAGAATATCTTTTAAAAGAATATGGTTTTGTCTTTGTGAACTTTTTTTGATTCCTGTTTTATTTTAGTTTAGGAAGCTACATTAGAAAAGGAGGAATTTACCATGACCGAAAAATATATCTTATCCATTGACCAAGGTACCACAAGTTCTCGTGCGATTTTATTTAACCAAAAAGGCGATATTGTAGAAACGGCACAAAACGAATTCAAGCAATTTTTTGATAAACCGGGCTGGGTGGAGCATGATGCCAATGAAATTTGGACGTCCGTATTAGGCTGTATTGCTCAAGTAATCAATAAAACAGGGATTGAGCCGGGCAGTGTAGAAGGAATCGGTATCACCAATCAGCGGGAAACGGCGATTGTGTGGGATAAGCATACAGGAAGGCCAATTTACAGGGCAATCGTCTGGCAATCGCGCCAAACAGAAGGTATCTGTAAAGAGCTCAGGGAGCAGGGGGATGAGGACACCGTTCGTAATAAAACGGGGCTGCTGATTGATCCTTATTTTTCAGGTACCAAAGTAAAATGGATTCTGGATCATGTCGAAGGCGCCAGAGAAAAAGCGGAAGCAGGAGACCTTTTATTTGGGACAGTGGACTCGTGGCTGATTTATAAGTTTTCAGCTGGAAAAACACATGTTACTGATTATTCCAACGCTTCCAGAACACTGATGTTTAATATTTATGATTTAAAATGGGATGAGGAGCTTCTGGACATTTTTGATGTACCGAAATCCATGCTTCCGGAGGTGCGCCCGTCATCTGAAATCTATACCAACACAGTGGCGTATCATTTCTTTGGGGAAGAGATTCCGATTGCCGGTATTGCTGGTGATCAGCAAGCTGCTTTGTTTGGGCAGGCCTGCTTTGAAAAGGGAATGGCTAAAAATACGTATGGTACCGGCGGCTTCTTATTAATGAATACGGGAGAAAAACCGGTCAGTTCCGAAAATGGTTTGCTGACCACGATTGCATGGGGCTTGGATGGAAAGGTAACCTATGCGCTGGAAGGAAGTATTTTTGTTGCCGGTTCAGCAATCCAGTGGCTCCGTGATGGTTTAAGAATGATTGAATCGAGTCCGGAGAGTGAGGACTTTGCCAGCAGAATTGATACCACAGACGGTGTTTATGTGGTGCCGGCATTTGTCGGTTTAGGAACGCCCTATTGGGACAGTGCAGCCCGCGGTGCTGTATTTGGTTTAACCAGAGGGACAAAAAAGGAGCATTTTATCCGGGCAACGTTGGAATCACTGGCTTATCAGACAAGAGATGTGATGGAAGCGATGGCTGCCGACTCCAATATTGATTTGAAAACGCTTCGTGTGGATGGCGGCGCCGTAAAGAATGACTTCCTGATGCAGTTCCAGAGTGATATTCTGGATGTGACCGTGGAACGGCCGGTTGTTCAGGAAACAACGGCGCTTGGTTCTGCTTACTTAGCGGGATTAGCAGTTGGGTTCTGGGAGAGCCAGGAAGAGATCTCGCAGCAGTGGCAAAATGAGAAAACATTTAAAGATGCAATGGATAAAGAAGAAAGCGAGCGCTTATATAAAGGCTGGAAGAAAGCGGTGGAAGCGACGCGTGTATTTAAATTAGAGGATTGATCGGCAAGCACGTAGTAATATGCCGGCTGTGCAATAGATAAAATCCGAATCGAGCAAGTGACTATACAATAAAAGCCATCTGTGTTAAGATATAATCAAGTTAATATAAAGGACGGAGAAGCAGGAGAGACCGCAAAGTATCTGGTGTATAGACACCAGTGCATTTGTGGTCTTTTTTTATTGTGCTGGAAATGAAGCCGCCCGCCAATGTTCGTCGGGCAGATTCATGCTTTTCATCTGTATTTGATGAATAACCGTCTTCAATAAAGGGAATAAAAACAATAGATCATTACTGGGAGTGGGAGTGGAAATAATGCATAATTTTTCAAGTAAAGAACGTAAAGAAACATTAGGGGCCTTAGAAAGTAATCAACTGGATTTATTAGTTATCGGCGGCGGTATTACCGGATCGGGAATTTCTCTGGATGCTGCGACAAGAGGTCTGCGTACGGGCCTGATTGAAATGCAGGATTTTGCAGCCGGTACCTCCAGCCGTTCTACTAAATTGGTGCATGGCGGCCTGCGTTACCTGCAGCAATTTGAAGTGAAAATGGTAGCAGAGGTAGGGAAAGAACGTGCGGTTGTTTATGAAAATGGCCCGCATGTGACGACACCAGAATGGATGCTGCTGCCTTTCCATAAAGGAAGTAATTTAGGACCGTTTACATCAAGTATCGGTTTGCGTGTATATGACTTTTTAGCAGGAGTTAAAAAATCAGAGCGTCGGGAAATGCTAAAGCCGGCAGAGGTATTAGAACGTGAGCCGCTTGTAAAAAAAGAGGAGCTTCGTGGCGGGGGCTTTTATGTAGAATATAAAACCGATGATGCACGTTTAACAATTGAGGTGCTTAAAAAAGCTGTGGAAAACGGCGTAAAAGCAGTCAACTACACCAAAGCAGTTGAATTCATCTATGAAGAAGGCAAAGTAGTCGGCGTTGTAGCCGAGGATCAAATCAGCAAAGAGAAGCATCCCATCTATGCAAAGAAAATTATTAACGCTGGCGGTCCTTGGGTGGATGATGTCCGTGAATTAGATGGTTCCAAAAAAGGAAAAACCCTTCATTTAACAAAAGGTGTCCATCTTGTATTCGATGAATCGGTATTCCCGTTGAAGCAAGCAGTGTATTTCGATACACCGGATGGCCGGATGGTTTTTGCTATTCCACGTGATGGCAAAACATATGTAGGTACAACCGATACCGATTATAAAGGGGATATTGCGCATCCGACGATGACAGAGAAGGACCGGGATTATATTTTAGATGCCATCAATTATATGTTCCCATCTGTTGGAATTGATGCCAGCAAAGTCGAATCAAGCTGGGCCGGCATCCGTCCGTTAATTGCGGAAGAAGGGGCAAGCAGTCCAAGTGAAATTTCCCGTAAGGATGAGATTTTTCAATCAGACTCCGGGTTACTTTCTATGGCAGGAGGTAAATTAACTGGTTACCGCAAAATGGGCGAGCATGTTGTTAATATGGTAGCAAAACAGTTAAAAGAAGAAGAAGGCATCCTATATACAGAGAGCCAAACGAAGCACCTGCCTATTTCCGGCGGAGAAGTCGGCGGTTCCAAAGGCTTCAAGAATTTTAAAGCAGAAAAAGTCAAAGAAGGCATCAGCCTTGGTTTATCAGAAAATGAAGCAGCAGAGCTGACACAGCGTTATGGCGCAAATGTAGATAAAATTTTTACTCTATATAAAGAGAATAAAGAAGCAGCTGCAAAAGAAAACATCGAGCCGGCAGTATTTGCACAGGTAATATATGCAATAAATGAGGAAATGGCATATAAAGCAGTGGATTTCTTCATCCGCCGTTCCGGTGCATTATTCTTCAACCGTCCATGGGTGGAAACGCATATGGATACCGTCCTGCCATTTATGGAAAAAGAGCTCGGCTGGACCAAGGAAGAAGCAGCAGCCTATCGAAAAGAACTGGAGCAGTTATTATACGAAACAACGCATCCAGATAAATAAATGAAGGAAACGAAAATAAGATGCACGCCATATCGTGCGTCTTATTTTTTATCACGGAGAACCGTCCGTAAAACTCCCGTCTCAAAATAAAGCGTTAAAATTAATTTATCTATACAGGAGATCAGGTGAGCTAATTCCCTGAATCACTCAGGCTAATTCAGTGGGAGAACTAAGGAAACAGACTAAGTTCGCGACGTCCTGGGGTTGCGATTACTCACCCCACCGAAAACATTTGTGCGTCGAAAAACTTCCACTGAATGAAGTTTTGTTTTATGGGAATCTGCTATATTCTATGGTATACTTTTCTCGACTGTCTTTAAGAACGGGGGATTGATTCATGTTAAGAAGGAAGAAAAAGAAGACAACTGCAAGTAACGTAACCCCATTTATTCCTGAAGGCGACTTTTACTATACAAAGGGTGTCGAAGCATTTAAGAAAAGGAAGTTTGACATTGCGATTAAATGGATTCAAAAAGCCATTGAGGACAAGCCTCATTTTCCTTTATATAAATGTCAGTTATCGATTATTTATACAGAAACCGGTGCTTATCATAAAGCCAATCAGCTGCTGACAGAAGTGCTGCAGACCGGAGAGTATATTGATTGTTATTATTTAGCTGCCAACAACTATGCGCATCTTGGATTGCTTCAAGATGCCAAAAAGTATGCGCAGATGTATTTAGATAAGAAACCAGAAGGCGACTTCAGCAACGATGCCGCACAGCTTCTTGATTTCATTGAAATAGAGGATGAAGAGGAAGAAAATTTTTCCCTGGAGGATGAAGATGAACTGATTGTCCTGCAGGAGACTGCATTTTATCATATGGAGCATGATGAATGGGAAAAAGCAATTCCGTTTATTGAGGAGCTCATGGAAAACTTTCCGGAGCAGAAGCTGGCTGTCCATGATTATGCCCAGGCCTTATTCTACACAGACAGAAAAGAAGAAGCCATGCATATTGAAGAAGATATGCTCGTGGATTATCCCAATAATTTGCACAGCCATTTAAATTTAGCTCTGTTTTATTATGAAACGGGAGAGGCGGATTATCAGACGCATATCGACATTATAAACAATATTTATCCGATGCATGAAGAACAAAAGCTGCGGATTGCGGAAGTCTTTGCGAAAACAGCAAATTATGGTTTAGCCTATGAACGGTATCAAAATATTTCTGGGGAGCAAGCTAAAAGGAGAGCATCCTATTATAAATGGTATAGCATCACAGCTTATCAATCGGGGAACCCGAGCAAGGCATTGCGTTTATGGGAAGAGGGTTTGAAGCGGCATCCCAAGCTGTCAGAAGAAGAAGGGCCTTGGGCAATAAAAAAATGAGCAAAAAGATAGACGTTAAATCTTAATTTCATTACACTATACGGTGGAATAAGAATATTATAAGGATAAAGGGGCGGTATGGAATGTCCGAAGAGAGAATATATGATGTGATTATTGCCGGAGCTGGACCAGCAGGTATGACAGCTGCTGTGTATGCTTCACGGGCAAATTTAGATACACTGATGCTGGAACGCGGAATTCCGGGAGGTCAGGTGGCAAATACAGAAGATGTAGAGAACTATCCTGGATTTGACCATATTTTAGGACCGGATTTGTCGAATAAAATGTTCGATCATGCCAAAAAGTTTGGCGCAGAATATGCATACGGTGATATTAAGTCGATTGAAGATCATGGCAATTATAAAACCATTCATGCAGGAAAAAAAGTTTATCATACTAAAGCTTTGATTATTGCAACAGGTGCACAATATAAGAAACTCGGCATCCCTGGCGAAGAAGAGCTTGGCGGACGCGGTGTATCTTACTGTGCCGTTTGTGATGGTGCATTCTTTAAAGAGAAAGAACTGGTTGTTGTCGGCGGGGGAGACTCTGCTGTAGAAGAAGGCGTGTATCTGACAAGATTCGCAAGCAAAGTAACCATTGTTCATCGCCGTGATGAATTGCGGGCACAGCGCATTCTTCAGGATCGCGCATTTAACAACGATAAAATTGAATTTATTTGGGATACGATAGCCGAAAAAATTAACGGTCCAGAGGGAAAAGTCAGCAGTATTTCATTAAAAAATGTAAAAACGGATGAAGTATATGATTTCCCAACAAGCGGTGTATTTGTTTATGTCGGTATGCTCCCATTAAATGATCCATTTACGGATTTAGGGATTACGGATGAAGAAGGATATATTCCTACATCTGAAAATATGGAAACGAAAATACCTGGTATTTTTGCAGCGGGAGATATCCGTGCAAAAGACCTTAGACAAATTGTTACAGCTACAGGTGATGGAAGTATCGCAGCGGAAACAGCAATTAAATATGTAGAAACATTAGAAGATTAATTAGCAAAATTGTCGTATTTTAGGAGATGCATAATACGATAGTTATTGGAAATTGTCGAAAATGCAGGTCATATCCATCTTTGGTTAGGATTTGTATAAAAAAATTAATCTGCGGTAACTGCATCTTAACGTTGCTGTAACACGCATGAAACAATGAAAGGGTATTATAGAATTAACTAATTGACCCCCTTTTAATAGATAGATTAGTTTTGGGACAGGTGACTCACCTGTCCATTTTTTTTGTTTAAATGGAAAAAGGGAGAGTGTCTCAGCTGCGGGGAAGTTTCACAGGTCAGCTGTATAAGCTATATAAGAGAAGCGATATCTTCGCAACAGTGTTCGCAGCTCAAACGAAGGCATTCACTCAAAGGCTTGGCGAATGTCAGGTTTTCTAATATAATTAAAATAAGATATAAGAAGCACGATAAAAAGGGTTGAGCTGCTAAAGTCTCAGACAACTTTTTTGAGACTGCAGTCTCCGTACCTGCAAAATGCAAATGTGTTGGAAGAGGACTGAAAGGGGAGAGTTTAGTGAATCAGGAAAAAGAAACAAAGCTCGTTATTATTACGGGGATGTCAGGAGCCGGAAAAACAGTTGCGGTGCAAAGCTTTGAAGATTTAGGTTATTATTGTGTAGATAATTTACCTCCTGCGCTTCTTCCCAAATTTCTAGAATTAATGAAGGATGCTTCGAATACCATTCAAAAAGTTGCACTTGTTATGGATCTGCGCGGCAGAGAGTTCTTTGATTCCTTATATAAGGCACTGGATGCAATCAGCCATACACCATGGATTCAAAGCCATATCCTGTTTTTAGATGCGGAGGATGAAACGCTGGTGACAAGATATAAAGAAACCAGACGCTCTCATCCGTTAGCTGTCGGCGGACTTCCTTTAAATGGAATCCATCAAGAGCGAATTATTATTGATGAGCTGCGCGGTCGTTCCCAGCGGATTATTGATACTTCAAAACTCAAGCCGAGAGATTTGCGTGAAAAGATTCTCCAATTGTACAAGGAAGAAAAACAAGAAGTATTTTCCACTCATTTTGTATCCTTTGGGTTTAAATATGGAATTCCAATTGATGCGGATTTAGTTTTCGATGTACGTTTTCTGCCGAATCCGCATTATGTATCTGCACTTCAGCCATTGACCGGACTAAATCAGGAAGTAAATTCCTATGTATTTAAATGGTCGGATACGAAATTGTTTGTAGAGAAATTAAATGATTTATTCCGTTTTATGCTCCCGCAGTATAAAAAAGAAGGAAAGTCTCAGTTAGTTATTGCCATTGGCTGTACGGGTGGACAGCACCGTTCAGTTGCTTTAGCCGAGTACTTTTCCAAACAATTCAGCGATGATTATATTACCCACGTCAGCCACAGAGATATTGAAAAGAGAAAGGCCAAAACCTCATGAGCGATATCCCAAAAATAACAGCGATTGGCGGAGGGACAGGAATGCCGGTTTTGCTTCGCGGGTTGAAGGATTTGCCCGTGGATCTGACTGCTGTGGTGACGGTAGCAGATGACGGGGGGAGTACAGGAAGAATTCGTTCCGAGATGGAAATGCCGGCACCAGGAGATATCCGGAATGTAATAGCAGCTCTGTCTGATGCAGAGCCGATGCTTTTAGAGCTTTTTCAACACCGGTTTCAGCAGGGGAATGGGTTGACAGGGCATTCATTAGGTAATCTATTATTGGCAGCAATGACCTCCATGACCGGTAATTTTAATCAAGGGATAAAGGAAATTTCCCGGGTGCTTAATGTAAAGGGAAATATCTATCCGATTTCAAATGATAACATGTCTTTGCATGCCATTATGGAGGATGGAGAGATTATTCATGGGGAATCCAATATTCCCCTGTCCGGCAAACGGATTAAAAGGGTCTTTTTAGAGCCGCAGCCGCTGCAGCCATTACCTAACGCTGTGGAATCAATTCAAAAGGCGGATTTAATCGTGATTTCTCCAGGGAGCCTTTACACCTCAATTATGCCGAATTTAATTGTTCCAGAGGTGAAGGAAGCATTATTAAATACAAAAGCAAAGATTGTGTACGTTTGTAATATCATGACACAATATGGAGAAACAACGAATTATTCTGCAGCAGATCATGTCCAGGCGATTCATGATCATGTCGGTGATGATTGTGTTGATTATGTGATTGTTCATGATCAGCCAATCGATGCAGAGACGCAGGAG
The DNA here is from genome assembly GCF_037969835.1 of Oceanobacillus sp. FSL W7-1281. GTDB lineage: Bacteria > Bacillota > Bacilli > Bacillales > Amphibacillaceae > Oceanobacillus > Oceanobacillus oncorhynchi. Next base: position 3,620,615 of record NZ_CP150214.1, on the reverse strand, counting down.
ATTTATAAAGAAGAGCAGGCATTCCCGGTAGCAGCAGATAGTTCCCGTTTAGAATCGATGAATGTGCAGGTTTTTCCAGGTAATATTGTCGTGAAGCATAAAGATGGAACTCTCCGTCATAATAATGATAAAATAGCTAAAATGCTTTATAAATTTTTATAGCAGTGAGTGTTCAAAAAGTACGATGAAAAAGACAAAGAAGTCAGATTCAGCGGGGTATGCAGGATTATTCCGCTGAATACAGTTTCATTGAATAAACGTATCAAGGCGTGTTCGAAAAGGGGAAGGAGCGTGATACAATGTCCTTCGCATCAGATATTAAGAAAGAACTAACCGCTATTCAATCGGATTCTTGCTGTCAGTTTGCTGAACTAGCTGCATTAGTTCGAATGAATGGCGTTATTTCTATATCAAAGCAAGGTTATGTACTGGATGTTCAAACAGAGAATGCAGCAATTGCAAGGCGTATTTACACATTAATCAAGCAAAATTATACATTGCCGGTGGAGCTGCTTGTCCGTAAAAAAATGAAGCTGAAGAAAAATAATGTATATATCGTCCGTATGAAAAACGGCGTTCAATCCTTATTAGAGGATTTGAACCTAATGGAAAATCAATACCAGATTGTCCGGACCATTTCAGAGAAATACTTAAGAAAAGAATGCTGCCGAAAAGCATATTTACGCGGAGCATTTTTAGCTGGCGGATCAATGAATAACCCGGAAACCTCCTCCTATCATTTGGAGATTTTTAATTATTATGAGGAGCATGCAGAAGCATTAAAAACATTGTTTAATGCATATGATTTACATGCAAGAACGTTAGAGCGTAAAAATGGTTATATCGTCTACATCAAAGAAGCTGAAAAAATTACTACGTTTTTAAGTGTCATCGGAGCGCATCAAGCATTATTAAAATTTGAAGATGTACGCATCGTCCGTGATATGCGTAATTCTGTCAATAGACTGGTGAATTGTGAAACCGCGAACTTAAATAAAACCATCGGCGCAGCGTTCCGTCAAATTGAAAACATTAAATTGATTGAGCGGACAGTTGGATTGGATCAACTGCCGGAGAAATTACAGGAAATAGCTAAGCTCCGTATTCAATATGAAGAAGTTTCATTAAAAGAATTAGGGGAACTTGTTACCAGCGGAACAATTTCTAAATCAGGCGTGAATCATCGTTTGAAAAAAATTGATGAATTTGCAGAGAAAATCAAACGTGGCGAACTGCAGCTTGGTAATTAATGCTAGTATCCGCAGAATATGATATAATGCAGTAAATATCATGGAACATCGCCGAAAGAAAGACGCAGAATTTTTTCTGCTTCCTAAAAAAATGGAGGCGTTTACTTAAGACAGGAGAGTGAATTTATTGGTTGAGAAAACAGTGAAAATCGAATTAGATTCAGGACTACAAGCGAGGCCAGCTGCCTATTTTGTACAAGAGGCCAATCGATTTGATTCACACATATTTTTAGAGAATGATCATAAAAAGGTTAATGCCAAAAGCATTATGGGATTAATGAGTCTGGCTCTGACAAAAGGAGAAGAAATCAAGCTTATTATTGAAGGAGAAGATGAAGAAGAGGCGATGGAATATTTAACAAGCCTTGTACGTGAAAAAGTTTAATGCTGTCCGTATAAATGCGTGTTCAAAAAGTCCGATAAATAGGACCAAGAAGTTCAAGGCGACGAGTTATTTCTAAACGGAGCGTATGCTTTATAATACGTGAGTATTGCAAATAGCTCGTCAACGCAGAAATTTGCCGTGTCATTTTTATTGGACTTTTTGAACATCCTCTATAACGAACTTTGCTTTATTTGATAGGGAAGCAAAGCACCAAATATTAAAACCTCAGTTAAAAAGTCCCTCTTAGAGGCGAGCTTACGTTGCTCAAATTTAAGAGGGGCTTTTTATTTGGTATTAAGACGTCCATAAGAATTCGCTCCCCATTTAACCTGACTACCTCAAATATAATAATCAAAGAATTATGGAAGGGGATGACGCAGCTGCTTTAATTGTACGATTGATTCATACGGTAAGGAGATTGAAGAACTCCAAGAGCAGCTTGCATCCAATAATCCGCCGTTTAAATTTCATAAATTGCAAATAAAAATTACTTTGCAGGTATTATATGAAGGTACGGAGGGCGAGAATAATCTTGAGAAATATCTAAAAGCAGGTGGTGTTTCTTGAACTCGCATACGTAATACTTTACAAGGATAGAAGCAGGCTTCTCACAGAATGCTAGGAGGTGGATTAAATAATGTAACCATCTTGGTTTATCTTTCCGTTTTTAATGGTAATTTGTTGAATCTTCACAAAAATCATGTTATGTTGAGATACAAATCATTATGTAAGGAGTGTCTGTGATGAAAAAGAGAATGAAATTAGGAGTAGCAGCCTTAACGTTAGGATTATCCGTTATTTCAACCTCCGGAGTTCAAGCAGCCTCGACAAACTATGGAAATGGTGTTCGCTGCGATGAAACAAATTGTTCAGTAAACTGGAGTGAAACATTTCAACAATCCGCAGATAGAGCGATAGAAAGCTGGGCAACAGGGCTGACATCAGCTCCTGCTAAAGCTAAATCTGCTATTGAGTCCAACTATAAATCAAGTAATGATTCTAACCGGCCGGAGTCAGGTACAACTACTGGCAGTCCCTCTTTCTAATTAGGCAAGGATGCCACATATAGGAAAATAGAGTATTCATTCGCAACCGAGTGGAAAAGCTGGCGATGTTTGAGGAAAGATAGCACCAAACTTCAGGAAGACAGAAAAAAGACAAGGGAAGCAAACATCTCTATCCCTTGTCTTTTATTAACTTTATCTAGCGCGCCCAGAGGGATTCGAACCCCCGGCAAACCTGGTACCGGAAACCAACAAAATCGATTTCACTCTTTTTAAACATATGTTAATCAGTATTTTGAGGTACAAAAATCTATTAATCTGTTTCGGTGTGTTCATATTTTGTTAGCAGGTGCGTTTGCAATCGAGTTTGCTTTTTCGTTTTTATTATTATCGCCATATAACGACTTTTGTATGCTTGTTGCTGCAATTTTTTGAATACCGGGGATAACATGTGAATAAGTATCTAAAGTTGTTTGGATAGATCGATGCCCTAAACGTTCTTGTACAACTTTTGGATGTACACCAGATTTTAATAATAACGTGGCATGTGTGTGCCGTAACCCATGAAAACTAATCTTTTTCACGCTACTTCTTTCTAGTGTACGATTGAAAACAGTTCTTAAATAGGTCGGCCGAATATATCCCCCGATTGAAGTAGCGCAAACTAAATCGTTATCTTGATAATCACCACCGCATTTCATTTGATCTTTTCGTTGCTGTTTCTTGTGTTCTTTTAGTACGTTTATTGTATCGTCATCAATTTCAATCGTTCGATAGCTGGTAGAAGTTTTTAGTTGAGATGATAATTCCCATTTCCCTTCATCATCTTTCTTTAATTGATGCGTAACGGATATTGTTTTGTTTGCAAAATCAACTTTATTCCATTTCAATCCTAACACTTCACCTCTACGCATTCCAGTTGCCAGTGATAGCAATATCGGCATTGCGTGATTTTTGCTTTTTAAATTACTCATAAAAACCATTACTTCATCTTCTGACCAATACTCTATTTCTTGTTTATCGACCTTAGGTGCTTCTATATCCTCCATTATACCTTCTTTGATGCCATATTTCTTCCCTTTTAATAAAGCGCTAGATAAGATTCTGTATATATGTTTTTTACTGCGTTGAGATAATTCTTTTTCATTGATTTCATCCATAAATGATTCAATGTGGTAGCTTTCCAATTTGCTAATTTTCCACCGACCCAAACCTGGAATGATATGCTTTCGCATATACGATTCGTAATGTTCATACGTTCCTGGAGCAACTGTACTCTTTTTTCTGTCTAACCACTGATTAAAGTATTCTTCCATTGTCATATTCGCCGGGTCAGTATAACCTTTTTTTAATTTGTTAATAACATTAGGTAAGTCATCCTCAGCATCCTTTTTTCGCTTATATCCCGAAAACCATTTTTGTTTACGCTTATTATTGTGATCTCTGCCAATATCAACTACGATGGAATATTTTTTACCTCGTTTAATGATATGACCTCTCATTATAATTCATCCTCCTCTAAAAAGTATTTTGGGACTTCTTTATAAGCTACAATTTCTCCAACTAATTCACCGTCATCATTAAGATAGACAGAATCATAAACAGGCAGCACCACCATTTCTTCCATCGCTTTCTGTTTTCTCTTCTCCTCTAGTGACGTGATTTTCATTAAAATCCTCCTAATTAAGAATGTACGTTCTGTTTAAAGGTAAAATAGAAGACGTACCTAAATACGCCCTCAGTTGATTATTAAATTTTATAGTTATTACCACCAATAATTATCCATTCCTTCAATACCAATGGCTTGCACTTTTACACTGTCAACATTTTCTCCAACTTCCGATGGTAGAGGACTTCCGCCACCAATCTCAAAGCTAGTTTCTCCATTAGCATCTAAAGAAAAGTTTTGATCTGAATACATTGGTTCTGCTGCAAGAAAATCTCCGTTTTCATCATAAATTCCTATAGCTGCAGCAGTGTCATCCTCTGTGAATGTAACACTGCTTTCGTTTTCTAAATAACCTGTAACCGCAACATCAGAACCAGATTGTCCCCAACTATCGACCTTTAAATTTTCATCTCTAGTAGAAAAATCTACAATTTCAGCATCTGGAAATGCAGTTGGAGAAACTTCGATATCTACTTCATTTAAACTATCGTATTCATCAATGCTACCCTCGATTTCTGCAATTACATAGCCGGTGCCATCAGGATTTAAAAATCTCGGCCTAACTTGAGATTCATTTACCGCAATAACACCACCATCTGTATCTAAATAAGTCAAATTAGCGCCAACCACGTCAATAGGAACATCACTTGTATTCCGGATCTCAGCGTATACAGTGATTGTTTCTGTATCTATCGCTGGATCTAACCACTGATAATACTCAATAGATGTCACTTCCGCATTTACTTCTTCCAGTTCTTCTAGGTTTTCTGATTGTATTTCTCCAGAAGATTTTTCTTCTTCCGGTGGGTTGTTACTGTTTTCTTCGGTGGCTGCATCATCACCACAAGCTGCTAATAATGTAGTAAGTAATAAAATAAAAAATAATTTCTTCAAACTATCGACCCCTCAATAATATTTTATCTATATCAAAACAGTGAACCTGTTGTATTTACACTTATATATACTTGAAAATATTCGTTCTGTTTTAAGTCAATATCCCTATAAAGATACTAAATTTTTTTGAGGTGAGTAACCTCTTCCGGTACTCCATATATGCCACCGATTTCATTAATTGTCATATTCGTATCTTTGTGTTGATAAATTGCTTCATCGGGCAAAAGTAACTCAACGGCAAAGCGGTTTGCTTCTTTTTCGATTTTATTAGTTGAAAAAAACGTATTTTTTCTTAATGCTGGAGTATTTGCATCTTTATGCAAAATAACGTGTCCTAATTCATGAGCACAAACGAATCTTTGCATTATTTCACTCAAATTATGGTTAATATTGATAATTTTAATTCTGCGATTCCGAAAATAAAATCCCAAAGTCTCACCAAGATCAGCGTATTCAATTAACACTCCTAAACGTTCAGCTATATAAAAAGGATCATTGGTGCCGAACTTACTTATCTTTTTTTCTACTTCGCTTTTTATTATCAAACAAAACACCACTCATTTATTATCTCTATATTTTTTTGGTGTGAATTTTTTCTTCGCATGTTTTTTTGTAGTTCTTAAATTTCTTTCGATTTGAGCCAGAACAAGTTCTCGGGTATCATCGTCCATCGGTTCTCCGTCAAAAGCTAAACTGGTACCACTTTCTAAATCATCAATAATATCTTGGAGATCCTTGGCGACATCACGCTCTTCTTTTTCTGTTAACTCCGGAAGATCATTTTTATTACTCTCAATATAACCAGCGACCTCCATCAATTCACTGTAAGGAACCTTTAATCCCTTAGCTAGTTTTTTTATAATGTCAGGAGTGGGAGTGCTTCGTTTTTCATTTTCAATTTGAGAAAGATATCCTGGAGAAACCTCTGAATACAACGCTAGTTGCCTGACAGATAAATTTTTTTCTTTTCTTTTCATGGTTATATATTCGGAAAACTTCATAGTTAAACCGCCTTTTGTGATTACAATTGATAACATTATATTAACATAAGCAAACATGTGTTTCTAAAAGAAAATAAAAAGTTTTTTTAAAAAGTGTTTGCAAAATAAAACATTAAGTGTTATTATGTTTACAACAGCAAACGGAAGAGGGGTGAAAATATTGATTATTAAAGCTAAATTAAATGAATTCACATCTACAAGAATAAAAAAAGGTTTTTCTCAAAGAGGACTTGGACGAGCTGCCAATTTGAGTGGCGCCCTAATAAACCAGATTGAAAGTAATGACAGAAATCCAAGTCCAGAATCAGCTAAAAAAATATGTGATGTATTGCAAGTGAATTTTGATGATATTTTTTTTACAGAAAGTGTTTGCAAAAGTGAACAAGAAAAACAAATCATCTAAACAGGAGGGACTCAAATGAACAAATTAACAAAAATGTTTGAAGGTAATCAATTAAGAATCATCGAGCAAAATAACGAACCTTGGTTTGTAGCAAATGATGTATGCAAGATTTTAGATATCAAAAATACTACACAAGCTGTAGCTAAATTAGATAACGATGAACGGTCTATGTTCAACATAGGGCGTCAAGGTAATACCAATCTAATCAACGAGTACGGCTTATACAATTTGGTGTTAGGTAGTCGCAAACCGGAAGCAAAACAATTCAAACGATGGGTTACACATGAAGTCATCCCATCCATCCGGAAAACAGGATCTTATCAAGTTGGACAAAACGATTTAGTAACAAACTATTTATCCATGAGCGAAGAAGACAGAGCAATTGCTTTCTTCAACTCACAGAAAGAGAAAAAACAAATCGAACAGCAACGCCAAGAGGAATTACCATATACAAACTTTGGCAAAGCAGTATCAAATTCAAGTGCTGCTATTAACATCGGTGCATTTTCCAAATTAATGTATGACGAGCATGGCATCAAGTTAGGCCGAAATAAAATGTTCCAGTGGTTACGCGACAACGGGTTCCTTATCAAATCCGGAAGAGAACGCAACCAACCGAAGCAACAATTCATTGAACAAGGCTTATTTACCACTACCGTAACAATGGTTTCTCGCACTGAGGGCGATGTCGAGAGTGTTACCACGTTAGTTACTGGTAAAGGTCAAATCAAATTATCAAACAAGTTAATCTCCGAATTCTCAACATTGAATCAGAGAGGAGTGATCTAAATGTCCATGGAAGAATCTCTTCGCAAAATCATCCAGGAAGAGAATAAAAAGCACCTGCAAGATATTGAAAGAATGCTCCAATCTCATGGTTATAAAGCACAACCGAAATTTCTGACTGTTGAAGAAACGGCTGAAATCCTAAGGATTGGGAGGACTGCCACTTATGAACTTTGTAGACAGTCCGATCACAATGAATTTCCAGTCGTTAAAGACGGCTATAAGATTCGAATTCCTTATAACGGTCTTATGACATGGATAGACCGACAAACTAATGCAAAACAAGCAAACTAGAAACCAACTGAGGGATTGGTTAATTACATTATAACTCTATTAACCTATCAATGCGGTTCGCTATTGGAACATTCTGTATATGTTCGTATTGCGAACATGAAGGGAGGTGAAAGTGTTGGAGATACCTGCAGCTTTAACCAAGATGCGTAAAGAAGCCAAATTAAAACAGACTTGCATGGCTAAATTAATGGGAATGACTCGCAGCAATATAGCCAAATTAGAGACCGGAAGAATTCAAACAAAAGCAGAGGATTTACTCAAATGGTGCAAGATAACCAACAATCCGGAAATGCTTATGATTCTATATGCAGCAGTCGATGTAGCAACACCATTAACGCAAATGATTACAGGATTTATCAGATTAGGAGGGATTATATGACAGATATTATCGCAAGATTCGAAATTGAAAAGCAATGTTATATCGATTGTCACTTGAGAGGAATTTCAGCGATTCATCGAGGCGACTATCAAGAAATGGACCTTTGTTTAAAGGATGCCAGGAAGTCACTTATAGCAATGCAAAATTTAGAGATTGAGTACAAGCTGCATAAAGAAATAAAGGATTTAGCTCAAGGCGCAACTACAGGAATCGTTTTGCAAAATATTGTTGATTCCATCGAACAAAATCACCAGCAATTTATGAGGTCCCGCATATGAGTAGCGAACGCTTTATCAAGTGGTTTTATGGATTAGGTTTTGTAGGGGCAATGACGTTTTTATATTACATGATGATTAATGTATAGGAGGGAATGAAATGAAAATCAGAGCTGGTAATTGGCAGTCGCTTAAAGACAGCCACAAAGAGATTCTTATACAAATTTGGTATGACAAAACGCAAAGAAAGGGTGCTTAAAATGGACCATCCAGCAATTGAAAGGACTCTACGCACTGGATACCTAATACCGGAAAAGCAATTGAAGGACAAGCCCGGAGAATACTGGGGCCCGATTAAGTGGATGAAAGAGAATGCAGATAAGTATAAAAATGCAAGATAAAAAGCACCTCTGCAAAGGCGCTTTTAGTAGATGGCAGTATAAAACTATTTATGTGCCTATTATACGGCACTATGGAGGATTTAGCAATGAGTAGAAGTAGGCACAAGGACGGAACACTTATGGAGAACGATAAAAACAATTTGAATGGGGTGCAGCGCAATTTCAGTGTCCAGTATTACAAAGGTATTCCATTGCAACAGATTGACCGTGGTTACGGCAACGCAAAGGCGAGAAGGTTCACCATTAATCATACCAATCAAAACTGCTGGATACCGTGCAAGCATTTGGAAACCGATGGAACGATTAAACCAAATCAAGACATTGATTATGTGATTATGCAGAGCAAACGCCAGTTTAAGAAAGCTGGCGTAACAATAAAGTTTGAAGTACAGGAGGTTAACTATGACTAACCGTTTTGTGCAGATATACAAGGACTACCAATCAAGAGGTAAATCAATAGATGAAGCTTTTATATTAACAGTTCCTAAAATCGCCTGGAAGGGCGGAACGATTGATGATTTACAGGAATTAGAATTAGCTCATATCCATGATATCAGAACGGATTTCGACAAAATTATGAAAGAGTTGGGAGAGGATATTTATGAACGAACTACAGTCTAGCTTAAACCAATATTTAGAGGAACAAGAGCAAACAGAACGCGAAACCTTTGTTGTAGATACAGATGAGAAAGCTAATTGGGCTTTGAGAAAAATCAAACAGGCGCAGCAGAAGCAAGAGGAAAGTAACGCTTTAGCAATTGCAGAGATTGAAAAGATAGAAGCATGGAATGCATCTGAAAAAGAAAAGGCACAGCGTGATATCGATTATTTCCAAGGATTACTCGCTTACTATGCAGTTAAAAAACGTGAGGAAGACCCTAAATTCAAATCTCAAAAACTACCGAACGGACGCATTAGATTCCAGAAGAAGCAGCCTAAAATAACTTACGACAATGAAGCTGTTATTGACTATCTAGAGGAAAACAACAGAGAAGACTTGATAAAAGTTAAGAAAGAACCTGCGAAGGCGGAAATCAAAAAGGCGTTTACCATATTCGAAAATAACATGATAGATCCGGAAACGGGTGTTGCTGTATATGGAATCGAAGTTGAGTACCCCGAGGATGAATTTAAAGTCGAGGTCGATAAGGAATGAGAGGGTCAAGGAGTAACTTAGGAGGACATTATGCCGGAACAGGCATGAATCATTGGGAAGAATCAGACGAAAATTACAAAAATCATAAAGTGCATGTCAAATTAGAAAACGATTATGAATCAATGGAATCAGAAGAATTTGACAAACTGTGTGAAGAATTATCCGGGGAGGTTAAAACCTATAAAAAAGATGAGGTGAATAAGGAATGAATAAATCCGAATCCATTGTCGAAATCAGCAAAGCATTAGCTAAATTTCAAGGTGAAGTAAAGCAGCCTTTAAAAGATGCGGACAACCCTTACTTTAAAAGTAAATACGTTCCATTAGAGAACGTTGTTGAAGCTATTAGTAGCATAGCTCCTAATCATGGATTGTCATTCGTTCAGTGGGCTTTAAATGACGAAAATGGGCGTGTTGGAGTGGCTACCATGCTGATGCATGAATCAGGTGAATTTATAGAGTTTGACCCGGTGTTTATAAACGCTGAGAAACAAACGCCACAAGGCGCAGGTTCATTAATCACTTATCTAAAAAGATATAGTTTATCGGCAGTATTCGGCATCACAAGTGACCAGGACGATGATGCAAATGAATCAAGTGGCAACAACCAAAATAATCAACAACAAAACTTCAATCGCAATCAAAATTCTCAATCTAAAGGGAATTTAACTGAAAACCAAGTTAAACGATTGTACGCAATAGCTAAAAGTGCAAGCGTGGCAGCTAATGATGTCAAAAGTGCTATTAACCAATTATTCAATAAAACAGACCCATATCAACTTACCAAGCAAGAATATGACGCTATTTGCAAAAGATTAGAAGAAAAGAAAGGAGCATAATATGCCAGCAGTTCCAAAGCCGAAACACAAAAGAAGAGTTCCTACCCAAAAAGAAATTACCAGAATTACAAATAAAGCACGTGACGAAATTTTGAGAAGGTCAGAAGGTAAATGTGAGCGGTGCGGCAGAACAAGAGCATATGCCTTTGAAATCAGTCATTTAGTACAGGCCTCGCATGGCGGTTCTGGTAGTAACCCTGCCAATCTAGTTTTACTCTGTGGACCATCTGTAAATACAGGGACTTGCCATAACTTCGCTGATTATACAAGAGCTGGCAGAGAATGGCGAATGCAAAAGAAAATAGAGTTGGAAGCTTATTATGCACAATAAATCAAACGTCTTGCTGCCTGCTTGGATATTCGAGCAGGCGCAGGACAAAAACGAACGCAACCAGTTAATAGATCAATATATGAAACGTTACCCAGACTATACCATTTTAGAAGTGAAAGGCAGATTTGCTATATGCCAAATACCAAGATAGGAGTGATTGGATGGAAAAGATACAACTGACTCAAGAACAGGCTGAAATTGTTGAAGTAAAAAAGAATAGAAAAGATAAATCTAGCGCTATCGAACATCATGTAAAAATTGGGTGGTATGGACGAAATTATCAATTTCTAAATAATTTTACCTCAGATGAACTATGCCGATTGCTTTACGTACCTGGCAGCTACGAGGTTATACCTCAATTCAAGGTTGGAGATTGGGTTGTTTATGTACATGATAATTCCATTTGGGAAATAACAAAAGACACTTATAACGACGGTACTCACATTAACTTAATGAATGGCAATGAAATCATGAATGTTGTGAGCGTTAATCGTTTACGACACGCCACACCAGAAGAAATCCAGGAAGAAAAAGAGCGTAGATGGTGGGCTGAACATGGTAGGGAAGTATGGGAACTCAGAAAAGGCGACACATTGAAAGACGAAATAAATTATCCTCATTTTGTGACAAGAGGGAACAGGACGGACGGAGGATTAGAAAGAACCCCATCGTTAAATTGTGTTTTCAGGGAGATGGATGAAATTAAAAGCAGATTCAAAGTAGCCTGCTTTGTAGAACAGAGATTAGATAAGTGATTTTTAGAGTGATTGAAAGGATGGTGAAAAATGAGTACTTGGTTCAAAGTCCATCGCGAAATATTCGATTCGGATATATGGAATGATGTTACGACGTTTAGGTTGTTCATGTATTTAATGGGCAAGGCATCACATCAAGATGGTGTAAAAATTGCCGGAGTCGAATTGAAAAGAGGTCAGTATTTACGATCATACCGGAAGTTAGCAGCAGACCTTGCTTATAAGGAAGGGAGAGGTACAAAAGAGTATTCTCTACGGACTATTAAGAAGGCAATTGACAAACTTATTAGTGCCGAAAGGGTAAACGTTAGGGAAACGGAACAGGGAACACTATTCACCATCCTCAATTACTCTAAATATCAAGGTTCAGACGATACTAAAAAAGAAAGTGTAAACACCTTAAATCAAGAACCGAACACTAACGGTAAACGAACGGTAAACAATAACAAGAATGCTAAGAATGCAAGAATTAACAAGAATAAAGAGAAACGTCACAAATATGAAATTTGCGACATGACCTTAGCTGAATTACTTCTTGATGAAATAAGAAAAAATAACTCCGGCTTTAAACAACCTAACTTAGAGAAGTGGGCAAGTGATATTCGTCTAATGCGAGAACGTGACAGTAGAACAGCGGAACAAATTAAATATCTAATCACTTGGAGTCAACAACATGAGTTTTGGAAAGCGAATATCTTATCTCCAACAAAATTACGAACCAAATTCGATACTTTGGTTATGCAAGTGAAACAAGATAAGCAAAAGGCTACAAACGTTGTTCAGTTTAACAAAAAAGAAGCCGAAGACGATGGCTATAATTACGGATTTTAGGAGGTCGCTATGGAATCTATTAAACTATCAAAACCCAAATCAGAGTTGATTGCTGAATTTGTTTGCGATGGCTGCGGTGAAGAAGTAAAGCAAACCAAGTTGCAGATACCTAAAGGTCCGAGGGCTGGTGAGGAAATCATAGCTAACTACGGTTGTAAGTGTGAGGATATAAAACTTGCTAATCAGGCATTGGAGCGCAGAAAGCAACTGCGTAAAGATAAAATGATGCAGGTTTTTGATTACTATTCGCTGATTAATGACAACCTGCAGACAGCAACCATTGAAAACTATGAGCCTACCAATGACGCCTTGAAGCAATCCAAGCAGCAGGTGATTAATTATATAGCCGAATACGACGGTAAAAAGAACCTATTGCTTACTGGTAGCTACGGAACTGGAAAGAGTCATATATCCGTTGCGGTTACCAAAAAGCTCATGGAGCAAGGAAAAGAGTGCCTATTTCTATCATTACCGAAACTATTAACCAAAATAAAAGAAACATTCAGCGGCAATGGGGTGACGGAAGATGAATTGCTCCAAATGATTAAACGAGTGGACTTATTGGTGCTAGATGATATCGGTGCTGAGCATCATACCGAATGGGCGAATACAAAGCTGTTTGAGGTGCTGGATGATCGTTCCGGAAAATCGACGATATACACAACCAACTTAAATAGTAAGGAATTACGGGCACAGATTAATGAGCGTAACTTCTCCCGGATGATGGAGAATACGGATGTTATCAAGATGGACGGTAGAGATTACAGAAGAAAAGACTTTTAGGAGGAATGAGCATGCAAATGAAATCAGTAATGATATTTGACCCAAACGATAGCGAGGAACAGACGGTGACAAAATGGATGGACTGGATGCGTGACAATCATAGTGCTGTTGGGGATAAGGCTGTTCCAGGAGTTAAGGAGACGCAAGAATATCTTAGGAGGTATGCGTGATGCGAGATATTAAATTTAGGGGAAAAAGTATGCGAACTGGAAAATGGGTTGAAGGCATGTTGGTACAAAATAATCTTGGTTTCTATATTGTCAATGAAAATAACCCGCATGAGTGTACTCAGTATGGCTATATAACGATTGAGGTCTACGAGAGGGTATATCCAGAATCCGTTGGGCAATGGACAGGATTAAAGGATAAGAACGGTGTTGAGATATTTGAGGGCGATGTTGTTTCAACAGAAGATGGCTGTTTTGGAGGAACCACTTGCGGCATAGTTGCCGAATACAAAGGGATGTTCACTAGTTTCTATGGTCAAGATGCACTGGGACGAGAACAATATGATGAACTTCATACAGTCAACAGTGAACGTGGAGTCATCGGAAACATTTACGAAGACAGTCACTTATTAGAAGGTGCAACCAATGGGAGTAGTTAAGTTCAAGACTTCCGGCAGAGGTATCCCGATGATTCCACGAACAGGAAAAATCAGAGTGATACACCAAGATGCTGAGTTCGGATTTCCTGAAGATCAATTAGATGCTATTGAGCAAGATTGGAATAATGGCATGGATTTCCTGGAATTAGCCGAAAAGGAAGGCAGAACTCAAAAAGAAATCTTATTCGCATTAATGGAATTAGCAGAAGAAGACAGAATCAAACGACCAATGGGTTATATCTATTGAAATTCGTAACGAGAGATACCTTATTTAAAGAGATTAATAGATTTGAGACTAAATATATATAAAGATGTTAAAACGTCTCAGAAATGGCTTATTTTGATTGGAGGGATAACGTGAAACAAAAATTATTAGACACGGGATTGGCTGTTTTATTGACTGGTGCTGTTATCGCGATGTTTGTTATGGCTAATGCGGTGAAGGAAGTGCATGCGGAGAATGAGCAGCTGCAGCAAGAGAACGCGGATTTGTTGCTGGATAACATCAATCTGGAAATTGATTTAGAAAATATCACCGATGCTTATTGGCAGTTGAGTAATCGGTTGGAGAGGAATCAAACGGAATGAAATTCTTAGATTTATTCGCAGGTATCGGAGGGTTTCGTTTAGGGATGGAACAAGCAGGTCACGAGTGTGTTGGCTATGTAGAGTGGGATAAATTCGCAAGAAAAAGCTATCAAGCAATTCATGATACAGAAGAGGAGTGGACAGCTGATGACATCACAGGAGTCTCAGATGACGATATTCGAAAGCTTAGAGATAGAGGACAAATCAATGTTATCTGCGGAGGATTCCCATGCCAAGCTTTTTCAGTTGCTGGAAAACGGGGGGGATTCCATGACACTAGAGGAACTTTATTCTTTGAAATTGTACGTTTCGCCAATATCATCCGACCACAGTATTTATTCCTTGAGAACGTCAAAGGACTCCTCAATCATGACAAAGGAAATACATTCGAGACAATCCTCCGAACCTTGGATGAACTCGGGTATGATGCGGAGTGGCAAGTGCTTAACTCTAAAGACTTCGGAGTCCCTCAAAACCGGGAAAGGGTGTTTATTATCGGACATCTTAGAGGAGGAGGTACCAGAAAAGTATTTCCTGTCGGAGAAAGCAGTGAATTATATTATGGACGAGAAGAGACTGAACAAGTACACGCAATGTGTCTTACAGGAAAAGGACAGAGTAATTGGACAGGAACCTTCGTAAGACCTGTATTGACACCTGATCGAGAAAATAAAAGGCAGAATGGAAGAAGAATTAAAGAACCAGATGAACCAATGTTTACTTTGACAGGTCAAGACAGACATGGGATTGCGATTAAAGAAGCTACGACTAAAGGATATGACACTGCTTATCCAGGTGATTCAATTAATTACTCTGTACCAAATTCCAAAACCCGTAGAGGAAGGGTTGGAAAAGGTCTTGCTAATACTTTGGACACAACTTCTCAGCAAGGAGTGCTTACAGATGAATACAGGATAAGGAAACTAACTCCAAAAGAATGTTGGAGATTACAAGGTTTCCCGGACTGGGCTTTTGAAAAGGCTGCGTCTATAAATTCTGATAGCCAGTTATATAAACAGGCGGGTAATAGCGTGACAGTTAACGTGATATACGAAATAGCAAAGAAATTAGAGGTGAATGCTGATTAACATAAAACATCTAACTTCATAAATGTTCGAGGGATTAAGCTAACTAAGGAGTGAATCGTGATGGATGTTTGTAAGCATGGGAGATTAAGGTGTTCTGAATGTGATCATATCCGGGAGCTGGAGGAAAAGGTGTCGGAGTTGGAAGAAGAAATCGAACGCACAGATAACAGCTTTGCGAACGCATATATGCAGTATCAAAAGCAATATGAACGAGCAAAGGAGTTGGAAGAAGAAAATCAGCGCTATAAAGAGGTATTGGAGTTTTATGCAAACCCTCAAATATGGAAAGAAGGAAAACGCATTACAGATAATCGTTATGAGATGCCATTAGCTTATAACGACAATGGCGAAAAGGCACGTCAAGCATTGAAAGGAGAATCTACATGATACCACTAAAAGAATACGGACAGTTGGAAGTAGGAATGACAATCATTGATTCAAACGGAATTGAAGCAACTGTGGAATCGATTGGAGAAGGTGGATTAGTTAAAGTTAACGGTCAAATGTTCATGTGGGATTGGGACAGGCTACATCCTGCTGTGATGGTTAAGGAAACGGCTGCGGAACGGGATGAAAGATTGAAAAGAAAAGTAGTGCAGGCTCCAGAGCAAAGTTGGTGGTAAGTCATGAAACACTACGAAGCATATGACGGAACGGATCTGATTGCAGAGGGTACTGCTAAAGCAATCCAAAGTAAATTAGGTATTTCAAGAAATACATTCTATAAATTGCAACGGAAAGGGAAGTCTGGGGACGATGAAGGCCTTAACGTCATTCAATCTGATTTAATTCCAGAATACGCAGTTTATAAAGGTGAAGAGTTTTTATTCATCGACACTAGGGAGAACATCATACAAAAGCTAGGAATTGATAAAAGAACCTTCACTTTTTATATGTCTCCAGCAAATGCTAAGAGGGATGGTGGAGATAGGCTGATAATATTTGATTTAGACAAGGAGGTTGATTGATATGAAGAAAATCTATGTCAAAGAAACCACGAAACAGAAAGGTGCGAAACAGAAAGGTGCGAAACCATGACATTAGTATATGCGAATGAAGAAGATAAAAAGAACGGATGGACTCTATCCTTTGAATATCTGCAGCAAGTGCAGAAGAAGGCTAAGGAAATTGATGATATTGAAAAAACCCCATCTTTAGAGCAGATTGAGAGTGTGTTGTTGGCGTATGAAAATAGCAAAGAGAGAGAAGAAGGGTTGAAGGTAAAAAAGATGCATCCAGATGCAGTGTTACCAAAATACGCACAACAAGGCGATTCAGGCTTTGATTTAGTCGCAGTGGAAGACGTAATTATCGAACCAGGAGAAACAAAATTAATCAAAACAGGATTGGCGTTTGATATTCCAGAGGGATTTGAAATTCAGGTAAGGCCACGTTCTGGTATTACTTTGAAAACAAAATTGAGAGTGCAACTTGGTACTGTAGATGTTGGATATAAAGGTGAAGTTGGAGCGATAGTAGACAACGTTTATTGTGACTGTTGTGATGATGGCGAAATTACGTATAAAGCTGCCGGAATTGATGAAGAGCCAATCGGTGATGATTATTATCCATACGGAACATATCTTATCCGTAAAGGTGACAGGATAGCGCAGGGAATACTTGCTCCAGTAGCTAGAGCAGAATTTGAAGAAGTGGACAAGCTATCTGAATCAGAACGTGGTGTGAGTGGATACGGGTCGACAGGAGTTAAATACCATGAATAAGAAAAGACAAGCCATATGGGATAAATCCGGCGGCAAGTGCTGGTACTGTGGTTGCGATTTGCCTGAAAAGGGTTGGCATGCAGATCATTTTGAACCGATACAGCGCAACTGGTGGGATGGAACTTGTCAGCATCCAGAAAGAGATACAGAAGAAAATAAGGTGCCGGCATGTGCTTCCTGCAACCTCAATAAACACTCTATGCCACTGGAGAGCTGGAGAAAGATTATTCAGGGATATGTATTTAGTTTAAATAGAGATTCGACTCAATACAGGCTGGCAAAGCGCTATGGGTTGATACAAGAGACAGATATGAAGGTTACATTTTGGTTTGAAGAGAATGGATATTAGGAGGTCTAATCATGGAAAGTCAATCTCATCGTAAGATAAGAGAGTTTATCAAGAAAAGAGGATACTCTTATTCAGTCACAGATGTCTTAAATGGCTATATAAAAAGACTGGATGGCTTTTATAACAGTTACACAATGAATGACTGTTTAGATAATTTGGAGCAAGAATGCGAAGAAGTTACTCAAGAAATAAACAATATTATAAGAAATCATAGTGATTTATTTAGATGAATCTTCAGGGAGGTATAGCATGAGCGAAACCGATGTACAGAAACGTAAGAACCACCTTATCAAAGAGCTACACCGCATGGAAATCTATCAAACTAGCGATGGTAGAAATATAGACGAAGTAAGACTGTACACACTCGAATGGACTTATATCGAAGCCTTAAACGGGGTAGTGAGAAATGCGGGCTATTAGCATAGTGAAGCATGAAGATAAGGTTAAGTTCCTACGGATATGCAGAAATAAAGAAGACGAGGGTTTTATCTGTGTAAAACCTATGCAGCATATTCACAGCTGGTATGAGGCTGTTTATGTAAAGAAGGTGGTTAAGTGAGGAGAAATAAATACAATGCCAGGAAGGTCATGTTTCAGGGGATAGAATTCGATAGCAAAGCAGAGTACGAATATTATCTCATACTCAAAAATGACAAGCTGGTCAAACATATCGAATTACAGCCCAAATACACCATAATTGACCCGTACGAGGTGCTTTGCAGAAAATGTGATGGTAGAGGGAGGGTGCTCAATGAAAAGACGCTCAACTTTAATAAATG
Source organism: Oceanobacillus sp. FSL W7-1281 (assembly GCF_037969835.1). Lineage (GTDB taxonomy): Bacteria > Bacillota > Bacilli > Bacillales > Amphibacillaceae > Oceanobacillus > Oceanobacillus oncorhynchi. The sequence goes on along the minus strand of NZ_CP150214.1, from coordinate 3,602,105 downwards.
CAAGGCGTGCAAGGGTAGTGGTAAGAAAAAGAAGCAGGGTGCTATATACACTGCCGATTTTAAGGTCATCTATATAGATGGTGAGGAGAAGATAATCGATATCAAGGGAGGTCCTGTCTCGAAGGATTTTACGCTGCGGAGAAAGTTGTTTGAGATTCAGACAGGGAAAGAGTTGACGGTGATTAAAAAGACGAAGCAAGGGTGGGTGACGAAGTGATAATAGTTTTCCAGATAATATTAATCATGGTTATTATGATGATGGTCAATAAGATGGTTGATTCAAAAGAAGATAAATCCACCAAGCAAAGCAGTGCAATGGTGTGTTGTATAGCGATTGCTGCAACGTGTGTGACATTTATTTGGTAGGGGGAACAACATGAAGGAAACAAGCAAAGTAGAAATCAATCTGAGGGAAGATGCAGTAATTGTAGTTAAGAATGGCGTGCCGGAAGTGATTCCTAAACCGGACAGTGGTTTTGGGGAGACAAGCATCATGTGGCAGCGAGGGAAGATTCATACGACAAAAATTAGTTATACGATGAAATAGGAGGGATTCACTAATGAAATGCAACGTAACTGGATGCTATTGGAATCTCTGGAGTGGCAAAGGAATATTTAATGATGACAGCAGCAAACAATGTGTAAGTGAAGATTTATCAGATCATTTTGATGAAAACGATGATTTTGAAATGATTCCTAACACAAAAAGATGTCCGGGCTATCTATCATTTCGTGAATTCTGTGGTATTAGCAAGACAGATTAAAACTAAATAACAAGCTACTGAAACAATCAGGGCAGATTTGGATTTGAGGGAATCCAGTCTGTCCTTTTTTATTTGAGGGGAGTCGGTAATGATGATGACAAGCGAACAGATTGAGAATTGGGCGGACGCAATGCTTTTGGAATACGAGGAAGGCAGAACAGAATTGAATAACCATAAAAATCGGTTGCATAATCAAAATTTAGAGTTAATCGGTGATAAGAACTGGCGTGAAATGGATGTAGAAACGCAAGACGCAATTGAACGAAATCAATCTGATAAAACACAGGTAAATAGCATGATTCGTGATATGTCTGAATCGATGGAATGGTTGGAAACCGGTCGCGATCCGGAAAGTTTGCGCGGCATCGAAAAAAGTTCCGTTTATCAAAGAAATGCAATGGCTGATATGGATATTTTCCCATCATTAGATATTTTCCCGGAAGAACGTGAATTGAGTGAATCAGAAAAACAACGTGTCATTCGTGTGTTGGCTGAATTATCACCAAGAGAGCGTCAATGCTTTATTCTGCACACTGTTTATTCGCGTTCTTATGCTCAAATATCTGCTGAATTGAATGTTGGGAAAAGCACTGTTCAGAAATATATGGAAAGAGCCAAGCTGAAATTACGTGTCGTACGCTTGTCGTACGAAAATGAACATATTAGTGAGAGGGTTATTTTGTAGATAGAGCACTAATAAAAATTTGTAATTATATATAAAGACCGTAAGGTCTATTAAGATTAAGCACTATAAATATTATGTAGTAAGCAGGAATATTGTCTCCTTTTGGCGAATAATAGTATGTTAGAAATAAAAAGGAGGCTAAATAAAATGACATGGACTAATGTTTTTGTTGAAACGCTAAAGGAATGGGGAGAAGCAATTCCAGAAGGGACAATTACCTCAGAAGATTTAGCAATATATTTAGGTATGACCCTAGGAACAGGGACCGGTTTAGATGACCCGGAAGGCAGTATTGAAAATCTAAAAGATAGAATAGATTATTTAGTAAACGAACAATCAATAGTGGAGCAGTTTCTAATTGAGTCCTTATTAAAATTCACTTCCGACTATTTGGAGAGCTTAAATAATAACAGAGGATTTAGAATAATTTCAGAAGAAAATATGATTAAAACGTTTGAAAAAAATGAATCTGAAATTCCCAAAGCTGTTAAAAAAACATTCGAGAAAGCCAAAAGCGTTGAAGATTATTACAAATGTGAGGTAGTGATATCACAATGGGAGAAGATTGTCGCCAATAATTTTTCGAGAATTAAAAGAACTGAGTTGGTTAGGAAAGATATGCAGTCAAGTATGGATAGACACGATAGGTTCATGGATTCGTTATCAGAAGAAGATAAAGATAAGACAATAGGAGAATTACGCGATAAGTTGAAAGGGTAAATAATTGATTAAAAAAGCACTTGAGTAGGTGCTTTTTTAATTTTCCTAAAAAGGAGGGAGTGACTATGTGACATGGCTAAGGGAAAATATGCCGAATGGATAACGGAAGAAGGATTAATCAAGATTGAGGGTTGGGCTAGAGATGGACTTACTGACGAACAGATAGCACATAATATTGGTGTAAAAAGACAAACATTATATGAATGGATAAAGCGATTCCCTGTCATTTCTGACACCTTAAAAAGAGGGAAAGAGGTCATTGACCGTCAAGTAGAGAACGCTCTTTTAAAACGTGCTCTTGGATACAAATACGATGAGGTTACCTATGAATTTGACAAAGAAACAAAAAGAGTAACCAAAGAAGTTCAACCAGATACCACTGCTCAAATATTCTGGTTAAAAAATCGCAAGCCTAATGAGTGGCGAGATAAACAGGACATTGAACATTCCGGCAATATGAACGTCAATAACGCCTTTTCTGAACTCACAACAGAAGAATTAAGGAAGTTGGCTGCTAAAGATGATTAGCATTGCGACAAGGGCGAAAATTGAGTTGGCAAAGCGAGATTTCTTTGATTATTGCAATCTTACTGCAGGTGATTTTTATAAACGAGATAGACAGTTTCTTGTTGATTTAGCAAGTGATTTACAATCATTCTCGGAATCTGATGATGATGTACTGGTTATTAATATGCCGCCGAGGTTCGGTAAATCAAGAACTGCCGGAAAGTTTGTTGAATGGTTGTTGGGTAGTAATCCCAATTTAAAAGTTATGACTGGTTCATATAACGAAACCCTTTCAACCATGTTCTCAAAGAATGTACGTAACACTATCCAAGAAATCAAAGCACAGGCTGAAACGGTTGTTTATTCGGATGTATTTCCAAATACTCGCATTAAGCATGGCGATGGTGCTATGAACTTATGGTCGCTTGAAGGTGGATATAATAACTATTTAGCAACTTCCCCAACTGGTACAGCAACCGGATTTGGTGCTGATTATATTATCATCGATGACTTGATTAAAAACGCTGAGGAAGCCTACAACGATAGAATACTAGAGTCGCATTGGGAATGGTTCACCAACACGATGCTATCGCGGTTAGAAACAGGCGGCAAAATCATTATTATTATGACCAGATGGAACAGTAACGATTTAGCTGGTAGAGCATTAGACGAACTTCCAAGCCTTGGCTATTCTGTTAAGCATGTATCGATGAAAGCTTTGGATAATGAGGATATGCTTTGTGAGGATATTCTAAGTCGTAAAGAATATGATCAAAAAACAAAAACGATGGGTATTGAGATTGCAGAAGCTAACTACAATCAAAATCCTATTGATATAAAAGGTAAGTTATATACTTCCTTCAAGACATATCAAACAAGACCTAAATTCAAACGAATAATTAATTACACTGACACTGCCGATACTGGGAGTGATTTTTTGTGTTCTATTTGCGCTGGTGAAACGTTCGATGGCGAATTATATGTCACCGATGTCCTATTCACAAAAGAAGGCATGGAAGTAACGGAGCCTTTAACTGCCGAAATGCTCGTGAATAACGAAGTGAACGATGCTGAATTTGAATCTAACAATGGCGGCAGAGGTTTTGCCAGGTCAGTTGAAAGGATTATATGGGAAAAGTTCAAGACAAGACGAATCAATGTCAAATGGTTTCATCAATCGAAGAATAAACAGGCGCGTATCATATCCAATTCAACATATGTAATGAATCATATTTACTTCCCGGAAAACTGGAAAGATAGATGGCCGGAATATTACAGGGCTATGAATTCTTATCAAAAAGAAGGTAAGAACAAACACGATGATGCCCCGGATGCTACAACTGGTTTGGCAGAGAAAATGACAAACAACACAAGAGCATCCATAAGCAGCATATCTGCATGGTAAAGGAGGGATTCAATGACAATAGATTGGAAAGAGTTTAACAATGAAACAGTAACCAAAACGCATGGGAAAGTACATTTCTATCGAGATCTGTATGAAGGGAATCATTCACAGCTATTTTCTCGTGCTAAGCGATTAATTGAAAAAGGCGAGATTACAGATGAAATCATATACGGCACACATGAAAGCCAAAACGTACAGACGCCATATATCATCGCTAATGTATCGAAGCTAATACCAGAAATCCCTGCCATGCTTGTAAGTCGTTCTATCGGGAATATACAGACTTCTTTGTCGTCTGATGATTATGATTCAGAGGATGACACCAGAGCCGAGGATGAGAATTACGAAAATCTAACAACGCAGCAGGAAGCGATTCGGGATATAGAATCAAACTCACATCTTGAATTTGAGCATTGGGGTAATATCGTGCAGCAGCAGGTAGATGGTGGACTGGTTGGCGTTCCTTGGTTGGACGATAAGGGATTGCGATTAGAATTTAAAGCCAGAGATGTTTATTACCCGCATCCTGATGGAATGGGTGTAGATTTAGCATATACCGTTGAAATCAATGATAAAGATTATCTGCAGGTATATCGGGAGCGATTGGAAGAAAAAGATGGAGAAAAGGGATTAAAAGCATCACACATGCTTTTCGAGCACAATAAATCTGGAAAGACAGAGTCGTTGGAGGAAGATGAAACAAAAGAATTGCTGAATATGGATGAACTGGAAACCTTTTACCCTAATCGTGAAAGGTTTTTTATTGTGTACTGGCCGAATGAGAAGACATTCATGAATCCGTTGGGTGTGTCTTGTTTAAAGAACCAAGAAGGCAAGCAGGATGAAATTAACTGGACTCTTACAAGGAATGCATTGACATTCGAAAGGAATGGAAAGCCGAGGATAGCAGTATCAACTGCTGTTATGAACGCCTTACAAGATAAAGCGCAGGAAAGATATGGTGATGACTCTCGTATTGATCATCGAGATTTAGAGATTACGCCATTTGACGAGAACGGTAAAGCAATGGAAATCATACAAATTGATGTAACGAAGATTGGTGATGTCACATGGGTTAAAGACCTTATGAAACTCATGCTGATGGAAACCAAAACGTCGGAGAAGGCAGTTGATTTCTATCTTTCTAGTGGTGGAACTTCTTCTCAATCCGGAGTGGCAAAGTTCTATGATTTGTTCACCTCATTGCTGAAATCAGAACAGCTGCAGAAAGAATATATCTATTTCTTGAAACAATTGATTGAATCGGCATTGTGGCTGGCTAATGACAATGATTCAAATATACGCATCGAACAACCAGAGATATCACTAAAAGCTATGATACCTATTTCCCGCAGAGAATTACTTGAAGAAAATAGCATGGCTTATGGAAGAGGTACACAATCGCTTGAAGCAACCGTTAGAAGAAGTAACCCTCATGCATCCGAAGAGTGGATACAAGAGGAAATTTCGAGAATTGAAGCAGAATCCACAAGTGATGATTCTACTTCTTTGGCTTTCGGTAGACAGACACTCAATAACTTTTTAGACAATCGAATGGGAGGAAATAACAATGATGAACAAAATGATGATGACGAAGAACGAAGTTAGTAGCCAAGCGAGAACAGCTTTGAGTAGTGTTACAGAAGACCTTGGGGCTATCGATAATATCGATGTTGACCATGACTTTTATCATGAAGACGAAACAGCAAGGTTGACAATAACTGTGGAATACAGGATGAATACAAAGCAAGGTAAATAAAAATGAACGAAGAACAGTTATTAAAACACGTTCGCAGCATTATGCAGAGTGTTTTAGAAAAGGTCGCTACATCTAATCTGACCGATGATGAAGCTGTCGAAAGTCTTATCAGTGATGTTGGGAATATTTTAGATCAATATGATTTGCTGGTAGATGAAGTGATTCCAGAGGCTGTTATAAATCATTACTTCGGCGGCGTGGATGAAGCGACAAGAGTTTTAAAAGGTGATGGTGTCCGAACTAAGAAAATGAGCCGGCTAATCCATGAGAAAGCCGTTGGAAGAATTATGGATGATACATTGCTAGATTTTAAAGCCGCCATCCGTACTGCGAAAGATAGTGCTGCGTCCACTATTAGAAATGCGCTGGATGAGGTACAGGGTGATTTTGCCAAAGGCATTTTAACTGGAGATACAAGAAAGGTTATTCAGCAGCGTGTAGCACAGTCGTTCAAAAAAGAAGGTTTGACCTCATTTATCACGAAGGATGGCAAAAAGCTGCCATTGGACTTTTACTCGATGACAGTCACTCGTACCAAAATGCGTGATGCTTCCGTAAAAGGCCATGTCGAGCGTTACAAAGAGAACGGGCAAGACTTGGTACAAATCATTGAAAATAGCGATTCCTGTCCTATCTGCGCCAATCATAAAGATTTGGTTGTTAGTTTAACAGGCGAGACAGAAGGATATCCAACTATCGACGAAGTGCAGCTCCCGCCATATCATCCTAACTGTCGCGGAGGAATTCGACCTTATGTCGTTCGCTTTAAAACGGATGCGGAAATAGAGCGAGCAAAGAAGCGTAACAGTGATTTTAAAGAAGGTAAGGACACAAGAACCCCGGCTCAAAAAAGAGCTTATGAGCGCGAACAAGAAGCGCGTAGAAAAGCCAATGATGAAAAGAAACAATATGCAAGATGGCAGGGGTTGTTAGGAGATGAAGCACCTAAAACATTAGGTGGTTTTAGAAGAATGAAACGTCAGAACACTGTTAAGTTTCAAGAGTTGCAATCAGAATATCGGAGTTTAGCGCAGCAGATTAGTGGAGGTGGTGATTAAATGGCTAACACACTCAATATAGTTGACAAAGAAACCAGAGAATTAATTGCTTCCATATCTAATGATGACGTCATATTAAAAGATGGTTATGAAGTAATAGAAACGGAAGATTGACCTAAGTATGTCATTAAAAGGCTTTTTTATTATGCCTAAACCATGTTGAAGGCACTAAAAGCTATCATGAGTAAATGGTTCCTGCGCCTAAGCAGAGGAGGAAATTATGACAGTATTAATATTAAAGCTATTTGCTTATATCAAAAGTCTATTTAATGTTGGCCTTCCTGCCGAAACGGAAGAGAAAAAACAAGGTTTGAAACTCAATCTTCAATTCTTTGCCGGAGAGGATGACGATTCGGATGATGATGAATCAGACGATGACTCAGAGGACGATGGTGACGACGATGAAGATGATTACGACCTTGATGAACTGCTGAAAGACCCGAAATTCAAAAAGCAGTACAACAAAAAGATGAAAGACCAACTTGGGAAACGCATGAAAAAATATGATGGCGTTGACCCGGAAGAGTATCGCCGACTCAAAGAACAGGCAGGTAAGAAGAAAGACAAACAGGACAAGGATGACGAGGACGAACTGGAAGACCTCAAAAACCAATTGTCCGAGAAAGAAAAGCGCATTGAACGTGCTGAACGCAAGGAAAAGCGCGCCATGGTGAAAGAGTTTGCTGTCGATAACCAAGTCAATCCAAAGTTATTGTCCCGTCTGATCAACGTGGATGACATTGAATTGGATGATGATGGCGACCCAGAAAACCTTGACGAATTGTTCGAGGAATTGGAAGAAGAATTCCCAGAATACTTTGGTGCTGCAGATGATGATGAGGAAGACGATGAAGATGATAAAAAATCATCTAAGCAACGTTTTACTCCTGGTCGCAAGCAGAAAACCAATAAGAAAAAGAAAGTGGACCCTTATGATGCGGGGCGTCAAAAAGCATTAGAACGACACAAGAAGGAGGAAAACTAAATGAATTTACAACCAACCACCCAAAAGATTTTTGGACAAAAGGAATTTTTACGTAACACTGTTGGAACTGAATACAAAACAGGCGGCGCTACACTGGATGCGGACGCCTTTGAAGAAGTATCCGAAAACGGTTATATCAAAGCTGGTACTGCTACTTATCTTGGAGAAGATGGTTTTTATGTACCATGGGAAGATCCATCTACAGATGAGGATGGGAATGCAGAGGCGCGCGAAGGTGCTGGTTTGACATCTCATGATATTAAACTTGTTAAAGGTACTAAGCCGATTTCCGGCATACTTGTAGCAGGTCACCCACTAGAACGTAAATGCACCGCAGTTACAGAAGGATTTAAAGCAGAAGTGAAAGGATACCTACGCTTTGATGCGTAAGAAGGAGGAATAATACATGCCATTACATTTGAATGAATTTCAACAACCACAACTAACCGGATATGTCCAGAATGTACCGCCGGCAAGAGAATATTTACTTGCTAGTTTTATGCCAGAAGAACAAGTATATGATATTAACTTTGCTTACAATGTTATTAACGGAAGATATGCACCTGCTGCATCTATCACTGGATGGAATGCAAGCGCGCCATTGCGTGATACCGCAGAACAAGAACGTGCTTTTGGACAAGTTTCTAAAGTGCAGCATTCATTCCGATTAGATGAAACGCAATTACTGCAATACAATCGCCCGCGAGCAGAACAAGAGTCGAATGCAGTTGTTGAGGGAATTTACACATCCACTGATGAATTAACGCAGGGTGTGGATGACATTAAAGAATATATGCGGGCGCAAGCTATCTATAATGGAGAACTTGTTTATAACGATGATGAAAATGATATTCATTTGAACATCGATTTCGGTATGCCGGCAGAAAACAAACTCACTGCTACTACTCAGTGGAGCGATGAGAGTGCAACGCCGTTAACCGACATTAAAGCTGCAGTTGAACAATACAAAAAGAGCAACCAAAAACAAAAACCGGTTGTAATGCATATTACAAGTGCAACAGAAGCGCACCTATTGAACAACGAACAAATTCGCACGCAGATTTATGGAACGGATAACGGGAATCGTTTGTTAACGAAAACCGACATTCAAAATGCTTTAAATGCGTTGAGCTTACCGTCTTATCAAGTAAATGATGATGTAATCCTTGTACAAGATGAGGAAGTACAGCTATTGGATGATAATAAAGTTGTTTTCCTTGGTGCTGATTTAGGTAAAACAATGATTGGACCGACTGTCGAAAATAACTATACTCCGGGAAAATTCGCTAAACCGAGTATCGAAGAAAACCCGCCAGCGCAATCCGTTATTGTGGGAGAGGCGCCATTCCCAGCATTAAAACGCAAAAAAGCAATCGTAACGTTGAGCGTCTAATATAGGCGCTCTTTTAATTTATAAAAAAAGGAGGGCATTCAAATGCCAAAATATACAGCTGAATCTTATTTATCACATAAAGGAAAGATTGTTAAACCGGGAGAGGAACTTGAATTGACAGCAAAACAAGCTGCATTTCTAAAAGAAAAGGTTTCGGAAGCGAAAAAAGGTGCTGCTAAATCATCTGCAAATGCTGATGCAAAGAAAGAAGAACAAAAAGAAACGAAGTGATCATATGATTACAACCGAATCTATTAAAGCGTATCTCGAAAAGATGCCGGGTAGTGATAGCTTGCTTGATTTAGAGGACGAAGAACAAGATAAAATCATCTTTTCATCGCACGAATTACTCAAAGACCACTACAAGGATACGGATATAACCGATAGAGCCGTCGCTCTGCAAGTTTTATATTCTATCGAGGGTGAAGATGAGGAATACGCCAAACTCAAACGACATGGCGTAAAATCGTACTCTGTGAAGGGTGTTTCCGTCACGTTTGAAGGTGGAGAAATCGCTGCATCTGTTATCGCTATTTTAGGAGAACCAAAAACAAAAAGTGCAAAGGTAGGTAGATTAATATGAAGCCGCCTATGCGCCAAAAAATTTCATTTGAGTTTCCTGTATTAGATGCTGACGGCAATCCAATTAAGGACGGACGCGGCAGAGAATTGACAGAAATGAAGGAATCCAAAGCCCGGGTGCAATTCAAAGCGAACATCGACAAGGATGCTAAGGGCGAGGAAAAACGGACATCCGTTGAAGTCGATTTACCGACATCGTTTAATCCATCTGTAGGCGCCGGATACAAATACACCGACAGCGATGGAAATACGACCACTGGAGCGCTTATATCAAAAGATGAAGCTATTAACCTAGCAGGTACGAAAGTCTTTTACAGGACGGTGTATTGCGATGGCTAATAAGGATGAAATTTCAATCGTTTGGGATGGCCTACAAGAGTTTAGTAAAGAACTGGATGGCATGACTAAAGAATTAGAGAAAAACCTCATGGAAGCTATGACTGAGTATCTCAAATTGGTTGAAGAAGGAGCGAAGGCTTTAGTTCATTATGATGAAGGTGAATTAGAACAATCTTTGACTACCAAAGGACCTCGTCGGGAAGGTGATAGAGTTGTCGGCGAAATAGGTTCTAATCTAACTTATGCTTTTAGACGACATGAAGAACCTTACAGATATGGCGTGCGTGATAAGTATGATAACGGAGTTAGAACGCCTAATTATTATGTCTATGGTAGAGGGCGAGAAACTTTAAAAAAACCTAAATGGCGGGGACAAGCCCCTGGTCGGAAATATCTCGAAAATGCTGTAGTACTAACCGAGGATGATTATGAAAAAATCATGGCAAAAGCATTAGAAAAAACGTTGGGAGGGAAGTAGATGATTCAATATCACCTGATGAAAAAACTACAACCCATCCTCCCTGATTTAGAATGGACATTTGATTACAAAACAGCAAATGACAATACCGGTACCGTTTATTATGAAGGCGGAGGAACGCCAGAAAAATACGATGTTCCAATTAGGTATCCAAGATATATGGTATATATATCATCATCTGATTGGGATTATGCGGAGTATGCAGCACAAGCAGTGTATGACGCGTTGCACAAACTTACAAATGAATCTGTAACAGTAGAATTTAAAAAAGATGGAAACGTGGTAGCAACCAAAAGCTATCGCGTTTTTTTAATTAAGGCAGCATCTGAACCACTGCCGATTGGCGTGGAACACGATGTGATGGATTACAGCGTCAATTTTGACGTTACTTTAGTTGAAAATAAGGAGGAAGATTAATATGGCTGAAAATAAAGAGTATATTTTTGGGATTGCTGATATTGAAATTGGTGAAGGTGAAGACAAGATTAACTTTGATGGTAAAGATTATCTGCAAGCAGAGGGCGGTTCTCTATCGTTAACACCTAGTTATGCAGAAATTACAGTAGCAGACTTTGGGGAAACAGTCGTTCAAAGGCGCTTAACAGGATGGGAAGGGCAAGTAACAATCTCAGCAGCACAAGAAGATGCGAAAATTTTAAAACTTGCTCTCGCTTCCACTGAACCGATTACAAGCACAGACGGTGGAGAAGAAGGGGCAATGGATGCTCGAATTGGTTCAAAACCACAAGGCAGAAGAGTCCGTGTTCATCCACGTTATTTACCGGACAGTGTTCGTGAGATGGATTGGGTAATTTACAATGCTGCAGCAACGGAAGGATTTGAACGCGCTTTTGATGCAGAACAAGGCAATATCGAAATTACATTAAACATGATGCCTCGTGAAGGATTTAATGCATCTGAACCGGGTAACTTCTTCTATCGTGGAGGCACCGATCCGAACGCTGATGAAGATAACGGAAATGACGATGGAGGCAACGGAGACGGAGGAGAGGAAGAATCCCCAAACTCATAAACGGCATTCAACAGCCAGGACTAGCAAACTTTTTTAGTTGAGTGCCGGAATATCAAAGGAGGTAATTTAATGCCTAAAGAAGATAAAGAAGTTTTATATACAGAGGTTTATGGAAATAAAGTCGCCTTACCACAGTATTATGATGCTGACGGGGAACCGGTGGCTATTTCAACGGATAATCCATTGCCGGTATCAATCCAAGGCGGTGCCGATGGTAAATCAGCATATGATATCGCTGTCGATAACGGGTTTGAAGGTACGGAAGAAGAGTGGTTGGAATCATTAAGAGGACCACAAGGACCGGCGGGAGCAGATGGCGCAGACGGAACAAACGGAAGTGATGGTACAGATGGCGTAAGCGTAGTTGATGCTACATCTGATGGAACTAACATCACATTTGAACTATCAAACGGACAAACAATCGAAGTACCTTGGCCAAGCCAAGAACCAGACACAGAAGAGTAGGGATTTTTCCCTGCTCTTTTTATTTTATATAACAGGAGGATTTTAAACATGAAAGTTAACTTAAAAATCAAAGAAGGCAATACAGTTCAAACGGAGCAGCACGAAGTGGAACAACTCAACTTAATCCAATTTCAACGCTCTTTAAAAACAATTAAAGAAATCGTTGACTTAGCACAGAATGATGAATCATTACGGGATTTAATGCAAGAAATCTCCAGTGACGCGAATCAAGATACAGAAATCACCCCGGAATTTCTGATTTCTCGCTTATCCGGAGCATTTGAAATCGTGCTTATCAATATCCCTGATAAAGCTTTTGAATTGCTGGCTACTCTATCCGGAGTCGAAAAAGAAACGCTCATGGCTCAACCAGCAGAGGATGCGTTTGACATTTACGATGCGGTTATCCAAGTCAATGATATTGAGAGGTTATGGAACCGAGCAAAAAAGTCTTTTTCCGCAACAAAGTCGGCGATGAAATTTATGAAGAAAGTCAAGAAAGCGACGGAACCAGCGCAACAATAGAAGAAGCTTTCATTTTCAAGCTTGGCAAGCCGTTAGGCGGACGTAGTGAGGTTGTGAATAGTCCTGTGATTGAACTTTTAAAGTTTATGGACATGGAATTAGATAAGGAAGAAGCAGAGGCAGAGTATGAAAAAGCAAAAATGTATATCCAGTACCTGTCTAACGTCTTTGCTCAACAGACGGACGGTAAAAATCCTAAATTCGAACAAAATAGGAAAGACTTCCTTAAAAAAATAACACCGAATGCCACTACAAAAAATGAGCCTAAAAAGGAATACAGCTGGGATTTTGACCCACAAGAATTATTAGAATAACAAACTAAAAACACATAGAAGAAGGGAGGGAAACGATGGCTACAGTTAGAGAATTACAAGCGAAATTCAGCGGGGGATATCAAGGGTTTAAATCTACTGTTCAAGGCGTAAAAAAAGAAATAGAATCTTTACCTAAAACAGCATCTAGTGCTACCAAAGGCATGAATGATAGCTTCTCCGGTATAACAAAAGGAATATCTAAACAATTTCAATCTTTAAGTTCTTCGGCCGAGAAGGAATTTGGGAATATCGGAAAATTCATTGATGATACTAGCAAGAAGCTAGGTGATTGGGGAAAAGACATACGTGATGCCGGTGGAACAGTAACGAAAGTAATGTCTCCATTAACAGCGTTTTATGGTGCCGCAGCTGTTGGTGGCGGTAAACGTATGATGGATAACGAACAATTGGACATCCTGATGGGTAATACCTTTCGTGATGAAGAAAGTTACGAAGCTGCATGGGATTCTATCCGAAACTTAGGTGATGGAACATCTTTTATGTATAGTGATATCGGTACAAGATTGTCAGATTTGGTAGCTTCTAATATCGATTTAGGTAAGTCGGAAGAAATCTCTAAATCTGTATTAGATTATGCTGTTGGATCTGGTCAATTGGGCATGGAAGGCGATATCCATAACATCCTTATGTCAGCGATTCGCTCGGAAGGTTGGGACCAAAACACATTAGATATGCTTGCTCAACGAGGATTAAACTTGGCTGGTCATATCGCGAACGTCTTAGGGATAGAAACCAAAGCAGCACAAGATATGTTGAAAGACGGAACCATAAGCATGGAAGAATCACTTGATTACTTTGTAGATGCTGTACAAGTTGGTTCGGAAGGCGCAGGCGGTTATTTTGCATCCATGGAGGACTCAGCTAAAAAGGGTGGGGAAACCATGCTTGGAGCTTGGGTTAATACCAAGGCAGCGATATCCAGCTTAGGTGAAGAAATGTGGAAATCCGGCGCTTGGGATGTATTAAAAAATGCACTCAATGATATAACGGAGTTTATCTACCAATTAGCGCCAGCACTTGAACCAACAGCGAAAGTAATAGCTAGTATCATGGCGACGATGGTCGAATGGGTTCAGAAGTTGATGAATGCCTTTATTAACTTGCGTCCAAAAACACAAGCGCTAATTGCTGGGCTCTCGGTTATTGGAGCTGTAATAGGACCTGCGATTATTGCTTTTGGAACCTTTGTAGGACTGATAAGTTCGGCACTTAAACCATTAGCTTTCCTTTTCACTGGATTATCAAAGGCAGCTGGTGCTGCTGGAAAAGTCGTTAAGGTCTTCGGGAAAAATGGTGTAAGTGGAGTTATGGCTGCGGTTGGTAAAAGGCTGCCATGGTTATCAAAACTCTTTGGAATTTTAACCGGACCAATCGGATTAGTAATCAGTGCATTCACACTGCTGATGACTACATCTGAGACATTCAGAAAAGCATTCGGCGCAATGATAATGTCCATTGTTGACTTCGGAAAGCAACTGTATCAGATGTTGAAACCTGCAATTGATACCGTGGTTGACAGTTTTAAAATGATGTTGGATTCCTTCAAAGGTACCGGAAACGGACTTGATAGCTTAGGTGCAGCATTTGCCCCATTGCTAGATATCATTGGATTCCTCGTTAAATTGTTAATAGGTGGTTTAGCTGTGGCGATTGCTGCAGTTTTACCTGTAATTAGTGGTATGGCGAGAGCGTTAGGTCCGTTATTAACAGCTTTAGGTAATGCGATTTCCATTGTTACAAACCTCGGAATGGCTATTATATCAGCCTTTATGGGTGACATGGATAAGGCCGTCAAATATTTAAAACAGGCCGGTCAATCATTTATTGCGGTATTCACCAACATATGGGATGCGCTGAAAGGTTTCTTGGGTGGAATCGGTACATCTCTAATGGGATTAGCAAACGGCGTTATCCCGGGATTCTCGGATAAACTAAGTCAGGCGTTTTCCACGATAGGAACACTCGGTAAATATTTCTTTGCAATCGTTGAAGATGGGGATTACATGAATGATTGGATCACGCATTTACCTGAATCCATTCAAGGTCCTATTTTACGTGCTGGGGAAATTTTTGCTGGATTGAGAGATAAGGTAATACAAGCGTTTGATGGAATTAAGCAAGCGTTAACTGTAGATTCTTTTGCGGGATTATTGTCGAACCTAAGTCAATCAATCACTGGTGGTTTCAATGCGGCTACAGATGCTATTAAGCAACAAGCTGTTAATTTGTCCGGCGCATTCGTTTCCACTTTCGGCAATAATATAGCAGAGAAATTGACGGCTACGAAGGAAATTGGCGATAAAATAGCTCAATCCCTAGCAGATGGCGTTAGAGAAGGCATACAACGTGTTTCTGAAGCGTTCGGCAATGTTGGCGGAAGTATAACAGAAGCTATTGGAAAAGGAATGAATACCAAGATTGGCGAGATGGTATCTGATTATGTTCAAGGTACTATAGATTCTTTTAAATCTTTTGGCGGAGCTTTCGGGGCAATCCTCCCGTCCATCGTTGGATTTGGATCCAAGTTGCTAGGATTAACAGGACCGGTTGGTTTAGTAATCAGTATAGTAATGACTCTCATTAGCACACTGGTCAAGCTATATAAATCTAATGAAGATGTACGAAATTTCATCCAAGACGCTTGGCAGGGCATCCAAGATGTTTTCTCCGGTGTATTGAGTGCATTACAACCTATATTCGATGAATTAGGTAAAGCATTTGGTGATATTGGTAAAGAACTTGGTCCAGAGTTTGTTAAAACCAAGGGTGTCATTGTAGACAGCATTAATGAACTGAAACCGACCTTCCAAGAGTTGGGCGAAACATTCGGTGAATTAGGTCAGACATTCGGCGAATTGTTCCGAGAAATGGGCGTTGTATTCGGAGATTTCGCAATAGAAATATCGAACGTCTTTAAAGGCATCATACCGATGATTGCTGAATTTATTGGCATGTTAGTAGATACCTTGAAAGAAATTATCCCTGTTGTTATCGAAGTGGTAACATCGTTTATATCCATTTGGGTTGAACTTCAGAGGACGCTTATAACATCGGTATTGGAAATTGCTAAGCAAGTGATTCCGATGCTCCTAGAAGCCGTTCAGGCTGTACTACCAATGATTTTAGGTATCATCCAATCGGTGCTGCCGATGGTTGTTGACTTGTTTAGCATGCTCGCTGATGCGGTTATGAATATAGTTAAGACCGTATTACCAATGCTTATATCTGTAGTTCAGTCTGTATTACCTATGGTATTGAATATAGTTAAGTCCGTTCTACCGATGGTAATTTCTATATTTACTATGCTGATTGATGTAGTTATGAATTTGGTGAAATCTGTATTGCCAATGATTTTGAATGTGGTAAATACCGTATTCCCGATGATTTTAAACGTTATCCAGAATGTGCTGCCGATTGTGATTGAAATCCTAAGTACGGTGATTTCAGTAATTATGGAATTGGCACAAACGGTGATACCAATCATTTTAGATGTAGTTCAGGCGGCGTTTCCTATCATCCAAAAAATCATTGAGGTTGCGATGAAGATTGCCGTTACAGCGCTAGGTTTGCTAGTTAGAGTTATCCAAAACGTTGTCGTTCCGGCGATTCACTTTATTTTAGAAGTGGTACAAATAGTGTTCCCGGTGATTACTAATGTTATAGACGGCGCATTGAACATCATTATCGGTATTTTGAATTTCTTCATTTCGCTATTTACCGGTGATTGGTCCGGTATGTGGGAATCGATTAAGCAAATACTAAGTGGAGCAGTTAAAATCGTATGGTCTGTGATTAAAGGCGTATTCGATTTAGTTGCTTTATTTATTAAGAATATCTTTTCTGGGATAGCTTCGTTCTTTGGGACGATTTGGTCAACAATCACAAATATATTTAAAACGGTCATTACAGCAATCTATAATTTTGTAAAGGAAAGATTCACAGCTGTAAAAAATACGGTAACGACCTTATTTTCTGCGGTTTGGGATTTTATTTCAAATATATGGAATACAATATATTCATTTTTTAAAAATATACTAACTTCGATCTATAATTTTATTAAAAATCGCTTTACAGCTGTATGGAACACGATATCTACTATCTTTAACACTGTTAAGGATTTTATTACGACAGTTTGGAATGCCATTTATTCCTTTTTTAAAGAAGTGATTATGAGCATAGTCAACTTCATCAGAGACCGTTTCAGTTCTATGCGTGATAATGTCAGTTCAATTTTTAACAAAATAAAAGATATTGCAAAAAGCGCTTGGAACAAGGTTAAAGATAATATTGTTGACCCGATAAAATCTGGTGTTAAATGGGCTTTAGACAAGTTTACCGAATTTAAAAATAAGGTATCCGATACTTTTTCCAATATCAAGGATTCAGTTTTTGATTATGTATCTGACATGATCCAGAAGATTAAAGATATGCCTGGCGAGATGAAAGAGAAGATTGAAGCTGGTGCTAGTAAAGTTAAAGATGGATTTTTAGTTATTGCAAGCAGAATGGTCGATGGCATAGCGAGTGCAGTGAACGGTGTCGGAAAAGCAGTAAACTGGGTAGCTGATAAACTCGGTATGGACAGTATAGTTGGCACATGGAAACCACAAGATAATCTTGATTGGTATTCGTATGCACATGGAACTAAAAGTCATCCCGGCGGTCCAGCTTTAATAAACGATGGCACAGGAAACAATGCCGGAGAAGAATTAATCATTAATCCAGATGGAACAACTGGCATGTACCAAGGGAAAAATGTACTGGCGAATCTAGCAAAAGGAACGCAAGTTATTCCTGCAAAAAAAACACGCGAACTTTTATCTAACATACCTGCTTACGCCAAAGGAATATTTGGTAGTGCATGGGATGGCGTGAAAGCCGTAGGGAGTTGGACATGGGATAAAACAAAACAAGGTGCTGGATATGTTAAAGATACGGCAGTTGGAGCAGGTAAAGCTATCGGTGAATGGACAGGTAATGTATGGGATTACGTTAGTAATCCGGGTAAACTTGTCGATATCGCCCTTGAAAAAGTCGGTGCAATAATTCCAGATGGTGCAGGAGCTGTGGTAGACCTTGCTAAAGGCGCCTTTAAAACTATCAAAGACAAAGCGATTGAATGGGCTAAAGAGCAACTTAACATGGGTGGTCCCGATGGCGTAAGTGGCGGAATGGGATTAGTTGGTGCTGCAGGTAATTGGCGTTCACAAATCCAACGTGCTGCTGCGCAAATGGGCGAGAGTGTTACACCTGCAGAGATTAACGGTATCTTGGCGCAGATAAATCGTGAATCTGGTGGTAATCAGCGCATTGTGCAATCATCGGCAGTATGGGACGTCAATACTGCTGCAGGGAATCCAGCACGTGGATTATTGCAGTATATCCCGCAAACTTTTAATGCTTACAAGGTTAGAGGACACGGAAATATTTATTCCGGCTATGACCAATTGCTTGCGTTTTTCAACAACAGATCATGGAGACGTGATTTGCCATATGGCAGACGTGGCTGGGGTCCGCGTGGTGGACGCAAATACAAACAAGGCACTAATTACGTCCCGGAAGATGGTCCGGCGTATCTGCACAAGGGCGAGGCTGTTGTACCAGCTAAATATAATCAGCCTATGGATTCTCAAAATCTAATAACTTTAACTGGTTCAGACGGTATTGTGAGCGAACTTTCTCTTATCCAAGAACTTTTAAAGGTACAAATAAGAGAAACCATCAATCAGAATCCATTCTTAAACCGCATAGTGGATGGTATAAGACAGGCGAGAGAAACGCTCTCTAATCAGATAACAGAAGCGAAACAAAGCATTAATGATGGAATGAACACCAAGAAAGATGAATTATCTCAACAGGTAGTTCAATCGGAAAAATCCATGATTCAAACGGTTGGTCAAAAGTCTGGCGAAATGATTTCGTCTGTTGGCAAATCCATTAATACCATGGGTCAACGTATTGAAAAAGCGACAGGCCAAGCCATAAGTAAATTGGAAACAAAGATTGAATCAGTGGAGAAAAAAGTTGTTAAGGCACAAAGTGCAGCTGATAAAGCGCAAAAGACAGCTAGCAAATCACAACAATCCAGCAGTAAGTCAAACGGTATTAAAGGTAGAGTAAACAACCTTATTAAAAAGGGTGGTTCAGCTGCAAGGAAATACTTTGATGCGATTAAAGAAGATGGCGATTGGATGAACGACTGGTCTACGAACATCGGAAACGGCAGCAAGAAAACCATGAAGCCGTATCTCTTAGCCGGATATGATTATGCAAAATCACTTGGCCATAAATTAGGGTCAAGCGCTCAAAAACATCTAAGTCGTATTAGGAAATACGCTGATGGAGGTGTCGCTCGATTTAAACAACTAGCGTGGGTTGCTGATGGCGGTTGGGCTGAATCTATCATTAGTCATGATCCGGCCAAACGATTAAGTCAACGCGGCATCTGGGAGCAAACAGGACGTGAACTCGGCTTTATTGATAAGTCAGATGATAAAACCAGCAAGGAAGTCATATCCTTGCTCATGCGAATTGCTGATGCAGTGGAAACCGGTCAAAATCTAGATGTCATCATGAACGATAAGGTCGTTGGCAGAATGTTAGAGCCGATTATTACAGAGCGCCAAAAACGGAAGAATAATCCCAAGAAAGGAGGACGCCGATGACTAAATTATATTTCGACGGAGTAACCAAAGACTATGTAACTGTATTGTCAAAAGGGCGTCCTTACTGGGCGCCTTTTAATCGTGAAGTGCAAGTATTGCCTAATGGAAGAAAAAGACTTGTGAAGACCGAAAATGAAGCAATGACTATTCCTGTAGAGATATTGATTGATGGAAATAGCAAAGAAGATTTGCTAAAAAAAGCAGAAGAAATCGGATTGTGGCTAGTCACCGAGGATGAAAGGCGATTGCAATTCAGCGATGAAATGAATCGCAGCTATATTGCGTTACTTGATGGAGGCATTGATGTAGATGAAGTGGTTTCTTTCTCACGATGTACTATTGATTTTCTTGTATTAGATAAAGTAGGAGCAGAGGAAACAATCAATGTAACAACTTCTAATGCTACTCACACCATCACTGGACAAGATAACGCGCCGTGGGAAATATCGCTTAGATTTACTGCGAAAACAGACAAATTTGAGTTGCATGCAGGGGATATCTATATCCTCTTAGGATATGAATTTATCGAAGGTGATCGCTTAACCATCAAATATGAAGGCAGAGAGGTTTGGCTAAATGATGATAGGGATTTAAGACACTCTATTAGGCTAGCCTCTAATTATGAATTATTAGAACCAGGAGAGATTGAAGTGAAAGCAAGTCATGCTTGTGAACTTAAATATAACGAAACATTATTCTAGGAGGGCTTAATATGGGTGGAGAAAAGAAGGACTATGAATTAGGTGCAGAGGGCATTAAATTTGATATAAGATCAGGTAAATTGAACATGAAGAACGCAGAGTTAACCTACCACGATGAAGAAGGTAATGAAATCAGTCGTGAGCGTTTTTATGAGTTAAAGGTTGAGAAATTGGAACATGAAATTAGTGCTTTAAAGAAAACCATTGATGAAACTTTGGCTAAAATAAGTGTAATTAATTCAAAGGTTTAATTAATGCCCCAACCTAAATGGCCGGGGCAGAAAAAACTATTCAAATCTTAAATGACCTGGAGAGGATTCAGTAACCGTATATCCTTGTTCTGTTGCTTCAGCTATAATCTCTTCTTTTGGTATGTTGAAATTATCTAAATCGATTGTAGCTGAAGTTATTCCTGGAGTATTAAAATTTGATTGCAACATTCTATTTAATTCACTCCAAGAATAATTCAATTTTTCTTGATTTGGTTTCGGATCTAATTTACTCATATGTATCACCTCCCTATAAATTACTATATTCGACATAAATAGGGAGAATCCTGCTAGAAAGGAGGAAATCAATGGAATTATTTATATTCTCGCAAGATGAACAACCTTTAACGGTTATATCCGAAGATACAGGGCTTATCGAAACGCATTACCGCATTGAGGTAAACAGCGTACCAGATGAGCCCTTTACTTTTGAGATTGAATCCGACCAGGAAGTAGCCAAGCACGTTAAAGAAGAAAACAAGGTAATTTTCAAAGACCATGAAGGCGATTCGCGGCTTATGACAATCAAAGAAGTTGACGACAGCAACGACAGTAACGGTCCGACTACAATAGCAACTTGTGAGCCAACATTCTTAGCAGAATTAAACGATCATATCGTAGTAGAACGTCGCTTTGTTGACCAAACAGCAGATGTTGCATTGACTGCTGCAGTAGATGGCACTCGTTGGCAATCAAGTGTTGAAGTCGAGCTTGGCAGAGCTACAACCAACTTTTATTATATATCCAGCGCAGAAGCGATTTGGGAAACTTTAGATACTTGGGGCGGAGAATTTAAAGATGTAGTTGAATTTGACGAGAAAACCAATGAGATAAAAGGTTGCTACGTTAAGATTATCCAACGTTTAGGCAGGGAACAAGGACAGCGCTTTGAAATCGACCATAATACTACTGAAATCGGTCGTACAGTGCTTAGTTATCCTAAAACAGCTCTATATGGACGTGGCGCGAGCCTTGAAACAGAAGGCGGAGGTAACACTAGATATATTGATTTCAGAGATGTGGAGTGGCGCACGAGTCGAGGAGACCCTGTTAATAAGCCGATAGGGCAAAGATGGGTTGGCGACCCCGAAGCATTAGACAAATATGGAATACTCGAAAATGGCGTAAAAAGACACCGTGATGGAGAGTTTAGCAATCAGGATTACGAAGACCCGGAAGACCTATTAAAAGCAACATGGGAAGCATTGCAAGAGGCGAAATATCCCGAGGTCAACTACCGTCTGTCTGTACAGCTGTTTGATGAAAAAGTCAGCTTAGGCGACACCTGCCAAGCAATTGACCGCAAGTTTGCTAGACCACTAGAAATACAAGCGCGTGTCATTGCCATGGAATATGACTTAATGGATATCGAGGGCACAACAGTTGTTGAAATGGGACAGTTTTTAGACTTAGGCGATGATATCGACGACCTGCGCAAAAAAATAGAAGATGTTAAAAACAACCCGCCTAAGCAAATCATAGATGAAGGTAGCTATCCTAATCGCAAGCCTTCAACGCCAGTCAACCTTGAAGCTTACGGTGGTATGGAAGTCATCCAGCTGTATTGGGATTACGCCGACGAAATGTTCATCAAGCATTACGAAGTCTATGGTTCTCGCACAGAGGACTTTGTACCAGATACACAGCATCTATTGTGGCGCGGTGATGTGAGCGCCTTTAGCCACACTGTCGGTACAGATGAAGTCTGGTATTACCGAGTAAGAGCAGTCAACTATCACGGCCGGCCATCTGATTGGAGCGTACAGGTAAGAGCGGCTACTCATCGGGTGCTGACAGAAGATATTATGTGGGGGCCAGAGTTAGCTGAACGCATGAGGGAGCTTCACAGGATTAGCGATATTATCGGTGAGAATGGCGTTGACTTTGACCAGATATCACAGGAAGCCAAAGACTTAATTAATCAGCAGGCACGCATCTATACCGATGAAGAAATAGAGGAAACCAGAGACGACATCCTGGAAGAAATGGGAATCCATACAGAGCGCCTTGATAACCGTATAGCAGACTTGAATGAGCGTGCAGATGATTTAATTAGTCGTGCTGATGGTGTAGATGATATCTTGTATGACTACAACGTCAGAATCGATGAAACTGAACGAGGGCTTGAATTTAAGGCTGACAGTCTTGAGGTTGACCAAATCAATAGAACGGTTGAGGGTCATACTACTGAGATAGAAATAATGGCAGAAGGCTTGCGTAGTAAAGTCGATGAAACATTTGTTAGGGATGCTATCAACGATATTGAGATTGGTGGAAGGAATCTGCTTGTTGGAACTTCTGATGATTTTGTTAGATACAATCGTGTTGTAAGTTGGGGAGATTATTCTCCTTATGAAAATGTGGACGCTGTTTCAGGTCAACAGTATACAGCTAGTGTCTACTTGAAATCAGATGAAAGTAACGAAAGAGATTTATATATTAGGGTACGGTGTACGAACGAGGAAGGTAATTGGTCTAATGCAGGGGATTTTAGTGGAAATGTAATATCTCCGGGTGAGGAAGGATATTCAACAGTTACTTTCACATTCCCCACAGATACTGAGTTCACACAAATTAGGGTTATGATTATTCGTGCAACCGAAAGAGGAAGCTCTCGTTTTATTGTTGATTATAAAGAGGCAATGTTAACGAAAGGAAATAAACGTTTAGATTGGAATCTTGCACCTGAGGACATTCTTTCTGTACAAGAAAACCATTGGACTGAAATTAATCAAAACAGCCGACTTATAGACTTACAAGCTGAATCTATCGCAGACATTGAGGGTAGTATAACAAGCGCTCAAGCCAGCATAGAGGTCATGTCAGAACAGATTACTAACAGAGTTACCAAAACTATATTTGATGATGAATCTGACTATTTAAGGAAATCTATCGCCGAAACAAGAAACTTTGCTGAGGGGATTGAGCAGACTGTTTCCAGTATTGAAATTGGCAGCAATAACCTTATCCCTAATTCAAAAGGCGATAATTTGGACGGATGGCGCGCATGGGGGAATACAGGTTTAGCAATTGTAAATGGCAATATAAGGGTTAGAAAAGGGGCTAACACTACCTATGGAGTTAGAACCCATAAGTTTGAGGTTGAAAGTGGCAAGCAATATACCCTAAGTTTAGATATCGCTGCCAATTATAGAGTGACAACACTCAACTATATGTATTTGATGTATGAAGATGGCACGGGAAATTATAGGTTGCCGGATATTGTAATGACAAATGCACACCCTGATTTAAGGAGATATTCAGTTACGTTTACTCCACCCAAAAGTGGTGAGGTGGACTTGAATATTGCAACGAGAGTAACAGAAACTGATTATCAACCAGAAGGTTTTCTTCTGTCTAAAGTTCAAATTGAAAACGGGAATATGGAAACTCCATGGAAACCAGCCTACGAAGACACCGACCAGCGCATGACACAAGCCGAATCATCTATCACTCAATTAGATAGAAAAATTGATTTAAAAGTAGACGTAGACGGCATTGTTTCTGAAATTAATTTAATGAAGGAAGGCATACGCTTATCTGGTGCATTAATCCATCTAAACGGATTGTCCCTTATTGATGAGGCAATTATCCAAAATGCTCATATAGCCGATGGAACCATCGAACGTGCCAAATTAGAACGTGCCATTATCGGTACGGCACAAATTGATGATTTAGCCGTTACATCTGCAAAAATATCTAGCGTCAATGCGGATAAGGTTAATGCGGCTACTCTGCAGGCAATTACTGCAAATATGGGTACGCTTCGTTCCGGTAGGTTGCTATCCAATAATAACAATATGGACTTGAACCTTAACACCGGTAACCTTACCATGCGCAATGCTTACTTTACTTTAGGTAATGGGGCGAGGATTGATTTTACAAACGTATCTAATCGTATACAGTACAGAGATACAGAGGGTGGCGTGACTAGGTCATCCGGTTTTGGCGTGGGTAAATCACTTTCAGGGTACCCATTCTCTTATTCAGGCACCACAGGTGATGCTAACTTAAATACGCTGTCACCATATTATAGTGGCGCTATCTGGAATACGACTAGAGCAATCGCTGACGGTGGGGAAAATAGTATCAGTGGATTCCGATTCCAGTTCAGAGCTGAAGCAGTCAACTACGATAAAGGTATAGACATCGACTTTAACGGTTCGCCGACTATCCGGCCTATCAATGGAGGTTCGTACAATTATGATTTAGGTACGCCAGCTAATAGATTTAACCAACTGTATGTGAATCAAATCAGAGGTAATAGCACAGTACAGATACGTGACGCTTATGGATTAGGTGGATGGTCTCTAAGTACTGATTGGATAAGCGGGCAGAACCTAGCGATAGTCGGTTTGAATTCCGGAAGCTACAACTATAACATCGGTAGGTCAAACAATATGCTGACGTATGTTTATGTCAATTCTGTTCGTGCCAACTATCTGCATGGAGCGTTACAAGGTAACTCAGCCCGCAAATTTAAGAAAAATGAAGATGTTATGCATTTAGAGGACAGCCTTGAATTTATCCGTAATGCCAAAATCGTTACGTTTGACTGGCGCCGGGACGAAAGCATGAAATTTAATAAAGACAATCCACAAAGCATTTATGATAGGCAGGTTGGATTTATCATTGATGATTTAAAGATGCGGAATGACTATCTTGTAAAGAGCGATGAGGAAACAATCAAAAAAGATAATATCCTATTTATGCATCAGCATGTTATACAGGATAGCTTGAGACGGTTGGATAACATCGACGAGGAACTGAACTGGCAACGCATTGAGTATCAGAACATTAATAATGAAGTAACTAAATTAAAAGAAGAAAATAAAGCACTCAAGAAAAGAGTAGCTCAATTGGAGGAATCAGCATGACAATCAAATTAACTTATGGAGATATCCGCATCATCAATAACTTTTTAGTACAATCACTCAATCCGAAAAAGGAGAAGTCAATCCACCGGATGCGTGTTGTTAAAGCACTGGAAGAAAAGCAAAAGCAAGTGGCGGAGGAATCCAACGAATTGATGAAAGAATTTGCCAAGCTGGACGATGAGGGCGAGGTTGTTTATCTGGATGACGGACAGCCTGCGATTAAGGATAAGCGTGCCTTCAATAAGGCGCAAGTAGCTCTGTTAGACGAGGAATTTGTCCTTGATGATAAGAACCTTCAGTCAGCGTTAAACACTGTCAAAAAGCTTGTAAATGATTATGGAAAGGAGCTGGTTGGCGATGATGCTATTGCGCATTTTACGTTAAGTGAGGCATTCCTAGAGGTAGAGGAAGAATCAGAAGAAAATAAAGAGGAGGAGAATGATAGTGATGAATAATTACACATTTACTGAATCAAGCTCACGCAGCATTGAAAAAGACGGCGAACAGGTTAGGTTGATTAATTTTCGCGGTACTGAACCGAGGGATGACAGCGGAGACAGGGAGCGCTTGAACATTGATGGTGCGATCATCGTACCGATGATGGATTATTTCCAGGCAGGTATGAATGGAGACTTGCCAGAGTTGATTAAAGAAAAAGTGCTGGAACGATTGACAGCCAGAGAACAAGAAGAAAACGACAACGCTGAATAAGCGTTATTTTTATGCAGGATTTTCCTGATTTTTGTCGAATTAATAACTTAATCGAATGAAAAGAGGGGGCTATAAATTGAGCATGGAGAGAGACAATAAAATGATTAGGGATTTATTGATTCAATTTAGAAATGAAGTTTCACCTAATGATAATTCAGTGAATCCGAATTCCGAGAAAGAAGATTATCATATTTACCTTTTAATGAATAGTAAATTTATTGAAGCTGAAAGACGTCGTGATATGGGTAAGGTTTTACACTATTATGATGATCTGAAAATAACATCAGCAGGTCACGACTTTTTAGATGCAGCCGAAAATGAAACAGTTTGGAATAAGTCAAAAGACTTTTTAAAGAGGAAAGGTGAAGATATCGCAAAGGTTCCGTTGAATGTGCTCGCTGGAGTTTTGACAGCGCAATTAAAAAGTCATTTAGGAATAGAATAAATCTATTTTTAAGACATCTCATAACGAGTTATCTTATTTATGCTTTAATTTCTCTCTTGCTATTCCGATATAGATGATGGGAGGGGATTTATATGAGTTATCAAGGCAAACTTGAACAAGCAATGGATGAATTAAACGAGGAAGAATTAAAAAGAACATTAATCGAAATTTGCTTAATTGCCAATCGAGGGAACGATGAAGAAAAACAGGATATCACGAAAGATATTTTGGATACAATTAATACCAACATTTTAAAAGAATCTTAAGCATCCCTGCCGGGGTGCTTTTTTCATGCAATAAAACAGAGAAAGTGAAGGGGGACAATCAAATATGTCTAAGGAGCTGGTGAAATGGGAGATGTTAATTTGAGTTATTTAGAAGCAACGCATATGTATTTATTTGGAGAGGTTAAATTTCTCCACTTTTTGTTATTATTGATGGCTTTGGATATTCTTACAGGACTATTCAAAGCATGGAAAAACGGCAACTTATGGAGTCGCAAAAGCCTGTTTGGCTATGCTCGTAAGGTGCTTGTATTAGTGGTTATTGTGTTAGCAAATGTGGTTGACCAAATACTTGGTTTAGAAGGTGCTGTGGCTTATGCTACGGTGCTTTTTTATATTGTAAATGAAGGCATTAGCATCATAGAAAATCTAGCCGATGTTGGTGTGCTAGTGCCGAAAGGATTAGCTGATAAATTACACAGCATTGATAACTCTGATAAGTCGATTGGCAAAGAAATCAAAGAAGAATTTTCAAGCAAGGATAAAGAGTAGCTGCGGCTGCTCTTTTTCTATATAAAAAATTATTTTAGGAGGAATTTAATTATGTCAAAAATTTATTTAGATCCAGGACACGGCGGAACAGATCCAGGTGCAGTTGCAAATGGCTTACAGGAGAAGGTGCTTACACTTAAAATTGCACTAAAAACACGGGACATTTTAAATCGTGACTATGAAGGGCACTCTATACGCATGAGTAGGACAAGCGACACAACTCGAAGTCTTGCACAACGCACAAATGATGCAAACAGCTGGGGAGCAGATTACTTTGTATCCATCCACATTAATGCTGGAGGCGGTACGGGCTATGAAGATTATATTTATAATGGAAGTGTATCTAATAACACAATAACCTATCGTGATAAACTGCATGCAGAAGTTATGAAGCAAGTTGACTTTAGAAACCGTGGCAAAAAACGTGCTAATTTCCATGTGTTACGTCAGTCGAGTATGCCAGCAGTTTTAACAGAGAATGGTTTCATTGATACGACAGCAGATGCGAATAAGCTAAAATCTGATGCTTACCTTGACCGCATTGCTTTAGGACATGCAAATGGTATTGCTCAAGCTCTTGGATTAAAACGTAAATCTGGTAGCGGTGGTTCCGGTAAGCAAGGTTATGTCGAGGTTATCACTCCGTCCTTATGGACTTACAACACTGCTAATTGGGATGACAGAGCTGTTATTGTAAATCAGGGAGAAGTATTTACAGTGGCTAGAGATAAATTTAAAGTTGGCAATGGTCACATGTATCAGCTTAAAAGTGGTCTGTATATTACGGCTAGCACGCAGTATGTAAGGTATTACACTAAGTAATATAAAAATCAGCCCTCACTACCTTGTGGGGCTGTACATATATATTAAGAGAGGTTACCCTATAAATGGTTCAATAAAACAATGTGGCATGAAGCGTATGTTTAGTGTAAAATGTAATTAAGGAAAGTAAAATGGGGACATTTAGTATCAGATAATATTATACGGAGTCATCTTTCTATGTTTGTTGTTATTTTCAGGTAATGGATATGTTTCAGAAAGATTTTTATTGAAAGGAGGAAATTGAAAATGAATGTAAATAAGTTGGCTGATCACATTTTAGCGTTTGCTAGTAATAACGAAAATCAAATAACGAATTTACAACTTCACAAAACTCTTTTCTTTACAATAGGATTTGGAATAAGAAATAAAATAAAACCAATTGATGAAATAAAGAAAAATTATAATAACGAATTTTCCAGATGGAGATACGGCCCAGTCGTTCCCGAACTTTATCATAGATATAATCATTATGGATATCAACCGATAAAAGATAAAGGAAAATATTATAACGAATTGGAAGAATTTGACCCGATTATTAAAAAACTTTTAGATGTAGATGTCTATAATATGGTCGCAGTGTCACACGAAATGGAGTCTTGGAAAACATATGAGGAAGATATATTGAATAAAAATTATGTACCAAGATATGAGTTCTGGGAAATAGAAAGGGACTTTATAAATGCACAGTGATTTTAGCAATGTCTTGAAAGCTCTTGAATTGTATATAATATTTTTAGATGAAGATATTATGGAAAAACGTCCTAGTGATAAAAGAAATAGTGTAGATTTAAGTAGTTTATTCACCACAAAACAAATAGAACGAGCAAATTCTCAACAATTCATAAAATTTATTGAGGCCATAGAAAAGGCCGAAGTGACTTCAGTAATGATGCCTTATTCCGAAGTCACTTTGCTTATTTATGAACAAATGGATGTAAGGAGAGAATTATTAGACCAAATAGGCAGCATAATATTAACTGATTTTGAAATTTACAATGAAACAAATCAGGTTGAGGAAGAAACTAAGAAAATATTTTTCAAATTAAGAGAACATATCAATTTATCTATAGTACAAAGAAATCATATCAGCACATCATTATCAGATAGGGTTGGTACAGTTGATAAAAAGTTAGAGGATGCTGAAAAAACAATTTATAGTTTATCAAAAGAAATTAGTAAAATAGAAAAATCTGCCCAAGAGAAAGTTGACAAATTAGTAATGCAATTTATTGCTATATTAGGTATTTTTGCAGCGATAATGATGGGAGCTTTTGGTTCATTTCAAGGATTTACAAGTATTTTTTCAAATGCAGATAACATCCCTATTGGTAAAATTCTGCTAATTAGTGCAGCGGGAGCAAGTGGAGTATCCTTGATTCTTTTTTTATTACTACATTCAATTTCAAAACTTACATCATTTAATTTATCTAACTGCGACTGTAAAAAACGGCGCAAGAGAGGTATAGGATTGATTCGCGAATCACTTCAAAACGCGTTTTCCGGCGGAGATACAGAACCAAAGTGCACCTGTTCTGTATTTAATAAATATCCAACTATTTTCATTTTAAATTATCTTTTTTATTATATAGCTGTTACAGGGTTTATATTTATGTATTTTAATTTTTATAATTACTTCGATATGAAATTTTGGATTCATTTAATTGTTATTATTACATATTTTATTGTGGCAACAGTTGTATTGATTTTTGTACATAGATATCTGATTAATAAAAACGCTAACGAAAAAATATTATTCAAATTTATTTCAGACATCAAAATTACTCCTTCTTATTTTAAAAAAGCTTTCAGGCAATAAACATAAGCCCTTCACTATTTGTGAGGGGCTTAAAATATTATTTAAACATCTTTCTAATTGCCTTTTCTTCAGCACGTCCTGTCACACGCCTTCCTATACGTTTCCCGACTTTTTCCTTTTTTCACAGCATCCACATCGTTCCAGATGCGCAAACATTTTATATATGCCTGATTTAAGACTCATTTTTCTTCCTCCTTTATTTTTTCCCATAAATCATTCAACTTCAAAGCATTCTCCAGAGATAGCTTTTTGATTTCTATTTCTTTGTTTTTTAATCTGCCCACGGTACTCCGATTAATTCCTGTTTGTTGTTGGATTTTATAAGCAGTAATTTCTGAAGCAAGCAACTCCTCAATGTTCTTTATAATTTTATGCTTATCACTCATTATCCATCTTCTCCAATTCTTTTTGCATTTTTTTTATTTTGTTGTTCAAATAGAAATTGTAAACAGCTAATACTCCTGCAACACTCAATACGATTATCATAAATGTTAAAAACATAATATTAATGTGGTATACTTAGAATAAGAAGAGAAGGGGGAGGGTTAACCTCCGCGCCTTTTTCTTCTTTCTTCTTGCCTCAATCTTTTAAGTTCTAACCGTTTCTTCTGGGCTGTCAACCAAAGATTATAAACTGTTAGACTTGCTATGATTGAGGCTATTATTTTCTCTAAGTAATCCACTTGTTCACCTCCTTTCTATATTTTAATTATAACATATTAGTTGCGTTGGCGCAACGATAATTAGAAAGTTTTTATTATTATTTCTATAAAAAAACCTTCTTAATAGGGCTGTGTTATTTATACTTTAACCTTATTTATTACGAAATCTAACCAAAGATTTAAGGCTTTACCTGTAATGCGATTATGATAAATTTCATCACGTTCTTTGCTATATTTAAATTCATTAATTTCTATTTTGGAGATAAAAACAATGGTTTCTCCATCCTCATTGATAATTTTCTTCTTTTGGTAATCATCGATGTAAGGAGATTTCCCCTCTAGTTCTTGCGCTAATTTAACTTCTTTTTTTAAATGATTTTCATGTATTTTTATTCTATCTAAAAACAATTTATATTTTTCTGTCATATATCGATACTCCTTTTTGTGTTATTGCAAAATCTTATTTTAGCTTATCATACCAATCCAAAGGATTCATCATTTCAACGTTTCTTATTTGGCTAATCGTGCAGCTGGTTTTCCTTCCATCGATTACGTTTAAAAATATCCTTCCGTTGCTATGGCCGGCTATTTTACATTCAACATCTTTGTAGTAGCTTCCGTTTCGCATTACATTAGCTTGTATAGCAATCGGAAAATCCATCGTATAAGCTTTATGCAACACTTGCGATATTTCTTCCTCAGACATTTCTTCTTTAGGTCCGATAACCTCAAATTCATCTTTCATAATTTTCATTGCATCATTTTGATCAGCAAGTATCATTCCTTGCCATTTCAATATTCCTCTGTCTTTGTAGCCGTACATTTCAGGCGTTACATAGGTTATAGATACATTTTCCATCTGAAACCATCCTCCCTTTGCTAAAAAATAACAGTACATTTGTTCTTGTTTTGTATATACTATATGGTATAATGAGAACAAATATTCGTCAAACGGAGGAGTAAAACATGATTGGATTTTTAACAAGTGCAATGAACGGAAAAGAGAAAATCATGATTTATTACATGGACCACAATAACAATGTAACGCAGCGTATTATAAGAGTAGTGGGGATAGATAATGAAAAGGTGTTGGCGTATTGTTATTATCGCAAGCAAGTCCGCAGCTTTAAGTTAGAAAATATCCTGTCTTGTGGCCAAGTAAAAAGGAGTGTAGGTGCATAATGGAAAAGCCAGTTTTGGATTTAGATCAGCTCGAACTTAATGGAATTAGAATATATGATGCTCACAAGCAAGGCAGACAGGTATCGGTAAAATATTTTTATAAAAATCAATTCCACGAAATCACTTGTAGCATAATTAAACCAATGGGAGTGTGGGATATGGATGTTAAATGTTCCAATAATGATGAAAAGATGACGATTCCTTTTAATTGGATAGTGCAAGTTGAGTGGATGTAAAAAAAGTAAAAAGAGATTTTTGTCTCATTTCTTCTATATAATAATAGTAGAAAGATGGTTAAAAAAATAATTCGAAACACGAAGGTTTGCAATTCGTTTGCAAATGGCATTTTTGTATTAAAAAAGACAAGGGGAGGAAAAGCCTTAACCCCTTGTCATTACTGTATTTATCCAGCGCGCCCAGAGGGATTCGAACCCCCGGCAAACCTGGTACCGGAAACCAGTGCTCTATCCAGCTGAGCTATGGGCGCATCTCATTGAATTAAAAACACAATCTTAATTATACATAGGAAGTTCCTTTGAGACAAGTCCTTTTTATGTAATTTAGCTGAAAAATTATTTTTATCATGGAGAACCATCCGAAAAACTCCTATTGAGTGAAGTTTCGTTTTATCAAAAAAAGGAGAGAAAACTCCCTCTTCAAGCGCGTAGAGGTAAGAGGGAGATGAATCTCCTATGCACAAAAGATTGCTTTGGAGTGTCTCGACTGTCCAATATTGAATCGAACAAATGTTCCAGAATCATCCTTCTTCTGATATAATAGACTGGAGGAGGTAAGAAGCCATGAAAGTAAAAAAAGCATTTCGTTTTCGTATCTATCCGAACAAAAAACAAATCACCTTCATCCATAAGACAATCGGCTGCTCCCGCTTTGTCTACAACTATTTTACAGGAAAACAAAAACAAAAAGACCACTATTGGCATACGGTGAATGAAATGGTACAAAACGGACAGCTTCTTCAAAATAATTGGAAGGGCGAATTTTTCAATAAAAATAAGGCAATCAAAGCGGTTCCAGAATTGAAGAAAACGTATCCCTTCCTCAAAGAAGTTGATAGCATTGCCCTTCAAAAAGCCGTTGAAAACGTGAATGATTCCTATACGCGCTATTATAAGAAGCAGAATAAGGCACCTCGTTTTAAATCAAAAAAGAATCCTGTTCAGTCGTATACCACGAAACATGTCAATGGAAACATTGCTGTATTGGATAAATATATCAAACTGCCTAAGCTCGGATTGGTTCGTTTTGCCAAAAGTCGGGAAGTGGAAGGACGTATTATCAATGCAACGATCCGACACAATCCTTCAGGCAAGTACTTTGTTTCGATTGTAGCGGAAACGGAAGTTGCATACGATGAAAAGACAGGTTCCTCTGTAGGCATCGATGTCGGATTAACGGATTTTGCAACTCTTTCCAATGGGACGTTGTATGAAAATCCAAGGTTTTTCCGAACATTAGAAGAGAAATTGGCAAAAGCGCAAGTGATTCTGTCCAGAAGACAAACAGACTCAGCAAATTGGCAGAAACAAAAACGAAAAGTAGCTCGGCTTCACGAAAAAATTGCGAATAAAAGAAAAGACATGTTAGATAAAATCTCCACCGAGATAGTCAAAAACCACGATATTATCGGGATAGAAGATTTGTCTGTGATAAACATGTTGAAAAATCATAATCTTGCAAAAGCGATTAGTGATGTATCCTGGTCAACGTTCCGAACGATGCTGGAATATAAAGCGGCCTGGTATGGAAAGCAGGTTGTTGTAGTTTCGAAAAGCTATCCATCCAGTCAGTTATGTTCTCATTGTGGACACCAAAACAAAGACGTTAAAAACCTCGCTTTGCGTGCATGGACGTGTGATATCTGTCAATGCCATCACCAAAGAGATAGGAACGCCAGCAGGAATCTTCGTAAAGAAGCATTACGATTAACCGCAGGAACTGCGGGGCTAGCCTAATCCATAACTGACCGGTAGGTTGGTGTTCTTAGGAATCTCCCACTTCAAGCAACTTATAAGGTTGATAAGTGGGGGTAGTTCAAGCCTCTTTCAATAAGTTTAAATGGTTCATGTTTAACAAACATAAAATCGGGAAGGATGGTTAAAGTAGAAATTTGGTGAAACTTTTTGTTTGACCTTCATTGACCAATGAGCTATCATATAAAGTATAGAAAAAATCATCAGCCATTAACGTTGGCAACTTAAGGAGGATTTTTAAATGAATTTAGTACCTACAGTTATTGAACAAACAAATCGTGGTGAACGCGCATATGATATTTACTCCCGCTTATTAAAAGACCGGATTATTTTACTTGGCAGCGGCATTGATGACAATGTAGCCAACTCTATTGTAGCACAGCTTTTATTCTTAGAAGCAGAAGATCCAGGAAAAGATATCTCTTTATATATTAATTCTCCTGGTGGTTCTATCACAGCTGGTATGGCTATTTTTGATACCATGAACTTTATTAAGTCAGATGTATCTACCATCTGCATCGGTATGGCAGCTTCTATGGGTGCTTTCCTGCTTAATGCCGGAGAGAAAGGCAAACGTTTTGCATTGCCAAACAGTGAGATTATGATTCACCAGCCTTTAGGCGGTACGCAGGGACAGGCAACAGATATTGAGATTCATGCCAATCGAATTATCGAGATTAAAAAACGTATGAACCGCATTATGTCTGAAAATACTGGTCAGCCTTTAGAAGTTATTGAACGTGATACAGAACGCGATAAATTCATGAGTGCAGAAAAGTCTAAAGAATATGGCATCATAGATGATATCTTTGAGCGCAAAGCGTAAACAATAATAAATCATGAAATCATAAAAAAAAACAGGCCATAGCCTGTTTTTTTTATGTGCAATTTTAAGCGTAAAGCTCCCATGCTAATTTTAAGGAATCGGCAATATAATCTGCAATTTCTTCAATTTCTTGATTATCTGTCACTACACGGGAGTGATGCTGTCCATAAATTGGCTGCCGATCATCAAAAAGCTGTTTGATTTCCTCCATATTTTTCCCCTGTAAAACGGGGCGGCTGTCAATCAGCAGGCTGATTCGATCCTTCCAGCTGTCCCAGGACAGGTCGAGAAAGAATATTGTAGTGGTTGCGAGACAGACATCCTGTACTTCTTTTTGAAGAAAAGCGCCGCCGCCTAAAGAGATAACCTTTAACTTCTTATGGCATATTTCAGAAATGATTTCTTTTTCATGCTGACGGAAGACGGCTTCTCCATATTTCGCAAAAATCTCTTTCGGAGGCATTCCGAATCTGCGCTCAATTTCTTCATCGATATCAATAAAATCACGATACAGTTTTTTGGCAACAGCTTGACCAATGGTTGTTTTTCCAACACCCATAAACCCAATTAGTACAATGCTTTGTTCCTTTAATGGTATTTCTCTCATGTGACATTCCCCCTCGTCATCCAGCACGTTACGATGATTGCTGATGGATTGCTTTTCTTGCCAATTGGTCCGCTCTGCTATTTTCTTTTTCCGGTATCCATTTAATAAATAAGAATGGAAAGTCTGCTGCTTCAGCCTGGATGATTTCAAGCAAAGGAAGAAATTGTTTGTTTTTGGTTCGTCCTTTATCAATCACGTCTGCGGCTACTTTAGAGTCAGTTCGAAAAGATAAGATTTCTTCAGGGAAGTTGATCTTACAAATTTTTAATGCTTCTATGATAGCGTGAAACTCGGCTTCATGATTGGTCATATAAGGTAAGGGGACAGTATATTCCAGCTTCTTTTCCCCAGCCTTTATATAAATGCCGGCTCCGCTTTTTTCTGTATTCACGTTTGTAGCACCGTCTGTATAAACCTGAATCAAAGCATATCCCTCCGCCAAATCGTTCTTTTCTATATTCATATTATAACGAATTTTAAATCAAAAAGGAATGCGTGCGGGTCGGGAAGGATTAAAAAAAAAGATGCTAAATTATTCCTCTGCCTCTTCCTGATCATGTTCGTCTGCATCATGACCGTGTTCATGGTGCTCGTGATCCATTTCATCATGGGCTTCTTCTTCAGATGGCTCTGCATCACCGGCAATAACCGTTTCTAATGGCATGACATGCAGCTCTCTTGCAGTAGTATGAGCATACATTTCATAAACAGCTTCCTCTTCAAAGGTAAAGCTGGCTGTATAGGTGCCGTCCTCTTGATGAACGCCTTCGATTTCCACACTGTCATCCGCATGCCCCTGCGTCCATACCTCAAATAACACTTCACGTGCATCTTCTACAGGCTCATCATCAAAGGTGACATGAGCTGTTAAATCAATGGTTTCCCCGACTTCAACATGCTCCGGCACATCGAAATCTACTTCCAGAACAGGCAGCTCTATGGAATCCGTGTCCTCTTCTTCTGCTGTATCCGCTTCATTATTTGAGCAAGCAGCTAAAACAGCCATCAGCGCGATGAGGATAAAAAATATTTTTTTCTTCATTATGTATACCCCTTTCTATATAGTCTCCCGACTCCTAGTATAGCATGACCAGTCAAAGGAGAGGTTGAATAAATTATGACATATTTATTCCTTTCCAACTATAACTCTACTATAATGAGGACAAGGGAGGAATTGACATGAAACTAGTAGCTTATCGGAAAAACAAAGATGAAAATTATCGTGTTGGTGTTTTAACAGATTCAGAATCTATAGCAGATGTAGAAAGCCTGTCGCAGCAATTTGGAGGAAAAGCGCTTCCTGCCAATCCGAGTGATTTTTATGCACATGCATCCGAATACATAGAAGCGTTGCAGAAAATACTTCCAGAAACGGGCAGATATGAAAGCCTTTCCCTTCAGGATGTGCAATTGGGAATGCCGCTCGGAGAAGCGAGAAAGGTTATTTGCGTTGGAAAAAACTATCAGGAGCATGTTCATGAAATGAAATCAGATATACCTGATTTTCCTGTTTTATTTGCGAAATTTGATAATGCTATTATTGGACCGGAGGATGATATTTATTATCCTTCAATAACTGAAAAATTAGATTATGAAGCAGAATTAACCATTGTCATTGGAAAAACAGCTTCTAAAGTGAAAAAAGAAGATGCTTTTGATTATATTGCCGGCTATACCCTTGCCAATGATACCTCCGCACGTGATTTGCAAAAACGGACGCCGCAATGGCTGCAGGGGAAATCACTGGATCATACCACGCCGGTAGGGCCATGGGTTGTGACAAAGGAGGAAGTGGATAATCCGCATGAATTAGCTATCCGCTCCTATGTAAATGGGGAGGTGCGTCAATCTTCTAATACAGCACATCTTATTTTTGATATACCTTACTTAATCAACTTTATTTCTGAAATCATGACGCTGGAGTCGGGAGATATTATTTTAACCGGAACGCCGCATGGTGTCGGTTTAGCGATGGAGCCATCCGGCCTGCTTCAGGATGGGGACCGGGTGAAGTTAGAAGTAGAAGGAATTGGAACTATGGAAAACCAGGTGAAGAAAGTATAATATCTGTATAGGGCAATACTGGGAACGGCAGCAATACGAAAAAAATGATTTCCTACTGAAATGCATGGAGGTTAAAGCATGCAGCAGAGTCTGGTGTTAAAGCAAGCGTTAGCTTGGAAAATGAATCAATCGCTTCATCAATCCATTGAAATCCTGCAGCTCTCTGGTATTGAATTATATGATCATGTACAAAAAATTGCGGAAGAGAATCCGTTGATTGAGGATATCCGTCCTATTGATCAGCAGGTGCTCAGTCAATTTCATGGAGAGACAAACGCATTTGAAAATATGAATGCTTCGAAAAAAAATATGTACGAGCAATTAAAAGAGAATGTGTACATGCTTTCTATTTCGGAGGAAAATTTAAAACAGGCGGTTCTTTTTGGAATTGATTCCTTAAATGAAAAGGGCTATCTGGATATTACTATGGAGGAGTGGGCTGCAGACTGTCAATTATCGATGGAAGAAACGGAGCAGGCTCTTTCCTATGTACAATCCCTTGATCCGCCGGGAATTGGAGCCCGGAGCTTACAGGAGTGTATCCAGCTGCAATTAAAAGAAATGGATTGTGATTACCCCTTTTTAGAGGAGCTTTTTGAAAATGATTTGGTCCTGATAGCCGAGGAGGACGTTCAGGCTTTAGCTGAAACCTATGGGGTAACCGAGGATGAAGCCGGCAGATTAATTTCGAATATGAAGCTTTGTCATCCGAATCCCGGTAAATTATTGGAGGAAGAAGAGACAGAATATATTATTCCGGAAGCGGCAGTGTTGAAGGAAAACGGAGAGTGGCAGCTGTCCTTTTTCAATTGGTCAAGCCCCACTATTCAGCTTCGGGATGATATCCTGCAGGCTGATATGCCGAAAGAGGGAGCAGATTTTTTGAAGGAGAAGAAGAAGGAGGTAGAGATGCTGGAGCAGGCAATCCAATATCGGGGGAAAACATTGGAACAGGTTTTGCGAATTATTGTCAATAAACAATTATCCTTTTTTGAAGAAGGGATAGCGGCATTAAAACCGTTAACCCTTCAGGAAATAGCGGATGTATTGGATCTGCATGTTTCAACGATCAGCCGGACCATCAGCCATAAATATCTGCAGACGAGTTTTGGTATTCTCCGGGTCAAGTATTTATTACAGCGTGAATCCCGGAAAGGGGGAGGAGTCGCCCGGGTTGTGGTGAAGCAATATGTACAGCAAATAATTGCGGATGAAGACCAGACCCGCCCGCTCTCTGATGAGAAAATCCGCAGAAAGCTGGAAGAGCTGTATCAGGTGCATGTAGCAAGAAGAACGGTGATGAAATATCGGGAAGAGCTGGGTATCCCCTCTTCCCCCAAGCGCAAAAGGAGAACGAACGGAAATAATGATTAAATTTTACACGAAAACGAATTGTCCGCTATGTGAAGAAGCGAAGGGATTATTAGATTTACTGAACACAAATCATATTCCTGTCGAGGAAATAGATATTTATCAATCAGATGATTTACTGGAAACGTATCAATTAATGATTCCTGTCGTTGTTTATAAGGATAATGAATTATATGGAAATGATATCAGCATAGAAAATATCAGCAGACTGTTAGCTGAATAAAGGAAAAGGCGTTCTTTAAAGCAAATGTAAGTGCTTTAGAGAATGTCTTTTTTAA
Source organism: Oceanobacillus sp. FSL W7-1281 (assembly GCF_037969835.1). Classification (GTDB taxonomy): domain Bacteria; phylum Bacillota; class Bacilli; order Bacillales; family Amphibacillaceae; genus Oceanobacillus; species Oceanobacillus oncorhynchi. The sequence continues at coordinate 3,563,009 of NZ_CP150214.1, read as the reverse complement.
AGAATAAGAAGTATAAAAAAATGCTGAATACAGCCGCTCCAGAAATACACTCCGCTTTCCGTGGGCTTGAGCTCAGCCTCCTCGAAAAAAAGAAGGACACTTTTTTCCTGCGGGGTCTTCCCACTGCGCATTCCCACAGGAGTCTCCGTGTATTTCTTCCACTAGAATTTGCGTTATTTCCTTTTGAAAAAGCAAATAAAACATAATTCCACTTAGATGGGAGCGGAGGGAAGTCGACTCCTGCGGGAAAAGCAACAGGTAGACCTGAGCAGGAAGTGGTTTTCTTACTACCCGCAGGGCATAAGTGCGACTATGCTTCTGTCTGCGCCTGACGGCTTGCCAATCAGCAAGTCTTCTTTAAAGGAGGCTGAACGTTGCCCGCGGAAAGCGACTTCCCGGAGCGGACATCTCCTTGACAAGAACTCCGATGTTTTAAAGAATAAATGGTGTTCTTGGTTTTTCTAATATAGAAGTACCCCTGTCTGGATGGAAGAACAGAATGTGTATGGTTAAACGCCTATCATGTATTTCGGGACATTATTGACCCGGAAGAAATGTTTCGGCGGATATAAACATTAAAATTTTGTAAACATCCGATTCTGTGTTTAAGTTCATATGCAATGGGAATAGTAAACTGTATGCCTTTTTCATGCTATAAAATTAGCAGATGTTTTGGTAAGGAGGTAACCACACCCCGGGACATAATTGCTCTTCATCTCAAAAGTATAACGAAAACACTCCTGTGCTTTTTCGCATTTAACTGGCGGCAGGACAGGTTCCTTGTTTTTTAGACAAAAGGAGTGCGAAACAGCCGTATTTTCAAGATTTTTTCTTTGCTTTTGATAAGAGGTATGTTATAATACAAATGAATCGGGACATAAAACAACCACATGGGACGTTTTCAATCCCGTATGGAGGAGAATGGTTAATATGGAATCCATCATGGCCCTACAGAGAAAAATCGTACCTGAATTGGTAAGTTTGATGCAGGAAAGGTACACGTTATTACAGCATGTGCATTTACATCAGCCGATTGGAAGACGGGCATTAGCAGAAAGTACAAATTTAACAGAGCGGCATGTTCGCGGAGAGATTGATTTTCTGCATGAACAAGGTTTAGTCGAAGTGACCTCCAAAGGTATGTTTATTACCAATGAGGGAAAAGTAGTTCTAGATCAGTTAGCTGCTTTGATTGGAGATTTGTCCCGGTTAGAAAATCTGGAGGATCAGTTAAAACGCACGTTGTCTATTGATAATGTGATTGTAGTGCCTGGTGATAGTGACCATAACCCTCAAATCAAGGCAGAGATGGGAAAAGCATGTGTGACGCATTTGCAATCTACTCTGCAGAAAAACAATACCGTTGCCGTGACAGGCGGAAGCACCATAGCGGCAGCAGCTGATGCAATGAAACCATTGCCAGTTGGAACGGATGTATTATTTGTTCCGGCAAGAGGCGGCATTGGCGAAAAGGTGGAGAATCAGGCATCGCGTATTGTTTCAGAGATGGCAAGAAGGTCAAATGGCCAGTATAGAATGCTTTATGTACCAGATCCAATTAGTGATTCCACATACGAATTAATCATTCAGGAACCACATGTGATTGATGCGTTAGCTGTCATAAAAAATGCTGATATTGTTTTACACGGTATTGGAGACGCGCTGCGCATGGCAGAACGAAGAAGGTCTTCCGAGAAAGTAATTGATGTTTTGAAGTCAGAAAATGCTGTTTCAGAAGCGTTTGGTTATTACTTTGACGCAGATGGACGCGTCGTTTACAAAGTAAAAACAGTGGGACTGCAGCTGGAGGATATGGATGAATCCAAGCATATCATCACGGTTGCCGGAGGCTCATCAAAGGGACATGCCATTCATTCTTACTTTAAACAAGGGAAGAGCAATTTGCTGATCACCGATCAAGGTGCTGCAGAAAAGATATTAAGAGGATAACCTCTTTATATAAATAAAAAAACAAGAAATTCTTAGGAGGAATTTAATATGACTGTAAAAGTTGGTATTAACGGCTTTGGAAGAATTGGACGTAACGTATTTCGTCAATCTTTAAAAAATGACCAAGTGGAAATCGTGGCAATCAATGACTTAACAGATGCTAACATGCTTGCACACTTATTGAAATATGATTCTGTTCACGGCAAACTAGAAGAAGAAATCAGTGTAAATGGTTCTAATCTTGTTGTTGACGGAAAAGAAATCAACGTACTTTCTGAACGTGATCCAGAAAATCTTGGATGGGGAGACCTTGGCGTAGAAATCGTTATCGAATCTACTGGTATCTTCACAGAAAAAGAAGCTGCTGAAAAGCATATTAAAGCAGGAGCGAAAAAAGTTATCATCTCTGCACCAGCTAAAGGTGAAGACCTAACAATCGTTATGGGTGTTAACGATGATAAATATGATCCAGCTCAGCACCATGTTGTATCTAACGCATCTTGTACAACAAACTGCTTAGCGCCATTCGCTAAAGTATTAAATGATAACTTTGGCATCAAACGTGGATTAATGACTACTATCCACTCTTATACAAATGACCAGCAAATCCTTGATTTACCGCATAAAGACTATCGTCGTGCGCGTGCAGCTGCTCAAAACATCATCCCTACTTCAACTGGAGCTGCAAAAGCAGTAGGTTTAGTATTACCGGAACTTAATGGTAAATTAAATGGTAACGCAGTACGCGTTCCAACTCCAGATGGTTCATTAACTGACTTAGTTGCAGAGCTTGATAAAGAAGTAACTGTAGAAGATGTAAACAATGCAATGAAAGAAGCTGCACAAGGACCGCTTAAAGGAATCCTTGAGTATACAGAAGATCCAATCGTTTCTTCTGATATCGTAGGAAACAACCACTCTTCTATTTTCGATTCTCTATCTACAATCGTAATGGAAGGCAACCTGGTTAAAGTTGTTTCTTGGTATGATAACGAAATGGGTTACTCCAGCCGTTGTGTAGACTTAGCTGTATTCATGGCTGAAAAAGGACTATAAAACGAAACTTCACGCAGTGGGAGTTCTTGTTCTTCTCCCACTGCGAGTTAGTTGAGTGATTCAGGGAGTTAGCGTCCGTTATCTCCCGCCTAAATAAATTGATTTTTACGCTGTATGGTTAAGGCGGGAGTTTTACGGACGGTTCTCCGTGATAAAATAATAATTGACGTTCGTTGTAAGGCAAGCCTCTCCGAACGGTATGAAATAGAGGAGGGAGCAATTCCTCCTCTATTTTCATTTTAGTGGAAGTTCAAAAAGTCCACTAAACAATAGCTGCGAACTCTAAAGTTGATATGTTTTTTGAACCGGGACTATGGATATTGTGATTACTATGAGAGTGATGAAATTAACTAGCGGAGGAAAAACACGGAGACTCCTACGGGAATGCGCAGTGTGAAGACCCCGCAGAAAAAGTGGTCTTCTTTTTTGAGGAGGCTGAGGACAAGCCCGTGGAAAGCGTAGTGTTTTTCCGAAGCGGTCGCTATAAGGTAAATCTTTATATCAACTTATGTAGAATTAGCAGGAATGCAAGATAAAATGGTATAATAACATGAGCTGCATATACCAAACTAGGAGGGATTCCGTTGAACAAGAAAACCATTGCTGATTTACAAGTAGAAGGGAAACGCGTATTTTGCCGTGTCGATTTTAACGTGCCTTTAAAAGACGGTGAAATTACGGACGATACGCGTATTCGTGCTGCATTGCCAACGATCCGTGAACTGACGGATAAAGGAGCAAAACTTATTTTAGCGAGTCATTTAGGGCGTCCAAAAGGAACTGCTGTGGATGAACTTCGTTTAGACCCGGTAGCAAAACGTTTAAGTGAACTCTTAAACAAAGAGGTTCTTAAAACGGATGAAGTCTACGGAGAAGAAGTGAATAAAGCCATCGGCCAATTGAACAATGGCGATGTGTTATTAATTGAAAATGTTCGTTTTGAAGCTGGTGAAGAGAAGAACGATCCAGAGCTTGTGGATGCCTTTGCTAAAATGGCAGACGTATATGTCAATGATGCATTTGGAGCAGCACACCGTGCACATGCTTCCACAACAGGTATTGCTACCAAGCTTCCAGCTGCGGCAGGACTATTAATGGAAAAAGAAATTGAAGTTCTTGGACAAGCATTGGAAGATCCGGCACGGCCATTTACAGCCATTATCGGCGGAGCAAAAGTAAAAGATAAAATCAATGTGATTGATAACCTGCTTGATAAAGTGGATAATCTGATTATTGGCGGCGGATTAGCTTATACGTTTGTAAAAGCGTTAGGCCATGAAATTGGGAAATCATTATTAGAAGAAGATAAAATGGATTTAGCAAAAGAATTCATGCAAAAAGCGAAAGACAAAGGCGTTAACTTTGTATTGCCGACAGATGTTGTCGTAGCTGATGATTTCTCAGAAGATGCAAATACAAAAAATGTAGGTATTGATCAAATCCCTGCTGATTGGGAAGCGTTGGATATCGGCATTCAAACACGCGAAGAATATGCTTCGATTATCAAAGAATCTAAACTGGTTATTTGGAATGGACCAATGGGTGTATTTGAATTAAATGCATTTGCAGGCGGTACAAAAGCTGTTGCTGATGCAGTAGCAGAAACAGCAGGATTCTCTGTTATCGGCGGAGGAGACTCTGCAGCAGCAGTAGAAAAATTCGGTCTGGCAAGTGAAATGAATCATGTATCTACAGGCGGAGGAGCTTCCTTGGAATTTATGGAAGGAAAAGTTCTGCCGGGAGTAGACGCACTTAACGATAAATAATAAATTTAGAATGGATGAGGTGAGCGCATGCGGAAAGTAGTTATTGCGGGAAACTGGAAAATGAATAAAACATTAGCAGAAGCAACTGATTTTATGGATGCTGTAATTCCAAAAGCTCCAGGCGGGAATACAGAAGCAATTGTTTGTGCACCTTTCGTACATTTACCTGCTCTTGTTGAAAAAGCAAAAGGGTCCAATGTAAAAGTTGCTGCTCAAAACATGCACTTTGAAGAATCAGGTGCTTTTACTGGGGAAGTGAGCCCGGTTATGTTAACAGATATCGGTGTAACACATGTCGTTATTGGACACTCCGAGCGTCGTGAGTATTATGCAGAAACAGACGAATCTGTTAATCAAAAAACAAAAGCTGCCTTTGCACATGGCTTAACACCAATTGTTTGTGTAGGTGAAACGTTAGAACAGCGCGAAGCAAACGAAACAATGGATGTTGTCGGCGGCCAGGTAAAAAAAGCATTAGCAGGATTATCGGATGAACAGGTAACACAGACGATTATTGCTTATGAACCAATTTGGGCAATCGGAACAGGGAAAACAGCTTCCAGTGAAGATGCCAATGAAGTTTGTGCAAAAACACGTAAAGTAATTGCAGAAGCTACTTCCGGAGACATTGCTGACCAAGTTGTTATTCAATACGGCGGAAGCGTTAAGCCGGCGAACATTGATGAATTGCTTTCTCAATCAGATATTGACGGCGCACTAGTCGGCGGTGCGAGCTTAGAGCCTGAATCATTTGTTCAATTAGTGGAGGCAGGTACAAAATGAGTCAAGATAAATTAGCTGCATTAATTATTCTGGATGGCTTTGCGATCCGCGATGAAGAAAAAGGAAATGCAGTCAAGCTAGCGAACACACCGAATTTTGACCGCTATTGGAATGCCTATGCGCATAATCAGCTGACAGCGTCTGGAAATGCTGTTGGCCTGCCAGAGGGCCAAATGGGTAATTCCGAAGTGGGCCACTTAAATATTGGCGCAGGCCGCATTGTTTATCAAAGCTTGACACGTGTGAATCTGTCGATTGAAGAAGGCGACTTTTTCGAGGTAGAAGAGCTTGTGAATGCTGTAAAACACGCGAAAGAAAAGGGCAAGGCATTGCATCTTTTCGGTCTGTTATCTGATGGCGGAGTACACAGCCACATCAACCACCTGTTTGCGTTATTAAAAATGGCAAAACAGTATGATTTAAAAGAAGTATATGTACATGCATTTTTAGACGGTCGTGATGTCGGTCCGCAAACTGCCGGTGAATATCTGCAGCAGACAGAGGATAAAATGAAAGAGCTTGGTGTAGGTAAAATTGCAACGGTATCTGGCCGTTATTATTCCATGGACCGCGATAAGCGCTGGGATCGTGTGAAAAAAGCATACGATGCCATGGTTTATGGCGAAGGACCTTCTTATCGTAGTGCTCAAGAAGTGGTTGAAGACAGCTACAAAAACGAAATCTATGATGAATTTGTTATTCCGTCTGTGATTACAGATGAAAATGACAAGCCTGTTGCAACAATCCAGGACGAAGACGCGATTGTCTTCTATAATTTCCGTCCTGACCGTGCAATTCAAGTTTCCAGAACGTTTGCGAATGAGGATTTCCGAGATTTCGACCGCGGCGAGAGCGCTCCGAAAAACCTTGAATTCGTCATGATGACCAACTTCAGTGAAACGGTAGACGGCCATGTTGCATATAAACCAGTAAATCTCGACAATACCGTTGGGGAGGTTCTGGAACAGAATAAGCTGAACCAATTACGTATTGCTGAAACAGAAAAATATCCGCATGTTACCTTCTTTATGAGCGGCGGACGTGAAAAAGAATTTGAAGGCGAAAAACGGATTCTGATTGATTCGCCCAAAGTAGCAACCTATGATTTGCAGCCAGAAATGAGCGCTTATGAAGTAACAGATGCTTTATTAAAAGAACTGGATGCTGGAACCCAAAACGCCATTCTTTTAAACTTTGCAAACCCGGATATGGTTGGACATTCCGGAATGCTGCAGCCAACCATCGATGCGATTGAAGCAGTAGACGAATGCCTGGGTAAAATCGTTGATAAAATAACCGAGTTAGGCGGTCATGCAATTATTACCGCTGACCACGGGAACTCTGATGAGGTTATCACCTTGGAAGATAAACCGATGACTGCTCACACAACTAATCCGGTTCCTGTTATCGTGACAAAAGATGACGTAACGTTGCGGGATGGCGGTATTCTTGCTGATTTAGCACCAACCTTATTAGATTTACTTGATGTAGAGAAACCGGAAGAAATGACTGGTTCATCCTTAATTAAAAAATAAAAAAAACGTTATTAAAGGAGAGAAAATAATGCCATATATTACTGACGTATACGCAAGAGAAGTATTAGACTCAAGAGGTAACCCGACTATTGAGGTAGAAATTTTCACAGAATCTGGAGCTTTTGGCTCTGCAATCGTACCAAGCGGTGCTTCTACAGGGGAATATGAAGCGGTAGAACTTCGCGATGGCGATAAAGATCGTTATTTAGGAAAAGGCGTTGAAAAAGCGGTTGAAAACGTTAATGAAATCATCGCTCCTGAATTAATCGGTTTAGATGCAACACGTCAAAACATCATTGATGCATTAATGATCGATTTAGATGGTACAGAAAATAAAGGGAAATTAGGTGCAAATGCTATCCTGGGCGTATCGATGGCAGCAGCTCGTGCAGCAGCAAATCACCTGGAAGTGCCTTTATACAACTATCTAGGCGGATTCAATGCCAAAACGCTTCCAACACCAATGATGAACATCTTAAACGGTGGAGAGCATGCGGATAACAACGTGGATATCCAAGAATTCATGATTATGCCTGTAGGCGCTGATTCTTTCAAAGAAGCATTGCGCACAGGTGCTGAAATCTTCCACGCATTGAAAAAAGTATTAGGCTCTAAAGGCTACAATACAGCTGTTGGGGATGAAGGCGGATTTGCTCCAAACCTTGGTTCGAACGAAGAAGCACTTCAAACCATTGTAGAAGCAATCGAAGCTGCCGGCTACAAACCAGGCGAAGAAGTGAAACTTGCAATGGACGTAGCTGCTTCTGAAATCTACAACGACGGTAAATACAACCTTAAAGGAGAAGGCGTGGTACGTACTTCGGAAGAAATGGTTGACTGGTACGAAGAAATGATTTCAAAATACCCAATCATCTCGATTGAAGATGGTTTAGATGAAAACGACTGGGACGGCTTCAAAGTATTAACAGACCGTCTTGGCGATAAAGTACAGCTTGTAGGTGACGACCTATTTGTTACAAACACTGCTAAACTTTCCAGAGGTATCGAGCAAGGAATCGGCAACTCCATCCTTGTTAAAGTGAACCAAATCGGTACACTTACAGAAACATTTGAAGCAATCGAAATGGCGAAACGCGCTGGCTACACAGCTGTTATCTCTCACCGCTCTGGTGAAACAGAAGATACAACCATCGCTGATATCGCAGTTGCAACAAATGCCGGTCAAATCAAAACAGGAGCTCCATCCCGTACAGACCGCGTAGCAAAATACAACCAGTTACTTCGCATTGAAGATGAACTAGCTGGCATGGGCGAGTATGGCGGATTGACTTCTTTCTATAACTTGGCTGATAAATAATAAATCAGTTTACATGCAGAACCCTCTGTTTACGATGATAAATTCATTGTAGGCAGGGGGTTTTTATTGTGTTGAAAATTCGGGTATACATAGAGTAACAAGGGTATGAAGTTAGCGTTTCGTATAAATAAATTTATTTAAAATTTGAAAACAAAGGAGGTATAACTTGCGTGAGCCAAAGTCCAGGTTAAATAAGTTATTTGATATTATCTTATTACTGGCAATCGTTGTAACAGTCATTATGTGGATATTTAATTTATCTTTTTCTTTACCGACTACCTTAGATAAGGTGGTTGAGGATAACGCGGGAACTACCGTAAATGACATTGAAAAAATAGAGATTGAAATGACTGGTGAAATACCAGAAGATTTTAATAATCTATCGGATTATATCCCTCCAGAGGATGAGCGAAGATTTACGATGGAAAGGGCTGAGCAAATAAGCAAATATATTAATAGCGATTACAGGATATATCAGATAAATAGTGTAGATAGGGTGAAAGATGACAAAGAAAACGAGTATCTGATAGAGGTAGAATTAAGAAATGGGGACAGTTTATCCTATACAGTAGGAAAAGGCTATGTGATTGACAATGAAGGCGTTCCCTATGAGGTTTTAGATGATAAAAATGCATTATATAGAAACGTAATATCGTTATTTGAACACTAAAAACTTACAGGAATCAGCACGGTTATCACGAATAAAAGCAGCTATTCTCTAAAAGGGTTCAAAAGAATAACTGCCTTATTTTAGTCATTTATGGTAAAAAGGTTATGTTTAAGAAAAAATCTTCCCTGGATTTAAAATCCCTTTAGGGTCATAAAGCTGCTTCGTGCGCCGCATCATTTCTAATGCGGTGCCGTGCTCTGCTTCCTGGAATTTCTTCTTGCCAAGACCAATTCCATGTTCACCAGTACAGGTTCCGCCTGATTCAATGGCCAGCTTGACAATGGCATCATTGGTTTGCTCTGCCAATGCTTGTTCTCCATCTGCATTTGGATTAAACATAATGCTGGTATGGAAATTACCATCTCCAATATGCCCCCAGATTGCTCCTTTTAATCCGCTTGTATCCATGCTGTGACGGGTGAAAGAAACAAGCTTTGGAAGCTGGGAAATAGGAACACATACATCTCCGCCGATTTCCTTTAATCCTTTTAAATGCTGAAAGGAAACTGCTAATTTTACCCGCGCTTCCCAAAGCTTTTCTTTCTCGATCGGATCACTTGCTGCTGCCCAGTCCTCGCAGCCAAGCTCATGCATGATTTCGGAAGCGAGCTTTACCTCTTCCGCAACCGTATTTTTTGGTCCGGCAAACTCTAAAAATAAAGAATGGTTTACAGGGAAATCAAGTCCGCATTGCTCATTGATGATACCGATGCTGACAGAATCAATCAATTCCATCCGCATAACCGGGATTCCTTTTAATTGTATGGTTTGCGCTGCAATCGCACATAGCTCCGGTGTTTCAAAGGTACATCTTGCTACGGTTGAATATTCCGGGATGCCATAGAGCTTTAAGGTGATTTCTGTAATAATCCCCAATGTGCCTTCTGAGCCGGCAAAAAGGCTGGTTAAATGATACCCGGAAGAGGATTTTTTTGCTTTTGTTCCGGTATGAAAGGTCATACCATCAGCCAGTACCACCTCTAAATCCAGTAATTGATCTCTCATTACCCCGTATCGTACAGCTCTGGTTCCGCTCGCATTTGTAGCTGCCATGCCGCCGATGGTTGCATCGTAATCAGGACCTCCTGCAAAAAATAATCCTTGCTGACGGACAAACTGATTCAATTCACTTTTCATCAATCCCGGCTGTACGGTAATACGCATATCCTCTGGAGAAAAGTCCAAAATCTGATTCATGTTTCGAAAATCAAGACTGATTCCTTTCTGTACAGGGGTAGCCTGTCCTTCCAAACCGGAGCCTGCACCATAGGCGGTTACAGCTATCTGATATTCGGAAGCGATACGAAGGATTATTTGTATATCTTCCTTTGATTCCGGAAAACATACCACATCGGGTTTCACTGCTTCATGAATCGATTCATCCTTACTGTGCTTTTTTAATTCGGATTCCTGCTGCGTTACTTTTTCCCTGCCTAATTGTTCGTAAAGTTTTTCAATATATAACAAAATCTATCCACCTGCCAGTTGTTCACTAAAAATTAATAAATCATATGCGCGATTAAAGCAATAATCGGTAATGAAATAAGGGTGCGTTCAATGAAAATAACGAGTAAGTGCCATAATTTAACCGGTATTTTTGAAATCAGCAACAGGGTGCCCATCTCTGTTAAATAAATGATTTGAACTAACGATAACGCACCAATCACAAATCGTGTTATCTCGGCTTCAATTCCAGAGGCCAGCACAGCTGGTAAAAACATATCAATAAAGCCAATAATGGATGCTGGCGCAGCAGCTGCCGCTTCAGGAATCTGCAATAGATGTAAAAGCGGAATCATCGGCTGGGAAATCCAATGGAAAACAGGTGTGAATTCAGCAATAATAAGAGCTATGGTCCCAATCGCCATGACTTGCGGCAATAAGACGAAAATAATTCCCAGAAATATTTCAGAGCCCTGCTTTAATTGATCTGTTAACGTGCCTGCTTTTTTTGCTCTTCTGACAGCCTGATCAACTCCCCATTTAAGCGGGGAAGTGTTTGCTGGAATTTCTTCTTGGAAATGACTTTCTTTATAATACGTATCCGGAATTCTGGAAACAGGCGGAATTCTCGGAATAATGATGGCACTTACGACTCCTGCAATGACAATTGTTAAATAAAAGACAGGAAACATATGTCCAACATTCAGCATATTCGCGATGACGAGACAGAATGGCAGAGAGACGGTTGAGAAGCAGGTTGTAATTGCTGCTGCTTCACGTCCAGTATAAAATCCATCCTGATATTGCTCTCTTGTAAGAACAACGCCAACATTGACATTTCCGACCCATGACGCCAATAAATCAATGGCAGAACGGCCGGGCAGTGTAAATAATGGTTTAATGACTTTCCGAAGCAATGTCCCCACAAATTCCATCGCCCCAAAATTAATGAGATAAGGCAAGAGATAGGAGGCTACAAAAAACCAGACAATCAAGGTTGTCAATAATCCGAACATCACTTGACCGGTAATTTCGGAATGGATAAATGTAATCCCGGCTCCGTAGAATGTCATCACAGCGAAAATAGTTCCGAGCACTCGGACAACCATCCAGAAAAAAGATACATTAAATAAGGATGAAAGAAACTCTGAATTTACGATGAATGATGGCTTTAACAGCATTGCAATGAGCGTAAGAACAGTAGAAATAACCATTGTAAATGTAATGATACCAGGCAGGAGGTTCTCCAGCTGTTCAATAAAGAATTCAGTTATAATGCCCAGCGGTATATTAAAGGTATCTCCATCCACAATGGGAAAAAGAAATATAAAAATACCAAATAAGGAGGGCAGCAAAAATTTCAGGAAATCTTTTTTGGAATGCTTGTCGGACACGATATGCTCTTCTGTTTGTTCACTATTATGATTCAATGGTCTACCTCCTTATGAAAACGTGAGCTTATTTTTCGTTTTGAACAGCAGTCAATGCCTCTTCAAGTACTTTTATTCCTTCATCTACTTGTGCTTTTGTTACCGTTAATGGAGGAATCATCCGGATAATTTCACCGGCATTTCCGCATAAATAGAAGAGAACACCTTTCTCTAGACAGCTGTTTAATACATTCATCACAGCTTCCCCGTCAGGTTCACCGGTTTCTGCATCTTTTAGCGCAATTCCAATCATTAATCCAACACCGCGGACATCATGAATAATTGAAAATTTATCTTTTAACTGCATCAGCTGATTAAGGGCGTAATCCCCGACAGTACGTGCATTTTCAAGAAGTTTTTCTTCCTTGATGACTTCAATGGATGCCCGTGCTGCTGCGCAGGCGATAGGGTTTCCGCCGAAAGTCGTTGCGTGGGATCCCATTGGCCATTGGTCCATTAATTCCTTGGAAGCAATTGTCACGCCAAGCGGCATCCCTGCTGCAATTCCTTTTGCAACAGCCATGATATCTGGTGTCACGTCAAAGGTTTGAGCTGCAAACCAGTTTCCTGTCCTGCCAAACCCGGTCTGTACTTCATCAAAAATTAATAAAATCCCATGCCGGTCACAAATCTCCCGCATTTTCTTCAGCCATGATTTAGGCGGGATAACATAGCCGCCTTCACCTAACACAGGCTCTACGATCATACAGGCAACTTCTTCCGGGTCGACCTGATGGCGGAATAAATTCGCAGCTTCTTTTTCAAGCTTTTCTGCAAAAAATATCTCTGGATCTTCCCCGGCCGGACAGTCCTCCGAATGTGCGTAAGGAAGCTGATAAGTTAACCAGGAAGGCTGAAGATGTTTTCTATATTTACTTTTAGAAGTAGAAACACTGAGTGAACCGATGGTCCGTCCGTGGAATCCGCCTGTAAAAGAAATTACATAAGGACGGTTAGATACATGCTTTGCTAGTTTTAGGGCTCCTTCAATTGCTTCCGTGCCGCTATTTCCAAAAAAGAAGTTATCCAGCTTGGGCGGAAGTATTTCCTGGAGCTCTTCTGCCAGCTTTAAAATAGATTCATAGATAATCACGCCGGACGGTCCATGAATCAAATGATCCGCGCTGTCTTTGATAGCCTGCACGACTTTGGGGTGACGGTGTCCAACATTTTCAACAGCAATTCCCGAAGTGAAATCTAAGTATTTTTTGCCGTCTGTCCCATAGTAATAACAGCCCTCTGCCTTTACAACAGGTAAATTTGGATGGTCTTTTGCCATACTCGGAGCAAGGAAATTTCCAATCGAATCAACTAAATGCTCCCAATCTTCTTGCTTTCTTTCCATTTTAAATCCTCCATTTCATTACATTGCGATAAAACAAAACTTCATTCAGTGGGAGTTAGCGCCCGTTATCTCCCGCCTAAATAAATTTATTTTCGCTCTTTATTTTGAGGCGGGAGTTTTACGGGCGGTTCTCCGTGATAAAACAATTATTGCATAAGATGTATGATAAATATACATTATTATAAAAGACATAAAATATAATTTATCTAAGCTGTTTATAGTTATTCTAAAGGTTAGATGAAAAATAGCTTCGTTTAATTATAATACGTATTGTATAAATATACAATACGTATTTAATGGTTTTTTGAATGTGAATAAAGGGGATATTATATCGGCATTCGAGTAATAGAGGTTCAACGATTCAGTATAGTTATTTCACTGCTTTAATCAATGTCCATCTGTCTTTTTCAACAACTTCTTCCATATCATCTCCAATCGAATAATCGATATAATCGCTTAAATACTGCAGCTCCTCATCTGATAATTCATGTAAAATACTTCGTCCCGTTCTGGATTGAATATCAGCGAGAAGTGCTTGTTTGTTTGGATATGTTTTTCTAATCTCCCAGAGGCGATGCGCTGTTATCTCTTTAAAACCAGCCTTCTGAAGACTTATTTTTATATCATCACTGGAGTATCTCCGTTTCTTTTCAAATTCTCTTAATCTCGGAAAAGCTTCAAAAAAGTATCCGCGGATGTGCTCTTTACTCCCTTCCAGTAAACAATCGTCCAATGTCCGGTCTTGAATAAGATAATAGCCATTGCTGTTTAATACCCTGTATGCTTCTGCAAATACGGAATCAAGTTTTTTAAGATGATGGACCAATGCTCTGCTTAGTACCAAATCAACACTTTCCGATTCCAGGCCGGTTTTGTCTGCCAGCCCAAGCAGAAAAGAAATATTCGGGTACTTGCTGCAGTCTTTCTTCGCACCCTCTAATATTGGCTTGGAAGAATCGATGGCTAGGATAGATGGTATCCCGATAGCAGCTAAAGCTCTTGAATAAATTCCGCCTCCGCAGCCTATGTCCGCAGCATGGTGAATGGATGGAATATCAATGAGTTCTCTGATTTTTTCTTTCCACGCTGCATCCGCGTCCCGGCCAGTATAGCTGTACATATTATCTTTACTGTGAAAATCCAAAGCGTTCCCTCCTTGAATGGTGTTGTTATCATCCATTATAGTCTTCTTTGCTATCTGTGGATAATCGTGTTTTTTAATCAAAGGAGATAAGAAAATATGATAGGAAATAGACTTAGATGGTAAAATAGAAGAAATAAATAGGATGAAAAGGATGGGAATCAATGAATGAACGTTATCAGGTCAATCATCAAACACCAGCAGTCGAAGCATTTAATGAGCTTCGTGTCGAGGCTGGATTAAGCAATAAAGAAAAAGCGGCGATTGAAATTGGGCTTCCTAATACGTTATTTGCTGTATCCATCTATGACGGTGATACGTTGATCGGGATGGGCAGAGTAGTGGGAGATGGGGGAATTGTTTTTCACGTAGTAGATATCGTGGTCAAACCAAGCTATCAGGGACAAGGGCTTGGAAAGGTCATTATGCAGGAGATTATGGCTTATTTAGATAACCATACCTACAAAGGCTCTTATGTCAGCTTGATTGCAGATATTCCCGCTGATAAATTATATGAACAGTTCGGCTTTCGTCATACAGCCCCGAATTCTGCGGGAATGGCGCGGATGTATTAATAAAAAACCCTGATTATTGTTGCGCAAACAATAATCAGGGTTTTTCGGTATACTTATTTATTAATCGTCTTCTCCGCTAATGCAACTACTTCTTCTGCAGTACTTAGGGAAAGGAATTCATCTTTAAGTGCTGCAAGCTCTTTTTTGTTCAAGCTAAGAATCTGAGTTCTTGCCGGTAAGATAGAAGTTGCGCTCATGCTGAATTCATCCAGTCCAAGAGCAAGAAGCAATGGAATAGCAGTAGAATCTCCTGCCATTTCACCGCACATGCCTGCCCATTTGCCTTCTGCGTGAGCAGCTTCGATGACATTGTTTACCAGATTCAGGATAGCTGGGTGATATGGCTGATACAGATAAGAAACCTGTTCATTCATACGGTCAGCAGCCATCGTATATTGGATTAAGTCATTTGTTCCGATACTGAAGAAATCGACTTCCTTCGCAAATTGTTTTGCAATCACAGCAGTAGATGGAATTTCTACCATGATTCCTACTTCAATGTTGTCGGAAACTTTAACGCCATCTTTTTTAAGATTGTCTGTTTCTTCTAGCAATAACGCTTTTGCCTGACGGAATTCTTCCAATGTAGCAATCATCGGGAACATGATTTTCAGGTTGCCGTAAGCACTCGCACGCAGTAATGCACGTAATTGCGGGCGGAAGACATGTTCATTCTCCAGACAGAAACGAATCGCACGGAATCCTAAGAACGGATTCATCTCATGCGGCATATCTAAGTAGCTGATCTCCTTATCGCCGCCGACATCAAGTGTTCTGACAACAACAGGCTTGTCTCCCATTTTTTCTAATACGGCTTTGTATGCTTCAAATTGTACATCTTCGGAAGGCAATTCAGAGTTACCCATATAAAGGAATTCGGTACGGTAAAGTCCAACGCCCTCGCCGCCATTATTAAGAACACCTTCTACATCATTCGGTGTACCGATGTTTGCAGCAAGCTCAACTTGTTCACCGTCTGCAGAGAAAGTAGGCTCATCCTTTAATTTTGCCCATTCTTCCTGCTGCTTAGCAAATGCAGCTTGTTTCGCTTCATATACTTTAATCTCTTCTTCTGTCGGATTGATGATAACTGTACCTTCAATGCCATCGACAATAATCTGGTCGTCCTTTTTCACAGCGCCGGTAATTTCTTTTGTACCTACCACAGCAGGAATTTCTAAGGAGCGGGCCATGATAGCAGAGTGAGAAGTTCTGCCGCCGATATCAGTTGCAAACCCTTTTACAAATTCACGGTTTAACTGAGCGGTATCAGATGGTGTTAAATCTCTTGCGATAACAATCACTTGCTCATCGATTAAAGCAGGGTCCGGGAAGGTAACCTGAAGCAGGTGAGACATGACACGTTTGGTTACATCATGGATATCTGCTGCACGTTCGCGCATATATTCGTTATCCATGGCTTTAAACATTTCGATAAACATCGTAGCAACTTCGTCCAGAGCAGCTTCTGCATTTACTTTATCATCGTTGATTTTATCTTTAATCGGATTAATCAGCTCTGGATCTCCTAATACAAGCAAATGTGCAGAGAAAATTTCTGCATGCTCTTCCCCGAGTTCGTTTAATGTATGTGCTTTGATTTTTTCCAGTTCCTGTCTAGAAACTTCTAATGCGCTTTCAAGACGCTCAATCTCTTGTCCTGGATTATCAATAGACGTTTTTTCAAAATTTAAATCCGGGTCTTTCAGTTCGTATACTTTCGCAATGGCAATTCCACTAGATGCAGCAATTCCATTCAATTTTTTCATTATGAGAGCATCCTTTCTTTAATAAAACTATCTTATTAATTATAACATATCTATACTAAATTAGCGTGGGCTGAGGTGCAAGTTTAAAGGGTTTTCTTCAATTGTTAAAATCAATATAATCCGTTATTTTTTACCAGCATTCTTCAGCCAATCTCCGATAAACGCATATACCTCTTCCCGGCAGGTGTCATTTAATAATTCATGCTTTCCACCCTCGTAAACCTGAACGACAATATTCTCCAGGCCATTTTTTTGAAAGAGAGAAGTTGTTTTCCATACTCCTTTTCCATATTGACCAATAGGATCCTCGTCACCGCTGATAAGGAGAAGCGGAAGATTTTTACGTATGTTTTGATTGAGGCTTTGCTTTCTGGTCTGATAGATACCTTCCAATAAATCATAGAAGAAACGGGCTGTCGGAATAAAGCCGGTATAGGAATCTGCTTCATACGCGTCTGCATATGTTTTTTCTCTTGTAAGCCATTCATGTTTATAATGCTTATCCTGTTTTATACCATTCCCTAAAACAAGCTGATTCATGAAAGGGGAAGGTTTCCTTGACGGCAGGAGGGATGCTGCTGCTTTTCCTGCGGTGGCGAGAAGTCTGGAATAATGTCCTGTACCGGTTAATATTAATCCATCCATTTCATTACTATAATGCTGAATAAAATTTCGCATTAAAAAAGAACCCATGCTATGCCCCAAGAAGTAATAGGGAAGATGAGAAAAAGCTTTTTTTCCATATTGCATGATTTCATACAAATCTGTTACGACGCGCTGAAAACCATTTTTCTCTGTAAAGTATCCTTGTATTCCTAAATCACCTGTTTTCCCATGTCCGCGATGATCATTGCCAATCACGATGTAACCTAAAGAAGTGCAGTAGGAAGCGAAATCATGATAGCGTTCAATATGTTCCACCATACCGTGGGCAATCTGCAGGATGCCAATAGGTCTTCTTTCCGGAAGCCATTGTTTGATATAGATGCGGGTTCCGTCAGACACTGTCAGCCAATCTGTTTTCATCTCCATGTTTTCTTCCCCCTTGGTATCATTAATAACGATGCTTTTTTATTTACGCGGGACTGCTACATTTATTATACGTTGAAGACGGGTTGTTGGACAAATTCAAAAAAGGGATGAATCACGAGGGGGGTATAGTAAATAAGTATTTCACAAATCAATCTTGCACAACAAATTCAAAGTATGATAAAGTATAAGATAGGGATTGTCGGAACATAGGAGGAGTATGAAAACATGTTGTTAACTGTGGTTAATGTGATATTAGTAATTGACGTTATCGTGATGATTGCACTTGTCTTATTGCAGTCTGGAAAAAGCGCTGGTCTTTCAGGAGCGATTTCCGGCGGTGCAGAGCAGTTATTTGGAAAACAGAAAGCACGCGGAATTGACCTGGTGCTACATCGTATGACAATTGTTACAGCGGTGCTGTTCTTTTTATTAGCTTTCTTGGCAGCGTACGTATTACAATAAATGATATTCCTTATCACAGTGGTGTGGTAAGGTTTTTTTATTTTCGCTTTTCATAATACAGGGTATACTAGAAATGAATTGGGAAAAATGATTTCCCGCAGTTTAACGGACAGTTTTATTTTTCAGGAAGATGAAAGGAATGGATGATTGTGAAAATAAAGTTACCACAGCCGTTTACATTTGAAGCAGGAGAGCGTGCTGTATTATTACTGCATGGATTTACCGGGCACTCTGCAGACGTCCGCATGCTTGGACGGTTTCTGGAAAAGAAAGGCTACACAAGCCATGCACCGATTTATCGCGGACATGGACTGCCGCCGGAGGAATTGATCAAAAGTAATCCGGACCAATGGTGGGCAGATGTGAAAGCTGCTTTTAACCATCTGAAGGACCTTGGATATCAGGAAATTGCAGTTGCCGGTCTGTCTCTTGGAGGTGTACTAGGTTTAAAACTTGCCTATTCGGAGAAAATTAAAGGTATGGTATCCATGTGTGCTCCGATGTTTTTTGATAATGAGGAAGAACTGACCAAAGGATTCCGGGAATTCTCCAAAGAGTTTAAACAGCTGGAACAAAAGGACGAAGCGGTTATAAAAGAAGAAGTCGATACCATCATGGATAATTCCAAGAACCTCTTTATTGGTGTCAGGGACACAGTGAAGGAAGTAAAATCAAATATTGATATGATTTACACACCTACCTTAGTCGTACAGGCTGAAAAAGATCAAATGATTAATACAGACAGTGCGAATTATATTTATGACAATGTCGAATCCACACAAAAAGAAATCAAATGGTATGCTAATTCAGGCCACGTGATTACGATGGATAAAGAAAAAGATCAGCTTCACGAAGATATTTATGCGTTTTTAGAGAGTCTGGATTGGGAAGTATAAAGTAGAAAGATGGAAAGATAAACAGAAAGAAGGTGAACGTTATGAAAGAACGCATTTTAGATTATATTAAAGAGAACAGCACGAAACCCTTGTCTGTCCAAGAATTAGAAGAGGCTCTTGCGCTGGAAAATGCAGAAGAATTTAAAGAGCTGGTGGTTTCTTTAAATGAACTCGAATTAGAGGGAGACCTTGTCCGTACCAGAAAAAATCGATTTGGACTGCCGGATAAAATGAATTTGGTCAAAGGAACTCTCCAAATGCATGCCAAGGGCTTTGCTTTTCTGATTCCGGAAGATGAGAACCAAACAGATGTGTATATCCATGCAAATGATATGGGCTCTGCCATGAATAAGGATAAAGTGCTCGTCCGCCTGGAAAAAAAGGATACGGAGGACACGCGCCCGGAAGGAAAGGTTATTCGTATTCTGGAACGTGCAGTTGTCACCGTAGTCGGTACATTTGAAGATAACCGTTCCTTTGGATTTGTTATCGCGGATGACAAGCGGATTCCAAATGATATTTTTATTTCTAAAGGACATACGCATGGAGCGATTGACGGTCATAAAGTACTCGCCCGCATCACTAAATATCCGGAGGGAAGAAAAAGTGCAGAAGGAGAAATTATCCAGATTCTTGGTCATAAAAATGATCCGGGAATTGATATTCTCTCCATTATTTATAAGCATGGAATCCCGATTGATTTTCCGGAAGAGGTTATCGAGCAGGCGAATAAAGTTCCCGAAGAAATTGACCCGGATGATATCCAAGGGAGAAAGGATCTGCGCGATGAGGTCGTTGTTACGATTGACGGTGCTGATGCCAAGGACTTAGATGATGCGGTAAGCGTCAAACGTCTTGAGAATGGAAATTACCAGCTTGGAGTCTATATTGCTGATGTCAGTCATTATGTAGAAGAAGGTACGCCGCTGGATAAGGAAGCCTTTGAGCGGGGGACAAGTGTTTATTTAGTTGACCGCGTGATTCCGATGATTCCTCACCGCTTATCAAACGGGATATGCTCGCTTAACCCTCATGTGGACAGACTGACACTTGGCTGTCAGATGGAAATCAATACGAGCGGACAAGTCGTTAACCATGAAATTTTCCAAAGTGTCATTAATTCAAATGAACGAATGACTTACACCGATGTAAACAAAATTTTAGTCGACAAGGATGAAGAGCTGCGCCAAAAATATGAGCCACTTGTTCCAATGTTTGAGAATATGGAAAAGCTGGCAGCTATTTTACGCGGAAAACGCTTTGGCCGCGGCGCCATTGACTTTGATTTTAAAGAAGCCAAGGTGCTTGTTGATGAAAAAGGCCATCCGACCGATGTGGTTATTCGTGAACGCTCTGTCGGAGAAAAATTAATTGAAGAATTTATGCTGGCAGCGAATGAAACAATTGCGGAGCATTTTCATTGGATGGATGTCCCATTTATCCACCGTATCCATGAGGAACCGGATGAAGGGAAGCTTGAGAAATTCTATGAATTCTTAGCTGGTCTGGGCATTTCTGTCAAAGGAACGGCCAACGAAGTTCATCCACAGCAGCTGCAAAAAGTGCTGGAATCGATCAAAGATGACCCGGAGGAAATGATTGTATCTAAATTAATGCTGCGTTCGATGCAGCAGGCAAAATATTCTCCGCAAAGCGTGGGTCACTTTGGCCTGGCAACGGATTTTTATACCCATTTCACGTCGCCAATCCGCCGTTACCCAGATTTGATTGTGCACCGGTTAATCCGCACTTATTTGATTGAGAAGAAAATCGATAAGAAAACGATGATGCACTGGAAGGACAGAATGCCGGAAATCGCCCGCCATACTTCCGAAATGGAACGCCGGGCAGTCGATGCAGAGCGTGATACCGATAATATGAAGAAAGCGGAATTTATGAAGGATAAAATCGGCGAAGAATTTACTGGTATTATCAGCTCGGTAACGAATTTTGGCATGTTTGTGGAACTGGAAAATACGGTAGAAGGACTGGTTCATGTCAGCTATTTGACAGATGATTATTATCATTATGATGAACGCAGTCAGGCGATGATCGGCGAGCGGACGGCCAAAGTATTCCGCGTTGGCGATGAGGTCGATATTAAAGTGGCTGATGTAAACTTAGAAGAATACACGGTCGACTTCGAATTGACATCCTTAGGTTCTCCGCGCCGGAAGGAAAGAAAGCAGAAGCCCGCAGGAAGAGTTATCCAATCTCCTGGAAAGAACAACGAAAAATCCAAAAGTAAGCCAAAGGGCAAAGGCAAAGCAAAACCCAAAAACAAGAAAAAGAATAAACCGAAACGATAGAATCTCTTTCAGGAGATTTTATCGTTTTTTTCGCACAGCGATAGAAACGTTTTAATTATGTGAAAGCTTTGAGATAAGGCGTATTTTTTGGTAAACTATAATGAGGATTCATTCATGGAGAAATGGATTACTTTATGGATGAATAAGAACTTTTCAAAGTTCGATGGAAGAGGATGATTTCAAATGCCAAAAGGAAATGGAAAAACCATTGCACAAAATAAAAAAGCTTCCCATGATTATTTTATTGAAGAAACCTACGAAGCAGGCATTGTCCTGCAGGGGACAGAAATCAAGTCTATTCGGAATGGCAGAGTAAATATTAAGGACGCCCATGCGCGAATCGACAGAAAAGGGGAAGTGCAATTAGTGAACCTGCATATTGCCGAATATGAGCAGGGGAACCGGTATAATCACGACCCGACCCGTTCAAGAAAGCTGCTGCTTCACCGGAAGGAAATTGATAAATTAATCGGCTTAACCCAGCAGCAGGGCTATGCATTAGTTCCATTAAAGATTTATATTAAAAATGGCTATGCAAAAGTATTAATTGGTCTTGGAAGAGGGAAAAAGAAATACGACAAGCGTGAAGACTTGAAACGCAAACAAATGAAACGGGATGTGGACAGGGCCATTAAAGATCATATGCGGTAATCCGGAGCATACTTGACAATTAGGTATGGTTTGTTATAATGAAAGGTACCCTATTCGTGGTATGCTGTGAAGAAAACAGCTGATATCAGGATAGCAGGGTACAGTTGAATAATTTAAGTTTGCTTAATTATTCCCTGTGTTTTTTATGATACGGGGACGTTACGGATTCGACAGGGATAGATTGAGCTCAAGTTGCACGTCGAGGTTACGGCTCGTAAAACGTTACGCCTAAATATAACTGGCAAAGAAAACAATCAACCTGTTTTAGCAGCTGCGTAAGTAGCCTAAAACGATCCTTCCTGCCATCGCCCGTGTGGCAGATTGAAGGGTCTCAAATGAAGCGGGCTATACTGCTATCCACCGTCTGAGGATGGGCAGAAGAACTGAATCAGACTAGCTCCATGGAAGCCTGTTGGCAGGCCGACATGTGAGCGAATGATAATATACCAACTAAGCGTGTAGATACTTGAGTGGCGATATCTCTGGACGAGGGTTCGACTCCCTCCGTCTCCATTTTAGTTTTATCAAACAATTTCATGAAGTTTCAATGAGTGTCAAAAACCTTGGTGTGATAGGGTTTTTGACACTTTTTTTATTTCATTGAATTTAAACGTAACGTGGTCAACGTAGTTAAATACAGCGATAAGGAATTTTCCGTACATCGGGGCACCCCTCATAAACCAACAATTTAAATCCATTTTTCGGATCTCCACAGTCGTGAAATTTTTTCACTTCTTTTGAAGCGAGTGGACGAATCCTAGAACGATGCTTTTTCTCAAAACAATCCCAATGACCATGATGGTCAAAAAGTATACGCTTTAAAATATTAGTCTCCATATTAAAAAATACCATGAACACGGGGGCCATGGTATTTCTAATTTTTATGCTTTCTTATTTTTCAAAAAAGAAACAGGCATTCATGGATTCCCATGAATGCCTGTTTCTTTAATATTGTCAAGCGCCTTAAGTTAATGACATTGACATAGGGTCGGGTGCTTTTAGAGAATAATAAATTATTCCGCGTCATCGTCTTCATCAGTATCAACATCGTCTTCTTCTGTGCCTTCACCTGCAGCAGTAATCTTATAAATCAGACCGCCATCAGTGATTGCAACAAGCGCGCCATCCTCAGTCACAAGAATATCACGGAAACGTTCGCCTTCTTCCGTTAATAGACGTTCTTCTCCAACGATGAGGTCATTTTCAATAACGAGACGTACAATATAGTTCGGCGCTAAACCACCGATGAACATGTTGTTCTCCCATTCAGGAATTGCATCGTTATCATAGAATGACATACCACTTGGTGCACTTGTTGGATCCCAATAATATACTGGCTCAACAAAGCCATGTGCGTCGTGTTCTGAAATACCATCATTGATTAATTCACCAGTGTACTCGATACCATAAGAAACAATTGGCCATCCATAGTTAGAACCTGGTTCAATAATATTCAGTTCATCCCCAGCTTGTGGACCGAATTCAACTATCCATAGGTCTCCTGTTTCAGGATGGAAGTCAACACCTTGAATATTACGGTGACCGTAGCTGTAAATACCATCTAGTGCGTCTTCATCTTCAATAAATGGATTCGTATCTACTGCTTCTCCATCTTGTGTAATGTGAATTACTTTACCTAAATAAGCATCTAGGTCTTGTGCACGTTCGCGAATTGGATCATCAGACCGCTCACCAGTTGTTAAGAATAGGTTGTCATCATCATCAAAGATAATACGTCCACCATAGTGTAAGTCACCATCATATGCTGGTACTGCTTGGAAAATTATTTCAAAATCTTCAAGTGAGGCTTCATCTTCTGATAAAACACCTTTACCGACAGCAGTTACAGTACCATCTTCAATATCTTGAGCAAACGTCATAAATACTAATCTTGATTCGTCAAAATCAGGTGCAATGGTTACATCAAGTAAACCACCTTGACCTTCGTTATTTACTTCTGGTGTACCTTCGACTGGATCTGAAACAGAGCCATCTTCAAGGTTTATAATAAGAAGTTCTGCTGAATCTCTTTGCGTAACAAGTAAGCGGTTTGTATCAAACTCTTCCATACCCCAAGACACGTCAAGGCCCTCAACAACAACTTCCACATCAAATTCTGCTTCAGTCTCTACTTCAGGTGCTCTTGTTTGTTCTGGAAATGCTGGTTCAAACTCAGTAACTTGTGGTTCAGATTCTGCGTCTGTATCTGTATCTGCACTTTCATCAGCGTCCTCGTCAGCACTTTCCTCTGTTGCAGTATCCGAGTCATCAGTGGATTCTTCGTCTGAAGTATCACCATTGCCACATGCAGCCAAAGCCAATAAAAAGATCAGCATTGTAAAGAACATTAATCTTGACCACGAAACTTTCATCATTGTTTTTCCTCCCCATTTTAAAAATATTAAACTGAATATATATTAAAGTTCAGTCTCCCGAAACTCAGTATCAAAAATTGGTTAAGACTTTCATAACATCACTAAATAATGAAATTCGTTTGAAAATAATGTTATCACAATTATCTATTATATTTCAAATAATTTGAATTTTTTAATTGTAATTATTGCAATTTTAGTGTCGCTTATACTTATGAATTACATATCTTATGAGTCAGAGGGCGGTTTTTCGGAAGAACCTCATATTTATATTTTTATCTTGCCCTTATTTATTGTGTTAATAATTGGTTGGAAAGAAAATAATAATAATAGACAAAATGGAATAGCGAATAGAGAGCAATGAGATTAACTCTTATTACAAAAAAGATTTTTGGTGAGCTGTTGCCAAATCATAGAGAACAGCGTATCAGCCTTCGTAATCTTTATATACGTGGCGGGTGGGGAAGTATTTGATGACCTGCTATTCTATTGACGGAAAAAACATCTTATTACATATTAATAAACAGGTGGAAAAAAGTCATAAATTAAGCGGTTGGGAAGGAGCTCACGGTTCGGAGCTCAAGATTAACCTATAATTATAGGTAAAGGTAAGGACGTGATGCACTACATATGCTTGTGTGGTGAATTTAATTAGCCAAGCTTGTATAGATATACGGATACTACACTCATTTATATGAGGAGATATTAAAGATATTCGTTCTCAATAAAAACAAAAGACATATTGTACTTTTGTTTTTTATTTTTTGCTCAGGGAGAACTATAGCCGTTGCTATCCTCTTTATATGAGAAAACAAGCCCTTCCCCAAGTTGAAGGGCTTCTCAATTAAATTTCTTGTTTTTCAATGTTGTTAAACTCTGAAGTGTCGCGTATCGACCAATTAATCATTCCCGGTCCAGCCATAAGGCTCAGAGTAGATGATTTTCTTTTTGGGAATATTTTCAAAATATTCATTAGCCTCTTTTTGAGAGTTAGCAACCACCGTATGCTGTACCCCGTCTGTATAAATATCGAATGCTTTCATTTTAAATTCCCTCCATTATTTTTTCTCATGTTTAAAAACCAGTATTATCAATCAATCTATCTATATATTAAACAACCAATAATAACAAGAAATAATGTAAAGTTAACAAGAATATCCTTCCCAAAATACTCGCAGCAAGAATTAGCAAAAGAGATTGGCGTTTCCCGTCAGACGATGAACCTTATTGAAACAGAAAAATATAATCCTTTCATTAAGATTTGTCTTCTATTATGTAAGGCATTGGGTGCGAACCTGGATGATTTGTTCTGGTATGAAAATATGAAGTAAGGGAGTGATATGATGAACAATATCTCCATCACGAATGTTGTAATCGTTGTAGTTATTTTGGCTGTGGGGTTGTTGTTTTATAAATAGAAGGAAAAGAGAGGAGATTATCCCAATACTGATAACGATGATAAGCTTAAACTAAATATAAGAACAGAGCGTGGAGTATATAAAGAGGAAGACAAGCACAGTGTATCTGCCCATATCCCCCCCTTTATTCCAATCTATTTATAAATCTGCTTTGCTTCTTCATTCATTAAACGCGTAAAAACGCAGCGTTACAAATGAAGTATCGAACTTCGTCTATCCTTATCTGGCAACCCCTGTCATAGAACAGTGTCTTGGAATACGCAGCCCAAGATTTTCACGCAATGTATTTGCTTCATAGTTCTTTCGGAAAAGGCCCCGTTCCTGCAGAATAGGCATAACTTCATCAATAAAGTCTCCCAGATAACTTGGCAAATTAGCAATAATGATAAACCCATCAGTCGCACGTGATTCTAACCATTCTTCCATCAGGTCCGCTACTTTTTCAGGCGTTCCCATAAAAAGCGGCCGGGGTGTTGCTTCACGTAAAGCTACTTCACGCAGCGTAAGGCTTTCTTCGATTGCCTCCTGCTTGATGCGGTCTGTATCACTTCTAAAACTGTTTTTCCCTAAATCTCCGACATCAGGGAAGAGTTCGTCTAGCGGATATGTTGAAAAATCATGAAATTCAAACAGTCTGCTGAGAAATGCCAGTGCCTGGTCTATCTCTACTAAACGAGCGAGTTCTTGATATTTTGCCTCAGCTTCCTCATCTGTTTTGCTGATAATAGGTGAGATTCCTTGCATGATAAACACATCTTCTGGATTTCTTCCATATTGTTTGACGTGCTGTTTCAAATCATGGTAATAGTTTTGAGCTTTTGTTATAGATGGGATGATTGCAAATACGGTATCCGCTTTTTTCGCTGCTAAATCCTTCCCGTCGGCAGAAGAGCCTGCCTGAAAAATCACTGGTTCACCTTGTTTAGAGCGGCCGATATTCAACGGTCCTTTAACCGAGAAAAACTCTCCAGCATGGTTTAATTCATGCATTTTTTCCTTATTCATAAATATTCCTGTTTCTTTATCCCTTATAAACGCGTCATCTTCCCAGCTTTTCCATAACCCTTGCATCACATCGATATATTCTGATGCCTTTCTATAACGCTCTGTATGATCAGGATGATCTTTTACCTCTTGGCTAAAATTCAAGGCTGTTTTTTCAAGGCCTGATGTGACCACATTCCAGCCCGCTCTGCCACCGCTGATCATATCCAGAGAGGCAAACTGACGTGCCGCTGAAAAAGGCTCACTATAGGTCGTTGATAATGTGCCAACCAATCCAATATGTGAGGTAACAGCTGCCAGCGCAGATAAAATCGTAAGCGGCTCGAAACGATTCAAATAATGTGGATTAGAATGCTCATTAATGTGTAACGCATCCGCAATAAAAACAAAATCAAATTTTCCTTCTTCAGCCTTTTGCGCCTGTTCTATATAAAATTTAAGATTGACACTTGCATCTGACGGTATTTCAGGATGTCTCCAATCAGACATTTTTTCTCCTACACCATGAATCATCGTCCCCATTTTCATTTGTCGTTGCACTTATCTTCTCCCCTTCCATTTATTTGTGACGTGATTCACAAATAAATACGAATTTATTGATATAAGCGTAAATAGATTAAAACAACTGTCCTGGCAGTTGAGTATGGATAGGATACGCTTTATTATACAATAAAAAAATCAAAGGGAGAAGTATTTGCAGAAAGACTTGATAAAGCTGGCTAACCAGCCTTGTCAAGTCATTCCATGCAAGTCTCAAATCGTATTATGAAGCGCAGTATCCTTCTCTTGCTGCCGTTTTTTCTTTTTACGCCATCCTCTAATCATGGCAAATACGGAAACTAAATAAAAGCCGATAAAAAAAGTATATAAATTCAAAAAGGCAGGCCAGATTTCGTTGGCACTTTTCGTAGCGATAAAGGTATCATCTGCGTTATTATTACGATAAATCAGTGGAATACTTTCACCCAAATCATATTTATTATATGTCGTACTGGTGACTGCTTTTTTGGTTATGTAATCGTTCCCTTCTTGATCTTGAAAATGAAGGAATAGCTCATATGTTGTGTAAGAAGCGCCTCTTTGTGATCGTGTTTCATTATAGTCTCCGCCTAAAACAGTCGCTGTTACTTCTGTTTGATTCCATGGATTTATTTTATGAAAAATGTTTGTTGTTATTAGTGCGATGAGAATTAACCCTGTCAGAAGATAGAGCCCTAAAAGCGTTAAAAGGCTTGTCATAAATATTTTTTGCACGATATTTTTATAGGACAGCTTATTTTTAATAAATGTTGTATTTTTCAGTAAGCCAGCACCAAAGATGAACACAACTAGATATAAAGCAATAAGAATCGGTATTCCTAATAGTTTTTCAAACTGAATGTCTTTTTCTGTTACAAAAGTGTCTTCTGTTTTCATGTATCCAGAAATCGTATCTCCTGCTTCAATCGATTCAAATTGCTCTTTAGATACGGTGCTTGGCCGATCTGAATTGGAGACAAGGATTTCATAACGCGGGTATAAATACAATCCTTTTTTGCTGTATTTTAATTCAATCGTTTCTTCCACTGGTTCATCTTTAATAGTGCTGCTGAAATCGATATACAGCCATGTAAAACCGATTGTTATGAAAAGAAATGTGATCAAAACAAAAATACTTTTAGAATTAGTTGGTATTTCGCCCATAATTCCACCTCGCTTTCTATAGCTATAATAACGTTCTAATGATAACATAAATTTCCTTGGGATTTGGGAAAGTGTGGGAATTTTTCGTTGAGTATTATTGGAGATTAAGATGCTCTGTTAAGATTTTCTGATATGTACGAGAACGAAGATTTCACAGTGGAAAACTTAATCGTTGTTTCATTTCTTTTATTTAATTTTAGTTTAGTAAATTTTTAAAAAAGTAAAATCTTTTATTTAGATTCTTCATTTGCTATAATATGTGGATACAATATTCAAAATGGAGAATAGGAGATAAGCTTATGCCTGATCATATAAATTTAGAAATCGGTGATAGAGAAATGCTGCATAATCGTGTATGCAGTGTGTTACGGCAAGCAATCCTTAAAGGAGACTTTAAACCGGGAGAACGTTTGGTGCAAACCGAGCTTGCTTCACTTATTGGGGTAAGTCGTATGCCAATTAGAGAGGCGCTTCGAACACTAGAGCTGGAGGGACTTATTACCATGGAGCCGCATAAGGGAGCGGTCGTCCGGGAGATAAAGAAAGCAGATATTCAAGAGATATATGAATTACGCTCCGTTCTAGAAGCGTTGGCATTAAAGAAAAGTATGGAGCATTTTACCCAAGCAGATCTGAAAACCTTATCGGAATTTCATCAATCGATGCTGAATACTGCATCCAATGAAGCCTATGTCGAAAATAATGCGAAATTTCATAAAGTGTTGATCAGCCGTTGTGACAGCTCCCGCTTAGTAAGCTTTATTGATACCATTTCCATGGGCTTTGCATTGGATACGCCGCAAATCATTCCCGGTCAAATTCAAAAATCAAATAAAGAACATGCGACGATTTTAGAAGCAATTGAAAACAGAGATGCTGAAAAGGCTTCGGACGCACTTGCAAAGCACATTCAACGGACTGGGGAAGAGCTGCTTGCTATATTGGAGAAATAAAATAACAACATTTATAAAAAGCATGAAATCAGAGCCATTAATAGATTCAAAGAGTGGAGAATATCAGAGAGGATAAACTTCACTCTTTTTTGTATTCAAAGAGAACCGTTTGCCATAGAGTAAAATAAAACAAAAAATTCAAAAGATAGTTTACAAATCAAATAATATATCATAGAATTTAATTGTATCCAAAGTTACAATATCCAAAAAGTTTTGTTCTTTTTTAAATGAAAGCGCTTCAATCAATGGAATACCTGTTTTATTAGCAGTTATGAAGTAAATTCATCTATTACAAAGGAGGATATGAATAATGGGACAGGAATCGGAGGAGCAATACGGAAGAGTAGCTGTGATGGAAGAGCCGGAAAAGTTAAGCTATCAGGAATATAAGCTTCCAAAGGTAGAGAAAGGAGCGGTTTTATTAAAGGTACGGCGGTCCAATATCTGTGGTTCTGAATTGCATATATGGAAAGGGCTGCATCCGACGAAGAAACGGGGCGTGCTCGGACATGAAATGGTTGGGGAAGTATATGCGCTTGGAGAAGGCGTGGAAACAGATTATGCAGGCAGTCCCGTAAAAATAGGTGACCGTATTGTTTCCGCCTATTATATTACGTGCCAAAAATGCGCTGCTTGCCGGGAGGGACACTTTCATTTATGTGAGCATGCCTATGATTTCTGGAATATGCAGCCAGAGGCAATGCCGCATTTCCATGGTACATTCGCGTCCCATTATTATATTCATCCGAATCAGTATTTTTATAAAGTCCCTGACGATGTATCCGATGCCGCAGCTGCAAGTGCCAACTGTGCCTTATCGCAGGTTTATTTTGGGTTAGACAAGTCTGGTGTTTCCTTTAATCAATCGATTGTCATTCAAGGGGCTGGAGGACTTGGTTTAAATGCGGCAGCTGTTGCAAAAGAACGGGGAGCAACAGTGATTGTGATAGATGGAGTAGAGAGCAGATTACAGCAGGCAAAGAAATTTGGAGCGGATTATACAATAAATATAAATGACTATGAGACGGTGGAAGACCGAACGAATGCTATTTTAGATTTAACCAATGGAATAGGAGCTGATGTTGCTTTAGAAGTCGCCGGCGTTCCTGCCGCCTTTGCAGAAGGTATCCACTTTATCAGACCAGGAGGTAAATATGTCACGATTGGAAATATAACACCTGGAAAGCTGGTCGAGTTTGATCCAGGTCTGCTAACCAGAAAATCGATTCAGATTATCCCTGTTGTCAGGTATAACCCTTGGTATTTAAGTAAGGCTCTGCTATTTCTTTCACAGACAAAGGATATATATCCTTTTGATGAATTGCTGGATGCCGCGTTTACATTAGAAGATATCAAAACGGCATTGGATAAATCGGCAGCAAGAGAGGTAACGAGAGGAACCATTATTATGGGTGGTGATAGCGGCTAAATATAAATGTACTGCTGGGTTATGAGTCTGGATTTTGGTTTTAACAGTCAACAGAATCAGGTGAGAAATAAAAATCTATTTAACACATGGAGGGTGACTTATGAGTAAACCAAAGTTATTTGTTTTGGACACAGGCACCATGAAAATGGATAAAAATTATATGATTGCCATGCACAATCCGGCAAGTGTGGATAATCCCAGTCCGCCAGCCGAGTTTGTGGAATTTCCAGTATATGCAGTGTTAATTGATCATCCGGAAGGTAAAATCCTGTTTGACACGGGATGTAATCCGGACGGTATGGGAGAAGAGGGTCGCTGGCCGGAGGGCGTGCAAAAAATGTTTCCGTCCTTTCAGGATGAATCCTGCTATTTAATCAACCGGTTAGAACAATTGAACACCCGACCGGAGGATATTAAATATGTAGTTGCTTCGCATTTACATTTAGACCATGCAGGGTGTTTGGAATTATTTACAAATGCAACCATTATCGTCCATGACACAGAGCTCTCGAAAACCATGAAGCAGTATGCGATGACCAAAGACATGGGAGCTTACATTTGGGCAGATATCAATGCCTGGATTACCAATGATTTAAAATGGAAAACGGTTATGCCGAATGAAGATGAACTGGAGCTGGCGAAAGGGGTTAAAATTCTGAACTTTGGTCCCGGACATGCATGGGGCTTGCTTGGCCTGCATGTAGAATTACCGGGTGAGGGAGGAATTATTTTAGCTTCCGATGCAGTCTATACCTCGGAAAGCTTTGGTCCTCCTGTAAAGCCGCCAGGAATTATTTATGATTCAGTCGGATATTTAAATGCGGTAGAAAAAATTAGAAAATATGCGGAAAGGACAAATTCTCAGGTCTGGTTTGGGCATGATGCCAAGCAATTTAGGGAGTTTGTAAAATCGACAGAAGGATTTTATGAGTAATCGATAATCGGAATAAACAAGCCTTATGACCTGTATGCAGCAACGTCATGAGGCTTGTTTATGAAAGCATGGCAAGGAGGGGACGACGATGATTGATATCCATGAAAATGTTGCCGGGTCCATCATTAATGGAGAAGAAAGAAATGGAGAAAGAGAAGAACTGGCTGTAACCAATCCATATAATGGGGAGGTTATTGGAAAAATAGCATGTGCAACCACAGAGGATGTGCATGATGCCATTGATACTGCACAGCAGACTTTTGTTCAAATTATGAAGAAGATGCCGGCACATGAACGCTCTGCTATTTTGCGGAAAGCTGCTGACCGCTTGGAAGAACAAGAAGGAGCATTTGCTGATATATTGACGCTGGAGGCTGGGAAACCAATCAACGAAAGCCGCGGGGAGGTTATTCGGGCGATTCAAGTGCTGCGCTTTGCATCAGAAGGGGCAAAGTCGATTTATGGTGAACAGATTCCAATGGATAGTGCCATTGGCGGAGAACATCAAATCGGGATCACAAAGCGTGTACCGCTAGGGGTAGTTGCAGCAATTACTCCCTTTAACTTTCCATTAAATCTTGCGCTTCATAAGATTGCACCTGCCATAGCAGCCGGGAATACAGTCGTTCTTAAACCAGCAGAAAAAACACCGTTATCTTCGGTGATGCTTTATCACGTATTGGAAGAGGCAGGGCTGCCAAAAGGAGCGTTGAATATTGTGATGGGGCCGGGACAGCAGCTTGTAGAACCGCTGGTAACCCATAAGGATGTAAAAAAAGTGACGTTTACGGGAAGCGGAGCAGTCGGCTGGAAAATTCACGAAATGGCGAAAAAGAAAAAAGTAACACTGGAATTAGGATCCAATGCTCCCAATATTATTTTTGAGGATGGGGATTTAGATATTGCTGTCCAATCCATCCTGCAAGGCGGTTATACCTTTGCCGGCCAGGCATGTGTTTCTGCACAGCGGGTATATGTCCAAGAAAGTGTCTATCAGGCATTTACAGAAAAATTAGTTGCAGCAGCAGAAGCTCTAAAGCTTGGCGATCCACGTGAAGAGTCGACAGAATTAGGCCCGATGATTACAGAAGAAGCAGCAGAACGGGCGCAGTCATGGATAGAGGAAGCTGTGGCACAAGGCGCGGCATTATTAACCGGAGGACATCGAAAAGGAGCAGTTTTAGAGCCGACAATCATTGGAAGCACTACTCCCAATATGAAGGTCGTTTGCATGGAAGTCTTTGCTCCAATTGTAAGTGTCATTCCCTTTTCTACGGAAGAGGAGGTTGTTGCCTGTGCAAATGATACGGATTTAGGGCTGCATGCCGGCGTGTTTACACGTGATATCAACCGTGCCATGCGCATGGCGGATGCTATTGAAACAGGAGGAGTCTGGATTAACGAAGTATCCGTCAGGCGTTATGACCATATGCCATATGGAGGCGTCAAAGATAGCGGGATTGGAAAAGAAGGAATTAAATATGCGATAGAAGACATGCTGGATACAAAATTTGTTGGTATAAAGCTCTATTGATCTTTATATAAACGATTTAATCCATCACAGGCTTATTTAATAATGAAATGATGTTTTGCTATAAAAATAGGATAAGGAGTAGATGATCATGAATGTGAAAACAGCTGTATTACGAACCTCCGGAGCTGAAACACCCTATGCAGAAAGCAAACCGATTAAAATTGAAACAGTTGAATTAGATGCTCCAGAATTAGGAGAAGTATTGATTCAAATAAAAGCGGCCAGCCTTTGTCACTCTGATTTATCGGTTATTAACGGCAGCAGACCAAGACCATTGCCGATGGCGCTGGGGCATGAAGCGTCCGGTGTTGTTGTAGAAGCAGGAGAAGGGGTAACAGATTTAGAAGCAGGGGATCATATCGTCTGTGTCTTCGTCCCCAGCTGTGGCCACTGTATCCCTTGTAAGGAAGGCCGTCCGGCATTATGTGAACCTGGAGCGGAATCCAATACAGCAGGAACCTTGATTGGCGGAGGAATTCGCATGCACGAAAAGGAAGAAACCATCCATCATCATGTTGGCGTATCCGCTTTTGCCGAATATGCCGTCGTATCAAGAAATTCATTAATTAAAGTCCCTAAAGAGATCCCTTTTGAAAAACTAGCACTGTTTGGTTGTGCTGTGATTACCGGCGTTGGTGCTGTTGTCAATACGGCCAATATTAAATTAGGGAGTACTGTTGCGATTATTGGTCTTGGAGGAATTGGATTAAGTGCTTTGCTGGGAGCAATCTCTGCAGGTGCGAGCAGAGTGGTTGCTGTAGATATCAATGAATCCAAATTAAAACAAGCGAAGGAGCTGGGTGCAACGGATACATTTAATTCGAAGGATCCTGATGTCATCGAACAAATCCGTGAAGCAACGAATGGTGGACTGGATTTTGCATTTGAAACCGCTGGAGCCGTTCCGGCGATGGAGGTGGCTTATGGAATAACAAAACGCGGCGGAACGAC
Source organism: Oceanobacillus sp. FSL W7-1281 (assembly GCF_037969835.1). Taxonomy (GTDB): domain Bacteria; phylum Bacillota; class Bacilli; order Bacillales; family Amphibacillaceae; genus Oceanobacillus; species Oceanobacillus oncorhynchi. Next base: position 3,528,599 of record NZ_CP150214.1, on the reverse strand, counting down.
AGTTACAACAGGATTACCGCATCCGGAGCATCATTTTTCCTTTCCGTATGTGAGTTTAACTGCAGAAGAAAAAAGTATTAAAGGATCCTATGTAGGAAGCTGTGTTCCAGATCGGGATATTCCGAATTATATTCGCTTATTTAATCAAGGGAGGCTGCCGGTTGATAAATTGCTTACTGATATTATTAAGCTGGAAGAGATAAATGAAGGATTTGATAAGCTGGCGAAAGGGGAGTCATCCAGAATTATTATTAAGATAGAATGAAGTTTCCATAAAACGAAACTTCATTAGTGGGAGTTTTTGTTCTTCTCCGTGATAAAAAGTTTACTATTAAACAAAAATCCATTTAGTTTATTGCATATATCATGATAAAAGCAGGGACAGAAGCAGCGTTAAAGGATAGATGAACGAAAAAGTTCAACTCTGTTCTGTCCCGTATACATAATCAGACTTGAATTTCTTATTGCTGAAAATTACAGGTATGCTTGAATAAGAGAGAGAGTATAGTGAGTCGTTAACATAGACTTAAATTTTAAAAAAATCAAAAAATACATTTACAGAAAGCATTGTATATATTATTATTAAATTGTATCCAATATCCAATATAGAAAATGCTTATTTATTAGTTTCCATGAAACATACGTGGAAAGGAGAGATTCTGATGTACAGATCTTGGCTATTTGTTCCGGGGAATCAAGAAAAAAATCTGAACAAAGTAAAGGATTTGCAGGCCGATGTGATTATTTATGATTTGGAAGATGCTGTACCAGTGAATGAAAAAGTAATAGCCAGACAAAAAGTGAAAGAAGCAATTTGTAAGATAAGTCAACAAGTGAATTTTGTACGTGTGAATGATTTAACTACACCCTATTTTATAGAAGACTTAGATGGAATTATCGCAGAGAATCTTTCTGGAATCGTTCTGCCTAAAGTGAATAATCAACACGATATTATCATCGCAGCTTATTTGCTTGGACAAATGGAGGAAAAGTATGGTTTAGAAGAAGGCTCGCTTGCTATCGTACCATTAATTGAAACCGCTTCCGGAATTCAAAATGTCCAAGAAATCGTCTGTGCGAGTAATCGGATTTTATGTCTCTGTTTCGGAGCGGAGGATTTTATGCTTGACCTTCATATCGATGCAGGGGAAATGGGAGAAAATTTAATGTATGCCCGAACACAGCTGGTGATTGCTTCCAAAGCGGCGGGAAAAGAACCGCCGGTTGATTCTGTTTTTATCGATTTTAAAGATGAAGAAGGATTAGAAAAGGAAACGGAACGTGCAAAGTGTGCTGGATTCCAAGGGAAGCTGCTTATTCATCCAAAACAAATTGCGCCTGTACATCATGCTTTTTCACCTACACGTGAGCAGGTGAAAGAAGCAGAAAAAATTATTGCTTTGTATGGAGAATCTTTAAAAAATGGAAAAGGTGCGCTTGAGATAGATGGAAAGATGATTGACGCTCCCGTGGTTGAACGGGCAAGAAAGGTACTATCACATGCTGACATGTAATGAACGAATGTATTTGAAATGGGGGAGAAGGATATGTTGCCATTAGAAGGAATCACCGTTGTTGCTTTAGAGCAGGCAATCGCCGCTCCATTTGCTACGAGGCAATTGGCAGATTTAGGAGCGAGGGTTATTAAAATAGAAAGACCGGATGTCGGGGACTTTGCCAGGGGCTATGATTCTACGGTGAATGGAATGTCCAGCCATTTTGTTTGGTGCAACCGTTCAAAAGAGTCAATGGAGCTTGATTTGAAATCAGATGAAGGAAAAGAGATACTTGGCAGTTTAATAGAAAAAGCGGATGTATTGATTCAAAATTTAGCTCCTGGAGCAATTGAAAGAATGGGCTTTGCACCGGAAGAGTTAACTGCGAAGCATCCCGAATTGATTGTGTGCAGTATATCAGGATATGGAAAAGGCGGTACTTATGAACAGAAGAAAGCATACGATCTCTTGGTTCAATGTGAGGCGGGACTTGTTTCAATAACTGGCAGTGAAGAAACACCGTCAAAAGCGGGGATTTCAATCGCGGATATTGCTGCTGGAATGTATGCCTATACGGGCGTTCTGACAGCTTTATTTAATCGGATGAAAACAGGAAAAGGAACTGTTATGGAGGTATCGATGCTTGAAGCACTTGGCGAGTGGATGGGCTATCCTGCTTATTATGCGGCATATGGCGGAAAAGAGCCTCAACGGTCCGGAGCCAGCCACGCAACGATTTATCCGTATGGACCATTTCTATGTGGAGATAACAAAACTGTATTTATCGGATTACAAAATGAAAGAGAATGGAAGCGCTTTTGCGAGTTTGTTTTAGAAGATTCCGCTTTAAGTGAAGACGCTAGATTTATTACAAATACGGATCGGTCAACAAACAAAGACGAATTAAAACAGATTATTGAAGCAAAGTTTGAAGCATTTACATCCGATCAAATTATTGAAAGGGTAGAAGAGGCCAAAATAGCCAATGCACGGTTAAATACGATGAAGGATTTCTTCGCGCATCCACAGCTGACAGCACGCAAGCGTTGGAAGCAGGTCCAGACACCGCAAGGAGAAATTGCTGCACTAAAACCGCCGGTGACTATGGCCGGAATAGATTATGTGATGAATCCGATACCAGACCTTGGCGAGCATACCGAAGCTATTTTAGAAGAGCTGGGATTGGCACAATCAAAAATATAACAAAATGGAGGAATAACAATGAGTGTAAAGGAAGGCTGGAAAGGCAGATTTTATGAGGATTTTGAAATAGGAGATATTTATTCGCATCCATTAGGAAGAACGGTAACAAAAACAGATAATATTTATATGACCTTATTGACACAGAATACAAACCCGATTCATTTTGATGATTATTATTCGGAGCAGACTGAATTTGGAAAACCGCTCGTCGATTCTACATTTACCATAGCTTTAGTAACAGGACAGTCTGTGACGGACCTTTCCCAGAATGCCATGGCAAACTTAGGCTGGGATGAAGTTCGTCTGCCTAATCCGGTGTTTGAGGGAGATACGATTTATTCCTATTCGGAAGTGCAGGATAAGCGCGAATCGAAATCCCGTCCGAATGTTGGCATTGTCAATGTTAAAACAAGCGGTTATAACCAAAGAGGAGAAGTTGTGATTACATTTAAACGAACATTTATGATTTATAAAAAGGATTCTGCCCCGACAAGAGAGAATAAATTATTGGAACAGGTACTGGAAAAAGAACTGCAAAACAAATAGTAAGTATGGAGAAATAGAACAGCTGCGTTTCGATAGTGTGTAAAAGTATAAAGGAGATGTTCGGAATGATTGATTCAAAACAAACAGATAAGCCGATTCAATTGAATGAAACAGAACGACAAGAATTAAGAGAATCTGTACGTGAATTATGCGAATCTTTCGGAAACGCTTATTGGAGAAAATTAGATGTCCCTCATGAATACCCGCATGAATTTGTAGATGCCTTAACCAAAGAAGGCTATTTATCCGTATTGATTCCTCAGGAGTATGGCGGAAAAGGATATGGGATTGCTGAAGCAACCATTATTTTGGAAGAAATCCATCGGGCCGGCGGGCATGCAGCTGCTTGTCATGCGCAGATGTATACGATGGGAGCATTATTAAGACATGGAAGCCCGGAACAGAAGGAAAGATACTTGCCTGGGATTGCCAAAGGAGAACTTCGATTACAGGCTTTTTCCATAACCGAGCCGGAAGCAGGATCGAATACGACCGGAATCAAAACCTTCGCTGAAAAAACAGAGGAGGGCTACGTGATTACGGGTCATAAAAACTGGACCAGCCGTGTTTTACAATCTGATTTAATACTCGTATTAGCCAGAACAACGTCACTCGAGCAAGTAGATAAAAAATCAAATGGAATCAGCCTCTTTTTAGTCGATTTACGTGAAGTCAGAGAAAATCAGCCCGATTCCTTTGTCGTTGAACCTGTGCGAACCATGTTCAACTACGCCACCAATAAAGTATGGTATAAGGAGATGAAGGTTCCGCATGACTGTATTATCGGGGAAGAAGGAAAAGGTTTTAAATACGTACTTGACGGGATGAATGCAGAAAGAATCCTGCTTGCTGCAGAAACGATTGGAGATGGTTACTTTTTCATTGATAAAGCGGTAGATTATGCAAACGAACGGGAAGTCTTTGACAGAAAAATCGGGCAGAATCAGGGTGTTCAATTTCCGATTGCACGTGCCTATGCATCTATTAAAGCAGCTGATCTCCTGCGTTATGAAGCTGCAGAAAAATTTGATTCCGGCGAAGTTTGCGGAGAAGAAGCTAATATGGCAAAGCTCTTGTCCAGTGAAGCAAGCTGGGAAGCGGCAAATGTTTGTATCAATACATTCGGAGGAAATGGTTTTGTTGATGAATATGATGTCGAGCGTAAATTCAGGGAGACGCGGATGTATCAGGTAGCCCCGGTGAACAATAATCTGATTCTCGCTTACCTTGGACAGCATGTGCTTGGGATGCCGAGGTCATATTAACCCCTTTTTTTGAATAGTAAGTGTGATAAATAAAAAAGTAGGTGGTTATTCCTGTGGGATTAAGCGAAAAACTTGCAGACTATATTATTGATACAGATTATGAGGATTTGCCAAAGGAAGTGGTTGAATTTACCAAGCTATGCATCATAGATTACTTTTCGTCTGCGATTGCAGGAGCAAGCCAATATCCCGTGCAAAAAATCGATGAATTGGTAAAAGAACTTGGAGGAACGCCTCAGGCTTCTTTAATAACAGGTGGGGAAACATCAGTAACGCATGCAGCATTATTGAACGGAGCGGCAAGTCACATCATGGAGCAGGACGATATTCATAAAGCCTCTATTATTCATGCAGCTACAGTTGTCATCCCGGCTGCATTAGCAGTAGCGGAATGGAAAAACCTTTCTGGCAAAGATGTTATTGAATCTATCGTGATAGGCTATGAAGTATGCTACCGGATCGGTGAAGCTGTCACTCCGTCTCATTACTATTATTGGCATAATACCGCAACATGCGGGACATTTGGTGCAGCAGCGGCGGCAGCCAAATTGCTCGGGTTAAATAAAAAGCAAATCATTCATGCGCTTGGAAGCGCAGGAACCCAGGCAGCAGGTTTATGGGAATTTATAGAGGATGGAGCGATGTCAAAGCAGCTGCATCCAGGGAAAGCTGCAATGAATGGTGTCATCAGTGCGCTTTTGGGAGGAAAAAACTTTACTGGGGCTAGTCAGATTTTAGAAGGGAAACGCGGTTTTTTTGAAGCGATGAGTGAGGAATATACCCTTTCAAACGTAACAGAGAGGCTGGGAGAGGAATTTAAAATCTTAGAAAACTCCTTTAAGGTCCATGCTTCCTGCAGGCACACACATCATGTGATGGATTTAATGATAGATTTGGCTAAAGAACGGCATATTCGTTTGGAGGATGTGGAGAGTATCCGTGTCAAAACATATCAGGTAGCCATCGATATTACAGATAATCCTGAACCAGATACGATATATGCTTCTAAATTCAGCATGCAATTCTGTACAGCTTTAAGTTTGCTGAAGGGTAAGGGAAGTGTTGATACGTTTAATGAAGACGCCCTTTGGGATGAAGCGGTTCGTGCTCTGATGCAGCGTATCGAGGTAAGCGTAGATGAGGATATTCAAAATCATTATCCTGAAAAATGGGGAGCTATCGCAGAAGTGAATTTAACCTCTGGAGAAAGGATTCAAAAGGAAATCGACTTTCCAAAAGGAGATCCGGAGAATAAATTATCTGTAGATGAGATTCTAGAGAAATTTCGGTCCCTGACAACGGATTTAACAGAGAACGAGCAGCATGTTCTATCCACTAACCTATTACAATTAGAGAATGCTAAATCGATAGAGCATCTATTTGAATTCGCAAAAGTGAAATAAATCCATTAAAAAGGACAGCGAAATGATGCGAAACCGGATTGAAAATAAAAAGGAGTGGCTTGCTCTTGAGACAAATTCATTACCAAGAGATTGTTGATCGTGTAAAAGAGCTCTGTCAGGAAGCAAATTATGATTTAGGGCAGGATGTTATCCAGGCGTTTGAGCAAGCAGTTCAAACAGAATCCTCAGATATAGGTAAAGGTGTGCTGACACAATTAATTGAAAATGCCAATATTGCCAGTGAAAATCGCGTTCCAATGTGTCAGGACACGGGTGTTTCCGTATTTATTGTAAAGCTTGGACAGGATTGTCATATTGCAGGCGGCAGCTTATATCAGGCAATTAATGAAGGGGTTAAACAAGGGTATGAAGAGGGGTACTTGCGGTATTCGATTGTGGATGACCCTTTAAGCAGAAAAAATACGGGAGACAATACACCTGCTGTGATTCATATTGAATTAACAGAAGGAGACAAATTAGAAATTCAAATGACTGCTAAAGGCGGCGGAGCAGAAAATATGAGTGCACTTAAAATGCTTACACCAAGTGATGGGCTGGAGGGAGTAAAAAACTTTATCCTGGATACGGTAAAGCATGCCGGGCCGAATGCTTGCCCGCCTTTAGTGGTAGGGATTGGCATCGGCGGAAATTTTGAAAGCTGTGCGTATCTGGCTAAAAAGTCTTTATTTAAACCAGTTGGAGAACGGCATACGGAGAGAGAAATTGCTCAATTGGAAGAAGAATTAATTCAATCGATTAATGCATTAGGAATTGGACCTCAGGGGTTAGGCGGTAATACAACGACATTAGATGTAAAGATTGAAACAGCCCCCTGTCATATTGCTGCTTTGCCAGTCGCTGTTAATTTAAATTGTCATGCAAGCAGACATAAGCATTTGGTTATCTGATTCGTTATTTTTACTTAGGAGGGAGCGTATGGTTCCGAAAAAAATACGTGTGCCATTTCAAGATGAAACAATCATCCAATCACTGCAGGCCGGGGATCAGGTATTGCTGACCGGCACCATTTTTACTGCGAGAGATGCTGCACATAAACGGATGGCAGAGCAATTGGAGAAGGGAGAAAAACTTCCTATAGATTTAACCAATCAAGTTATTTACTATGTTGGCCCGACTCCGGCACGAGAGGGAGAAGTTATTGGATCGGCCGGGCCGACAACCAGCAGCAGGATGGATAAGTATACACCATCTCTGCTTGAAAAAGGATTAAAAGGAATGGTTGGAAAGGGTTACCGCAGTCAGGAAGTGATAGATGCCATTTCTGCTAATCAGGCTGTTTACTTTGCCGCGATAGGCGGATCAGGAGCTTTATTAGCCCAGCGCATCCGAGCTGTTGAATTAGTAGCATATGAAGACTTAGGTACGGAAGCAATCCGGAAATTAGAAGTAGAAGATTTCCCTTGTATGGTTATTAATGATGCAGAGGGAAGGGATTGGTATAAGGAATCACAAGCTGCATTTAAAAGCAGTGCCGATTAATCTGATGTTGATTAGCTCACCTGGTGCTGACTGTAAAGGATATTGATAAAACCAGTACATTTTACAGTCAGGTTCTAGGAATGAAAGTTATTACATTTGGAGAGGGAAGAAAAGCACTACGTTTTGGGGACAGAAAATAAATCTGCATGAAGCTGGTAAAGAATTTGAACCAAAAGCAAAAACACCTATGCCTGGCTCGGCTGATTTATGTTTTATCACCGACGTGCCGATTTCAGATGTGATGAAGCATTTAGAGAGTTATGAAGTGATCGTTGAAGAAGGTCCAGTAAAAAGAACAGGAGCTTTAGGAGTATTAACTTCCTCTTATATTAGGGACCCTAATGAAAATTTAATAGAGATTTCGAATTATATTAATTGAGCAGTTGAAGTTACGGCGTGCTTTGTTTCATAGAATAATTACAATTTTAAAAAGTATTTAAGAAAATAGGTTGATTTTGCTAACATTTTCTAGAAAAGTTAATAAAAACAAATAATTCTAAAAATAGTTTACAAAATAGTTATTATGTTCTAAAATTAATTGTATCCAGTTCTACAATATCCTGAAAATATTTCCTGCACTAATGTAAGCGCTTTAGTTTTTTAGGAACCATGTACGGAAGTAGTTTTTAAGTATATCAATTTTATAAAGGAGGAGATGGTTAAAATATCATTTAAGCATGAAGAATGAAGGCGTATTTTAAGAGGATTCTCAAGCCATGAATGGCAAAGGGCGGATTATTGGCTCTCTATAGGAAACTTTCTGGACAAACAGTTTAAGTAGGGTAAGGAATACCTCCTTAGAAAGCATTATATTACCCTTAGGATTTTCCAGGACTGGAATTCAAAAAGGAATGAGACAGCTGGGAAGAACTTTTATTAGCAGCATATTGGAAATAGCTGTAATGAAAAATACGAAAGTCAGGTCAACAATTATTAACGGAATATTTAAAAAATAGGGGGATTTTTTATGAAAGGATTTAAAAAGCTATATTTATTCGCATTTATATTAGGACTTATATTTTTAGCGGCGTGTGGGGATGAAGAAGCAAGCGGTGAAGATAATGGAGAGTTTGAAGAAAAAGATTATCCATCAACAGTTACCATTGGGACAGCTTCACAAGGCGGAACCTATTACATTTGGGGAGGCGGCTTAGCTACATTGCTGGAAAATCATCTCGATGTTACATCAAATGTAGAAGTAACAGGCGGACCAGTACACAATATTCAACTTTTAGATGTAGATGATGTTCAGCTTGGCATGGTTACAACAGGTCCGCTATTTGAAGGGTATTATAATGAGGGAGACTGGGCTGAAAAAGAATATGATGATATTCGTGTTATCTTTCCAATGTATGATACCCCGTTCCATTGGTGGTCCAGTGAAGATTCCGGGGTCACAAGTGTTACCGAACATGAAGGGGAGCGGGTTGGTATAGGCCCTTCCGGCGGTACACCCGGCACGTATAATCCATTAATCTATGATGCGCTTGGCATTGAAACTGGCGAACAGGTTGCAGCAGGAGCAAGTGATATGGCGTCACAAATGCTTGATGGGCAGTTGGATCATATTGGCTTTTCAGCTGGAATGCCAATCGCAGCAGTAACAGAAGTAGAGACACAGATGGATATCACTATTTATGGGATAGATGGGGAAGAGCGGGAAACAGTAAAAGAAGCACTGCCGTATTTCGAGGATTTCGTCATACCTGCTGACACGTACGATTCCTTGGATAGCGATGAGGAGACAATAGCTCAATTTAACTTTGGAGTTGTTCAAAAAGATGCGAATGAGGAATTTGTCTATGATTTGGTGAAAGCATATCATGAGAATATTGATCAAATGATTTCTACCCACGCATCAGCTCAAGAATCTGAAGATCCGGAAACAATTCTGAGAAATGAAGAGTATCCGATGCATCCTGGAGCAATTCGCTATTATGAGGAGATTGGTATTGAACTTCCAGAAGCTGTTTATCCTCCTGAGTGGGAATAAATTCGGTTAAAGAAAAGGAAGATGTGATTTTTATTTATTGTCACAATGATAACTAGCCTTTGTTATAGCAAATCTTAAAACACGCTCTTATAGTAGTATAGGATAACAAAATAATCAATGAAATGAAAGCGTTTTATCAAGCGAGAGCAGCAGCTTCCCTTAAATGGAACAGCATAAGAAGGAGACTTCATGTACAAGGAAGGGCGGTGGGACTTCTAAGTCTCACCTCTATCCCTGCTCAATAGATAATATCCATTCGAATAAAAGCTTTCATAAAGATGTAATGTTATCATTTCGGCGTGTTAACAAGGAGGGCAATACATGTCAAAAGAGAAAAACCAAAAAAATTGGAATAAAGAAGGTGAAAAGCAGGTAGACAAGAAAGAGGAAATCGAAAACAAAAAAATAGATACCACGCTTGGAGAAGATGAAATAGAAACTTCTGAGCAGATAAGAAATCTATCTGGATTTGTCCGCTATCTATTTTTGACTATTGCTGTTATTGGAGCACTTTATCATTTATATATACTTAATTTTAATCCAATTGATCCTTGGGTATTCCGCAGCACGCATCTGGCTTTTGGCACCGTACTTGCTTTATTGCTTTACAAAGGCTGGAAGACAAAGTCAAATAAAGTGGCTATTATTGATTGGCTGCTGATTGCAGTTGCTATTTTTGTAGCTTTATATATTTATATTAATCTGAGTCAGCTTGTTTTCCGTTTTGGTGTAGCGCCTACTACGATGGACTTCATTGTTGCGCTTCTTGGTTTATTGTTAGTTTTAGAAATCACTCGCCGGGCAAGCGGCTGGATTTTACCTATATTGGCATTTGTTTTTATTCTTTACTGTTTTGCTGGGCCATATCTGCCAGGTATTTTAAATCATAATGGTTATTCAGTAGAAAGATTTGTAACATATGTTTATGGACTGGACGGCGTATTTGGGGTAACGACAGATGTATCCTCTAAATATATTATTCTGTTTATTATATTTGGAGCGTTTTTACAAATGTCCGGTGTTGGTCAATATTTTATTGATGTAGCTTTTAGAATAGCCGGCGGACTTAGAGGCGGACCGGCAAAAGTAGCCGTTGTTTCCTCTGGTCTAATGGGAATGATTAACGGGACCTCGGCAGGTAATGTGGTTGCAACTGGTTCCTTGACCATACCGCTGATGCGGAAAACTGGATACCGTCCTATGTTTGCCGCAGCTACAGAAGCAACCGCATCCTCAGGCGGTCAACTGCTGCCGCCGATTATGGGAGCCGGAGCATTTTTGATGGCGGAAATTACTGGAATACCTTATTCTAGTATTATTATAGCAGCAACCATACCGGCGATTTTATATTTTGTGTCTGTTTATTTTATGGTAGATTTCCAGGCTGTGAAAAGTGGAATGGTTGGGTTATCTCGAGACCAGCTGCCTAACATGAAAAAATTAATGAAGAAATTTTATCTATTTACACCAGTAGTGTTACTTATTTTTCTATTAGTTAATGGATTTTCTGTTATTTACGCAGGTACTGTTGGAATCGTGGCTTGTTTTATTCTAAGCTTATTCAGTAAGGAAACAAGAATGGGCCTGATGAAGATCTTAGAAGCATTGGAATTAGGCATGAAAAATGCTATTCAACTGATTGCCATTGTAGCTACCGCCGGGATTATTGTGGGTGTCATTGCCTTAACCGGCGTTGGTCAGCGTTTTAGCTCGATGCTGCTCACAATTGCAGATAATAATCTTATTATTGCATTAGTTTTTGCCATGGCCATTTCGATTATTCTTGGTATGGGAATGCCGACAACGGCCGCTTATGCTGTTGCCGCTTCTGTTATCGCTCCGGGATTGGTGAATCTGGGGATTGAACCAATTATTGCTCATATGTTTGTTTTCTATTACGCTGTTATTTCTGCCATTACACCTCCAGTAGCGTTGGCAGCATTTGCGGCGGCAGGTATATCGGGAACAGATCCGATGAAAACAAGTGTCGAAGCATTTAAAATTGGACTTGCAGCTTTTATTGTGCCATTTATGTTCTTTTTCAGTCCAGAATTATTGCTGGAAAGCGGGACAACGGGCGCAATCATCTTAGCGGTCATTACAGCATTGATAGGAGTATATTTATTATCTGCTGCTGTACAAGGCTGGTTTTTTGGGAAAAAAGCAAGCTGGTATAGCAGAATTATTCTATTAGGTGCTGCCATCATGTTTATGCTTTCCGGAATTCAAACGGATGTGATTGGGATTATTCTTACCATTGTATTAATAGGAATTCAAAAATATATTAATAAATCCGAGCCGCCCCAGGCTGTGGTACAGGAAGATGTCAGTGCATCGTCCTGACAAACAATGAGGAACCCCGTGCTGTCATGGTACGGGGTTCCTGTTAAAATAGTTTTTAGCTCATTGAGATAGGAAAAATTAAAATGATAAAAGAAGGCTGCTCTTATGTTATTCAGGAAAAAAACGAACCAACCAAGAGGTCGAATCCATGTAAATGGAAAAATTATAACGTTTTTACTATCTACGATTATTTTTATCGGCTTATTGATTTTTTTGCCGGCAGAGATTCCCTGGTCTGCAAAAGCTACAATCAGCATCATGGTGTATGGAATTTTGTTATGGGCTTTTGAGTCCCTTCCGCTTGGAATGACATCTGTTCTTACCATGGTATTATTGCTATTTTTACACGCTGTCTCCATTGATGTTGTCTTAAGCGGCTTTGGGTCTCCGGCAGTATTTTTAATTGTGGCTGGCATGATGATTGCCAAAGGAGTAAATGAAACTTCTTTGATGGACAGGATTACTTACATATTGCTGGCTAAGTGGGGAGCATCTGCTAAAGGGATTTTTATGGGCTTGTTTTTACTTATGCAAATCCAGGCTTTTTTTATACCTGCAACTGCAGTACGCGCCTCGCTGATGGTTCCAGTTGTTCTGTCTATTTTGAAATCTGTAGGTGCGAAAAAGGGGAGCAACTTTAGCAAGCTGATGCTGGTAGGAACAGCTTATGCAGGGAATGTCAGCGGGACAGCCATTTTAACAGCAGCTATCGGGAATATTTTGACCATTGAAATTTTACAATTATATACAGGGCGCACCCTATCGTATTTAGACTGGCTGTTATATGCTTTTCCGATATGGATTTTATTAATTATCGTTATTCCGTATATTGTTTGGAAATGCTACCCGCCTGAAAATTTTTCTTTTGAAACCTTATCTAACCAAATGAAAGAGAAAAAGAAGGAATTAGGGAGCATAAACGGTGCAGAACTGAAATGTATGATTATCCTGTTGGTAACAGTTATTCTCTGGATGACAGAGCCGCTCCATGGCTATCATCCTACCGTCCCGGCTTTAATGGCAGTCGTTTTAATGGCAATGCCTAAAATAGGTTTTGTAGAATGGCGAAAGCTGGTCGGTGTCAATTTTGATTTAGTTCTATTAATTGGAGCAACGCTCTCTTTAGGTTTCGCCTTAATTGAATCCGGAGCCATTGAAATCCTGGAGGTGCTGATTACCTCGGAACAAATCGTAAATATATTTGCGAATCCATGGCTTGCGATACTTATCGTTATTTTAATATCGCAGATTTACCATTTAGGGGTTACGAATGTATCAACAGCGGTAGTTACATTACTTCCTGTGCTTATCAGTCTGTCATTTCAGGCAAATCTTGACCCGGTAGTGATTGCTTTTACTTCTGCACTAACCATTTTATTCGGATATGTGTTAATTGTAGAAACGATGCCCAACGTTGTCGTGCACGGAACCGGAATGATAAATCAACAGGACTTTTACCTGCCTGGTTTATTATCCACACTTGCCAGCACGCTCATAACGCTTCTTGTTGCTTTTACGTGGTGGAAATGGCTGGGGTTTTGGCCTTAAATGTTCCTGTATGAGAATGTATTTATTATCCGCAAAGAGATGATTTGCATTGTATTTCGGCAGGGAAGAAATGCTTCTTTCCTGCCGAATATATGAAACACGATGTTAAACATATCTGTGTCCCGGAAATCAGAATGAAGCATCTTGCTTGTTTGGCAGCTGGCATTTTCCGCTGATTCACCCAACATTACTAAACCGGACACAAACTGTTCAAAAAATCAACGCAATTCAAAAATAGAATGTGCTACACTAACGGTGAGGGAGTTATTCTCTGGAAAGAAAAACTGGAAGGTATCTTTTTTTTAACTACATTTGTGAATTTATTCACAAATAATTTTACAGATTTAACAATGTATAAAGAATGTAAGGAATAAGCGAAATGATCTTGGCGGGACGTGTAATCGCGGCTGAAAAGCAGGTTGATAAATGTGAGAATATTAGAATACATGATGTAACAAGGATTCTATAAAATTGGAGAAGCGGATACAGCCAAAAATAAATCGAATAAATGGGAGGGATACACATGTTTGATGCAGTGGTTTATATTGGTCATGGAAGCCGTTGTGAAGAAGGAGAAGCTCAGTTTAAGAGATTTATTGAATCTGTGAAGGAGGAGGTTGCTTCTCCAAACCAGGAAATAGCTTTTTTGGAATTAACCGCTCCGACCATTGCAGAGACAATGGAAAAGTTAATTGCTGATGGGGCAAAGCGTTTTTTGATTGTGCCTGTCCTTCTTTTTTCAGCAATTCAACACCAATTGGATATTCCGGAAGAGTTGCGTGCGGTTCAAAGGAAATATCCCTTTATTTCGTTTGAAATCTCGGAGCCGTTTGGAGCGCATCCATATATGGTTGATCTTGTGGTGAAACGTATCGGAGCTGAAAAAAATGAAAAGGATACGGCAATTATGCTGGCCGGCGGCGGGAGCAGTCATCTCAGGCCTATTCAAGAGCTGCAGCAGATTGGAAAGAGCGTTGAGCAGAAATTGGATATTCCAGTGTATACAGCATTCCTGCAGCTGGGGAAACCCAGCCTGGAAGAAACATTGGAATTTCTTCCTTATCGATATAAAAAAGTTTATGTGATGCCATATTTGTTATTTACTGGTCTGCAGCTTGAAAAAATAGAACAGATTGTTTTCTCTTCAAAGGATACTTTTGTTATTTGCCCAAACTTAGAATTTGATGAGCTGATGAAAAAAACGTTAATCAAGCGAATGGAGGAAGCGTGTGATGGAGAAGATGTATCCGGTGATGATGAACCTCGACAGAAAAAGGGTGGCAATTATCGGGGGCGGGGAGACAGCTCTGCGTAAGGCAAAAGAACTGGCAGGAACAGGAGCTAAAATCACCGTAATCAGTCCGGGAATACGGGAGGAGCTATTTAAAATGCATGATGTGGTGTGGAAGCAGAAAAAATTTGAAGCACAAGATATAAAAAATGCACATCTCATTTTTGCGGCAACGGATAATCAAGCAGTCAACGCGTATGTTTGCCGATGTGCGGCAGATAACCAGTGGGTCCATGATACAAGTCAAAATGAGCTATCTAATTTTATTGCTTTAGCAGGACTCAGTCAGGAAAAATTGACAGTGGCACTTTCAACATCTGACGCCGGCCTGGTACTTACCAAAGAGTTGAAAGAGAAGCTGGAAAAACAGGATAGAAGTAGGACTGAGAATGCGATAGAATGGGATGCAAAGAGGAGGAACAAAAAATGATGGAGACCATAACCACTTTCAGTAACACAGCTGTTTCCAAGGTAAAACAATTGAATCATAGTAAAAGCAAATATCTCATCATGACGATGCTGGCAGGATTTTTTGTCGGTCTAGGAATTATTTTAATTTTTACTATCGGCGGGATGCTTGCTCCGACAGAGTTTGCCGGAACATCGATTGTCATGGGTGTTTCCTTTGGGATTGCTTTGAGTCTGGTCATTATGGCTGGGTCTGACTTGTTTACGGGAAATAATATGATAATGACAATTGGCTTTTTAACAAAGAAAACAAGGGTTTTAGATGTCCTGCGGATATGGGTGTTCAGTTATTTTGGCAACTTTGCAGGGTCTATTGTTGTAGCTGGATTATTCTTTTATTCGGGATTGGCTACGGGAGGTACAGCAGATTTCATTATTTCCTCTGCAAGCGCCAAGATGAACGGACCTTTTATGGAGCTGTTTGTTCGCGGGATTCTCTGTAATATTCTGGTCTGTCTGGCCGTCTGGTGCTCTGTTAAATTAAAGGATGAAACAGCAAAGCTCATCATGATTTTCTGGTGTTTATTCGCTTTTATCACATCTGGATTTGAGCATAGTGTGGCCAATATGACCGTGCTGTCAACTGCTTTAATGATCCCGCATCCAGAAACAATTACTTTTGCAGGTCTTGCTGCTAACCTGATTCCGGTATCCCTTGGGAATCTTGTCGGCGGGGCAGTTTTCATTGGTGCAGCGTATTGGTATGGAATAACGGAGAAAAAATCAACTTTGCAGTCAGCTGCGGATAAGAAATATAAGAGGGAAGCATAGATGTTGAATAAAAGGTATGGTGCTCTTTAAGAGATGAGCGTCATGCCTTTTATTTATGTTCTCGGCAGGAGTTCTCTCAATAATGTAGAAATAATATATAACGAGGAAAAAACAACGGATCAGAAAACGATAGAAGAGGGAGGAGAAAATAATGACCAATGAACAGGAAGTCCTGTTTAATCAGCTTTCCGCTTATCGGACAGATGTGCTGATGGCAGTAGAGGGCATCACGGCAGAGCAGGCAGAAATGGTGCCGGCGAATTTTAATAATAATATCCGCTGGAATCTCGGACATATTTATTTAGACCAATTCTTGTGGATAGAGACTTTGACAAAGGAGACCTCCGAAGCAACGAGATATTTTAACCAGTGGTTTGGTTTTGGAACATCACCTAATCACTTTACTTCAGAAACGCCAACCTTTGAAGCGTTAAAGAATTTATTAAGAGAACAGCCCAATGTCATTAGAAAGCAATATCAGCATCGATTAGCAGAGGAATTTGAACCGATTGAAATGGGGATATATACGATCGAGCAGGTTTTAATACGGACGATTTTTCATGAAGGCATGCATTTGCAGGCGATGATGGATATTAGGAAATGTATCGCAAAAGAGAAAGATAGCGTTCAACGATAGGCAGGTAAATGTAATACAAAGAGACGCAGCTTATGTGTACAATCCATAGGCTGCGTCTTTTTCTATCCATCTATAATAATGAAGGGAGGTATGGCAATTAATTCTAATATAAAACCACATTTTATCACGGAGAACCGTCCGTAAAACGCCCGTTGAGTGAAGTTTCGATTTATGAATTTAACCAGTTGATAGAATTGTAGCTATCTGCCAGATTATCGTGGTAGCCCCATCCAATACCGTTGGCGTTTTCTACAATGTTAAATAATCTGGGCTGCAGCTGTTTAAAAAGCTGCTCATCTTTCTCACAAGCAGCAATGACTCGATCATACATGGAATTCATACTATCATAAAATCTCTCGTCAATATCTCCATAGGTATTGGTGAATAAAGTGCCAATTTCAACATAATAAACCATTAATTCGATTGTTTTTCTCTCATCGTTTGTGAGTTTCTTAAAGCGGGATATGGCTTTTTTGGCATGGGATAGCCGCATTTTTCCTAACCCTCTGTCAGGAAAGAATTCATTGTTAATTTCCTGCTGTGCTTTTTCAAATAATGCTTGTATCTCCTCATCCCCGCCGTATTTAACTGATAAATATTCAGCTGCATCACTATTTAGCTTATATAACTCCGTAATTATTTGAATAAGTTCTTTTTCATCACACGTACGCAGGTGCTTTTTTAATTCTGGAATCTTCAGCTGCTTTGTTTTAGTCATGTACAAACTCCTCCCTCTTCTTATTTTGATTGTTTCATATAATGGGTTGAATATAATTTTTCCATATGCGGGTTTCCTGTTTTAGAGAATCGTAATGTCTTTTTTGCTCCTTTTCCCCACGATTGATAGACAGTCGTGGAAGGCTTTAACTGGTTCTCTTTAGCAATTTTTTTAAGGGTTTGAAGCAAATGATTCAATTTCCCCAGATTAAGAGAAATGACTTTTTCCAAATAAGGAATCCGTTTAAAGCGCCAATCCTCAGCTTGTTTCTTTGATAATTTCTCCATTTTCATCAAAACATCGATTGAACTGACATAACCTTTCTCTGTAAGTAACTCAGAGGCATATTTGTATATGTTTTTCTCTAATTGCTGTCTGTTCATTTAAAATCTTCCTTACTTTATCTATTTCTATTCTAGCTATTACTCTAACAGATTTCTGTTTGTAATAGTGCGTTTTAAATTATTCGCATACACATTTTTAGCAAACATAGAGATGGTTTATTATATTAAAAACAGGCACCTGCGATAAAAGTAAATCCGCATCATTTCCTGTTTCTATACAATTGTGGCAATTTCATGGTAAATCTGCAACAGCTTTTCTATTCACGAAATAAATTTGAAACAAGAATGTAAGTTTACAAAACGGTCTTTAAAGGAATAATGTAGATAATAACAAGACCTATGTTTTAAAAACAATAAAAATAAATTTTGATGGAGGGTGTGTATCATGAAAGGAATTATTCTGGCTGGAGGAAGTGGAACACGTCTGTCTCCGAGTACAGATAGTATGAATAAGCACCTGCTGCCTGTTTATGACAAACCGATGATTTATTATCCGTTATCTGTCTTGATGCTGGGTGGTATTAAAGAAGTGATGATTATTAGTACACCAGAAGATATTGCTCGTTTCGAGATATTACTGGGAGACGGATCGGCATTAGGTATTCAAATTGTCTATAAAGAACAGGCTGAACCAAAAGGAATCCCTGAAGCGCTTATTCTTGGTGAAGAATTCACCGGGAAGGATGATGTTACGCTGATTCTAGCGGATAATATCTTCTTCGGGCAAGGGTTTACCACCTTATTGCGGAATGCGATAAAGAACCATCAGCATGCGACTGTATTTGGATATCGGGTTAAAGACCCCGAGCGCTTTGGTGTGGTTGAATTTGATCATCATCAAAAAGCGATTTCGATTGAGGAAAAACCAGATGACCCGAAATCAGACTTTGCAGTTACGGGACTGTATATTTATGATTCCAGAGCGGTGAAAATTGCTAAAAAACTCCAGCCTTCTGAACGTGGAGAATTAGAAATCACCGATTTAAATAAAGAATATTTAAAATGGAATCAGCTTCATGTAGAACTGTTAGGCCGAGGATTTGCGTGGATGGATACCGGTACACAGGAATCGTTATTTGATGCAGCTGAATTTATCAAAACGACCCAGCAGCGCCAAGGGTTTAAGATTGCTTGTCTAGAGGAAATTGCTTTCTATCTGGGATATATATCGAGGGATGTACTATATGAAAAAGGGAAATCGATGGAGAAAACCGATTATGGGCAATATTTAATAGAAATCGCCAATCGCAAGCATAGCCAGCAATATTGGGATACCATTGACCATCACCCGATGTTAGGACTGGTTGAAAATGAGTAGGGCTATCTTAATTACTGGCGGAGCTGGCTTTATCGGCTCCAACTTCATCCACTATTACCAGCAGAAATATCCTGATCAGCAATTGATTAATGTAGATAAGCTAACCTATGCCGGCTCTTTAGCTAATTTAACTGAAGTCGATAATAACGCGAATTATCAGTTTATTCATGGCGATATTGCAGATATGAAAACCGTAGCAGCGATTTTCAAAGAGTATGATATTGAAGGGGTTATTCATTTTGCTGCGGAATCCCATGTAGACCGTTCCATTCATGATGCGAGCCCATTCATCGATACAAATGTCGTTGGTACGCTGAATCTTTTGCAGGCGGCGAGAGCAGATTGGGAGGAAAAAGGAGAGCTTGGTGAGCGCAGATTTCATCACATATCCACGGATGAAATTTATGGCTCATTAGGTGAATCTGGAAAATTTACAGAGGACACGCCCTATGACCCAAGAAATCCATACAGCGCATCGAAAGCTGGAGCGAACTTTTTAGTAAAAAGCTTTGGTCATACGTATGGGATGAATGTGATTATTTCCTCCTGCTCGAATAATTATGGACCAAGACAGCATGATGAGAAGCTTCTGCCTACGATTATCCGGCAGGCTTTGGCAAATGAGCCGATACCGATTTACGGGGATGGGAAGAACATCCGTGACTGGCTATTTGTTGAGGACCACTGCATAGCAATCGATATGATTTATCATCAGGGTAAAACGATGGAAACCTATAATGTCGGCGGAAATAATGAACAGGAAAATATCACCATCACCAATGCCGTTTGTTATTTATTAGACGAGCAAAGACCAGATTTACTGCAAAAGTATCAATTAGCGCATTTTTCTGATTTGATTACCTTTGTGACAGATCGAAAAGGACATGATAAGAGGTACGCCATTGATGCAAGTAAAATTCAAAGGGAACTAGGCTGGCAGCCGCAAGTTGATTTAGAGGATGGACTGAGAAAAACCGTAGAATGGTATGTAGCAAAATGGAAAACAAACGTACCGATTTGATTTCAGTTGTTGTCCCGGTCTATGGCTGTGAACGCTGCCTTGTCGAGCTCGCAGAACGCATTATTCAAACTATCCAGTCCATTCCAGCAGATTATGAAATCATTATGGTAAATGATGCGAGCCCGGACCATGCCTGGGAAACAATGCTTAAGCTTCATCAGAAAGATAAAAAAATAAAAGGAATTAATTTGTCCCGTAATTTTGGACAGCATCATGCTATCACGGCAGGACTTGATTTTACATCAGGAGATTGGGTAGTCGTGATGGATTGTGATCTGCAGGATCGCCCGGAAGAAATTGCTTCGCTGTACGAACGGGCCCAGGATGGCTATGATGTTGTCTTTGCGCAGCGTGCACAAAGACAGGATAAGAGTGTAAAAAAACTTACGTCGAAAGCTTTTTATAAAGTCTATGATTATTTTACGGGAAAAAAGACGGACGCATCGATAGCCAATTTCAGCATTTCCCGAAAAAAAGTAGTGGAAAGCTTTCGTAAGCTGCGCGAGCAAAATCGTTATTTCCCTTTCTTTATTCAATGGATGGGATATCAGCAAACAAAAATAGAAGTACAGCATGATGCCAGAAAAGAAGGAAAGTCCTCCTATCAATTGAAAAAATTATTTGCTTTAGCAACAGATGCGATTGTTTCCCAATCGAATAAACCGCTCCGGCTTTCGATTGGTGTAGGTTTTCTGATGGCATTCGCTTCGTTTATCTATGCGCTATATTTATTTTTCCGCTATTTCTTTTTGGATGAGCCTGTTCAAGGCTGGACCAGTGTGATGGTGTCCATCTTTTTTATTGGCGGTTTACTATTCTTTCAGCTTGGAATTATTGGTCTCTACCTTGGGAAAATTTTCAACGAAGCGAAGAACCGCCCAATTTATTTAATTAAGGACATAAAAGGGGAAATCAAAAAAAATGAAACGTTAGAAGTGAAACAGGGAGGAAGAGGAAAATGAGTGAATATTTAAAGCCGACGCCTTGGGACAGCCGGAATTTCCCGCTTGATACCTTTCAATTAACCGAATATAGTGAAGCTGCGCTGCAGGCTGCAGCAGATGTCGAGGGGCATTTTACCGTTAAAGTAGACCCACTGGCTGATAAGGCATTGCTTCACAAATATGGTTTTTATTATGCAGATACATTAATGGAGCCCTATTGTTACCGCAATAAATTTTTAGAAGAAGAAGCTGGAGATGTTACCTTCCATGAAAATTATGAAGCAGATGATATTTTAACGATTGCCGAAGAAGCTTTTCAAGGCGGCAGGTATCACCGTGATTTTCATGTTCCGAATGAAATGGCCGATCTCCGCTACCGAAATTGGGTAAAGGACTTGATTGACCAGAAGCTGATTCTTGCTTATAAGCAGGATGGCCGTGTGAAAGGATTCTTTGCTTATCAGGAAGAAAATGTCTTGCTGTTAGCAATGCATAAGGACATTCGCGGCCAGGGGTTTGCTAAACCTTTTACAGCTGCATGTGTCAAGGAGCAATTTGAACGTACTGGCAGGGAGCAGCTGGTTACATCAATTTCACCCAGCAATCCGGCGTCATTAAATGTTTTCATCGGCTTAGGATT